>NZ_JAEQAZ010000242.1 GCF_016654115.1 Streptomyces sp. MBT53
CCGCACTCCACGGGCCCGACCCACACCCCCCACCGTCCCCTAGGGGATGTCACAGCTCGGCAGCAAAGCCCCACCCGAAACCCCCGGCCCGGCCCGTGACTCTGCGGAACCAGGTACGTTCGATGACGTGGCTGGATTCAGGATCGGACGCGGCGGCCGGGACGGCCGGGCCCCGCAAGCGCGCCCTCAACAACCTCCGTACGGGCAGCAGGCTCCCCCGGCACCGCAGGGAGCGCCGCAGAGACAGCCGTACGGCTACCCCTCTGCGCCGCAGCCGTACCCGCAGCAGCAACCGCAGTACGGAAGCCCCGCGGGCGGCGGCGGCCGGCAGTGGTCCCAGGGGAACGCAGGCAACGGCGGCTACGGCGACGAGCCGGAGTACTTCGGCGACGGCGGATACGCCCAGGGCGCCCACCCCGGCACCCCGGACCCGTACGCGGCGAACAACCCGGGCAACACCCAGGCGTTCTCCGTAGGTGAGGACCCGTACACCCAGGGCGGTACGTACCGCGCGGGCTCGGCGCAGGCCCCCGCGGGCCCGGTGGGCCCCCGCCTGCACTGGAAGGACCTGCTGCGAGGCATCGTCCTCGCACCCCAGCAGACGTTCCTCCAGATGCGGGACTACACGATGTGGGCCCCCGCCCTGATCGTGACGTTCCTCTACGGCCTGCTCGCGGTCTTCGGCTTCGACGGCGCCCGCAAGGACGCCATAAACGCCACGCTGGCGAACGCGGTCCCGATCGTCCTCATCACCGCCGTGGCACTGGTGCTGTCGTCCTTCGTCCTGGGCGTGGTCACCCACACCCTGGCCCGGCAACTGGGCGGCGACGGAGCCTGGCAGCCCACGGTCGGCCTCTCGATGCTGATCATGTCGCTCACGGACGCCCCCCGCCTGGTCTTCGCCATGTTCTTCGGCGGCGACGCGACCTTCGTCCAGGCCCTCGGCTGGGCCACCTGGGTAGCGGCCGGCGCCCTCCTCACGATGATGGTCAGCCGCTCCCACGACCTCCCCTGGCCCAAGGCCCTCGGCGCCTCCGCGATCCAGCTGATCGCCCTGCTGTCGATCGTGAAGCTGGGAACGTTCTAGGACCGGCACGATCAGCGAAACAAAAAGTAGGACAAAAGGGTGACATGCCCGCCATGTCACCCATCATGGCTACGGAGAGCCATCTAGCGTGACCACTCCTGCACCCACCGTGAGGAGTGTTCAGTGTTCGTGAGATCTCGCCTTGGTGTGAGCCGGGGAGTCGTACTCACGGCCGCGCTACTGGCCGCCATGATCGCCGCGATCCTCCCGGGATCGGCGGCCGCCGACGGGACCGACGGGCGAGCCCCCGATCACTGGGGCGTGATCGCCCGCAACACGATCGGCTCCCCCGTGGCCGAACTGCGCAACGGCCCGTACGTCTCCGGCGTACCGGCCGCCTTCGCGAAACCGCCGTTCGGACGGGGAAGCCTCGGCATCGAGGTGGCGGACAGATCCACCACGCTCAACCCACCGAGCGAGAAGGTCGACTTCGGCAACGAGGTGGACTTCCTCGGCAGCCGGATCCTGACGCTCCGCCAGGTCGGCTTCCACGTCTTCCAGACGGGCGAGAACATCACCTACGGCGGCGGCCCGACGAACATGCCGAACATCAGGTTCGAGATCGATCCGAACCGGCCGTCGCTGCCCAACGACAACTACTCCACGCTGGTGTGGGTGCCGCCGGCGGTCCCGACAGCCAACCAGTGGAGTCCCTACCTCGACGCCACCACGACCGGCACCTGGTACCTCACGGGCGGCGAGACGGTGTGCACCTCGTCCTCGCCGTGCACCTTCGCCAACCTGAAGACCTCGTTCACCAGCGTCCACGCGACGCCGACGGTGTACTCGGTGGCCGTGGGCAAGGGCCGCGACCACATGTGGATCGGCGCGGTCGACGGCCTCCGGCTCAACAACCACATCTACGACTTCGAGCCGGACGGCGTGCGAAAACTCCGCGCGAACTGACCAGACGGCGCCACCCGCCTCCCCGGTGCCCAGGCCGCGCGGAACCCCCAGGTCAAACCGCTTCCCGGTTCTCCTTGGGCGCCTCGCCCGACCTGTGCACCGGAGGCAACACACTCCAGGGGAAGTTGATCCAGTCGTCCGTCCGCTTCCACACGTACTCGCACTTCACCAGCGACTGCGACTTCTCGTAGATGACCGCGCTGCGCACCTCGGCGACGGTGTCGATGCAGAAGTCGCGGACCAGTTTGAGGGTCTTGCCGGTGTCGGCGACGTCGTCGGTGATCAGGACCTTCTTGGAGGAGAAGTCGATGGCGTTGGGGACGGGCGCGAGCATCACGGGCATGTCGAGGGTGGTGCCGACGCCGGTGTAGAACTCCACGTTGACCAGGTGGATGTTCTTGCAGTCGAGGGCGTAGGCCAGCCCGCCGGCGACGAACACCCCGCCGCGGGCGATGCTGAGGATGATGTCGGGCTCGTAGCCGTCGTCGGCGATGGTCTGCGCGAGTTCGCGAACGGCGACGCCGAACGTTTCGTAGGTCAGGTTCTCCCGTACGTCCATGCCCATGTCCGTGTCTCCCATGCTCACACCTGCGTCCGGTGGAAGTTGAGGAAGGAACGGGAGGCGGTCGGGCCGCGCTGGCCCTGGTAGCGGGAGCCGTAGCGCTCGCTGCCGTAGGGGAACTCGGCCGGCGAGCTCAGCCGGAACAGACACAGCTGGCCGATCTTCATGCCCGGCCAGAGCTTGATGGGGAGCGTCGCGAGATTCGACAACTCCAGCGTCACGTGCCCGGAGAAGCCGGGGTCGATGAAGCCGGCGGTGGAGTGCGTGACGAGCCCGAGCCGGCCGAGGGAGGACTTCCCTTCGAGCCGCGAGGCGAGGTCGTCGGGGAGCGATACGACCTCGTAGGTCGAGGCGAGCACGAACTCCCCGGGGTGGAGGATGAACGGCTCGTCGCCCTCCGGTTCCACCAGCCGCGTCAGGTCCGCCTGCTCGATGGAGGGGTCGATGTGGGGGTAGCGGTGGTTCTCGAACACCCGGAAGTAGCGGTCGAGGCGCACGTCGACACTCGACGGCTGCACCATGGATTCGTCGTAGGGATCGATCCGGACCCGCCCGGCGTCGATCTCGGCCCGGATGTCCTTGTCAGAGAGAAGCACGCCCCGAGGATACGCAAGACGCGCGGACCGACCACAATCGGACGGACCCGCGCGCCAGCGACTGCCTACCGTGTCACCGCTATTGCTTCTCCAAGGTCACCGGCACCGCGCTGCGGAGCCGGGCACACCGTGGACACCGGACGAGCCGTCCGGGGCCGAGCCGCTCGGCCTGCTGCATCGGGAACGAAGCGGTGCTGAACACGTGCCCATCGGCACAACGGACGACGGTGCGCTCCATCAAGTCCATGAGTCCCTTCCCCAAGAGCCGCGTCCGGCTGCTGCTCGCCGGACGCCAAATGCCACATTACGGGATGAAAGGAACGACTCTCCAGGCGGCACTCCGTCCCACCCGGACCCTCTTCCACACCTCCACCGTACGCCCCAACTCCGGCCCCCCGCAGCCGCGTCCACCCTCCGAAACACGACCGTCACCCCACGACTTCAGCGCCGCGAGCCGGCCATGAGGTAGAGTGACCAGGCATTCGACACCGGCTCAACCGGCGTCTTAAGCGGGTGTAGTTTAGTGGTAGAACATCAGCTTCCCAAGCTGAGAGTGCGAGTTCGATTCTCGTCACCCGCTCCAGAAATCGCCCCCAGGTCAACGGCCTGGGGGTTGTTTGTTGTCTAGTCCAATTCGGGGGTGGCGTGCCCTCCGCGTGCCCTAAGTCGAGGCGAAGCGCCCAACCGGAGGGCCTTCGGTGCCAATTCGAGCACCCCAACGCTAGGACGTCTCGAATTGTGAGACGCATTTTCGGTGACCTGGGTCATATAGAAGGCAAATGGTAGTCAAGTCACTTACGCAAAGGGCGACTTGCTGGATGGCTTCCAGCCCTCGACTGCGCGCGCCCTGCTTTGACCGTTTCGCCGCAGTGGCGCTAGCCGGCGGTCCACAATGCGTGGCATGTCCACCAGGTACAGCAGCTCCCGAAGACGCCGCCCCGCACCGCGGTGCGGGCGCCCCACACAGAAGGGGACACCCTGCAAGCTCCCCCGAGAGATCGGCCGCGGCTGCCGCCACCACGCCACACAGACCGAGCGCAAAGCAGCGGAGGCCGAGACCGAAGCCCGAGCCGAGAGCGCAAGACAGCGGGCTGGAGAAGAGCGGCGGCGGATCCGCGCCGGTCTCGCTCTCGTCACCCTGGCGCTGGTGGCCGGCTTGGGCTCATGCGCCTGGAACTCATGGAAGGACGACCAACACGAGGCCGCATGCAGCCCGCTCCGGACCAAGGCACGCATGCTGAGCGACAAGGCACAGGCGGTACGGATTCCCCTTGTACCTGCTATAGACCCGAGCATCCTGTACTTGCAACTCGGCCCGGATTTCCCTGACGACCTCGTAGATCTCAGCGCCACGTCGGCCACCGAGCTGGACATCTCAACGGGATACAGCGAAAAGCGTGAGCTGGCCGGGCAGGCCGCGCAGGTCGTCCTCGATCACCGAGCCTGCTTCAGCGACCTCTACATAGGCCAAGCCTCCCGCATAAAGCAGGCCCCTTCAGAAGTCAGCCGGGTGGTGATGCCCTCGCCCGCGCACTGCCGTGACGGATGGCCCTCCACGTCCATCGGGCGGCAAGGCGCGTGTTCCCATCACGGCGGCGTCATCCCTGGGAGCCAATGGGCGATGTTGCTTTTCGCCTAATCCAGATGGGCTGACCGGTCGGCATGGATGACCGTAGGTTGCCGCGCCCTCCGCTCTCGTGGCCTACACGGACACTAGGTCCCACAGTGCGTCGCGAAGCACGGTGCCCACGAGAAGACCCCGCCTCGACCACCTGCCTCAGGTCGCAAACCCAGTCTTGGTGAAAGTCAACCGGCTCGGTGCCCTCACCGAGACCCTGGCCAACGTCGCCACTGCCCACCGCGCCGGCTACACCGCCGTCATGTGCCACCGCTCCGGCCAGACCGCGGACACCACCTTTCCGTCCTCGCCGTCCCGACCAACTGCGGGCAGATCAAAACCGGCCCTCTCCCTCTCCGACCGCACCGCGAAGTACAACCAGATGGTGTCCTTTAAGGAAGAGTTGGGAACGCAGGCGCGATACGCGGGCGCCGAGGCGCTCGGGCTACGTCGCTGACACAGGTGCTGCCCGCTCATCTCGCGTTACCAAGGGACGCTATTCCGACCCCGATACCACCCCGCAGTCAACGCATCCTACGTTTCGTCCCGCAACCCTACGAGGTGCGATCTGAACACCGGGGCGGACAGCAGTACCGAGAAGATCGATGTCGAGCCATCGAGCTGGTCGTCGCGCTCTCGAGACCCAAGCGACAACCTCGGTGAGCGCGGCGTTGACTGCGAGCCCGTTGAGGTGGACCACGGATGGGTTTGCAGTACCGGTTCCATAGCCGTGCAGACGGTCGAGGTCCTGTTGACCGGTTGTCTTGGCCCATCGGGCGATTTCGGCGGAATCGAGCTCATCGAGACAACTTAGACACGGGCCGTTGGGCAGGACGAACACAACACGGCCGCCGAGCGCGAAGGGCTCGTGGGTGTCGTCGACCCCGGTGGCGATGTCGATGTAGGGGGTGCGGGTGTCGACGGCGATCTGGTTGAGCCGCTGGCGGGGTCCGTCGTGGTCCACGCAGCCGATGATGAGATCGACGTCGTGGAGCTCCGGGTGGGCACCGCCAGCCGTCAGCCCGGGCAGGTTACGGACCTGGATCAGAGGGTCGATGGCACGCATCCGACGCCGCGCCACAACCGTCTTCGGGCTGCCGATGTCGGCATTGTCGGCAGTCACCAGCCGGTTGAGATTCGTCATCTCGACAAGATCGTCATCAAGGATGAGCACGTCGCGGAACCCGAGGTAGGCAAGATTCAATGCAACATGTGATCCCGTGCCCCCGGCGCCGACAACGGCAACCCGCATCGTGACGATCGCCGCCTGGGCTTCTGAGCCCAGGAGCGGAAGCTGACGGTTGAAACGCTCGTCAGTGACAGGAGCATTGTTGAGGACTCGGAATTGTTCGCCGATCGCCGTCACGGTGCGAAACTGGCCTCGTTCGACTCTGCCGCCCCCTTCAGTTCTCCACCAGTCGGCGCGCACCCTGCCCTGCGCCCAGACTGCGGCGCCGTAGGGTGATCCGGGAACGAGGTCGAGCATGTAGTCGACCATCGGCGCCAGGGCAGATTCATCCGTGCGGGAGAAACCGGGTGGCCCCAGGTGGTGGTTATGGAATTCGACCAGCCCCTGACCGGATGCGGCCGCACGATTGTGAACGCGGTCCAGGGCACGGTCGGCCAGGTACCAACCGCTAGGGCCTCGCTCGACATCGCCGTCCTCGATGAGGACGACATCGACCACTTCCAGGACGGGGCCTTCACTGTCGTTGCGGATGGTGTCGGTGAACGCGAACGCGAACCGTTCCCCGGAGGCTTCGGCAAGGTGCCCTTCAATGAGAGCCCAGTGACCGGCGTCAGTGAACTTGAGAGTGCCGCCCATTGCCATCAGCTCGCTTCCTCCAATCGGGTCAGAGCGCCAGCCAGGTAGTCGGCAAGGTTGCTGCCGACTTCAGGGTTGGCAGTGGGCCGCCAGTCGTTAGGGTCGACGTGATACGAAAACTGCAGCCACTGCTGCTCGGCGTGAGTCTGAATGCCCTGGCTGTTACCAGGCACGGATCCGTCGGCGAGGGTGAGGTCAGGTCTGGCGCAGATGTTGTCAGGCTGCCCGGCCGGGTAGTTGGTGGGAATCGCGAACAGCACGTCGGTTCGGTTGTGCGACCAACCGGCCGGGAGCTTGTAGTCCGTGAGCGTCACGACGAGCGCCTCAGGGTCGATGACGGCGTTGGGAAACGCCTTGCGTAGGAGAAGAGCCTCCTGCGCAAGGCGCTCCCTGAGCCGAGGGGCGATTGCCACGGAGCTCAGCCTCGCTTGAATCGTGGGCGACGCTTGAACTGAACGCCGGGGACGAGGTGGATCGTGTCGTCCGGATCGACCGTCTTACGGGTCCCGTCCGGCAGGATCTGGATCAGCCCCTCGCTGGGCGTGATTCCGGCCAGTGCCATGACCTCGGCACCGGTGATGGTGGGACGGTTGTACTCGTAGGTGATGTCATCGACGTCGAAGGCGAACGCCGTTCCGCGTCCCTCGGGGCCGCTTCGGTTGGAATCTTCGGTGTGGACGGCCGCCATTGTGGCCTCCTCTTATCGGTCCGCCTGGTGCGAACTCTCACCACAAGGTCGAAGCCGAATGTGGATCCGCACCCCCCTGGCCCCAAGATTTTCCGGACTATCGAGGATCAGTGCGGGCGTAGGTCAGTTCAACAACGTCGGGGGCGGTCGCTGCAAGTCGGCGGGCCAACCCCTCTTCGTACGTGGTGACAAGGACCTGGCCGACGGCTCCGGCCTGGGCTGCAAGGACCATGGTGCGAGCGACTGCGGCACGACGACGTGGGTCGAGGTGCTCGAGCGGCTCGTCAAACCAGATCGTCGACGCTCGTGTGACTGAGCCCGCCAGCAGCAGCCGAGTCACAAGGAGCGCAGTGGCGCGTTCCCCTCCGCTTAGGTCTCCAAGTGCAAGATCGAAATCCCCGTGACTGAAACTGAGCTGTCCATCTGATCCGAATTGGAGACCCTCGCTGCCGAACACGAGCTTCCACCGGCGACCGATCTCGTGGACGAGCGGCTCAATCCTTTCGGCCAGATATCGGTCTGCTACCTGATTCAGGGTTTTCTGCGTGATCTCTACGACGAGGTCCTCGCGAGCGGCCGCTTCGAGAGCGGACTGGTCCTCCGCAGTCTGGCGAAGTTCCTCCAGCTTCAGCCGTGCCGCGTCGCGCTGCGAATTCAGCGCTCCGTGTCGCTCGGCAAGTTCCGACGCCCGTTGGCGGATCTCAGCCAACGCAATGGATGCTTCTGGGCCTGGGTCGGGCTGTTCGGGCTCGTTGGGTGCGTGGTACTCGTTAAGCGCTTGTCCGAACCGCGTGATTGCGCTGAGTCTCTCTCGCGCAGCGACCGTCTGACGCTCGCGCTGCTCAATCTCCGTGTGGGCGTGACTGCCGACATCTCCGTGTGAGGCGAGCGCGGCTTCACGTTCATCATCAGGCAGCGGTCGCAAGCAGGTCGGACAGCACCCTCCCGCAGAATGCAGTAGGTCCGCAGCCGAAGCTGAGGACGCCGCTTGGACCTCGGCCGCCGCTTTGGCCTTTATCCCCTCTTCGAGTGCCATGGATGCCTCCCGCTCACCGAGGGTGAGTGCAATCCGTGGATCCTTGTCACCGACTTCGAGCACGCCGGCCATCTCTGCCACAAGGCTCTGAATGCGACTGCTGTAGGCCATCGCTTCCCTGCGGTAGTGGTCCCAATTTGCGGCCAAAGCAGCTGCTGGCTCCAGTTCATTGACTGCGTCATCAGCCGTGCGACGCTCTGCAGCCACAAGCTGGAGCTCAGTGTCGAGGCCATCGACAAGCCGAACGGCGGCTGCGATGGCCTCGTCGCTGCCGCTCAGGTCATCCCGAAGCGACTTGATCTTCTTGGCCAGATCACTGCGCCGTGCCTTGAGTTGGCTTGCCGCGTTGAGTAGGGGCTCGATGCCGAACACGCCGGCAAGGTGGTCGCGGATAGGGAAGCCGGTTGTCCTGTCAGCTGCGACTGATTCGAAGACCAACGAGTCGAGAAGTCGTGGATCCGCGCCCCAAGCATCGCGAAGGATCATCCGATAGCGACCTTCATCGACAGCGTTGCCGTCGACGCAGGCTTCGAATATGGCGGCGCCGTTCCGTTTGAGCGAACGAGTAACGCGCACGTCGACGGAGCCCGGCAAGGTGAGGTCGAGCTCTACCGTCGCCGATTCATGGCCACCGCGCACGGCCCGGCCTCGGTCACGGTCTTCGGGAGTGCCGAACAAGCCCCAGCGCACCGCCTCAACCAGGGATGTCTTTCCGACGCCGTTGGGGGCAACGAAGAATGTGACGGGCCGGGTGAGAGAAAGGTCCAGTTCCTGGTATGCCCGCCAATTGGTCAGGCGGATGTTACGGATCACGACGCGACTGCCTCTGCAAGGCGGGCAAGGCGCTCCACCAGGCCGTCGCCTTCCAGGTGCCCGGACTGAACATCGATGACGACTTCAGCGATCGCCAAAGGATCAAGTCCGCTAAGTGCTTGGAGGCTTTTCTTCTTGTACATCAACTTTGGCCTGCTCCGGCGCGCCTCCGCGACCTGCTTGGCACTGATCTCGGACACAGCGGAGTTGAGATCTCCCAGGCCCAGAAGGTCATCGAGGTCGGCTACCCGCTCCCACGCCGGCAGGCACTGATCGAAGTGTCGACCGAGTGCAATGCTGAGCGGCTCCGGCAACGACGGGCTGTGGGGCGCGAGCCAGCCGTGAACGGTGTCGACAGACCGGTGAGCGTCCGCCGGTGTCACCACTACGGCGCGTTCGGCATCCTCCGACACCAGCGCGATGGCCGATACCTCGGGGTGAAGACGGAAAAACCTAGCAACTGTCTCCGGCTCTTGTGACCATTCGTCCACAGCAGCAATGAATACGGCGACGATCCCGCCCGGCGCCGTGCACTGGGCGACAGGTCGCATCGTATTTGGTGGCCTCGAAACCCAAGCCGGGGCGAATTCGACCGTGACCAATCGATTGAATCGGAAGGCCAAATCCTGCAGGGCGATCACCACTGGAGTGTCATCGGGCCCATCATCTACAGGGGGCAGCTCCTGAAGGTTCGGTGGAGGTTCGTCCTGCCGCGCACTGTCGAGTAGTCCCAAGCGCATGGCTACCGGATCCTCCTCGATGGACGGGGAGGAGGTGTCGCGGTCGACCAAGGCAGTGACGATTTCGAGTTGCTCCGCTACCTCGGCACGGCGATCTGACGGCAGCACTGACAGGTCTGGCTCGGGTCCGCGGCCACGCAGGAAGAGCAGGTACCGCTCGATCAGGTCGTCGACCGCATTGTCGAGCTCGTCATCGCGACTCATCGTTGCCTCCCGCCGTCGAAGTCTTGGACCTGACACATCGTCGCAGCGACTCGAGCGCCCGGGTCCTCTGCCGGGAGGCCGACTGGTGCGACTTGCCCGCGCGTAGTGCCCAATCAGACAGACTCTCGCTCTCCATGATCGTCGCCTGCACGATATCGAGCTGCTCATTGGTCAGCCCTGCCATGCATCTGAGGGCATGGCCGAGCAGTACCTCCCGCTCCGCTGCTTCACACACGTCGTCGTCATAAAACTGAGGATCGGCCGTAACCCCCAGGTGATTGATCATGCTGCGCATCTGCTCGCGCTCACGAATGGTCCTGCGACCTGAATCCTGCCCGCGGCGGAGGGCAATCCTGATGGCGAGCCCCACGAGGGAAGTCACCTCCAGAGGCTCCTGTCTCTCCAGTTCCAGGAAGGCTTGAGTCACGGAATCATCGACTTCATGCGGATCTGGATCCGACGAGGTGATCGACCTGATTCCCCGGCGGGCCGCCTGACGCATGGGAGCAGAGACGCCAACGTAGAGGTCCCGGCGGCTGAGCTTGCCTTGCCGCCAAGCCTCAAGAAGATCCTCATCGTCGATCCCGGACTGTTCCATCACCTGGGTGTCGTACGGACCCGCCCGCCCGCACCCCCCTCTCCGTAGGTTTCTTCATCGGAGTTATCACGCGACAGCGCTTCGGAGCCCCTGCTGCCCATCGGAACATCCGTTCCAGTGACAACTGGTCACCCTCGCTACCCGTCAGGAAAGCATCTAGACAGGCTTCTTTTCACAAGGACGCACAGTTCCCGTCCCGCTCGCGCCCCTTCAGTGGAGTCGATCGACGCCCTCCCGGATTGGGCAACGATCGCCAACCCTCACTGCCCCCCACTGCCATCGACCCACAACCTCACGTTGCTGCACGACGACGTGTTGTACCGGGACACGCCCCGCAGACACCGTGCCTCGTCAGGCACGGCTCGATTTTCTGGAGCGGGCACTCCCCACCCGACGCTCGCTGACTCGCCACAAGGCGTTCTTGCGACCAACTCCTCCTGCCCGCAAGGCAAACTGGCCGTTCCACGATGAACTCGCGTTGAGTACTTCGAACCTCGCTGTGGTCACTTGCTCCTCGTCCGCGGGCAAGTCACGGTGTTCCGACCGGGATCCATGCACAAATTCACTCGTGTCAGTGCGTTGTGGCAAAGGG
>NZ_JAEQAZ010000243.1 GCF_016654115.1 Streptomyces sp. MBT53
CGGGGTGGGCGCCCGACCCAGGGAGGCGCGGCTGACCGTGGGCCGGGGCGGCCGCGGGGCGGGGCCCTGGTCACGGATGGGCGCCGGACCTATGGAGGCGCGGTTGACCATGGCCCGGGGCAGGCATGGGCCGGGTGCGCGGGTCACGGGTGGGCGCCGGAACCCAGAGAGGCGTGGCTGACTACGGGGCAGGTCACACGCGCGGAGGGTGCCCGGCTCACCGGGTCGGCACGGGACCCACGGCGGCCCGGCTGACCACCGGGCAGGCCAGGCCCCCGCGTCACTGGGAGGGAGGGCGCGAAACCCACGCAGGCGCGACTGACCACGGGCCAGGCCAGGCACCTGGGTCACCGGATGGGCGCGGGACCTGCTGAGGTCCGGCTGGCTTCAGGTCACACCTGGCACGGGTCTGGCACTGGAGTCTCCGGATGGGCGCTGGACTCACGGAGGTTCGGCTGACCGCAGGCTATGTCAGGCACGGGCCAGGCACCCGGGTCTCCGGATGGCCGCCGGATCCACAGAGGTCCGGCGGCAGGCCACGCCTGGCACGGGTCGGGCACCTGGGTCTCCGGGTGGGCGTCGGGCCTGCGGAGGTCCGGCTGGTCACAGATCACGCCAGGCACCCCGGCCACCGGATGGGCGCCGGACTCCCGCAGGTCCGGCTGGCCGCAGGTCACGCCTGGCACGGCTCAGGCATCCGCGTCACCGAGTGGCAGGCGCGACTGACCACGGGTCACGCCTGGTACGGGTCAGGTACCCAGGTCACCGAGAAGGCGCCGGACCCACGGAAGCTCGGCTGGCCACAGGACACGACAGTCGCCGGACGGTCGGCGGCGGCGTGCGGCCGGCTTCGATCGCGTCCAGGAGCAGGCGGGTCGCCGCCTCGCCCATCGCTCGGTGCGGCAGGGCGACCGAGGTGAGTGGTGGGGTGAGGAACGCTGCCATGTGCTCCTGGTCGTCGTAGCCGACCACCGACAGGTCGGCGGGTACGTCGATACCGAGCCGGGTCGCGGCGTGCAGGACGCCCGCCGCGACCCGGTCGTTGTAGCAGAGGACGCCGGTGGGGCGGTGGCCTGGCTCGACCCCGTCGAGCAGCCGTAGCGCACCCGCGTATCCCGCGGAGATCTCCCCTCCGCCGCGCACGATCCATTCCTTGGGCAGGGTGAGGCCCTCCGCGCGCAGCGCGTCGCGGAAGCCGCGGGTGCGTTCCACCGAGGCGATGTCGTCCAGACCGCCGATCAGGGCGAGCCGGCGGTGGCCCGCATCGAGCAGCAGCCGGGCCGCGGTACGGCCGCCGGCGCGCTCGGCGGGGACCACGGCGGGCAGGGAGTCGTCCTCGGGCAGGCAGTTGGCCAACACGGAGTGGGTGCGGTGCAGGCCCTCGGGGACACGGACCCGGCGCAGTGACATGGCGGCGTAGATGATGCCGTCCACGCGCCGGTCGAGCAGTTCCGCGACGGCCGCGTCCTCCTTGGCCGGGTCACCGCCGGAATCGACGGTGAGGACGAGATGGTCGCTGTCCCAGGCGGTCTCCATGGCGCCGCGCAGCAGCCGGCCGGCGAACGGCGAGGACGCGATCTCGTCGGTGACCAGCCCGATCACGGCCGTACGGCGGCGGCGCAGACCGCGGGCCACCGGGTCGGGGCGGTAGTCCAGTTGGGCCGCGGCCTGCCGGATGCGTTCCTGGGTGGCGGGGGAGAGGTTGCCCTCGGCCCGGCCGTTGAACACGAAGGACACCGCGGTGTGGGACACACCGGCGAGCCGGGCGACGTCCCGTGATGTCGGGCGCCCGGTGCCCGTGCTCCTGCGCTCCTCGGCACCACCCACGCCGTCCGCCGCCCTCACCCAGCCCGTCCTGTCGATCACCGTCCACCCTATCCGCGGGGAGCGTCACGGCACACGGGAGATGCGCGGGGCGCCGCGGCACGGGCCGGATGCCGTAGCGGACCCTCGTATCGCGTGAACCTGTGTGTCTCCGTGGACACAAGATCAGCTTGAGCCCGTTGGAGACGGTCGGGGGGCAGTTGGTGGCGGCGGCGTTTTCGAGGGCAGCCGGGTGAGTGTCACCTCGTAGGGGAAGTCGGTCGTTCGAGATGCCGGCGTCAGATGAACGGCCTTGCCTGCGCAGCGGTAGCGGTCGGGGGAGAAGGACGCGGTGCGTTTTTCGTGGACGAGGTAGGTTTCGCCCACGCGGAGGCTGAGTTCGCCGGGGTGGCGTACGGCCGAACCGTAGTAGCCGATCCTGCCGTTGGCCGTGCGGTACCGGGTGGTGACGCTGCCGCTTGTTCGCAGCACCACGGGGCGGCCGTGGAGAGTTGAAGTCTCCGAGACGCCCTTGCCGTGGTCGACGATCAGGGTGCCGTCGGGCCGGAACGTCCACGTGCCGCCCTCGCCGGTCAGCCACACGTCGCTCCCGTCGATGCGCAGACGTTGCCTGGCCGGAAACGCACGCCAGCTTCCGAGGAGGCAGGGGTCGTTCCGGACTGATGAGCCTGAGGTGTCCTGGCGGTCGGTCGGGGGCTGCGCGACTACCGCGGGGGCGGCGGGTCGCCAGATGAGGTAGTCCTGCGGGATCCCCGCAGCCGCGCCCGCGAGCGGAAGCGCCGCCAGGAGTCCGAGCATCGGCAAGATGAGCGTCGCGCGGCGGGCGTTCCCGCGTGCCGTGTCCGTCCCACCGTCCGACGGCCGTCGGACGTGTCCGGACAGTGCCGCGACCGCGGCGCCGAGCACTCCGGCGGGTACCGCGGCGACCACTCCCCAGGCGACGACTTCGTGCAGATGGAAGGCCGCGTCGGCGTCGGGCAGGAACGCCCTCGCGTCGCAGTCGTCCGGAGGGACGCCGGTGACGGCGACGCAACGGGATGTCCCCCGGCTGACGTAGAGGCCCACAGTGCTCAGGACCGCGGTCACGGTCACGGCCAGCGGGACCAGCACGGGGCGCGGCCCGCGGCGGACGAGAGCGGTCCCCGCCGCCGCTGCCGCCTGGAGCAGGGCGGCGACCGCCAGGTACGTGCTCGCGTGTACGACGGAGAACGGCAGGGTCGTCCCGAGGACGGCCGACGGGTCGGCGACCCGGCGGACCTCGGGCGGCAGCGCGCCCCGGGCGGCGAAGGGTAGGGCGATTCCGGCCGCGACCGCCCCGAGGCCCGCGACCGCGCCGACCGTCAGAGCTCTGCCGATGTCTTCGGCCGCGGCCAAGGACCCGCGCCCTCGGCGGGCCAGTAGCAGCGGGACCGCCCAGACGAGGACGAGTCCTACGGGCAGGAAGGGGGTGGCACGGATGAAGACGAGCGGGACGTAGAAGTAGGCGTCGGCCAGGTCGCCGGTGAGAGCGGTGTACCAGCCGATCGTCCGGCCCACGGCCGGTACCGCGTGCAGGGGCGTTCCCGTGAGGTCGGCCGGGGACAGCCGGCGGCTGTCCCACAGGGCCAGCAGCGGTCCCCAGACGGCTCCGGCGGTGGCGACGATCGCGCGTGGCCGCAGCCCGCGTGGCACGCCCGACTCCTCCGGGGAGACACGGCGGTGCACGGACCGCGTCCACAGGGCGAGCGGGAGCAGGATCGCCAGCTGGACGAGACCGAGCAGCGCGTACTGGCCGGGGGTCGGCTCGACCGCCGTCAGGTCGGCCGTTCCCAGCGAGATCTTCCCGCTGCACACCATGCCGCCCGTGAGCGCGGCCGGCAGGACGACGACGTCCCAACGGGAACGGACCTCCTCCGCGTCAACCGGCGTGCGGCGGCCCGCCGTTGCGACCAGTGCCGAGGCCAGTGTCGACGTGACGACGACACCGGCGGGCAGCGCGAGCAGCGTCAGGCCCACCGTGACGAAGCGCCCCGTGACGTTCCCCGTCAGCAGGGCGAGATTGTGGAGGGCCAGGCCGGCCAGGAGTCCGATTCCGGCCATCTCCCAGGCACCGGTGCGCAGCAGTCGTACGGGATCGAGCATTGCCGCCACGCGTTGACCGGGACTGGGATGGGTGCCGGCGCGCGCTGCCCAGCGCGACCATCCGGTCGGCACCCACCGCCACATCGCACGCGGACACGGCGGCCAGGGCAGGCCGGTGACCATCCGGGGGAGGGAGCCCCGGGTGAAGTCCCAGGAGTGGGCGACCGCGTCGGCGTGCAGTTCCCGTGCGCGCAGGATCATGTTCCTGGCCAGGTAGGCGGTGACACTCAATGCCGCGAGGGCGACCAGGCGGTACGTCAGTTTCTCCGCGCCGCCCGAGCCTCCGGCCTCCAGCAGCGCGTGGGGATGCACGGACAGCAGCACGCAGGGTATGAGCGCCGTCGCGACGAAGGACCACCAGAGCGCGACCGTCAGATAGGTGCGGCCGACATCGCGATGGCGATGGTGGGCCAGTTCGTGTCCGACGACGGCGAGGAAGCCGTCCCGGTCCAGGTCGTAGCGGACCAGCAGTCCTACGTCGAGACAGATCCGGGGACGTCCGGGCAGACCGTACGCCCGGCCGCCCGTCGTGGTCGCGTAGGGATCGACCAGCCAGAGGGGAGGCCGGGACAGCCCGCTCGTGCGGGCCAGGGAGTTCAGTTCCTCCAGTACGTCGGCGTTCTCGTCGCCGGTCAGCCGGACCTTCCTGGACCATCGCGGCAGACGGACACTCCCGGCCGGCCGCCCTTCGAGCCGCGGCCACCAGGGGTGGAGCGCGTACAGAAGGACGGCGACGGCCGCTTCGACCATGAGCCCGATCGCGATGTACCCGGCCTCGTGCAGGAAGTACGGTCGCTCGCACGCGTTGGCCATCGTGATGTGTGCGTTCAGGCGGTCGCTCTGCTCCGCGATCCAGGCGGTCGCCGGATCGATCCGGGCCAGGTAGGGGCCGACCCGGTCCCGGGAAAGGCGCTCGGAGGACGGCAGCGCGGCGCACACCACGCTGAACGCCACGACACTGGACGCCAGCACCGCGCCCACCAGGACCGCGAACCGCAGGTCCGTTCTGGCCCGCAGCAACCGCTCCGGCACCGTGGCGGGACGGGTCGGGACCGCGCGGGGAGCCATGCCTTCGAAGACCCCTGCATGTTCGGTCACTGCGGCGGCTCCCCGGCCAGCCCGTCACCCACCACCGCCGCGGCCATGAGCTCCGCTCTGTCCTGCGGCATGCCACCGTGGCGAACCAGCGTGCGCAGCACGATCCGCCGTACCTCGCGCCACTGCTCGGGATCCAGCCGTACCGCCTCGGTCGGTTCTCCCGCCGAACCGGCATCCCGCGCTCCCTCCTCCGTAGAGCCGTCGGCGGTCGGGCGGGCGAACATCCTGCGGATCAGATCCCGTGACGCGCCGACCGCCTTGTCGCCCAGATACGCCCCCACAGCGGATGCCGCGGCCAGGAACACAGGGGTCAGCAGCTGCTCCGCGTCCGGCCCGCCGAACCCGAGAGGTCCGCTTCCGCGCGCCTCGGTGCCGGGCGCCAGCGCCTGCTGCGGATCACTGAAGTAGGCCGCGCACAGCATGTCGAACGCCCGGCGTTCGGCGGCGACCCGTTCCGGTGCCACGTCGGCGGCCCGATCGAGCATTCCCCGGGCCGCTTCCGCCACGTCCGCCGCTTCGGAGTCGTACACCTGACGCGATGTCTTCACGCCGCCCCCAGACCAGAGTCACTACGAGATGCCGCAGAGGCGTCCCTGAGATGCGGGCCCTCTGCTCAGCTCTTTCGGTGCCTGACCGTAGGGGAATTGCGGGAAAGTGCCGTGAATATTGGTAAATGGTGAGTGATGTGCCTCGCGGTGATGTAGGGGGTTCTCACCCGGCGCCGATCGGGCCGCACATCAGGTTGCCGGGTTCGGCGGGGTCGTCGCTGGTCCAGAACTGGGTCCACAGCGCGGCGAACTCGGGGCGGCTGAGGTAGCCGTCGGCGTCGTGGTCGAGCCGGTCGAAGGCGCCGCCGGTCTCCACGGGCCGTCCGTGCCAGGTGTCGACGAGACGCTGGTGCTCGCCGCGCGAGATGCGTCCGTCGGCGTTCTCGTCGACCGCGTCGAAGATGGTGTCGGCGGTGGCGGTGACGGCCTCGGGGATGGTCGGCAGCAGGTCCACCATGGCGAGGAGGTCGTCCAGGTCGATCCGGCCGTCCCGGTCCGTGTCCACGCTCTCCGCCAGCTGCTGCCACCAGCCCTTCAGCACGCCGTCCACGCGCGCGGCCAGTTCCGATCCCTCTCGCACGCGCGGCAGCCGGCCCCAGCGGTCCGCCAGGGCCACGAAGTCCGCCTCCTCCAGATAGCCGTTGCCGTCCGCGTCGAACGCCTCGAACATGGCCCGGAGCTTGGTCCGCTGGAACTCGCTGGACATCACATGTCTCCTCACTCGCAGGACTGAGGACATGCTTTCCGCGGCCGGCCGCCCCGCAACGGCGCTCGCGCTCACCGCGGCGGGTGCCCGCGCGCCCATGCGCCCGCCCCGGTGCACCGGGCGCCGGTTTGCCAGTCGCGGATGGCGCACCGTTTCCCGGCAACCGTCTGTGCCCGCCGGGAGCCGCCGCCGATTCCGTACCCTTGCGGCATGCGCATGCGCCCCACCCTGAGCTGGACCCCCGCGGCGGCGGCGGACCTGCTGCCGGGCACCACCGACCTGGAGCCGGTCGTCGATGCGCTCGGTGCCGGCGGTGTGCTGGTGCTCAGCGGGGCGGGCATCTCCACGGAGTCGGGCATCCCCGACTACCGGGGCGAGGGCGGGAGTCTGAGCCGGCACACCCCGATGACCTACCAGGACTTCACCGGCAGCGTGCAGGCGCGGCGCCGGTACTGGGCGCGCAGCCACCTCGGCTGGCGCACTTTCGGGCGGGCCCGTCCGAACGCGGGACACCTGGCGGTGGCCGCCTTCGCCCGGGACGCCCGTGTCTCGGGCGTGATCACCCAGAACGTCGACGGTCTGCACCAGGCCGCCGGCAGCGAGGACGTCGTGGAACTCCACGGCGGCCTGGACCGGGTCGTGTGCCTCTCCTGCCGTGCCGTCAGCCCGCGCCGCGAACTCGCCCGGCGCCTGGAGGCCGAGAACCCGGGCTACGACCCGGTCGCCGCCGGGATCAATCCGGACGGTGACGCGGACCTCACCGACGCTCAGGTCGGGGACTTCCACGTCGTGCCGTGCGCCGACTGCGGGGGCGTCCTCAAGCCGGACGTGGTGTTCTTCGGCGAGTCGGTCCCGCCGCAGCGCGTCGAGCACTGCAGGCGGCTGGTCCGCGAGTCGACCGCGCTGCTGGTCCTCGGCTCGTCCCTGACGGTGATGTCCGGACTGCGGTTCGTCCGTCAGGCGTCGCAGGAGGGCAAGCCGGTGCTGATCGTCAACCGGGACCCCACCCGGGGCGACCCGCACGCCCGCACCCGGATCGCGCTGCCGCTGGGAACGGCCCTGACGGCCGTCGCCGACCGACTCGGCATCCCGGTCGGCGGACCGACGGGCTGAGAAACAGGCCTGTATGACTGGCTGAGGAACAGATCCGGACGACGGCCCCGAAGGAAGCAGGGTTCACCGGGATCGGCGTCGACGCGCGGGATCTCGGTCAGGGGCCGTGCAGTCGGGGCCGGTGCGCCGGGAACGGCCGTGCGGCCGGCCCCGGCACCGCGAAGGTCACGGCTTGCGCGCGACCGCCCCGTACATCGCGATGTCCTCGTCGCGGATGTCCTGCTCGCCCGTGCCGTCCGGGTGCCACTTGTGGACCTGGACGATGCCGGGTTCGACCAGCTCAAGACCCTCGAAGAACTCGTGGGCCTCGTCGATGGTGCGCAGTCGCATCGGCATGTCGCGGGCCGCGTACTCGCGGGCGACGCGGCCCACCTCCTGCGGGGCGAACTCGGCGGTGCCGATCGACATCGCGAGGTAGCTGCCCGAGGGGAGGGGTTCCAGCAGGCGCCGTACGACGCCCACCGCGTCGTCCGCGTCGAGCATGAAGTGCACGATGGCGATCACCGTCAGCGCCACCGGCCGGGAGAGGTCCAGGGTCTCGCGCAGCTCCGGCGCGTCGAGGATCGTGGCCGGGTCACGGAAGTCGGCCTCGATGTACGACGTCCTGCCCTCGGCCGTGCTGGAGAGCAGACCCTGGGACAGGGTGAGGACGATGGGGTCGTTGTCGACGTAGACCACCCGTGACTCGGGGGCCACCTGCTGGGCGATCTCGTGCAGGTTCGGGGAGGTGGGGATGCCGGTGCCGACGTCAAGGAACTGGCGTACGCCCGCCTCCTCGGCGAGCCAGCGCACGGCCCGGTTCATCCAGTCCCGGTTGGCGCGCATGTGGATCGGGAGCGCGGGCCACTCCCGGGACATGGCGTCGCCCGCCTCCTTGTCGGCGGGGTAGTAGTCCTTCCCGCCCATGATGTAGTCGTAGATCCGCGCGGAGTGCGCGTGCTCGGTGTCGATGCGGTCGGCCGGCCATCCGTTGTCGGGCAACGCCGTGTCTCCCATGCGAGTCGTGGAGTTTCGGGATCAACGCTCAGTAAAACAAGGGGAGTTCAGAGGAGGAAGTCGGCATCCCCCGCTTTCACGCCCGCCACGAAGGTCGTCATCTCGCGGGGTGTGAAGACCAGCGCCGGGCCGTCGGGGTCGGTCGACTGCCGCACGGCGACGCGTCCGTCGGCGAGCTTCTTCACTTCCACGCAGGCGCCCCCTGCGTCGTCGCTCCACGGCTTGGTCCAGCCGCGTGCGCCCAGGTTCCGGGACGGTATGCCGTTGCGTATGGGGTGGTGCACGTCAGAGCTCCTTGCGAATCGCACCGAGGAGGGCCTCGGTCTTGCGGGCGGGCGCCGCCTGGGCGCCCAACCGGTCGAGGGCCTCGCGGTACACCACGACGTCGTCGCTCTTGTCCAGGTAGACAGCGCCCACCAGGCCGTTGAGATAGACGACGTCGGGCAGTTCGGGGGCCCGGAACCGGAAGAGGTGGAACGCCCCGGCCCGCATGGCCGGGTGCGGGCCGTTGGCGAACGGCATGATCTGCAGCGTCACGTGGGGCAGCCGGTTGACCTCGATCAGGTGGTCGATCTGGGCGCGCATCACCGCGGCACCCCCGACCGGCCACCGCAGCACCGTCTCGTCCATCACGACCCACACCCGGGGCGGCGCCTCGCGGGTCAGCAGTTCCTGGCGGCGCATGCGCAGGGCGACCCGGCGTTCCGTGGCCTCGGTGGGGGCGTGCGGATTGCCCGCGCCGAGCAGGGCCCGGGCGTACTCCTCGGTCTGCAACAGACCAGGCACATGTGCCGTGGAGACCACTCGCAGATACCTCGCGTGATGCTCCAGTTCCGACAGGTCCAGGAAGCCGGGAGGCAGGACTCCGCGGTACTCCTCCCACCAGCCACGCGTACGGTCGGTCGCCATGGCCACGAGCGCGTCGATCAACTCCTCATCCGCACAGGCGTAGAGCGCCCCGAGCCGCCGCACCCGCTCCTCACTGACGCCTGAGAGCCCTGCCTCGATCTGACTCATCTGGGCCGAGGTCGACGTGAGCAGTCCCGCCGCCTCCCGGGCTGACATGCCCGCTAGGTCTCGCAACTTGCGCAGCTCGACCCCGAGCCGTACCTGACGAGCTGTCGGCTGGTTCCTCGGCGCCATCCCGATCGTCCCTTCAACGGCAGTGATTACACCCCCTGTTGGGGACCTCGTTCGGATGTCAGCGTACGCGAACAGCTTGCGCTAGGAGAAATTTCTCCTCTACCGTCAGTGATGCACCGCACACTCTGCGGAACCCCGGGGCACCGGAAGCGCACCGCTCCGTCCTGCCAGGACGGCTGCGGCACTGCCACCGTCCCCGGACATCAACTCCCCACCAAACGCCCGGAGTTCACGCATGCCCAAAAACCGAAGGCCCCACCCCCTGGGAGTACTCCCTCCACATCCCCAACGACCCCCGCTCCGTCACGGTCTGCCGTCGTACGCTCCGTCTGGTCCTGACGATGCACGGGCTGATCGGCATGGTCGACACCGCCGAGCTCCTGGCAACGGAGCTGGTGGGCAACGCCGTACGGCATACGGACGGTCCCGCCGCGCTGCGTGTGTCCTGGGCGCCGGACACCCTCCGCATCGGTGCTTGGGACGCGAACCCCGAACTCCCGGAACTCCCACGTGAGTTGACCGCGATCGGCGATCTGGAGGACGGGCGCGGGCTCGCCCTCGTCGCCGCCTGTGCGAAGCAGTGGGGGTGGCAGCCGCTGTTCAGGGGCGGCCGCCAGGGCAAATACGTGTGGTGCGAACTGGGCGGCGCGGCCTGAACGTTCCTTCGCCCCTCGAAAGAGTGAACGTCTCCGAATCGTCCGGACGGTCCGGTCCTTGATCCATCTAGGTTGCGCACATGGTCACATCAGCTCACGAGGGCATGCACCGGATCTTCCAGGAGCGGCCCGAGATCCTCGCGCCCGTCTTCACGGTGCTGGGCATCGAGTTATCCGAGAAGGCGGCGGTGTACGCGATCACCGCCGACGCGACGGAGACGCGGCCGATGGCCCGCCACATCGATACGGCACTGCGGATCTGCCCATCGGACGGTGAGGATTTCCTGCTCGCCGTCGAGGCGCAGGAGCGGCGGGACGACAGGAAGGAGCAGAGCTGGGCGTACTACGTCGCGTATCTCCAGTCGAAGTACAAGCTGCCGGTGCTGCTGCTCGTGGTCTGCCGCGACCGGGCCACGGCCAAGTGGGCGGCCGGTCCCTTCGACTGCGGTACGCGCGGCTGGACGGTCCAGCGCACGTGTCCCCTCGTCGTCGGGCCGGACAACCTCCCGATGATCACGGACGTGCGGAGCGCGGCGAAGAATCCCGCGATGGCCGCGTTCTCCGCCCTGACACACGCCAACAACCCCGAATGCGACGCCATACTGGACGCACTGGACCAGGCCCTCGGTGGCATGGACTCCGACGCCTCCGACTACATCTACCAATTTCTCGACGTCACTCTGGGGGACACCCCCGCCGGAGACAAATGGAGGAGCATCATGGGTTTCGTCAACTACTTCCCCGGCCGTGGCCATCTCATGGAGCGGGCCTATCTCGAAGGTCAGGCCGAAGGCAAGGCGGAAGGCAAGGCGGAAGGTCAGGCCGAAGGCAAAGCCGCGGGCGAGGCCGCGCTGATCCTGCGCCTCCTGGACAAGCGCGGAATCCTTGTCTCCGAGGACACCCGGGAACGCGTCACGTCCTGCACCGACCTCGACACCCTCACCCTCTGGTTCGACCGG
>NZ_JAEQAZ010000244.1 GCF_016654115.1 Streptomyces sp. MBT53
GCGGTATGTGAGGCGGCTGGTGGGGGCGGGGGTCGTGGGGCTCGGGTTCGCCGTCGGGGTCAACTACGACGAGATCCCGAAGGCGCTTGTCGACACGGCGGCGGAGGAGGGGCTGCCACTTCTCGAAGTGCCGCGGCGGACCCCGTTCATCGCGATCAGCAAGGCCGTCTCCGCCGCCATCGCCGCCGATCAGTACCGGGCCGTCACGGCAGGGTTCGCCGCGCAGCGCGAGCTGACCAGGCAGGCGCTCGCCGACGGTCCGCAGGGGCTGCTCACCGTGCTCGCCGCGCAGGTCGACGGGTGGGCCGCGCTCTACGACACGTCCGGCGCCGTCGTCGCCACCGCACCGGAGTGGGCCGGCCGCCGGGCCGCCCGGCTCACGGCGGACGTGGAACGGCTGCGCGAGCGACCCGCCCCGGCCTCCTCGGTCGTGGGCGGCCCGGACAACGAGGACCGCGTCGAACTGCACTCCCTGGGCACCGGCCGACGCCCGAAGGCCGCCCTCGCGGTGGGGACCGCCGCCGCGCTCGGGACGGCGGAACGGTACGCCGTGCACTCGGCGATCGCCCTCCTGACCCTCACCACCGAACGCTCACGGTCTCTCCAGGCCGCCGAGCAGCGGATCGGCGCGGCCGTGCTGCGGATGCTGCTCGCCGGACAGCCGGACCACGCGCGGGCGGTCGCCGGGGACCTGTTCGGAGCGCTCCTCGACGCACCGTTCCGGGTGATCGTGGGGGAGGGCACCGGTGCGGACCGTGATCCGCTGGGCGGGCTCGCCGAGGTCATGGAGTCGGCGGCGGCCCGCTCGGGGGAGGCCGTGCTCGTCGTACCGGAAGGGCCGCGAGAGGCGGAGCGGCTGGTCGTGCTCGCCGTCGACGGGGGCGCGGCCGTCGAGGCCTGCCGTGAGTACGCGGCGGCGTTGGAGGCCGAGCGCGCGTCCGCCGAGGTACGGGAGCAGGGCGGCGGCGAGGGCGACGAACCGGTCGTCGGGCTCTCCGCACCGGCCGGGCCGATCGCCGCCGCTGCCGCCTACAAGCAGGCCGAGCAGGCGCTGTCGGTGGCCCGGCGGCGCGGGCGGGTCTTCGTCGAGCACGAGCAGCTGGCCGCCGGGTCGGTGCTGCCGTTGCTCGCCGACGACGCGGTACGGGCCTTTGCGGACGGGTTGCTGCGGCCGCTCTCCGAGCACGACGCGACCGGGCGCGGGGACCTGGTCGCCTCGCTGCGGGCGTGGCTGTCCCGGCACGGCCAGTGGGACGCGGCGGCGGCCGATCTCGGGGTGCACCGGCACACCCTGCGGTACCGGATGCGGCGGGTCGAGGAGATCCTCGGACGCTCGCTCGACGATCCGGACGTGAGGATGGAGCTGTGGCTCGCCCTGAAGGCGACAGCCGAGGCAGAGTGACGGGCCCTGCCGAACTGTACTGTTCCCGTCCGGTACCACTACGACTCGGCTAAACGCACCGCGGCCTCCCCGCACCTACGGTTGACGGTGAAGCCCCAAGACCACCCCCAACGCGGAAGGGCCGGGACATGACTTCCACCCACGCCTTCTGGCTCGCCGGCCGTCAGGCCAATGGCGAGGACACCTTCGACGTCACCTCCCCGTGGGACGGACGCCTCGTCGGCAAGGTCAGCGTGCCGACCGACGCCCAGGTCGAGGAGGCGGTGGCCGCCGCGTACGCCGTACGGGACGAGTTCGCCGCGACCCCCGCCCACGTCCGCGCCGCCGCCCTCGACCACGTCAGCCGGCGGCTGGCCGAGCGCACCGAGGAGATCGCGCAGCTGATCTCCGCCGAGAACGGCAAGCCCATCAAGTGGGCCCGCGGCGAGGTCGGCCGGGCCGTGTCCGTGTTCCGGTTCGCCGCCGAGGAGGCCCGGCGGTTCAACGGCGGCGAGGCCCAGCGCCTCGACACCGACGCCGGCGGTCAGGGCCGGCTCGCCCTCACCCGGCGCTTCCCGAAGGGCGTCGTCCTCGGCATCGCGCCCTTCAACTTCCCGCTGAACCTCTGCGCCCACAAGATCGCCCCCGCGATCGCGGCCGGCGTGCCGATCATCCTCAAGCCGGCCCCGGCCACCCCGCTCTCCGGCCTGATCATCGGCGACCTGCTCGCCGAGTCCGAACTGCCCGCCGGTGCGTGGAGCATCCTGCCGGTCGCCAACGACCACATGCCCGCCCTCGTCCAGGACGAGCGGCTGCCGGTGATCTCCTTCACCGGTTCGGAGAAGGTCGGCTACGCGATCATGGACTCGGTGCCGCGCAAGCACTGCACCCTGGAACTGGGCGGCAACGGCGCGGCCGTCGTCCTCGGGGACTACTCCTCCGACGCCGACCTCGACTGGGCCGCGACCCGTATCGCCACCTTCTCCAACTACCAGGGCGGCCAGTCCTGCATCTCCGTGCAGCGGGTCATCGTGGACGCCTCCGTCTACGACCGGCTGCTCCCGCGCATCGTCGCCGCCGTCGAGGCCCAGGTCACCGGTGACCCCTCCGACGCCAAGACCGATGTCGGCCCGCTGGTCAGCGAGGCCGCCGCGCAGCGCGTCGAGTCGTGGGTCCAGGAGGCCGTCGACGCCGGCGCCACCCTCCTCACCGGCGGCAAGCGCGACGGCGCCTCGTACGCGCCGACCGTGCTGACGGACGTACCGGCCGACGTGACGATCTCCTGCGAGGAGGTCTTCGGACCGGTCCTGACCGTCACGAAGGTGGACGGCGAGGCCGCCGCCTTCGCCGCCGCCAACGACTCCAAGTACGGCCTCCAGGCAGGGGTGTTCACCCACGACGTACAGGTCGCGTTCCGCGCCCACCGCGCGCTCGAGGTCGGCGGAGTCGTGATCGGCGACGTCCCGTCCTACCGCGCCGACCAGATGCCCTACGGCGGCGCCAAGCAGTCCGGCGTCGGCCGCGAGGGCGTGAAGTTCGCCATGGACGACTACACCTACGAGCGGGTGCTGGTGCTCACCGGGCTCGCGCTCTAGCGAACCGGCTCTAGTAAACGGTAACCATTTTCATATAGTCTCCCAGTAGGGGCCCGGCACCGATGCCTTCCGGTGCCGGGCCCCTGCTTTCCGTCGGCCTGCTTCCGGACCCTCAGCCGGAGAAGCCGACGTGCGCGAGCCGCAGCGGGCCGCGCAGCCTGATGTGCACGTCGTGCGGGCCCTCGGCGACGATCCCGGCGCGGAGGGTGGTGTAGTCGTACGGCCCGGATGTGGGTGCGGGCAGGACGAGTCGGGCGAGTGTCGGGCCGCCGTCCAACGACAGTTCTACGGCCCCCTCGCCCGCGACCTCCACGGTCACCTCCGTGACCCCGGCGCCGAAGTCGCAGTGCCGGTAGACCAGTTGAGCCGTGCCGTCGCCCACCGGTGTCACCGCGTCGCCTGCCGCCTTCGTCCGGTCGACGAGCTCGCCGCCCGACTGCTCGTCGAAGTCGGCCGCGGGCAGGCCCCGTTGGAGAAGATCGCGCGGTGCGGCGGGCTCACCGGTCAGCGTCACCGTCGTCCGCAGGCGGATGTCCTCGCTGGAGGCGCCGACGAACAGGTCGTACAGACCGGGTTCGAGACGTCGGCTCCCTCGCTTCACATCCCAGAACTCGAAGGCGGACAACGGGACTTCGAAGGAGAGTTCCGCCGTCTCGCCCGGGGCGAGGGGCACGCGGCGGTGCGCGGCCAGTTCGCTGAGCGGGCGGGGGACCGACGGGTTCACCGCGCTGGTGTACAGCTGCGCGACCTCGTCGGCCGTCACGTCCCCGGTGTTGGTGACCGTGAACGACACGTGCACCGCGCCGAGTTCGACCCGGGCGCTCAGGCCGCCGTAGGAGAAGGACGCGTACGACAGACCGTGGCCGAACGGGAACAGGGGCGTGCCCTCGAAGTAGAGGTAGGTCTGCCGGCCGCCGATCACGTCGTAGTCGAGGAGGTCGGGCAGGTCGGTGTCGGCCGCGTACCAGGTCTGGGGGAGGCGGCCGGCGGGGGAGACGTCACCGGCGAGGACGCGGGCAAGGGCGGTGCCCGCCGCCTGGCCGCCGTGGGCGGTCCACAGGATCGAGGGGAGGCCGGGGAGGCCGGGGAGTTCGGTGGGGTCGACCGTGTACGGGTACGCGGAGACCAGCGCCAGGACCGTGTTCGGGTTCGCCGTGCGGGCCGCGCGCAGCAAACGCTGCTGCTGGGGCGGGAGTTCGAGCGTCGTACGGTCCTCGGTCTCGCGGCCGTTGATGTGCGGGTCGTTGCCCGCGACGACGAGCACCACGTCGGCCGCCTCGGCGACCCGGGCCACCGCGTCCTCGCCGCGCTCCACGACCAGCAACTCGAAAACTTCCGCGCCCTCCTCGGCAACCTTCACGCCGTCGGCGGCGACAGAGACGTGGCGACCCGTACCGATGTGCAGCAGGAGGTGACCGTTCTCGTGGGGTTCCAGGCGGAATGTCTCCTGGACGACCCAGCCGCCGGGCTGGTCGGCGGAGGCGCGTACGTAGCCGTCCTCGGCGACCGAGAGGTAACGGCCGTCCGGGGCACGGAGGGTGAGGACACCCTCGCCCCAGTCGACGAGCGCGAGTTCGGTGCCGCGGCCGGTGGCGTCGGTGGTGAGCGGGGGAAGGTCCGTGCGGCCGGAGAGCAGAGCCGGGTCCAACGCGCCCTCCGCGCCGCGCACTTCGTCGGGCACGTCCGCCAACGGGACGTGCAGGTAGGCGCCTTGGGAGGTCTTCAGTCGGACCCGGTCCACGCCCTCCGCGAACTCGACGCGCTCGGCGCCGAACCGCTCGTACACGCCCTCCAGCGGAGTGGAGCGGTGGATCAACGTGCCGCTGTACCAGTCGAGTTTGCACTCGTCGGCGAGCAGGCCGACCACGGCGAGGCGGGTGTCGTGGGCGAGGGGCAGCAGGTCGTCGGTGTTCTTGAGGAGCACGACGGCTTGTTCGGCGGCCTCCTGGGCGAGCGCCCGGTGCGCCGGGGTGTCGAAGTCCTCGATGCCCGCGTGCGGGTCGTGCGCCGGGTCGAACTCGCCGAGCCGGAATCGGACCGAGAGCTGACGGCGCACCGCCGCGTCGAGGTCCGCCTCCGTCAACAGGCCCTGATCCAGGGCGCCTTGGGCCCGCGCCACGATCGTCGAACTGTCCGTGCCGTGGTCGGTGAAGCTGTCCACGCCGGCCAGCAGCGAGGCCGCCGTCGCCTCCTCGTGGGTGTCGAAGTAGTGCTCGGAGTCGACCAGGTTGGAGGGCGCGCCCGCGTCCGAGCAGACCAGCAGGTCCTCGTCGGTCCAGGTGCGCAGGTGCTCGCGCAGATACGGCGAGACGTGGTTGGGGCGGCCGTTGACCAGGTTGTACGCGGGCATCACTCCGGCCACCGCGCCCGCCTCGACCGTCTCGCGGAACGCGCGCAGGTCGTACTCGTGCAGCACGCGCGGGCGGACGGAGGACGAGGTGACGTCGCGGCCCGTCTCGTTGTTGTGCGCGAGCCAGTGCTTGAGGACGGGGGCCGTGCGCCAGTACGTCGGGTGGTCGCCGCGCAGGCCGCGTGTGTACGCGGTGGCGATGGCCGAGGTCAGCTTCGGGTCCTCCGAGTAGCCCTCCTCGTTGCGGCCCCAGAGCGGGTGGCGCAGCAGGTTCACCGTGGGGGACCAGACGTTGAGGCCGACGCGGTCGTCGCGGGCGCGCATCGCGCGGACCTCCTTGGACACCGCGTCGCCGACCCGTCGTACGAGCTCCTCGTTCCAGGTCGCGCCCAGGCCCACCGCCTGCGGGAAGACCGTCGCCGGGCCCATCCACGCCACGCCGTGCAGGGCCTCCTGGCCGGTGCGGAACGCGGCGACGCCCAGCCGCTCCACGGCGGGCGCGTACTGGTGCAGAAATCCGATCTTCTCGTCGAGGGACAGCCGCGCCAACAGATCGTCGATGCGCTTCGCGAACGGCAGCTGCGGGTCGCGGAAAGGCGGCGTAGGCGGCGTTTGTGCGGTCACGTGGGGTTCCCCTTGCGATGGAGCGGCGCGGCTCTTTCGAAGCGCTTCGATGCTGATTCGATGAGGAGCGGGTGTCAAGAGACCTTCACCGTTATTTCAAGCAGCACATACGGACAGGTCACCCCGTACACCTCGGAGGAATCTTGGAAGCGACCCTTGTGCACCCTCGGGCGTTCACTTAACCTCGCAGCAACATCGAAGCGCTTCGACTAAGTGCTCTGTTCCACTCAAGACACCGCAGCCGACGGCTCCACCGCCGGGTGTCCTGGTGCGCCATGAAGGGTTGACGCAATGACGCCGAACGCCTCCGCCGCCTCCGCTCCCAGCCGGAGAAGCTTCCTCGCCTCCACGGCGGTCGTCGCCGCAGCGGTGGCGGGAGGGGTACCGCTGCTCTCCGCCTGCGGCGCCTCGGACAGCGGCTCGGGCGGGGGGAGTTCGCAGGGGAAAGGCGTCAAGAAGCTGCTGCCGGCGTTCGTCGCCGGCAATGTGGTGACACCGGACATCGCCTCCAAGAACGGCTCGGCGATCGGCTTCTCCAGCAAGCTGGACCTCGCCACGCTGAAGACCTCGGTGCCCAAGAAGCTCGGCAAGGGCGGCAAGGTCTCCATCATGTCGCCGTTCTGGGGCTCCCCGCCGAAGAGCGACAACGCCTACTACAAGGCGATGAACGCCCTGATCGGCGTCGACGTGGCCTGGCAGAACCAGGACGGCAACACCTACGACCAGAAGCTCGGCGCGGTTCTCGCCTCCAGCGACATCCCCGACATGGTGGTCATCCCGGGCTGGAACATGGGCGGCAAGATACCGAGCGCCATCATCGGCAAGTTCGCCGACCTCGGCCCCTATCTCTCCGGCGACAAGGCCAAGGACTACCCGAACCTCGCGGCGATCCCGTCCGACGCCTGGCAGCGCTGCATCTTCGGCGGCAAGCTGCGCGGACTGCCGATGCCGTCCTCGTACGTGCCCAACATCGTGCCCTTCTACCGCAAGGACATCTTCGACAAGGAGGGGTACCAAGTCCCCACCTCCGCCGACGAGTTCATGGCCCTGGCCAAGGAGATCACCAACGCCAAGGCCAAGCGCTGGGCGTGCATGGACATGAAGTGGACGGCCTTCAACGCCTGGGGCGTGCTCTCCGGCAGCGAGAAGTCGCTCGGCTGGAACCTCGTGGACGGCAAGCTGATCTACCGCGTCGAGACGCCGGAGTACCTCGAAGCGCTGGAGTGGACCCGCAAGCTGTTCGCCGCCGGAGTCGTCCACCCCGATGCCAAGCTCGGCAAGAGCCAGGCCACCGACCCCGGGCCCAAGTTCGCCGCCGGCGAGTTCCTCATCTACAACCAGGACATCTCGCAGTGGTGGAGCCGCACCGCCGAACAGGCCACCCAGAACCCGGACTACAAGATCTGGGGCATGGACATCTTCGCCCACGACGGCGGCGACCCGACCTTCTGGGCCGGCGAACCGGCCGGCATCTTCGCCTTCATCAGCAAGAAGGCCTCCGAGTCCGTCATCCACGACGCGCTCGCCGTCGCCAACGTCACCGCCGCGCCGTACGGCACCAAGGAGTACATGCTCACCAACTACGGCGTGGAAGGCACCCATTACACCGTCAAGAACGGTGTGCCCACCAAGACCGACCAGGGCAACAACGAGGTCATCAACGCCTACGTCATGGTCGCCAGCCCCGCCGCGACCATCGCCCACCCCGACTTCCCCGACGTCGCCAAGGCACAGGTCGAGTGGCAGCAACGGATGGGCGCCTTCACAAAGAAGTCGACGTTCTACGGCCAGCAGATCACCGAGCCGAGCCGCTACACCAACCTCTCCAACGACTTCGAGCAGTTGGAGGACGACATCACCCGCGGCCGCAAGAAGATCAGCGACATGCAGCAGGCCGTGTCGGACTGGAAGAGCAAGGGCGGCGACCAACTCCGCGCCTGGTACCAGAAGTTGCTCGACGACAACGGCACCGCGACGAGCTGACCCGGTACCGAGGCAAGGAGAACGGCCGTGTCCCACAGCACGGTGCCTCGGAGCAGGGCCGAGGCCGACACGACGGAAGAGACCCCGGTGGCGTCCGGTGGCGCCACCGGCACCCGGCGCAACCGCCCCAAGGGAAAACTCAGTTGGCGCCTCAGGTTCAGACGCGACCGCGTCCTGCTCCTGATGACCCTGCCGGCCGTCCTGCTCATTCTGGTCTTCAACTACCTGCCGATCCTCGGCAACATCGTCGCCTTCGAGGACTACGACCCCTACGTCAGCGACAACGGCATCGTCTCGATGCTGCACAGCCCCTGGGTCGGCCTGGAGAACTTCCAGCAGATCTTCGCGGACTCCGCCTTCTGGAGCGCCGTACAGAACACACTCGTCCTGTTCTCGCTCCAACTGGTCCTGTTCTTCCCGATCCCGATCCTGCTCGCGCTGCTCATCAACAGCGTGGTGAGGCCCCGGGTCCGAGCGCTCTCCCAGGCGATCCTGTACCTCCCGCACTTCTTCTCCTGGGTGCTGGTCATCGCCGTCTTCCAGCAACTCCTGGGCGGGGCAGGGCTGTTCTCGCAACTCCTGCGGCAGCACGGCTTCGACGGCCTCGACGTGATGACCGACCCCAACACGTTCAAGTTCCTGGTCACCGCGCAGAGTGTGTGGAAGGACGCGGGCTGGGGGATCATCGTCTTCCTCGCCGCGCTGTCCTCCGTCAGCCCCGACCTCTACGAGGCCGCCGCGATGGACGGCGCCGGCCGCTGGCGCCGTATGTGGCACGTCACGCTGCCCGCGCTCCGGCCGGTGATCGCGCTGCTGCTGGTGCTCCGCGTGGGCGATGCGCTGACCGTCGGCTTCGAACAGATCCTGCTCCAGCGCGACGCCGTGGGACCGGGAGCGGCCGAGGTCCTCGACACCTTCGTCTGGTGGAACGGCGTCCGCAACCAGGACTTCGGCTACGCGGCCGCCGCCGGACTCGTCAAGGGCGTGATCAGCCTCGGCCTGGTCCTCGCCGCGAACAAAGTGGCCCACCTCATGGGCGAGCAGGGGGTGTACAAGAAGTGACCGCCGTCATCGACAAGCCCGTCGAGCCAGTCAAGTCCGTACGACAGCCCGGCCGTTGGGCCGCGCCGCCCCGCCCGACCTGGGAGGAGGAACCCAGCAGGGCCGGGCTCGCCGGCAAGGGCCTCGTCCTCACCCTCGCCTGCCTCGGCATCCTCTTCCCGCTCTGGATCGTCCTCGTCACCAGCCTCTCTTCACGCAAGACCATCGACCAGGCCGGCGGCCTTGTCATGGTGCCCAAAGGCATCACCTTCGTCGCCTACAAGGAACTCCTCAGCGGCGGCCAGGTCACCCGCGCGGCCATCATCAGCGTCCTCATCACCGTCGTCGGCACGGCGTTCTCCATGACGGTGTCCGTCCTGTGCGCCTACGGCCTCTCGCGCATCGGCTCGCTCGGGCACCGGTGGATCCTGATGCTGCTGCTCGCCACGATGTTCTTCAGCGCCGGGCTCATCCCGACGTACCTGCTGGTGCAGTCGCTGGGCCTGACCGACAGCTATCTGGCGTTGATCCTGCCGAGTGCGCTGAGTGTCTTCAACATCCTTGTCCTGCGCGGGTTCTTCATGGGGATCTCGCAGGAACTCGTCGACAGTGCGCGGATCGACGGGGCCGGTGACTTCCGGATTCTCTGGCAGATCGTCATGCCTTTGTCGCGGGCGGTGCTCGCGGTTATCACGCTGTTCTATGCCGTGGGTTATTGGAGCGCCTGGTTCAACGCGTCCCTGTATCTCAACGACCAGGACATGATGCCGCTGCAGAACGTCATGATCCAGCTGGTGCAGAAGCAGGAGGCTCCGGTGGGGCTCGCCCAAGCGATCAAGACGGGGGAGTTGTCGGGGCTGTCCGTGCAGATGGCGGTCATGGTGATGGCTCTGTTGCCGGTGGCCGTGCTTTCGCCGTTTGTGCAGCGGCACTTTAAGAAGGGGATGCTGACGGGGGCGGTCAAGGGCTGACCTGGTCTGCCGTCTGCGGGTGCCTTGTGGCTGGTCGCGCCCACGCGGCGGGGCCGCAAATCAATACAGCCCCGCGCCCCTAGGTAGGTGTCCTCACCCCAACTCACAAAGCGAGGTTGTGTCATGCGCGCGTCCAGTCCGAGCCGGCGGGTCCTTCTTGCCGGAACCGCTGCCGGTGCCGCGCTTGCCGCCGTGCCGATCTTCCAGGGCCGCGCGCACGCAGCCGAAGCCACCACCGTCACGCCCTCCTACCGCTGGCGCAACGCCGCCATCGGTGGCACCGGCTTCGTCACCGGAGTTCTCTTCCACCCCTCCGTGCGCGGCCTCGCCTACGCCCGTACCGACATCGGCGGTGCCTACCGTTGGGACGACCGGACCGCCTGCTGGACCCCCCTCACCGATCAACTCGGGTGGGACGACTGGAATCTGCTCGGGGTGGAGGCCCTCGCCGTCGACCCGGCGCATCCGAACCGGCTGTACCTCGCCGTCGGCACCTACGCCCAGTCCTGGGCGAGCAACGGAGCCATCCTGCGCTCCGAGGACCGCGGTGCCACCTGGACCCGTACCGATCTCGCCGTGAAGCTCGGTGGGAACGAGGACGGGCGCGGGGCCGGAGAGCGGTTGCTCGTCGACCCGCGTGACAGTGACACCCTGTGGCTCGGCACCCGGCACGACGGACTGCTCAAGTCGGCCGACCGGGGCGTCACTTGGGCAGCCGTGAGCGGCTTCCCGGCTGCCGCGAGCGCGTCCGGCCAGGGCGTCACCTTCCTCGTCGCCGTCGGTCGTGCCGTCTACGCCGGGTGGGGCGACGGCGACGGGAGCGCGACCGCTGTCAACCTCTACCGCACCATCGACGGCTCCACCTGGGAGGCCGTCCCCGGGCAGCCCACCGGCACCTCCGCCAAGGTCCCGATCCGCGCCGCCTACGACCGCCACGCCCGCGAGCTGTACGTGACGTACGCCGACGCACCCGGCCCCAACGGGCAGTCCGCCGGCAGTGTGCACAGGCTCGCGCCCGCCACCGGGCGTTGGACGGACGTCACCCCCGTCCAGCCCGGCGGCAGCGACACCTTCGGCTACAGCGGGGTCGCCGTCGACGCCCGTCGCGCGGGCACCGTCGTCGTCTCCACCAACAACCGCTGGGCGGCCGTCGACACCCTGTACCGGACCACCGACGGCGGCCTCACCTGGACGTCCCTCAAGGACTCCGCTGTCTTCGACGTGTCCGAGACTCCTTTCCTCAAGTGGGGTGCTGACCAGCCGAAGTTCGGCTGGTGGATCCAGGCCGTCGCCGTCGACCCGTACGACTCGAAGCACGTCGTCTACGGCACCGGCGCCACCCTCTACGGCACCCGTGACCTCACGCACTGGGCACCGCGGATCCGTGGCCTGGAGGAGACGTCCGTGATCCAGCTGATCTCGCCCCCGGTCGGGGAGGCGCACCTCATCAGCGCCTCGCGGGACATCGGCGTGATGTACCACGAGCGGCTCACGGCGTCTCCGTCGCGCGGCATGGCGACGAACCCCGTGTTCGGGTCGGCGACGGGGATCGCGCAGGCCGCGGGCAGGCCGGCGTATGTCGTCCGCACGGGCTGGGGCGACAACGGCAACGGTGCCTACTCGGGCGACGGCGGCCGGACCTGGGCGCCCTTCGCTGCCCAGCCCTCCATCGCCCACGACGCACCGGGGCCGATCGCCACCAGCGCCGACGGCGGTACGCTGCTGTGGTCCTTCGTGCACTGGGACGGCACGAAGTACGCGGCTCACCGCTCGGCGGACAACGGCGCCACCTGGACCGAGGTCTCCTCCTTCCCGAAGGGCGCCACGCCGGTCGCCGACCCGGCCGACCCGACGCTCTTCTACGCATACGACACCGACACAGGAACGCTATACGCCAGCACTGACAGTGGCCTCTCGTTCACTGCGCGTGCGGGCGGGCTGCCCGCCGGGGACAGTCAGTTCCAGCTGGTCGCGGCGCCGGGCAGGTCCGGTGACCTGTGGCTGAGCGTCAAGTGGAACGGGCTCTACCGGTCCGTCGACGGTGGCGCGAGCTTCAGCAAGGTCGCCAGCTGCTGGGCCTCGTACACCCTCGGCTTCGGCAGATCCGCCCCCGGCGCCGACTACCCCGCGATCTATCAGGTCGGCTCCACCGAGAGCATCACCGCCGTCTACCGCTCCGACGACGAGGCCAAGACCTGGGTGCGGATCAACGACGACCGGCACCAGTGGGGTTGGACCGGGCAGTGCATCACTGGTGACCCTCGTGTGTACGGCCGGGTCTACCTCGCGACCAACGGGCGCGGCATCCAGTACGGGGAGCGGATCTGATGCCTCAGCTCGGTGACGCCACCCGTGGCCGCGTCCTCTTCGGCGGCGACTACAACCCCGAACAGTGGCCCGAGGAGACCTGGACCGAGGACGTCCGGCTGATGAAGGACGCCGGCGTCAACTCCGTCACCCTGGGCGTCTTCTCCTGGGCCAGGCTCGAACCCGAGCCGGGGGCAAGGGAGTTCGGCTGGCTCGACCGGCTGATGGACCTGATGCACGACAGCGGGATCGGGGTCGTGCTCGCCACGCCCACCTCCTCCCCGCCGCCGTGGCTCGGCCGTCTCCACCCGGAGACCCTGCCCCGTGACGCCGACGGCCGGATCGAGTGGTGGGGCGGACGCCAGCACTTCTCCCACTCCAGCGCCGTCTACCGGCAGCACGCCGCCGCCATCACCGAGGCCCTGGCCGCCCGTTACGCCGGCCACCCCGCCCTCACGATGTGGCACATCAACAACGAGTACTGCACCTTCGACTACGGCGACGAGGCCGCCGTCGCCTTCCGCCGCTGGCTGCGCGCGCGATACGGCACGCTCGACGCCCTCAACTCCGCCTGGGGCACGGCATTCTGGAGCCAGGGGTACGACACCTGGGACGGCGTCCTGCCCCCGCGTCACGCCCATTACCTCAACAACCCCACCCACGTGCTCGACTTCCGACGCTTCACATCCGACATGCTGCTGGAGTGCTACACCGCCGAGCGGGACATCGTCCGCCGGTACACCCCGCACCTCCCGGTCACCACCAACTTCATGCCGTTGTGGGTCGGTCAGGACGCCTGGCGCTGGGCCGAGGAGGAGGACGTCGTCTCGGTCGACCTCTATCCCGATCCGCGCGATCCGCTCGGTGCCCAAAGTGCCGCTCTCGTACAGGACTTGACCCGCTCGCAGGCACGCGGCCCCTGGATGCTCATGGAGCAGGCGGCCGGACCGGTCAACTGGCGCGGCGTGAACCACCCGAAGCCGCGCGGCCTCAACCGCCTCTGGTCCCTCCAGGCCGTGGCCCGTGGCGCCGACGCGGTCTGCTACTTCCAGTGGCGCCAATCCCGGCAGGGCGCGGAGAAGTTCCACTCCGGGATGCTCAGTCACGCGGGGGAGCGGGGCCGTACCTTCCAGGAGGTCAAGCAGCTCGGTGCCGAACTCGCCCGTATCGGCGGCGAGGTGACGGGCACTCACATCACCTCTGACATCGCGATCCTGCACGACTGGCACGCGTGGTGGGCCGGTGCCCAGGACGGCCGCCTCTCCACCGAGGTCGACCACCCCGAGGTCGTCCGCGCCTGGCACCGTGCCCTCTGGGAGTCCCACCTCACCACCGACTTCGCCCACCCCGAACACGACCTCTCCGCCTACGAGTTGGTCGTCGTCCCGCAGCTCTACCTCCTCACCGACGCCGCGATCGACAACCTCCTCGCGTACGTCCGCGGCGGCGGCACCCTCGTCTGCGGCTTCCTCACCGGCATCGCCGACGAGGACGACCGCGTCCGCCCCGGCGGCATGGACGCGCGGCTCCGCGAACTGTTCGGCATCCGCACCCTGCACGAGTGGTGGCCGCTGGACCCCGAGGAGACCGTCGAGTGCGAGGGCTTCCGCGGCACGCTCTGGTCGGAGGAGATCGAGACCGAGGACGACGCAGCGGACGAGGCGATCCCTTACAAGGGCGGGGAGTTGGACGGCCTGCCGGCCGTGCTGCGCAAGGGCAAGGCCTGGTACGTCTCCACACTCCCCGAGCCGTACGCACTCCGCGCCCTGCTCGCCCGGGTCGCCGCCGAGGCGGGCATCCGCCCGGTACTCGAAGGGCTCCCGGCGGGCGTCGAGGCCGTACGACGCGGCGAGCTGCTGTTCCTGCTCAACCACGGACGCGAACCGGTGACCGTCGAAGTCCCGGGCAGCTACGACGACTTGCTCACCGACACGACAGTCGAGGACGAACTCACCCTCGGCCGCTACGGCGTAGCGGTGCTACGGCCATGACGGGCGGAGCCGGGACTGGCGGAGGCATGGCCGGGGCACCGCGCGGGTCTGGTGGGGCGGGGTCCGGGGCGTGCGGGTCTGGTGGGGCTGTGCCCGAAGCACGCGGGTCCGGTGGGGCCGTGACCGAGACGTGTGGGTCCGGTGGGGCGGTGGCTGAAGCGTGCGGGTCCGGTGGGACCGTGCCCGAGGCGCGCGGGTCCGGTGGGGCGGTGGCCGGGGCACGGACGTCCGGTGCCGCCACGCGTGAGACCTATGGATCGGGCAGAGCCACGCCTGAGGCACGGAGGTCCGGTGGGGCGGTGACTGAGGGACACGGGTTCAGTGGGGCTGTGCCCGAGGCGCTCGGATCCGGTGGAGCGGGGCTCGAGACGCTCGGATCCCGTGGGGCCTGGTCCGAGGCGCGCGGATCCGGTGGGGCGATGCCTGAGGCGTCCGGGTTCGGTGGAGCGGTGTCCGAGACTCGCGGATCCCATGAGGCCTGGTCCGAGGCACGCAGAGCCGGTGGCGCGGTCTCCGCTGGACCCAGGTGTCTCGGGCACCGCGCCACCGGCTCTGCGTG
>NZ_JAEQAZ010000245.1 GCF_016654115.1 Streptomyces sp. MBT53
TTGGCCTGGCGCAGCGCGGCGACCATCAGTTCGTCGAGGGTCGTGAAGTGGTACGTCGTCGAGCCGAGCGGCACATCGGCCTCGGCGGCGACCGAGCGGTGGCTGAGTCCCGCGATGCCCTTCTGCCCGACGACCCGGATCGCCGCGTCGATGATCCGCTGGCGCCGCTCGGGGTCGTAGCGCCGGGCCATCAGTGCGCGCCGCCCAGGTTGAGGACGACGACGCCGATGATGATCAGCGCGATTCCGGCGGCTTTCGCCAAGGTCATCCCCTCGCCCAGGAACACCGTTCCGATGCCCACGATGGCGGCGGTGCCGAGGCCGGCCCAGATCGCGTAGGCCGTACCGACCGACATGGACTTCAGGGTCTGCGCGAGCAGTGCGAAGGAGAGCACGTATCCGACGACCGTGAGGACCGAGGGCCACAGCCGGCTGAAGCCGTGGCTGAACTTCATGGCGGTGGTGCCGCCCACCTCCGCGGCGATCGCCGTGAGGAGCATCAGGAATCCCATGTGTACGAGTGTACATAACAGCGGGCGGAGCAGCCCGCCCATGGCAGCGGCATCTCTTCGCCCGAGGCGCGGGGCTCGCCCAAGTAGCCCTGTTCCGAGCGGAGTTGATAAAAGTGCACGAAGGAATGAGAGGTGAAATCCCATACGTCGCACGCCGACCTCGGAACTCGTAGAAACCGCTCACTGAAAACGGCTGCTCACAGGCCTCTCGCTCCACTACTGTTTCACCGTTCACTCACCTGGTTTTCACGGCCACGGCCGTCGCCATGGGCTCCGCTGGAGGAACAGCGCATGCCAGACAACACGTCCCAGCACCCTCCCCCGCACCACTCCTCCTGGGAGAACGGCTGGATCCCCGACAGCTCCCGGGCCCCCGGAACCCGCCGGCTCTGGCTGGCCGGGGCGCTCGCCCTCACCACGATCGCCGTGTGCGCCACGGCGATCGTCGTCACGGACAAGCAGTCCGACGACACGCCACGCACCAAGGCGGCGACGGATCCGTCGTCGATCGGAGCGGACGGTCCCGGCCTGCTCTCGTTCGCCTCGCCGTCGAAGACGGACACGCCCACGCCCGACGCGCACAAACCGGCCGCCACGAAGTCACCCTCCGCGTCGGCCACCGCCGCGGAGCAGAGCGCCACGCCCTCCGCGAAGGCGCCCGCGCCTTCCAAGTCGGCGTCGTCCCACAGCGGTTCGTCCTCGTCGGGCTCGGGAGGATCGTCCGGGTCGGGCGGGTCGGGCGGCTCGTCGAGTTCCTCGACCGCCTGGAAGTCGGTGCGCTCGGTCAACTACCCGGACCGCTACTGGCAGGTGAGCGGCGACTACGTCAAGCTCAACCCGGCCGACTCCGCCACGGCCCGCCGCGCCTCGACCTTCAAAGTGGTCAAGGGCCTTGCCAACAGCTCCTGTTACTCGTTCACGACGGCCGACGGCAGCTACCTCCGCCACCGCAACTTCGTCCTCCGTGCCGAACGCAACGACGGCTCGTCCCTCTTCAAGCAGGACGCCACCTTCTGCCCCCGGACGTCGTCCTACTCGGGCGCGGTGATGCTGGAGTCGGTCAACTACCCGGGCCGCTATCTGCGTCACCAGAACTTCCAGCTCAAGCTGGACCAGTACCAGAACAGCAGCCTGTTCCGGGCGGACTCGGCGTTCCGGCTGGTGGCCGGGCTCGACTAGGGCCCCTGGACGGTCACTTCACGAAAGGCGATCAGCGAGGCCCTGGGCCGTAGTACGCAGAACTCGTTGCCCTCCGGGTCGGCGAGCACCACCCAGCCCACGGTCTCGCTCTGCCCGATGTCGACCCGGCGCGCACCCAGCGCGAGGATCCGCTCCACCTCGGCGTCCTGGTCGTCGGGGGCGAGGTCGAAGTGCAGTCGGTTCTTGGCGGTCCTCGGCTCGCTCACCGGCATGAAGCAGATGCCGGTCGCCGCGAACTCCCCCGGTCCGATGACGACTTCGCGTTCCTTCTCGGACAGGATCCGCCAGTCGAGCACCTGGCACCAGAAGCGGGCGAGGCCCGGCAGATCGTGTGTGTCGATGACTACGTGATGCAGCGAAACGGCCATACCCGAAAGGTATGGCCGTTTCCGGTGAACTCAGAGGAACCAGAAGGCTCAGACGTTGAAGCCCAGTGCCCGGAGCTGGTCGCGTCCGTCGTCCGTGATCTTGTCGGGGCCCCACGGCGGCATCCAGACCCAGTTGATCCGGAGCTCGTTGACGAGGCCGTCCGTGGCGGACTTGGCCTGGTCCTCGATGACGTCCGTCAGCGGGCAGGCCGCCGAGGTCAGCGTCATGTCGATCGTCGCGATGTTCGCGTCGTCGATGTGCACGCCGTAGATGAGGCCGAGGTTGACGACGTCGATGCCCAGTTCGGGGTCGACGACATCGAGCAGGGCCTCGCGGACCTCCTCCTCGGAGGCGGGCTTGATCTCCATGGTCTCGGTGTCACTCATGCCGTCTTCCTTTCCGCGTCGGCGTCGACTCCGCCCAGGGCCTGGGCCGTCGCGTCCTTCCACGCCATCCAGCTGAGGAGGGCGCACTTCACCCGTGCCGGGTACTTGGAGACACCGGCGAACGCGATCGCGTCCTCCAGCACCTCCTCCATCGCGTCGTCGGGCTCGGTGCGGCCCTTGGACTGCATCAGCTCCAGGAAGGTCTCCTGGATCTTCTGTGCCTCGGCCAGCTCCTTGCCGACGAGGAGGTCGTTCAGTACGGAGGCCGAGGCCTGGCTGATGGAGCAGCCCTGGCCCTCGTAGGAGATGTCGGTGATCTGCTCGCCGTCGTACTTCACGCGCAGCGTGATCTCGTCGCCGCACGTCGGGTTGACGTGGTGCACCTCGGCATCGCCATCCCGCAAGCCCCGCCCGTGCGGGTGCTTGTAGTGGTCCAGGATGACTTCCTGGTACATCGAATCCAGCTTCACGTTCAGCCAGCTCCTCAGCCGAAGAAGTTCCGTACGTGCTCCAGGCCGTCGACCAGTGCGTCGATCTCGGCCGGCGTGGAGTACAGATAGAACGACGCTCGCGTGGTCGCAGGAATTCCGTAGCGCAGGCAGACGGGCCGTGCGCAGTGGTGGCCGACCCGGACCGCGATGCCCTCCTCGTCGAGGACCTGGCCCACGTCGTGCGGGTGGATGTCGCCCAGCGTGAAGGAGATCGCCGCGCCCCGGTCCTCGGCCGTGGTGGGACCGATGATCTTCAGGTCGGGGACGTCCAGCAGGCGCTTCACCGCGTACTCGGTCAGCGCGTGCTCATGGGCGAGGATCTTGTCCATGCCGATCGCCGACAGGTAGTCGATCGCCGCGCCGAGACCGACCGCCTGGGCGATCGGCGGGGTGCCCGCCTCGAACTTGTGCGGGGCGGGGGCGTACGTCGACGAGTGCATCGACACGGTCTCGATCATCTCGCCGCCACCCAGGAACGGGGGCAGGTCTTCGAGCAGCTCCTGGCGGCCCCAGAGGACGCCGATGCCGGTCGGGCCGCACATCTTGTGGCCGGTGAAGGCCACGAAGTCGGCCTGGAGCGCCTGGACGTCCAGCGGCATGTGCGGGGCGGCCTGCGAGGCGTCGATCAGGACCAGGGCCCCGACCTCCTGCGCGCGGCGCACGATCTTCTCGACCGGGTTGACCGTACCGAGGATGTTGGAGACCAGGACGAAGGAGACGATCTTCGTCTTCTCCGTGATGATCTCGTCTATGTTCGACAGGTCCAGCCGGCCGTCGTCCGTGAGGCCGAACCACTTCAGCTTCGCGCCCGTGCGCTGCGAGAGCAGCTGCCACGGGACGATGTTGGAGTGGTGCTCCATCTCCGTGATGACGATCTCGGTCTCGTGGTCCACGCGGTAGGGCTCGTCGGCCCAACCCAGCATGTTCGCCACGAGGTTGAGCGACTCGGAGGCGTTCTTGGTGAAGATCACCTCGTCGCGGGAGGGCGCGTTGATGAACGCGGCGACCTTGTCCCGCGCGCCCTCGTACAGCGCCGTGGCCTCCTCGGCGAGCACATGCACACCGCGGTGGACGTTGGCGTTGTAGCGCTCGTAGTACTCGTTCAGGGCGTCCAGCACCTGGCGCGGCTTCTGCGAGGTCGCCGCGTTGTCCAGGTACACGAGCTTCTTACCGTCGTGGACCGTGCGGTCCAGGATGGGGAAGTCCTTGCGGAGCGCCTCGGTGTCGAGGAGGCCCGGCAACTGCGTCACGCTGATACGCCACCCTTCGTGTAAGCCTCGTAGCCCTCGTTCTCCAGCTTGTCGGCGAGCTCGGCGCCGCCGGACTCGACGATCTTCCCGCCGGAGAAGACGTGCACGAAGTCGGGCTTGATGTAGCGCAGGATGCGCGTGTAGTGCGTGATCAGCAGGGTGCCGACCTCGCCGGTCTCGCGGACGCGGTTGACGCCCTCGGAGACGACGCGCAGGGCGTCGACGTCCAGGCCGGAGTCGGTCTCGTCGAGGATGGCGATCTTCGGCTTGAGCAGCTCCAGCTGAAGGATCTCGTGGCGCTTCTTCTCACCGCCGGAGAAGCCCTCGTTGACGTTGCGCTCGGCGAAGGCCGGGTCCATGGAGAGGCGCTCCATGGTCTCCTTGACCTCCTTCACCCACGTACGCAGCTTCGGCGCCTCACCGCGGATGGCGGTGGCGGACGTACGAAGGAAGTTGGAGACGGACACACCGGGGACCTCGACCGGGTACTGCATCGCGAGGAACAGGCCGGCGCGGGCGCGCTCGTCGACGGACATCTCCAGGACGTCCTCGCCGTCGAGGGTGACGGTGCCGCCGGTGATCGTGTACTTCGGGTGGCCCGCGAGCGAGTAGGCGAGGGTCGACTTGCCGGAGCCGTTCGGGCCCATGATGGCGTGGGTCTCGCCCTGCTTCACGGTGAGGTCGACGCCCTTGAGGATCTCCTTCGTGGCGTTGTCGGCCTCGACGGTGACGTGCAGGTCGTGGATTTCAAGCGTTGCCATGGGTTCCTCAGGACTCCTGGGTGAGGGAGACGAGCACGTCGTCCCCTTCGATCTGTACGGGGTAAACGGGTACGGGGCGGGTGGCGGGGAGGCCGGACGGCTTGCCGGTGCGCAGGTCGAACGCGGAGCCGTGCAGCCAGCACTCGATCTGACAGTCCTCGACCTCGCCCTCGGAGAGCGAGACGTTCGCGTGTGAGCAGATGTCGTTGATCGCGAACACCTCTCCCGCGGTACGGACGACCGAGACCGGCGTGCCGTCGAGTTCCACCCGCTTCGGGGTGTCCTCCTCCAGCTCGCTCAGCCCACAGGCGCGTACGAACGACATCAGACCGACGCCTCCAGCTCCGCGTCGATCTTCTCCAGCAGGCGCTCCTGGATGTCGGCGACACCGATCTGCTGGACCAGTTCGGCGAAGAAGCCGCGGACCACCAGGCGTCGGGCGTCGTCGGCCGGGATGCCGCGGGCCATCAGGTAGAAGAGCTGCTCGTCGTCGAAGCGGCCGGTCGCGGAGGCGTGTCCGGCGCCGACGATCTCGCCGGTCTCGATCTCCAGGTTCGGGACGGAGTCGACGCGGGCGCCGTCGGTCAGAACCAGGTTGCGGTTCATCTCGTAGGTGTCGGTGCCCTCGGCCTTGGCCTCGATGAGCACGTCACCGATCCAGACGGCGTGCGCGCCCTCGCCCTGCAGCGCGCCCTTGTAGATGGCGTTGGACTTGCAGTGCGGGACGTTGTGGTCGACCAGGAGGCGGTGCTCCTGGTGCTGGCCGGCGTCCGTGAAGTACAGGCCGAACAGCTCGGCCTCGCCGCCGGGTCCGGCGTAGGCCACGCGCGGGTGCAGTCGTACGACATCGCCGCCGAAGGTGACGACGAACGACTTGAACGTGGCGTCCCGGCCGATCAGGGCGTTGTGCTGGCCGACGTGCACGGCCTTGTCGTCCCAGTCCTGGACGGAGACGACGGTCAGCTTGGCGCCGTCGCCGAGGACGTAGTCGACGTTGGCGGCGAGGACCGCGTCACCGGTGTGGTCGATGACGACGACGGCCTCGGCGAAGGCTCCCAGTTCGACGACCTGGTGGCCGTAGGCGACCCCGCCCTCGCCGTGTACGGCGATGCGGATCGGCTCGGTGAGGACCGTCTCCTTGGGGACGGTGACGACCGAGGCCTTCTCGAAGGACGAGTAGGCCTGCGCGGCCACGCGGTCCACCGGGGTGCCGGCCTTGCCGAGCCGCGCGTCGTCACGGCCGACGGTCTCCACGGTGACCCCCTCGGGGGCCCCGATGGCGACCTTCACGCCGTCGCCGGTGGCGACCGCGGTGCCGTCGTGCAGCCCGCGCAGGCGCTCCAGCGGGGTGAACCGCCACTCCTCCTCGCGGCCGTGGGGGACCGGGAAGTCCGCCACGTCGAAGGAGGGGGGCGCGCTCATGCGCGTGGCGACGGTCGACTCGGCGGCCACCGCGATCGATCCGGCGGTGGTGGAGGACCCCACCGTGGAGTTCTGAGCCTCAGCCATGGCTGTCGTAGTGCTCGCTTTCTGAAGTCAAGAAATGTGCTGACCGATGGGGCGGGGTCAGCCGACCGCGCCTTCCATCTGGAGCTCGATCAGCCGGTTGAGCTCCAGGGCGTACTCCATCGGCAGCTCCTTGGCGATCGGCTCGACGAAGCCGCGCACGATCATCGCCATCGCCTCGAACTCGGTCAGACCGCGGCTCATCAGGTAGAAGAGCTGGTCCTCGGAGACCTTGGAGACGGTCGCCTCGTGGCCCATGGAGACGTCGTCCTCGCGGACGTCGACGTACGGGTACGTGTCCGAGCGGGAGATCGTGTCGACGAGCAGCGCGTCGCACAGCACGTTCGACTTGGAGCCGTGGGCGCCCTCGCCGATCTCGACGAGACCCCGGTAGGACGTACGGCCGCCACCACGCGCCACGGACTTCGACACGATGTTGGACGACGTGTTCGGCGCCATGTGGACCATCTTGGAGCCGGCGTCCTGGTGCTGGCCCTCGCCCGCGAAGGCGATGGAGAGGGTCTCGCCCTTGGCGTGCTCGCCCATCAGGTAGACGGCGGGGTACTTCATCGTCACCTTGGAGCCGATGTTGCCGTCGATCCACTCCATGGTCGCGCCCTCGTAGGCGACGGCGCGCTTGGTGACCAGGTTGTAGACGTTGTTCGACCAGTTCTGGATGGTCGTGTAACGGCAGCGGGCGTTCTTCTTGACGATGATCTCGACGACCGCGCTGTGCAGCGAGTCCGACTTGTAGATCGGGGCCGTACAGCCCTCGACGTAGTGCACATAGGCGCCCTCGTCGACGATGATCAGGGTCCGCTCGAACTGGCCCATGTTCTCCGTGTTGATCCGGAAGTAGGCCTGGAGCGGGATCTCGACCTGGACGCCCTTGGGCACGTAGATGAACGAACCGCCGGACCAGACCGCGGAGTTCAGCGACGCGAACTTGTTGTCGCCGACCGGGATGACGGTGCCGAAGTACTCCTTGAAGAGCTCCGGGTGCTCCTTCAGCGCGGTGTCGGTGTCGAGGAAGATGACGCCCTGCTCCTCCAGGTCCTCACGGATCTGGTGGTAGACGACCTCGGACTCGTACTGGGCCGCGACACCGGCGACGAGGCGCTGCTTCTCCGCCTCGGGGATGCCGAGCTTGTCGTACGTGTTCTTGATGTCCTCGGGCAGGTCCTCCCAGGACTCCGCCTGCTTCTCCGTGGAGCGCACGAAGTACTTGATGTTGTCGAAGTCGATGCCGGAGAGGTCGGAGCCCCAGTTCGGCATGGGCTTCTTCTCGAACAGGCGCAGGCCCTTGAGGCGGAGCTTGGTCATCCACTCCGGCTCGCTCTTCTTGCCGGAGATGTCCCGGACGACGTCCTCGTTGATGCCGCGCTTGGCGGAGGCACCGGCCACGTCGGAGTCGGCCCAGCCGTATTCGTACGTACCCAGACCCTCGAGCTCGGGGTGGGCAGTCTCCTCGATGGGGAGCGTCATGCGGGGTTCCTCCCGGCGGTACTTGCAGATGCGTTATGTGTGGTCTTGGAAATCTTTGGGATGAACGTGGTGCACACACCGTCGCCGTGGGCGATGGTCGCCAGTCGCTGGACATGGGTGCCGAGCAGCTGGGAGAAGAGTTCCGTCTCCGCCTCGCACAGTTGCGGGAACTGCTCGGCGACATGGGCGACCGGGCAGTGGTGCTGGCAGAGCTGCTCACCGACCGGTGCGCTACGCGCCGTAGCAGCGTACCCGTCCGCGCTCAGGGCCTTGGCCAGCGCTTCCGCGCGGTTCTCGGGAGCCGCGGCCTCGACGGCCTCGCGGTACGCGAGGGCCTGGGCGGCCATGCGGTCGCGGGCGAAGGCGACGACCGCCTCGTCCCCGCCGCTGTGCGCGGCGATCCAGCGCAGCGCGTCGGCGGCGAGCTTGTCGTAGGACTGGTCGAAGGCGTCGCGCCCGCAGTCGGTGAGGGCGAACACCTTGGCGGGGCGGCCGCGCGTGCGCGCTCCGTAGACCCGCTGCTCACGTGCTTCCACGACGTCGTCGGCGACGAGTGCGTCGAGATGACGGCGCACGGCGGCCTGGGTCAGCCCCAGTCGGCCCGCGAGGTCGGTCACGGTCGACGGGCCGTGGTCCAGGATGGAGCGCGCGACTCGGTTGCGGGTGGACCGCTCACCGGTCGCGAGTTCCTCCTGCGGAGCCTCGCCAACGTTTTTCACAACGCCATTGTTGCGTAATTCCTCAGAGGCAGGCAACCCGCGTCCCGGCCACCCGGCGGTGCGCTGCGTCACTTAGGTATACCTAATCTGACCTGCGGAAACGATCTTTGATCGATCAATCGGGTGGCGCCGCCGACCCCCTTCCGGGAGACTCCCCACCCATGGCCACACCCCCTCCCACCGGCCCACTTGTCACCCGGGACACACTCGCCGCCGACCTGCGCGAGGTGGGCGTGCGCCCCGGTGAGATCCTCCTCGCGCACACCTCGCTGAGCTCCCTCGGATGGGTCTGCGGAGGCGCCGTGTCGGTCGTCCAGGGTCTCCTCGACGTACTCGGCCCGACCGGCACCCTGGTCGTCCCCACCCAGACCGGCGACCTCTCGGACCCGGCCAACTGGGGAAACCCGCCGGTCCCCCGCGCATGGTGGGACACCATCCGCGCCTCCATGCCGTCCTACGACCCCCTCGTCACGCCCTCGCGCGGCGTGGGCGTCGTCCCGGAGACCGTGCGCACCTGGCCCGGCGCCCTGCGCTCCGCGCACCCGCAGACCTCCTTCGCGGCGATCGGCCCGCACGCCGCCGAGATCCTCGAAGGACACGCCCTCGACTGCCGGCTCGGCGAGCGCAGCCCGCTGGCCCGCCTGGAAGGCCTCCACGCGCGCGTGCTGCTGCTCGGCGCGGGCTACGACACCTGCACCAGCTTCCATCTCGCCGAGTACCGCGTGCCGTCCCCGCTCGTCGCGCTCGGCCGCCCCGGCCCGGCCGGCTGGGAGACGGTGACCGAGGTGTCGATCTCCTCCGACCGCTTCGACGAACTGGGCCACGACTTCGAACGGGACCGTCCCGTCGTCCGCGGCAAGGCGGGCGCGGCCGACGTGCGGCTGTTCCCAGTGGGCGACGCCGTGGCCTACGCCGAGCGGTGGCTGCCCCTGCACCGTCCCCGTGAGGAGGAGATCCTGCACCCTCCCCCACTCTCAACTTCGTTCGAGCGGGGGGACCCCCATCTCTGAGGCGAGGTCGGCCTACCTAGACTCGGGCCCATGCGAAGCGAGCCCGTGCTCCAGGTCCAGGCCCTGGTGAAGCGGTACGGCACGAAGACCGCGGTGAACGGCCTCGACCTGGTGGCCGAATCGGGTGTCACCGCCGTACTCGGACCCAACGGGGCGGGCAAGACGACCACGGTCGAGACCTGCGAGGGGTACCGGAAGCCGGACTCCGGCACGGTGCGCGTCCTGGGCCTCGACCCGGTCCGCGAGTCCGCCGCACTGCGCCCCAGAATCGGCGTGATGCTCCAGTCCGGCGGCGTCTACTCGGGCGCCCGCGCCGACGAGATGCTCCGCCACATCGCCAAGCTGCACGCGCACCCGCTGGACGTGGACGCCCTCATCGAGCGCCTGGGCCTTGGCAGTTGCGGCCGTACGACGTACCGCCGGCTCTCCGGCGGCCAGCAGCAGCGCCTCGCGCTGGCGATGGCCGTCGTGGGCCGCCCCGAACTGGTCTTTCTGGACGAGCCGACCGCCGGCCTCGACCCGCAGGCCCGCCGCGCCACCTGGGACCTCGTCCGCGACCTCCGCGCGGACGGTGTCTCCGTCATCCTCACGACCCACCACATGGACGAGGCCGAGCAACTCGCCGACGACGTCGCGATCATCGACGCCGGCAAGGTCATCGCGCACGGCTCCCCCGAGGAACTGTGCCGCGGCGGCGCCGAGAACACCCTCCGCTTCACCGGCCGCCCCGGCCTCGACGTCGGCTCCCTCCTGAAGGCCCTCCCGGCCGACTCCACGGCCGCCGAACTGACCCCGGGCTCCTACCGCGTCGGCGGCAAGGTCGACCCGCAACTGCTCGCCACGGTCACCTCGTGGTGCGCGCAGCACGGGGTGATGCCGGAGAAGATCTCGGTCGAACGGCACACCCTGGAGGACGTTTTCCTGGAGCTGACCGGCAAGGAGCTGCGCTCATGACGACGACCACCGTCCCCGGGACGTACACCCCGCAGCCGGGGGCGGCCCCGCTCCCCCGCATGATCGCGGCGCAGGCGGCCCTCGAAACG
>NZ_JAEQAZ010000246.1 GCF_016654115.1 Streptomyces sp. MBT53
CCCCACGGCCTACCCGTCCGCCCGCCCGAACAACGGTCCGAGCAGCAACTGCGCCGCCCCCTCCGCCACGCCCCGCGCTCCGCCGGAGGCGACCCGTACCGGTACGGCGGCCTCGCCCGCGCCGCCCTCGCGCCGGGCGCGTTCGCCGAGGACGGCGGCGACTCCGCGCACGAAGGGCTCCGGGTCGGCGGTGACGGTACGGCCGCCCAGCAGCACGAGGTCGATGTCGAGCAGCCCCACGAGGTTCGCGGCACCCGCGCCCAGCACCCGCGCCGCCTCCCCCACATCCCCGCGCCCTACGGCGGCCAGGCACAGGGCCTCGATACAGCCCCGGTTCCCGCAGTCGCAGGGCGGCCCGTCCAGCTGGATGACCTGGTGCCCGAACTCCCCGGCCCCGGTCCGCGCCCCCCGGTGCACACCCCCGCCGATCACCAGCCCGGCGCCGAGCCCCGTACCGAGATGCAGATAGGCGAAGGCCCCGCCCTCCCCGCCGACGGCCAGTCCGAGCGCGGCGGCGTTCGTGTCCTTGTCGACGACGACCGGCACCCCGAGCCGCGCCCCGAGCGCGTCCCGCAGCGGAAACCCGTCCCACTCGGGAAACCCGGTGACGCGATGCAGCACACCGTGGATGTGATCGAGGGGACCGGGCAGGGCCACACCCACACCGAGCAACTGGCCCACGGCAACGCCCACCACCCCCTCGACCTCCCGGGCCACCGCCTCCACGACCACCGCGGCACCCGCCCCCAGGTCCAGCGGAGCGCTCCGCTCCCCGACCACCGTCCCGGTGAGATCGACGAGGACGACCCGCAGTTCGTCCCGGTCCAGATGCACACCGACCGCGTGGCCGGCCTCCGGTACCAGGCGCAGGACCGTGCGCGGTTTGCCGCCCGTGGAGGCGCGGCGCCCGGCCTCCGTGACCAGGCCGGGCTCGCGCAGCCGGGCCGTGATCTTGCTGACGGCCTGGGGGGTGAGCCCGGTGCGATCGGCGAGTTCGAGACGGCTGATCCCGTCCGGCCCGGCGGTCCGCAGCAGATCGAGCACCAGCGCGGTGTTGTGACTGCGCACGGCAAGCAGATTCGCACCCACCGCACCCACCGCACCCGGTCCGCCCGTCGATCCGGTTCCACTCCCGCTCCGCGCACTGTTCACTCCCCCATTCTCCCCACCACTTGCACTTTGGCAACAGCGTTGCGAAAGTGGAGGGCATGACTGGACGCACCACTCGCACACCCCTCCGCGTCGGCCTCGTCGGCTACGGCCTCGCGGGCTCCGTCTTCCACGCCCCGCTGATCGCCGCCACCGAGGGCCTCGCCCTCGACACGGTCGTCACCTCGAACCCGGAGCGCCAGGACCAGGCCCGCGCCGAGTTCCCCGACGTCCGCATCGCCGCGTCGCCGGACGAACTCCTGGACCGCGCCGCCGAGTTGGACCTGATCGTCATCGCGTCGCCGAACAAGACGCACGTGGCGCTCGCGACGGCGGCCCTGAAGGCCGGCCTGCCGGTCGTCGTGGACAAGCCGATCGCCGGCACGGCGGCCGAGGCCCGCGAGCTGGCGGCCCTCGCCGAGCAGCACGGTCTGCTCCTCTCCGTCTTCCAGAACCGCCGCTGGGACAACGACTTCCTGACCCTGCGCAAGCTGCTGGCCGAGGGCGAGCTGGGCGACGTATGGCGCTTCGAGTCCCGTTTCGAGCGCTGGCGCCCGCAGCCCAAGGGCGGCTGGCGCGAGTCCGGCGACCCGGCAGAGATCGGAGGTCTGCTCTACGACCTCGGCAGCCATGTCGTCGACCAGGCGCTGACCCTCTTCGGGCCCGTGACCTCCGTGTACGCCGAGTCGGACATCCGCCGGCCGGGCGCGGAGACGGACGACGACACGTTCATCGCGCTGACCCACGCGAACGGCGTCCGCTCGCATCTCTACGTCTCCGCGACCACCGCCCAACTCGGCCCGCGCTTCCGCGTGTTGGGCTCCAAGGCGGGTTACGTCAAGTACGGCCTCGACCCCCAGGAGGCGGACCTGCGGGACGGCAGGCGCCCGGGCGCAGTGGCCGGCTGGGGCGAGGAACCCGAGTCGCTCTACGGCCGTGTCGGCTCCGGCGAATCCCCGCTGACCGGCGGTGGCCGCCCCGAACCCACCCTCCCCGGTGACTACCCCGCGTACTACGCGGCCGTCGCCGCCGCCCTCCGCGACGGCGCCCCCAACCCGGTGACCGCCCTGGAGGCGGCTGCCGCCCTCGACGTACTGGAAGCCGCGCGCCGCAGCGCCCGCGACGGAGTGACGGTGACCCTGTGACCCAGCACAAGCCCGCGATCACCCAGCGGATCGCCCCCGAGATCACCCCGACGGTGGAGGAACTCGAAGCGCAGGAACGCCGGTTGGTGTTCCAGCACTTCACCCACGACGACGCCTGGCGGCTCGGCTCCCTCCTCGTGGAACTCGCCCAGGAGAGCCAGGCCCCGGTCGCCATCGACATCCGCCGCGCCGGCCAGCAGCTCTTCCACGCCGCGCTGCCGGGCTCGACCCCCGACAACGACGCGTGGATCGACCGCAAGCGCAGGGTCGTCGAGCGCTTCGGCGCCGCGTCCTACCTGGTCGGCACCCGCTTCCGCGCCAAGGGCAGCACCTTCGAGGACTCCTCCCGCCTCGACCCCGACGAGTACGCGGCCCACGGCGGCTCGTTCCCGATCAGGGTCGAGGGCGTCGGCGTCATCGGCACGGTGACGGTGAGCGGCCTGCCGCAACTGCAGGACCACCGGTTCGTGGTGGCGGCGCTGGAGCAGTTCCTGGACGACGACACGAAGGACGAGGAACGGAATTAGCCCCGGGTTCCCTCCGGTTGGGACTGTCCAGCACGTCCAGTACATCCGACACCGGAGGGAACGGGACCGATGAGCAGTGCCCTGAAGGAGACAGTCGGCCGGTACGGCATCTGGAGCGTGGCGCTGCGCTCCGAAGATCCGTCCCGGCGGGGCGAGTTGGCCGAAGCCTCGGCCGAGCTGGAGCAACTCGGCTACGGCGCGGTCTGGTTGGGCGGCAGCAACGCCGCCCGCAACGCCGTCCCGCTCGTCGCAGCGACCTAGCACTCGGCCGAGGATCGCGTGTCCGTCCGGCTGGGTGGACCTACGCCAGGTCAGACGTGTCCAGGTCGAACCCGAAGGGCTCGGGCAGCCCGAGCTTCGCGCCGAAAACCGCCTTCTGCGAGTGCTGGTATCGACCGCCTTCGGGCTCCCAGTGCACGACCACCTCGCCACGGTGCCGGTCGACGAGCAGATACACCGGCAGGGCGGCCTGGGCGTAGGCGTCACGCTTCTCGACGCGGTCCGCGTCCGCGTCCTTCTCGCTACCCGACGTCACCTCTACGACCATCAGGACGGCCGAGGCATCCGCCCAGGACGGCTGCCCCCGGAAGTTCCCGAGCGGGGCGACCGCACCAACGACCCGAGCGCGCCCGGCGCGATAGGCGGGAATGGCCAGCCCTCGCTCCTGGTACATGCGCAGCCCTGGATCATGCGCCCGCACCTGGTCTCCGACGGACATGACGTTCTCGTCGTGGTCACCGTCCGGAGCCGGAGTCACGATCACCCTCCCGTTGATCAGCTCGACGTGGAGGCTCTCCGGCGCCGCGGCATCGAGCGCTTCGAACTCCTCCAGTGTTACTTCGGTCTGCGCAACGGCCATGGTGCCCTCCTTCTCCTGACCAGCCTACGCGTCCTTGAACTCGTGCCGCTGACGCACCGGCCCTCACATCCCCAGCTTCCGCAGTTCCTGGTCCAGCACCGGAGTCAGCGCCTCCGCATAAGTCTCCGCCATGTGGCTCTCGTCGCGGTAGACGAAGGTGTCGCCGACGGCCACGGGGCAGGCGCCCGACGAGGGGCACAGCCAGGGCTTGGGGTCGATCACCGTGGCGCCGGCGCTGAGGGCGCCCTGGCGGTTGGCCTCGCGGAGGGTGCGGTTCTTGGTCGCGTCGCTCTGGTCCTGCTCGCACTTCTCCAGCCGCAGTGGATGCGTCGACGCGCATTCGACGGGGTCGCCCTGCGGCCAGGGGGTGTCGAGCAGGACGGCCACATGGTCCGCGGCCCGGGTCAGGCGGTCGTAGACGCGTGCGTAGCCCGCCGTCCACTCGGCCTGCGGGTCCTGCATCGGCTTGTACGGCGCGGCCACCTCGGAGGAGGAGGCCACGACCAGCATCGGGTGCAGGTCGGCGATCCGGTCCAGCGCGTCCTTCCGCCAGGTGTCGCACGAGGTGTACGGGCCGTGGTTGTTGATGATCGTGATGTCGGCCGTCTTGCAGGACGACTTCGTCAACGACACGAGTTTCCAGCCGTATTGACGGCTCAGCTTCTCCAGCGCCGGGAACCACTGGGCGGCGTGGGAGTCGCCGTAGAGGACGACGACCTTCGAGGACGAAGGATCACCGTAGACACAGGCGGGCGAGCGGGTGACGACGTAGTTGAGGTGGCAGCTGTCGAGGTAGACGGCCGAGCGCTTCGCCTTGATGGCGGTGAGTTCGGGTGACAGGTTGCTCGGCAGCGCGGTCGCGGGTGAGGTGAGGAGGTCGGCGAGCCGGGCCTGGGGGTCGGAGGCCTTCGTCAGGGTCTCGGCCAGCCCGGGCACGCGGGCGGTGGAGCCGATCGACGGCGGGAAGGACGTCGAGACGACGGCGACGGACACGACCGTCGCGGACAGAGCGAGGCCCAACCCCACGGCCACCGTGGGCCGTTGACGCAGCGCGGCGCTGAACCGGATCGGGTTCTCCACCAGCCGCAGGCTCACCCAGGCCAGCGCCAGGGCCACCGCGCACAGCGCGAGGTTGGTCCGGGGCCCGGCCGTCCGTTCCAGGGCCATGGGGCCGATCACCAGTAGCGGCCAGTGCCAGAGGTACCAGCCGTAGGAGAGGTCGCCCAGCCGGGCCAGGGGGCGTACCCCGACCAGCCGGGAGGCTGCGGACGGGGCGTCGGCGCGGCAGCCGCCCGCTATCACCAGGGCGGCGCCGAGCACCGGCAGCAGCGCGAAGTGGCCGGGGAAGGGGGTGTCGGCGTCGTACAGCGTCGCCGCCGCGGCTATGCCGGCCAGCCCGAACCACACACCAGCTGCGGTCAGTTGGCGCGGGAGGCGGTCAAGTGACCCGGCGGCGAAGGCCAGCAGGGCTCCGACGCCCAGTTCCCACAGCCGCGTGTGCGGACCGAAGTACGCCCAGGACGGCGAGACTTCGATCGTCCGGACACCCAGGACGTACGACACCACGCACAACACGCCGAGCGGCAACACCCGCAGCCCCGGACGTCGTATCAACTTCCAGCTGACCAGCAGGAGTACGGGCCACAGGAGGTAGAACTGCTCCTCCACGGACAGCGACCACAGGTGCTGGAAGGGCGAGGGCGAGCCGCCCTCGCGCAGGTAGTCGGTGCCGGACCGCGCGAGGTCGACGTTCACGAAGTACAGCGCGCCCGCCGCCGCGTCGTGCATGAACTCGGCGTAGCGGATCTTCGAGGCGAAGAGCCGGCAGCCCAGGATGGTGGCCAGCGACACCAGGGTCGCCAGCGGGAGGATGCGTACCGCACGGCGGGCGTAGAAGCGCCGCGGGGAGAGCGAGCCGGTGCGCGCCGTCTCGCGCAACAGGCCCGAGGTGATGAGGAATCCGGAGATCACGAAGAAGACGTCGACCCCGACATAGCCGCCGGCGACGTGCCGGACTCCGGAGTGCGCCAGCACGACGAGCGTGACGGCGAGGCCGCGCAGCCCCTGGATGTCGGGCCGCAGCGGTGGCCGCGCCGCAGGGGCGGGCCGCGGGTCCGGTGCCGTCTCGCGCGCCGGACCGGCGGCCGTGGGGGTGTACGTCATACCCGGAACTGTCCTACAGGCGACGGGCGTTCCGGTGATTCACATCACATTGGTTACCCGTTGTTCGTCAGGCGTCCTTCAACTCCTGCCGCTGCCGCCCGAGTCCGGAGATCTCCAGCTCCACGACGTCCCCGGCCCGCAGGAACGGCTTCGGTTCGGGCTGCCCGAGCGCGACCCCCGCCGGCGTACCGGTGTTGATGACATCACCGGGGTACAGGGTCATGAACTGGCTTACGTAGCGCACCACTTCGGCGACCGGGAAGATCTGCTCGGCGGTCGTCCCGTCCTGCTTCAGCTCGCCGTTGACCCACAGCTTCAGCGAGAGCGCCTGGGGGTCCGGCACCTCGTCGGAGGTCACCAGCCACGGGCCCAGCGGGTTGAACGTCTCGCAGTTCTTGCCCTTGTCCCAGGTACCGCCCCGCTCGATCTGGAACTCCCGCTCGGACACGTCGTGCGCGACCGCGTACCCCGCGACATGCGCGAGCGCCTCCTCGTGGGAGTCCAGGTAGCGGGCCGTACGGCCGATGACGACGGCGAGTTCGACCTCCCAGTCGGTCTTCACCGACTTGCGCGGGACGAGCACGGTGTCGTAGGGCCCGACGACCGTGTCCGCCGCCTTGAAGAAGACGACCGGCTCGGCGGGCGGCTCGGCGCCGGTCTCGCGGGCGTGGTCGTGGTAGTTCAGCCCGATGCACACGACCTTGCCGATCCGTGCCAGCGGCGGCCCGACCCGCAGCCCGTCGGCGTCCAGCGCGGGCAGCGAGCCCGCGTCGGCCGCCGCGCGGATCCGGCCGAGCGCGGCGCTGTCGGCGAGCAGCGGTCCGTCGATGTCCGGGACGATGCCGGACAGGTCCCGCAGGGTCCCCTCGGCGTCGAGCAGCGCGGGCCGCTCCGCCCCCGCCGTACCGACTCGCAGCAGCTTCATCTTCACCATCTCCATCGATCGTGCGGGCGCCGTCGACCGATGGGTGCAGCCATCGGATGACTGGTCGATCCTCCAAGCTCACAGTCCAGTCCGCAATACCCGGTTCACGGACTGGACCGGCACCGCGCCGCTCAGCTGTAGAGCAGGGCCCGTTCGGCGGCGCTCCAGGCCGCGCTGGTCACCACGTACAGGGCGACGGCGAGCGGCACCACGGCCACGGTGACGAGGGTGAAGAAGGACATGAAGGGCAGCACGCGGCCGACCGCGCCGGCGTCGACGGCCGTCCGCCGGGCACGGACGTAGCTGAAGCCGGCGACCACGGCGACGACGAGGAACAGGCCGACGTAGACGAGCCCGGCCGGCCCGAACACCCCGCCCCCGGCGAGCGCGTCGGCCCACCGTCCGCCGAGCGGCGCGGCGAACAGCCGGTGGGTGAGCAGCTCGTCGCCTCCGCCGGAGAAGAGCCGGTACAGCAGGAAGAACGCCGGGAGTTGCAGCAGGGTCGGCAGCAGCCCGGACAGCGGTGACACCTTGGCGTCGGCGTGCAACTCCAGTACGGCCTTCTGCAGTTTCTCCGGCTGCTTCGCGTACCGCTTCCGCAACTCGGCGACCTGCGGCTGGAGTTGGGCCCGCGCCCGCTGTCCGCGCGCGGCGGCCCGGGAGAGCGGATGGACGAGGAGTCGTACGAGCGCGGTGAACAGGACGATCGCGGCGGCGACCGCGGACGGGCCGCACAACGGGTGGAGCAGGTCGGCGAGTTGGCCGACGACATGGGTGAGTACGGACATGGGTGAGCCCTCCGTGGGTCTCGTCGTGCCGGAGTGGGGCATGGCGAAGTGACGACCCGCGCGGGAACGCGTTACGCGGTGGTCGTCCGGAGGGTGGTGCCGGGTGCTCGGGGGCGGGGGCGGCCCGAGGCGTCGGGGTCGCGCTGGGGCAGGAATGCCGTACGGCGGGCCCGGTCGCGGATGGCCGTACGGACCCGGGTGGGAGGCACGGCGGGCGCGCTGCGCGCGGGGAGGAGGGCGCAGACGGCGAGGGCGGTGCCGGTCGCGGCGAGCGCGACGGCGGCCGGGAGGCTGCCGGTGTCGGCCAGCACCAGCGGGAGCAGCAGCACGAGGAGCAGTACGGCGGCGCGATCGCGGACCATCGACTGCCCCCTCCCCTCAACTGCCGTTCTCGTACCGTCCGTTATACCTGATCGGACTCGAACGGCTGGAGCAGTCGGCGCGGCTTGAGGAGGGCGCGGCTGATCGGGTCCGCCGGGTTCGGGTCGAGTCCGGGGCCCGGGTCCACGAGGACGTCGGGGACGGGGACGACGACCGCGCAGCGCGGGCACTCGCCGTACAGGCCGAGTTCGGTGCCGCAGTCGGCGTGCCGGAAATAGCGCAGCTGGGGTTCGTCGAACTGCTCGCGGCCCCAGCGGCCGAGTGAGCGCAGCGTCGGCCAGAGGGCGAGCGCGCGGTCCGTGGGGACGTACTCGTCGCGCGGCGGCGACTCCTGGTAGCGGCGCTTTTCGAGGATGCCCTCGGCGGTGAGCGCCTGGAGGCGGGCGGCGAGGACCGCGCGCGGGATGCCGAGGTGGACGAGGAAGTCGTTGTAGCGCCGTACGCCGTAGAGGGCGTCGCGGATGACGAGCAGCGTCCAGCGCTCGCCGACCACCTCCAGTGCCCGGGCGATCGAGCACTCCTGCGTCGCGTAGTCCTTGCCCAGTGCCATGCCGACCACCTTAGCCATTTTCCGACTCAAGGTTCAATGAACGAACCCACAGTGCTACGGTACTCCCCATGACTAGGTTCAGTGAACGAACCCTCTCCCGGGTTTCCGCTCCGGTTTCCGCTCCGGTTTCCGAAAAGCCCGAGGTCACCGAGGCCGACGCGCCCCGCCCTCGCGCCACCCTCGCCCTGACCAGCGCGGCCACCGCCGTAGCGCTGATGACGTACACCGCGCCGATGGTCACGCTCCCCGACATCGCCGCCGCCCTGCACACCCCCCTCTCCGCCCAGGCCTGGCTGCTGAACGGCACCCCGCTCGGCCTCGCCGCGCTGCTCCTGGTCGCCGGCAGCCTCGCCGACGACTACGGCCGCCGCCGGATCTTCCTCGCCGGCACCTTCGCGCTGGGCATCACCACCGCGCTCTCCGCGCTCACCTCCTCGACCCTGCTGTTCACCCTGACCCGCATCGCGCAGGGCGCCTCCAGCGCGGCACTGCTGGCCAGCAGCCTGGGCCTGATCGTGCACGCCTTCCCGACCCCGCGCGGCCGACTGCACGCGACCGGCGTGTGGGGCGCGTTCGTCAGCGGCGGCATAGCGGTCGGCCCCCTGGTGACGGGCGCGATGCCCGACTGGCGCCTCGCCTACGTCGTCCTCGGCGCCGCCGCCCTAGTCGTGGCCGCGCTGGGCGTCCGTAGCCTCTCCGAGTCCCGCGCGCCCCGAGGCGGACGCCCCGACCTGGCCGGAGCGATCACCTTCGGCCTGGCCCTGGTCGCCCTCGTGGCCGCACTCACCCTCGGCCGCGACGGCTGGCTGCGCGCCCCGGTCGGCCTGCTCCTGCTGGCGGCCGTACTGCTCGTCGGCGTCTTCGCCCTCGTCGAGCGCCGGGGTACGACCCCGATGATCGACCTGAGCCTGCTGCGTCACCGCCCGTTCCTGGCCTCCTCGGCGGGCGGCCTGTTCACGGGCTTCGCGGTGATCGGCCTGTTCAGCTTCCTGCCGGCGCTGCTGCAGCAGACGCTGGGACTGTCCGCGATCGACACGGCCTGGCTGTTCCTCCTCTGGTCGGGCCTGTCCTTCACGGTCGCCCTCCAGGCCCGCCGCCTCGCCGGCCGCGTCTCCTCCCGGCACCAACTCGCCCTGGGATTCCTGCTCCACGCGGCCGGCGTCCTGACCATGCTCGGCGCGCTCGACTCCGGTTCCTGGACCCGACTGCTGCCGGGACTGGTGATCGCCGGGGTGGGCAGCGGCCTGCTGAACGCCGCGCTGCCGCTGCTGTCCGTGGAGTCCGTACCGGCCGCCCGGGCCGCGATGGGCTCCGGCGCACAGCAGACCTTCCGCTACATCGGCTCGTGCGCGGGCGTTGCGCTGACGATCGCGATCGCCACATCGGCGGGCAGCGGTCTCGCCCGCGGCGCGGACATCGCGATGGTGGTGTCGGCGGCCCTCGCGGTACTGGCGGCGGTGAGTGTGGTGGTGCTGCGGGAGCGGGCGCAGTCCTGACCGGCCCCGCTCCTCAGGGCCGCTCCCCCCGCTCCTCAGGGCCGCTCCCCCGGCTTGTCCACGACACCCCACGCGGCCCGGGCCGTGATCATCGCGTCGGGATCCGTGCCGGGCGCGGGCGAGGCCGACGCGTACGGGCCCTGGGCGTCCTTGGCCCACTGGGGAATCTCGACCGGCGCGGCGTGCCTGACCTCCCCCAGGAAGACATACGTCCTCGGGTCGAAGAACAGTTCCTGCTTGCCCTGCCAGCCCGAGACGGTGGCCTTGGCGTACGTCACGGTCACCCCGATCGCCGCCCGCCCGAGGGGGTCCTCGATCCCCTTCTCCACCCGGGCCCCGGGAATCCTCGCGAGCGCCCGGAACAGTCCGGCCTGCGCGTTCGGCGGGATCAGCACGGAACGGTAGAGGACGTCGATCTCCCGCCAGTCGCGCTGTGCCGTGGTCTCACCCTTGATGTCACCAATGGCGTGCTCCTTGCGGATGGCGGCCATCATGCGGTCGGGATCGCTCGGGAGTGTCGCCAGGAAGCGGTAGAACTGGCGCTGGGACCGGTCGTCGTAGCCCTCCCTCTTCCACTTCTCCTCCTGGTTGGGGAAGTACCGGACCTGGAGTCTGTCCGGATCGAAGTTCGACATGTCCCCCGCGCCCGGGACGCCGGGCAGTTGGGCGGCGCCCGTGCCGTCCCAACGGGTCCACTGCTCGCTGCTCTGGGGCTTCCCCTGGTCGAACGAGGTGCTCTTCTCGTAGACCCACTGCTTCGGGCCGGGCTCGGTCGTGCCGAGCTTCTCCACGGTGGCGGCGGCCAGTTCGAGGGTGTCCGCGGAGGCCTGCGCGGAGAGCAGCCGACGCCCTGCGGGAGTAGTGGTGGTGGCGCGGGCGGTACCCGCGGCGTCGTCGTCGGAGAGTGCCGCCACGATCCCACCCGTGACGACGAGCCCCGTGGCCGCCGCGGCGGTCATCAGGACGAACCTGCGGCGGGGCAGCGGAACCGGGGCGGGCCGTTCGGCGCCGACCGCCTCCTGCCGGAACGCCTCGGCGAGCAGGGCCCGTTGGGGCGCGAGACGGTCACTGTCGGGCAACGGCACGTCCGCGCGCAGGGGGATGTCGACACGCAGGGCACGTGCGTCGGCGGGCTCGTTCATGCGGGATCACCTTCCGGTGCGTGCGGATCGAGTGGGCTGTACGGGGCTGTCGTCGCGCGGAGTTTCCGGCGGGCCCGGTTGAGCCGGGAGCGGACGGTGCCGACCGGGATGTCGAGGGCCTCGGCGATCTCCTGATAGGTGAAGTCCGCCCAGGCGAACAGCAGCAGCGCGTGCCGGTCCCCCTCCGAGAGCGCGGCCAGCGCCTTGGCCAGCGGCCGGGAGGCGGCCTGCGCGGTGACCCGGTCGTCGGCGGAGTCGGTCCAGGTCTCGGCCACCGGGTCGTGACCGGTACGGGCCAGCAGCTTCAGCGCCCTGACCTCCTCACGGCGGTGCCGGCTGATCAGCTTGGCCGCGATGCCGTGCAGCCAGGGGCGGACACCGGCCCGCCCGCTGTCGTAACGGGCCCTGATCCGGAAGGCCGTCAGAAAGGTCTCGGCGGTGACGTCGTCGGCCGCGTCCCGGCCGAGGCGCCGGGCGACGTACTGGTGGATGGTGGGCGCGTGCCGGTCGAACAGCACGGCGAAACGCTCGGGTTCGTCGAGCGAGGCGGCCACGAGTACGGCGTCGGCCTGTCCGGGGTCACCTCTTGGATCACTTCTCGGGTCACTTCTTGGAGAAGAACGGCACAGTGCATCGGAATCGGTCATGGACGGTCCGTGTCGTCGGAGGAAAGGGACGGCGTTCACCCAGTACTTGCCGACTGACCGGATTCGGGTTCACGGACCCCCAGTGTCACGGACCCTCGCTGTCACGGCCCCCCGGTGTCACGCGCGCGGTCGCGTGGACGTGAGCGTGCCCCACACCGCCATGCGGTACCGGGAGGTGAACTCCGGGGTGCAGGTGGTGAGGGTGATGTAGTGGCCGGGCGTGCTGTAGCCGTAGGACGGTTTGACGGTCGAGCGCGGGATCGGCCGGATGACGCCGGAGTCGGCGGCGGAGGTCTGCGGCAGGATCTTGTCGACCGTGTAGGTGTAGACGGCCGTGCCGGTCTCGACCTGGACGGTGTCCTTGAGCCGCAGCCGCGGGAGATACCGGAAGGGTTCGCCGTGCGTGTTGCGATGCCCGGCGAGCGCGAAGTTCCCTTCCTGGCCCGGCTGTTGGGTGCCGGGGTAGTGGCCGACGTACCCCTTGTTCAGCACGTTCCGCTTGCTGACGCCTTCCGCGATCGGGACGCGGAGGTGGAGGCGGGGGATGGTGAGGATGGCGTAGGCCTGGGAGCGGCGAGGGGTGGTGGACCCTCCGGATCCGGTGGCGGTGGTAGTGCTGGTGCTCCGGTCCGGTGAACTGCCGTCGGCGGCATCCGTGTCGGCCGGTGCCGATGCGGTCCCCGGCCCCGGCCCCGCCCCCGACCCCGGTGTCTGCG
>NZ_JAEQAZ010000247.1 GCF_016654115.1 Streptomyces sp. MBT53
TCCTCCACGTCCGGTCACAACTTCCCGCCCCGCCCGCCCTCGCGCCGCGCCGGGGCGATGAGCGTCGACAGATACGGCAACGGCTCCCCGTCCAGCTCGGCGGCCGGCCGGATCGACTCCCCGTCCAGCCCGAGCGCCGACCCCCACACCGCGTCCTCGATCCGCCCGGTCTCCCGCAACGCCTCGGCGACCTCCGCCGCCTGCCGCCCGAACTTGTACGCCACGACCGTCCCCGGCCCGGCCAGCGCGTCCTTGAGCACGGCGGACCCGGCGGTCACGGGAACGAGCGTCAACGGCTCGGTCCCTTCCGTGAGTACGGCCCCGGAACGCGCGGCGAGATCCTGCATCGCGGTGATACCGGGCACGGTCTCGACCACGACTCCCGGCACCAACTCCCCGATGGTCAGGGCGAGATAGGTGAAGGTGGAGTAGACGTTCGGGTCCCCGATGGTCGCGAACGCGACGACGTCGTGCGCGGCGAGCAGCTCGGCGACTTTCGCCCCCGCCGCATCCCAGGCGGCCTCGCGCCGGGCCCGGTCGGTCCGCTCGTTGAGCGCGAACACGACCCGGAGCACCTTCTCCTGCGGCACGTAGTGCAGCACGGTCGCCTCCGCCCGTCCCCGCTCACCCGTATCCATTACAGGTACGACGACGACATCGGCGGCGCGCAGAGCGTTGACGCCCTTGACGGTCACCAGCTCCGGATCGCCGGGACCCACCCCGACTCCGATCAACCTGCTGCTGCTCATGACGTCCGGCACCTCTCCACGAACCGACGGGCCACACCGGGCTCGGCCGCCCAGTGCGTGTGCAGATAACTCGCGTGCACACCCTGTTGTACGAAACCTTCGACCCGCCGGTCAGGGGCGCGCACCCCCCAGGCGGGAGCCGCCCCCGAGCCGGGCTCCACGACGGTCCGGTGGAACTCGTGCCCGCGCATCCGCGTCCCGGCCACGGCCAGCACACTGTCGCTCAGCGCGACGGCGTCCCGATACCCCAGGGTCAGCCGTTCGCTCATCCGCGCGGAGGCGTCCAGCACCCCGCACATCGGCCGACCGTCCAACTCCCGGCACAGATACAGCAGTCCGGCACACTCGGCGGCCACGGGAGCCCCGCTCTCCGCGAGCGCGCCGACGGCCTTGCGCAACGGCTCGTTCGCCGACAACTCGGCGGCGTACACCTCGGGGAACCCGCCCCCGATGACCAACCCGCGTGTCCCGTCCGGGAGTTGTTCATCACGGAGGGGGTCGAACACGACGACTTCGGCACCGGCTGCGGTGAGCAGTTCGGTGTCCTCGGCGTAGGAGAAGGTGAAGGCGGGGCCTCCGGCAACGGCAATTTTCAGCCCGTCCGGCGTTTGAGGACGAGGCCGTTCAGGCCGATGGGGGTCTGGGGGCGCAGCCCCCGGGGACGATGGGGGTCCCCCCGCTCGAGCGAAGCCGAGAGTGGGGGAGGGCAGGGGCGGCGGGGGCGAAGAAACCAGGGCCTCAGCCGCATCCCAAGCCGCACACGACAACGCACCGGCGCTACGCGCCAGCGCCATCAACCCCTCAAGATCACACCCCGCGGACACCTGCGCCCCCATCGCCGCGACAGCCTCCACCGCCGCAGCCCGCCGCTCGGCAACCGGCACCAACCCCAGATGCCGGGACGGCGTATCCACCTGCGGCGCCCGCCGCAGCACACCCAGCACCGGCACCCCGGCCGCGTCCAACGCCTCCCGCAGCAGCGCCTCGTGCCGGTCCGACGCCACCTTGTTGAGGATCACGCCCCCGACCCGCACCTCCGGATCCCAGGACGCGAACCCGTGCACCAGCGCGGCGACGGACCGGGACTGCGAGGACGCGTCGACGACCAGCACGACCGGTGCCCGCAGCAGCTTCGCGACATGGGCCGTGGACGCCAACTCCCCTTCGCCCGCGGCCCCGTCGTACATCCCCATCACACCCTCGACGACGGCGAGTTCACACCCGCGCGCCCCGTGCGCGAACAGCGGACCGATCAACTCCGGCCCGCACAGGTACGCGTCGAGGTTCCGCCCCACCCGCCCGGTGGCGAGCGCGTGGTACCCGGGGTCGATGTAGTCCGGCCCGACCTTGTGCGGGGACACGGCGAGCCCCCGCGCGGCGAACGCGGCCATCAGCCCCGTGGCGACGGTGGTCTTGCCGCTGCCAGAGGAGGGCGCGGCAATGACCAGCCGAGGGACGGAAGACATCACCACTCGATACCCCGCTGGCCCTTCTGACCGGCGTCCATCGGGTGCTTGACCTTCGACATGTCGGTCACGAGATCGGCGAGGTCGACGAGCTTCTCGGGCGCGTTCCGCCCGGTGATCACGACATGCTGGGTCCCGGGCCGGTTCCGCAGCACGTCGACGACCTCGTCCGTGTCGACCCAGCCCCAGTGCATCGGGTACGCGAACTCGTCGAGCACGTACAGCTGGTACGTCTCGGCGGCGAGGTCCCGCTTGACCTGCTCCCAGCCCTCGCGGGCCTTCTCCTCGTTGTCCATCTGGGAGTCGCGCTGGACCCAGGACCAGCCCTCGCCCATCTTGTGCCAGTCGACGGACCCGCCCTCGCCGGAAGCCCCCAGTACCCGGAGGGCGTTCTCCTCGCCGACCTTCCACTTCGCCGACTTGACGAACTGGAACACCCCGATCGGCCACCCCTGGTTCCAGGCGCGCAGGGCGAGCCCGAAGGCGGCGGTGGACTTACCCTTGCCGATGCCCGTGTGCACGATCACCAACGGCCGGTTACGCCGCTGACGGGTCGTCAAACCGTCGTCCGGTACGACACTTGGCTGCCCCTGAGGCATTACGCGGCCCTCCTCTGTACGTCCTTGACCAGCCCGGCGATCGAGTCGGCCCGCAACTCGTCGAGCGTCACCGCCGTACCGTCCAGCTCCCCGGCCAACTGCCGTGCCAGGCCCAGCCGTACGGGCCCCGACTCGCAGTCCACGACCACGGAGGCGACCCCGTCGGCCGCGAACAACCGCGCCGCCCGCCCGGCCAGCGCGACCGGCTCGGGCCCACCTGTTGCCCGCCCGTCGGTCACCACGACCACCAGCGCCCGCCGCGCGGGATCCCGCAACCGCTCCACCCGCAGCACGTCCCGCGCCTTCAGCAGCCCGGCCGCGAGCGGTGTCCGCCCGCCGGTCGGCAACGACTCCAGCCGTACGGCGGCGGCGTCCACGGACGAGGTCGGCGGCAGGGAGACATCCGCCGACGAACCCCGGAAGGTCACCAGACCCACCTTGTCCCGCCGCTGATACGCGTCGAGCAGCAGCGACAGTACGGCGCCCTTCACCGCGCTCATCCGCTGCCGGGCCGCCATCGACCCGGAGGCGTCCACGACGAACAGCACGAGGTTGCCCTCACGCCCCTCCCGCGTCGCCTGCCGCAGATCGTCCCGGCGCACGACGAGCCCACGCCCGGCCCGACCGCGCGCCAGCTGATGCGGCGCCGCCGCCTGCACGGTCGCCGCCAAGTGCAGCTTGGTGAGGGCCCCTTGAGGACGCCGGGAGCCGGTGGTCCGCCCGTGCTCGGTCCGTGCCCGCGAACGTCGCCCGGCGGCACCCTCACCGATGCCCGGCACGCTCAACGCCTTGGTGCGGAAGGCCTCGGAAGCGCGCACGGGCTGCTGCTCGCCGGAACCGGAAGGCTGCGGCTGCCCGCCCTCGCCGGCTTCAGGCTGCGCACCGGTGTCGCCGCCCTGAGGACCGTCGGAGTCCGAGGCCGGCGGCTGCCCGCCACCCCCACCGGAGTCATCCGGGCCGTCCGGGCCCGGATCATCGTCTCCGGGCGTCTGCTCCTGCTCCTGCTCCTGCTCGGCGAACTCCTCCAACGTGTCGTCGAGCTTGTTCTCGTCAAGTCCCGGCGCGTCGAAGGGGTTTCGCCGCCTGCGGTGCGGGAGTGCGAGCAGCGCGGCCTGCCGTACGTCCTCGGCGAGCACGTCGGTCCGTCCGGCCCAGGCGGCCAGCGCGGTCGCCGTACGGGCCATCACGATGTCGGCGCGCATGCCGTCCACCTCGAAGGCGGCACAGGTCGCCGCGATCTGCCGCAGCGCCCCGTCGCCCAGCCGTACGGACGGCAACAGGGCACGTGCGGCGATGACTTGAGCCCGTACGGAGGACTCCTCGTCCGCCCAGCGCTCGGTGAAACCGGCCGGATCGTCGTCGTAGGCCAGCCTGCGGCGCACCACCTCGACGCGCTGGTCGGGCTCCCGCGAGGCGGCGACCTCGACGGTCAGCCCGAAGCGGTCGAGCAACTGCGGGCGCAGTTCGCCCTCTTCGGGGTTCATGGTGCCGACGAGCAGGAAGCGGGCGGCGTGCCGGACGGAGACGCCCTCGCGTTCGACGTACGACGCGCCCATCGCCGCCGCGTCCAGCAGCAGGTCGACCAGGTGGTCGTGGAGGAGGTTGACCTCGTCGACGTACAGGATCCCCCGGTGCGCGTCGGCCAGCAGGCCCGGCTCGAAGGCCTTGACGCCCTCGGCGAGTGCCCGCTCGATGTCGAGGGCGCCGACGAGCCGGTCCTCGGAGGCACCGACCGGCAACTCGACCATGCGGGCCGGGCGTTGGGCGCCCGGTCCGGTCTCGTGCGGGCCGTCCGGGCAGGCCGGGTCGGGGGCGGCGGGGTCGCAGGAGAAACGGCAGCCGGGGACGACGGCGACCTCCGGCAGCAGCGCCGAAAGGGCGCGTACGGCCGTCGACTTGGCGGTGCCCTTCTCGCCGCGCACCAGCACCCCGCCGACCGCCGGCGACACGGCGTTCAGCAGCAGCGCGAGCCGCAGATCGTCCTGGCCGACAACGGCCGTGAACGGAAAGGGAGTTGTCACTGGTCGTCGCCCTCCAGGTCGCCTTCGAGCTCCAGATAGGTGGCCCGCAGTCTCTCCAGCGTGTCCGCGTCCGGCTCGGCCCACAGACCGCGCTCGGCGGCTTCGAGGAGCCGTTCGGTGATGCCGCGCAGCGCCCAGGGGTTGGACTTCTTCATGAAGTCCCGGTTCTCCGGGTCGAAGACGTACTCGGCGCTGAGCTTCTCGTACATCCAGTCGTCGACGACCCCGGCCGTCGCGTCGTAGCCGAAGAGGTAGTCGACGGTCGCCGCCATCTCGAAGGCGCCCTTGTAGCCGTGCCGCCGCATCGCCGCCATCCAGCGGGGGTTGACCACGCGGGCGCGGAAGACGCGGTGGGTCTCCTCGCCCAGCGTGCGCGTCTTCACCTGGTCGGGGGTGGCGGAGTCGCCGACGTACGCCTCGGGGCTCGTGCCCGTCAGGTGGCGGACCATCGCGACCATGCCGCCGTGGTACTGGAAGTAGTCGTCGGCGTCGACGAGATCGTGCTCGCGGGTGTCAACGTTCTTGGCCGCCACGGCGATTCGCCGGAACGCCGTCTCCATGTCCCCGCGCGCCGCCCGTCCGTCCAGGCCGCGACCGTAGGCGTAGCCGCCCCAGACCGCGTACACCTCGGCGAGGTCCGCGTCGCTGCGCCAGTTGCGGGCGTCGATCAGCGGCAGCAGACCGGCGCCGTACGCGCCCGGCTTGGAGCCGAAGATACGGGCCGTGGCGCGGCGGCGGTCGCCGTGTTCGGCGGTGTCCTCGTCGGCGTGCTTGCGGACGTAGTTGGACTCGGGCGGCTCCTCCAACTCGGCCACCGCCCGCACCGCGTCGTCGATGAGTGCGACGACGTGCGGGAACGCGTCCCGGAAGAAACCGGAGATCCGGACCGTGACGTCGATGCGCGGCCGGCCCAACTCCGTGACGGGCACGATCTCGAAGCCGGTCACCCGGCGCGAGGCGTCGTCCCAGACGGGACGGCAGCCCAGCAGTGCGAGGATCTCGGCGATGTCGTCGCCCTGGGTGCGCATCGCCGACGTGCCCCACACCGTGAGGCCGACCGACTTCGGGAACTCGCCGTTGTCCTGGACGTAGCGCTGCACGAGCGAGTCCGCCAGCGACTGGCCGACCTCCCAACTCAGCCTGGACGGAATGGCCTTGGGGTCGACGGAGTAGAAGTTCCGGCCGGTCGGCAGGACGTTGACCAGACCGCGGGTCGGGGAACCGGACGGGCCCGCCGGGACGTAACCGCCGTCCAGCGCCTTGAGGATGTGGTCGATCTCGTCCGTGGTGCGGGCGAGGCGGGGAACCACCTCGTCGCAGGCGAACTCCAACACCGCCACGGCGGCCGGGAGTTCGGTGCCGATGACGGCACGGACCAGTGCCGGGACGGCCGTGACCTCCCACTCCTGGGCCTCCATGCCCTCCGCGAACCGGCGGCACAGCTGCTCCAGCAGATCGATCGCGTCGGCGGCCGAACGGGCCGGTCCCTCGACGAGGTCCGTCAGCTCCACCGGCACCTTCAGGGGAGCGCCCGGCTCGGCCAGCAACTCCTTCTCGACCAGCCCGAAATGCTCGGCCAGCGAGGCCCGCAGCCCGGGCAGCGCGTTGGCCTGTCCGCCCCACACCTGCGAGGCGCGCAGCACCGCCAGCACGAGGTTCACGCGGGCCTCGCCGACCGGGCCGCCGCCGAGGATGTGCAGCCCGTCGCGGATCTGCACGTCCTTGATCTCGCACAGATAGCCGTCGATGTGCATCACGAACTCGTCGAACGCCGCGTCGTCCGGCTGGTCGTCCACATGCAGGTCGTGGTGCAGCTCGGCCGCCTTCACCAGCGTCCAGATCTGCGCGCGCACGGCCGGTGCCTTCGTCGGGTCCAGGTCGGACACCAGGGCGTACTCGTCGAGGAGTTGCTCCAGCTTCGCCAGGTCGCCGTAGGTGTCGGCACGCGCCATCGGCGGGACGAGGTGGTCGACGACCGTGGCGTGCCCGCGCCGCTTGGCCTGGGTGCCCTCGCCGGGGTCGTTGACGATGAACGGGTAGATCAGGGGGAGTTCACCGAGTACGGCGTCGGGCGCGCAGCCGCTGCTGAGCCCGAGTCCCTTGCCCGGCAGCCATTCCATGGTGCCGTGCTTGCCCATGTGGACGATCGCGTCCGCGCCGAAGCTGTTGTCCAGCCAGCGGTACGCGGCCATGTAGTGGTGCGACGGCGGCATGTCGGGGTCGTGGTAGATCGCGATCGGGTTCTCGCCGAAGCCGCGCGGCGGCTGGATCATCACGACGACGTTCCCGAACTGGAGGGACGCCAGCACGATGTCGTCGCCGTCGACGTAGAGGCTGCCCGGCGGCTCGCCCCACGCGTCCAACATGCCCTGCCTGAGGGCCGGTTCGAGCTTGTCGAACCACGCCTGGTAGTCGGCGAGCGGTACGCGTGCGGGCGCGGCGGCCAGTTGCTCCTCGGTGAGCCATTCGACGTCGTGGCCACCGGCGTTGATGAGCCGGTGGATCAACTCGTCCCCGTTGTCGGGGTGTCCGTCGACCCCGTACCCGGCGTCCCGCAGCGCGTCCAGCACCCGGATCGCCGAGGCGGGCGTGTCCAGGCCGACCGCGTTGCCGACCCGCGAGTGCTTCGTCGGATAGGCGGTGAAGACCAGCGCGAGCTTCTTCTCGGCGTTCGGCTTGTGCTTCAACTTGGCGTGCCTGACGGCGATTCCGGCGACCCGCGCGGCCCGCTCGGGGTCGGCGACGTAGACCGGGACGTCGTCCGGGCCCTGCTCCTTGAAGGAGAAGGGGACCGTGATCAGGCGTCCGTCGAACTCGGGGATCGCGACCTGCATCGCCGCGTCCATGGGGGAGAGGGCGGCGTCGGACGCCTCCCACACCGCCTGCGAGGTGGTGAGGCAAAGCCCTTGCAGGACAGGGATGTTGAGGATGTCGAGCGCCTCGACGTCCCATGCCCCCTCCTCACCGCCCGCGGACGCCTCCGAGGCGTGCGTGCCGCCGGCCGCGAGGACGGTGGTGATCAGGGCGTCCGCTCCGTCGAGGAGCTCGTAGACACCTGATTCGGCGCCGCGCAGTGAACCGCAGTACACGGCAAGGGCGTTGGCGCCCTTCGCCTCGATCGCCTCGCACAGGGTGTCCACAAAGGCGGTGTTGCCGCTCAGTTCGTGGGCGCGGTAGAAGAGCACGGCGACCGTCGGGCGGACCGTGTCGAGTTCGGGTTCGCCGTGGACGCCGTACTCGGGCATCTGCTGTGGCGCTTCGAAACCCTCGCCCGTGAGCAGCACCGTGTCGGAGAGGAAGCGGGCGAGTTCGGTGAGGTTGTCGGGCCCGCCCTCGACGAGGTACCTGAGCGCCTCGGCGACGACACCCGCCGGTACCGACGACTCGGCCATCAACTCCGGGTCCGGGACGGTCTCCCCGCTCAGCAGCACGGTCGGGATGCCCGAGGCCTTGAGCACGGCGAGGCCGTCCTCCCAGGCCCGCTTGCCGCCGAGCAGTCGTACGACGGCGATGTCCGAGTCCGCGATGAGCGCGGGCAGTTCCTCGGTGGCGTCCACGCGGGACGGGTTGCCGATCCGGTACCCGGCGCCGGAGGCACGCGCCGCCAGCAGATCCGTGTCGGCGGTCGACAACAACAACACTGTGCTCATGCGGGCGCTCCCGGTGGAATGAAAGGCAGTCCTTGTGGCGCGCCGGACTCGATGAGCCGCCACAGCGCGTCCGTGTCCGCGTGCTGTTCGATGAGGTCGCCGAGCCGGTCGAGCTGCTCCTCGCGCAGCGCGGCGAACGAGGTGTCGGGGGCCGGTACGAACCGGCGCCCCGCGGCGGCGGCCACCTCGCGCAGGAACGCCCGCCGGAACCCGTCCGACTCCAGCGAGCCGTGCCAGTGCGTGCCCCAGGTCTGGCCGACCCGGCAGCCGTCCAAGAAGGCTTCTCCGCCGGTCAGTTGGGCGACCCCGTGATGGATCTCGTACCCCTCGACCCGCTCGCCGAGGGCTTCGCCCACGGGCCGGGTGAGGGTCTTCTCGCGAGCGAAGCGCACGCGCAGGGGGAGTACTCCGAGTCCGTCGACCGAGCCCCGCCGGCTCTCTACCTCGTCGTCGATGTGCTCGCCGAGGAGCTGGAAGCCGCCGCAGACGCCGAGGATCGGCCGTTCCTCCGCGGCTCTGCGGACGAGGGCGTCAGCAAGTCCCCGCTCCCGCAGCCACTCCAGTGCCTTCACCGTCCCCCGGGTCCCGGGGATCACGACGAGGTCGGCGTCGGCCAGCTCCTCCGGCCGGTCCACGAACCGCACCACGACGCCCGGTTCGGCGGCCAGCGCGTCGACGTCGGTGAAGTTGGACATGAGCGGGATCGCGCAGACCGCGACCCGCAGCACGTCCTCGCCGACCGGCGGCGCGGTGTTCGACTCACGGACGGTCCCGCGCAGCGAGATCCGCAGCCCGTCCTCCTCGTCGATCCCGAGCCCGTGCCGGAACGGCAGCACGCCGTACGTCCGCCGCCCGGTGAGGTCGTGCAGCATCTCCAACCCCGGTTCCAGGAGCGACACATCGCCCCGGAACTTGTTCACGAGGAACCCGGCGACGAACGCCTGGTCCTCGGGGGAGAGCAGCGCGACGGTCCCGAAGAAGGAGGCGAAGACGCCGCCGCGGTCGATGTCGCCGACCACGAGCACGGGCAGTTGCGCATTGCGCGCGATGCCCATGTTCACGATGTCGGTCCGCCGCAGATTGATCTCGGCGGGCGAACCGGCCCCCTCGCAGATCACCGCGTCATACGTGCCCCGCAACTCGGCGAGACAGTCCAACACCGTGCCGAGCAGCGCCTCTTGCCGCCCGCCGTGATAGCCGCGCGCGCTCATCTCGCCAACTGGCTTGCCCATCAGGACGACTTGGCTGGTGCGATCGCTTCCCGGCTTCAGCAGCACGGGATTCATCAGCGCGGTCGGCTCGATGCGGCAGGCCTGCGCCTGCATGGCCTGCGCCCGGCCGATCTCGGCGCCCTCGCGCGTCACGAAGGAATTCAGGGACATGTTCTGGGCCTTGAAGGGCGCGACCTTCACGCCCTGCCGCACCAGCCACCGGCAGATCCCGGCGGTCACGACACTCTTCCCGGCGTCCGAGGTGGTGCCCGCGACCAACAGCCCGCCGCCGCTCATGACGTGCGTCCCTTCAGCAGCAGCCGTCCGGCCACACTGACCCCGAGCGCGAGCCAGCCGACGCGCCGGGACAGCCGTACGGCCCGGTCGATGTCCGGTACGGCGACGGCGCGTCCGCCGCCGTTGAGCACGGGCCGGTGCTCGACCCGGCCGCCGTAGGAGAGCGTGCCGCCCAGCCGTACGCCGAGGGCGCCCGCGAAGGAGGCCTCCACGGGACCGGCGTTGGGGCTCGGGTGCTTGGGGGCGTCGGTGCGCCAGGCGCGCACCGCTCCGCGCGGATCGTCGCCCGCGACGGTCGCGAGGACGGCGGTGAGGCGGGCGCCCGGCCAGCCGGCGATGTCGTCCAGGCGGGCCGAAGCCCAGCCGTAGCGGCGGTACTTGGCCGACTTGTGGCCGACCATGGCGTCCAGGGTGTTCACCGCGCGGAAGCCGAGCAGGCCCGGGACACCCGCGATGCCGCCCCACACCAGGGCGCCCACCACCGCGTCGGAGGTGTTCTCGGCGACGGACTCGACGACCGCCCGGGCGATGCCGTCGGCGTCCAGAGCCTGCGGGTCCCGGCCGCAGAGGTGGGGCAGACGAGCCCGCGCGGCCTCGATGTCACCGGCCTCCAGGGCCCGCGCGACGACCCCGGCCTCGCGCGCGAGG
>NZ_JAEQAZ010000248.1 GCF_016654115.1 Streptomyces sp. MBT53
GCTGATGGCGACGTCCGCGCGTGGCTCCCGTGAGCCTCAGTGTCCGTAGTTCGGCGCCTCGCGCGGATGTCGCCATCAGCAGGGTCGTCGCGAGTGAAATCCCCGCGTATATAAGGGAGATGCCCAGGACCATGAACAGCCCGAGTCGCGTCCGGGCGCCGCCGCTCCAGATCCCCGCCCGCGGATATGCCTCCGCGAGCCACGCCCCCGCGCTCCGCACCGTGCCCCCGGATGTCCTCAACTCGCCCGCCACCCGCGCCTGTTCCGCCGTGCCGCCCGCGACCCGTACCTCCAGTCGGTCCACCCCCGCCCCCGCCGCGTTCGCCGCCGTCACGTACGCGCCGTTGTCCCCGGTGCCCCGTGCCAGTACCGCCACGATCCGCAGCCGGGTCGGCCGTCCGTCCCCGAGCCACACCCGCACCCAGGTGCCGACCGTGTGCTGTCGCCACTCCTCGTTCACGACGATCGACCGGTCGTCCAACTCCCTCACGTCACCGGCCACTACCGGCAACCGCGTGACCTCCGTGAACGCCCGCACATCCCGTACGGCACGAGCGTCGGAGCGGATGAGCGTCGTACCGTCCTCCCGTACGAAGACCGCGGTCGAGGCGGACGCCGAGATCGTCGCCCCGGGCGCCACCGGGACCTTCAACCCCTCGCCCGTGACGACGAGTTGGGCCCGGGTCCGTTCGCGTGCCTCCGTCGCCTTCGCCTCGGTGACCGTCCACGCCGACCCCAGCAGCGAACCGGCCAGCGCGACCGTGACCAGAACCGGCGCCGCCACGGCGGCTGTCCGTCGGACCGAGGCCGCCGTGTTCTCGCGGATCAGCAGGCCGGTGGCGCCCGGGAGGCGTAACAGCAGTCGTACGACGGGGCCGGTCACGGCCGGTGCCAGGGTCGCCGCGGCCGTGATGAGGAGCATTGGTTGGGTTGTGTACGACTTCCGTTTCAGCAGGTCCGCCGGGTCTGTCCACAACGACCGGGCGAGCAGGGCCAGTCCTGCCGCCAGCAGCAGCCCGCCGATCAGCTTCCGCGACCACGGCAGCATCCCCGTGTCCACGGCCGCCTCCCGCAACGCCTCCGCGGGACCGACCCGCCCCGCCCGCCACGCGGCCGCCCACGCGCCGGTCAGCGCCACCAACACCCCGACCGCGAAGGCGACTTCGTACGGCCAGTGCGTCTCCGCCCGCAGGGTGAACCACGACGGCGCCACCCCGCCCGCCACCAGCGCCCGTACCAACCGGGGTGCGGCCCAGGTGCCCAGCGCGCACCCGGCCGCCGACGCCACGAGCCCCACCGCTCCGGCCTCCCCGAGCAGCGTCCGCCGTAGCCGGCCCGGTGTCGCCCCGGCCATCCGCAGCAGCCCCAACTCCCTTCTGCGCAGGGCGATCACGAAGGCGAAGGTGGACGCCGTGACGAACACGGAGACGAAGGAGGTGACCCCGGCGGCCGTGCCGAGCAGTGCGACGACGGAGACGAGCAGTTCGGCGTCGCGCGCCGTGGCCGGGTCGGCGAGCCGGCGGTCGTCTCCCGTCAGTACACGCGCCCGATCGCCGACGACGGCCCGCACCGCCGCGGCCGGTGCGTCGATCCCGACCGCGTCCCGCCGGCCGTCGTTGTCCATGCGGACCGGGCCCAACGCCCCTAGGTCGGCGAGGAGTTGGTTGTCCACAGGGTGTGGATGAGCGAGCTTCTTCGTCACCCCGGCGACCGACGGGCCGCGCCGCACCTCCACCGTGAGCGTGTCCCGGCCCATCACCACCACTGGCGAGGACGCGAAACGCGCCGGTGGCGGAGCCGGTGCGCCCACCGCCGAGGCGAGTCCCGCGAGCGTCGACGCCGACACCGCGACCCCCAGCGCCACGGCGACGAAGGAACCGAGCAGCGAGGCCCACCGCGTGCGCAACGAGGACAGGATCAGCACGGCACGCCCTCCAGGTCCGTCAGACGCGCCGCCACCTCGGCCGCCGAGGGCGCGGTCAACTCCCCGCCCACCCGGCCGTCGACGAGGAAGACGACCCGGTCGGCGTACGAGGCGGCCACCGGATCGTGGGTGACCATGACCGTCGTCCGGCCCTCGTGGTCCACCAACTCCCGCAGCAGGGTGAGTACTTGGCGGCTGGTGGTGGTGTCCAGCGCTCCCGTCGGCTCGTCCCCGAACAGCACCGCGGGCCGGGTGATCAGCGCCCGCGCGAGCGCCACCCGCTGTTGCTGCCCGCCCGACAACTGCGACGGCCGGTGCCCGGCCCGCTCCGCCAGTCCCACCCGTTCCAGCGCCTCGCGGACGGCCGCGCGTGAGGGGCGGCGCCCGGCCAGTCGTAGCGGCAGGGCCACGTTCTGGGCGGCGGTGAGGGAGGGGAGGAGGTTGAAGGACTGGAAGACGAAACCGATCCGCTCGCGCCGGAGCAGCGTCCGCCGTCGTTCGCCCAGGTCGGCCAGTTCCACCCCGGCCACGGTCACCGTCCCGGCGTCCGGCCGTTCCAGTCCCGCCGCGCACTGCAGCAGCGTCGACTTCCCCGACCCCGACGGTCCCATCACGGCCGTGAACGTCCCGGCGCCGAAGTCCAGATCCACCCCGTCGAGGGCACGTACGTCGCCGTAGTGCCGTCGTAGTCCCCGAATCCGTACGACTGTCTGTGTCATGCCTCCATCGCATCGCGTCCGGCCCGCGTGGACACGACCGGCAGTGGGCGTCCCGGAGGTGGGGTTGGTACTACCTACTCCGAAAAAGTGTGTCACTTTCGCATGAAAGTGACACACTTTTTCGGAGTCACCCCTCCCCACCGCCCCATGACACGATCGACGGGTGAGCAGCACGACCGGAACCGTCGAGCGCGCCTTCGAGGCCGCCCTCTACACCGACACCCACGACGCCCTCGACACGGGCGCCTCGATCCTCGCCGCCGACCCCGCGTCCGACGCCGAACTCGACCGGCGCGGGCGGGAGTTCGTGGCGGCGGCCTGGCGGCGCGGCTGGCAGCCCGCAGATGTCGTACGGCTGGTGCGGCGGGAGTTGGACGACGTACACGTACGACTGGTGTCCGAGTTGATCCGGGCGCAGGCACCCGACGACCAGGCGCGCGGCCCGCGTTGGGCCGCTCAGCTGGACGAACTGGCCGCCGCGCCATCCGCCCGCGCGGACCGTTTCACGCATGCCACCACCGTGCTGGAGCTGTACCGGCTGCTGCTGCGGCTGCCGAGTCTCGAACCCCTGGACGAGCCGAAGCGGCGGCACGACGGCGGGCGGCCCGCGTCCCGGATGCTCACCCGGATCCGCGCGCTGCTCGCGAAGGCGGAGGCGACCGGGTTCCCGGAGGAGGCGGAGGCGTTGAGCGCCAAGGCGCAGGAGCTGATGGCGCGGCACAGCATCGACGAGGCGCTGCTCGACGCGCAGGCGCCGGCCAAGGACGCGCCGGGCGCGTGCCGGATCGGGGTCGAGGCGCCGTACGAGCAGGCGAAGGCGGTGCTGCTGGACGCGGTCGCCACCGCGAACCACTGCCGGGCCGTGTGGAACGAGGCCTTCGGGTTCTCGACCGTCGTCGGCTTCGAGGGTGACCTGGAGGTGGTCGAACTCCTTTACACCTCAATCCTCGTGCAGGCCACCACCGCGATGACGAAGGCGGAGGCGGCCCAGCGCGCGGGCGGGCGGCGGCGGACCAAGACCTTCCGGCAATCGTTCCTCGCGGCCTACGCCCACCGCATCGGGACCCGGCTGGCCGAGGCCGCCCAGGCGCAGGTGAGCGACGATCTGCTGCCGGTGCTCGCCACCCGCGAGGTCGCCGTCGCGGGCCGGCTCGACGAGATGTTCCCGGAGACGACCACGACCCGGCTGCGCGGTGTCAGCGACGAGGCGGGCTGGACGCAGGGCGCCGAGGCGGCGGACCGGGCCCAGGTCGGGGCCCGGCCGCGGCTGGACCAAGGGGCGGGCGTCAGTCGCCGGCCTGGGTGAAGGCGCTGACCGAGGCGTCCGAGTCGCTCGCGGAGCCCTTGCCCTGGACGGGGCCGTACGACCACTTGTAGCTCGCGCTGTCGCTGCTGCCGGGCAGGGTGATGACCAGCTTCGTGGCGGCCAGGCTCAGCTTGTCGCCCGCCTTGCCGCGGACGTAGGTGACGGTGAAGGACGCCGCGTCGCCCTTGGCGAGCTTCAACTTCTGTGCCTTGGCGCCCTGTTGGGTGGTGAGGGCGACCTTGGTGCCGCCGCCCTCCAGGGTGGCGCCGGGGAAGCCGTCCAGGGTGCACGGCTTGCTCTGGTTGGTGAGCGAGACGGGCACCTCGCCCGTGTCGCCGGCGGACGGTGCGGTGCTGGCGGGACCGACCTGGACGGCGACTCCGTCGAAGGAGCAGGCCGAGCCGTTCTTGCTGTCACTGGAGGAGCCGCCACTGCCGCCGCACGCGGTCAGGAGCAGGGCCGACGCGACGGCGGTGACGGCGAGGGGAATGGTGCGCATGAGGGGATCATCCCGCACCCGGCGCCGGTCCGCCGCCACGACCGGGACCGCGCTACGACCCGAGGCCCGCCGTCGCCAGTCCGGACGGGAGCTTTCCGCCCTCCGCCTTGGTGTAGGTCTCCTTGCCGAGGCTGCCCGACCAGGTGACCGCGAGGCCCGACTTGCTGACGGAGCCGACCATTCCGGTCGCCCGGGTCGTGCTCTTGTCCGTGCACTTCAGGTGGATCATCTGCATCCCCGCCTCCTCGCCGGCGGTCCCGCTGCAGATGCTCCCGCCGGCGGTGAACAGGGCCGCCTGCCTGCCGGTGATCACCAGCGCGACGGCCTTGCCGTCGGTCGTGGCGAGCCAGCTGCCCTGCAGTTCGTCGGAGGCGGCCGACGGACTGCTGCCGGTGGCGCCCCCGGAGTCCGCGCTCGCGGTGGCGGTCGGCGCCGAGCTCGCGGACGCGCTCGGTGTGGACGAGGAGTCGTCCTTGGAACCGCCGCCGCTGCACGCGGTCAGGACGAGTGCGCCCGCCAGACCGGCGACAGCCGCCGCGATCCGTACCGTCGACACCGTCGAAATCGCCGTAGTCACTGGTAGCTCCCAAGCTGTAGCCGGACGGCCGTCCGGTCGGCCTTGGCCGGACGACCGCAGCAAGCTACCAGGGCCTACCAGGAGGATTTACGGACGCCGGGTAGGTATCCGCTGTGAGCCTGCCCGCGCAGGTTCACCCGGGACAGTCCGAACGCGCGGAAGTAGCCGCGGGGCCGCCCGTCGACCTGGTCGCGGTTGCGCACCCGGGTGGCGCTGGCGTCGCGCGGCTGGCCCCGCAACTCCCGCTGGGCGGCGGCCCGTTCGGCCTCGGTCGAGCCGGGCCGCCGGATGATCTCCTTCAGCTCGGCCCGCCGCGCCGCGTACCGCGCGACGGTCTCCCGCCGCTGCTCGTTCTTCGCGATCTTGCTCTTCTTGGCCATCAGACCCGCACCCCCCGGGCACGGATCCGGGCCACGGCCGCCTCGACGCCGATCGCGTCGACGGTCTTGATCCCCTTGGTGCTCAGGCGCAGCCGTACGTAACGGCCCTCGCCGGGCAGCCAGTAGCGCTTGGACTGGATGTTCGGGTCGAAGCGGCGCGAGGTGCGCCGGTGGGAGTGGGAGATGCGGTTGCCGAAGCCGGGCTGTGCGCCGGTCAGCATGCAGTGGGCGGACACGGGTGACGTACCTCTCCTCGATCGGGGCCGGGGCCGATGCTGTTAATGGAATTCATTTTCAGTAAGGTATCAGCATGGCTCGCAACGAACTCCGCCCGGTCATCAAGCTCCGGTCCACCGCCGGCACCGGCTACACCTACGTGACCCGCAAGAACCGCCGCAACGACCCCGACCGCCTGACCCTGCGCAAGTACGACCCGCTCGCCCGCCGCCACGTCGACTTCCGAGAGGAGCGCTGACCGAGATGCGCGAGAACATCCACCCGCCCTACGGCCCCGTCGTCTTCCGCGACCGGGCCGCGCGGCACGCCTTCCTCACCCGCTCGACGATGACGAGCGAGAAGACGATCGAGTGGGAGGACGGCCACACCTACCCGGTCGTGGACGTCGAGATCTCTGACGTCAGCCACCCCTTCTACACCGGCACCGCCCGCGTCCTGGACACGGCCGGCCGCGTGGAGCGCTTCGAGCGCCGGTACGGAAAGCAGGACTGACCGTGTCCGACCTCTCCGTCGCGATCGTCGCCGGCCTGCACGCCGACGCCCGCCGGGCCACCGTCGCCCGGCTCCTCCACGACGTCCCCGGCAGCGTCGTACTCCACCATGACCTCGCCACGGCCGCCGCCGGCACGGTCGTCCGCACGATCCGGGACGCCACGGGCATCCTGGACGCCGGCGAGGCCCCCCTCGTCAACGACTGCGCCTGCTGCGCGCTCCGCGAGGATCTGGTCCCGGAGCTGCGCAGGCTGGCGGCGGCCGGTCAAGTACGCCTGGCCGTCGTCGAGTTGTGGGACTCGGTCGAGCCCAAGGCGATGGCCGAGGTGGTGGTCTCCGGCGGCCTCACGGTCACCGGTGTCATCACCGCCGTGGACCCGGCCCTGCTCCTGCCCTGCCTCGGCAACGGCGACGACCTCGCCGACGCCGGCCTCGCGGCGGCGGCCACCGACCAGCGCACGGTCGCCGACACCTTCGCCCGCCAACTGGAGTACGCCCCCGTCCTCGCGATCCTCGACTCCGAGGAGACCGACGACGAGGACCGGGAACTGCTGGGGCAGTTGCATCCGACGGCCCTGCAAATACCGCTGGGAGACGGTGACTTGGGGGCCGCCGCCCTCGCCGGGTTCGACGTCGAGGCCGCTGCCGCCGCTCAGCATCCCGCCTGTGCGCTGCTCCCCGTCGAGGCCGACGCGTACGGGGTGAGCACCTTCGTCTGGCACCGGTGCCGGCCCTTCCACCCGGAGCGGCTGTACGCGGCGCTGGAGGATCTGACCTGTGCCGCGGCCCGCAGCCGGGGCCGGTTCTGGCTCGCCGACAAGCCCGACGCGCTGCTCCACTGGGACGCGGCCGGCGGCGCCCTGTGCGTGGAGGGCGCGGGCCCGTGGCTGGCCTCATTGCCCGACGCCGCCTGGGAGTTGGTGCCTCCGGTACGCCGTGCCGCCGCCGCGCTCGACTGGCACCCGGAGCACGGCGACCGCTGCCAGCACCTCGTCTTCACGTCCCCCGCCCTCGACCGCGACGGCCTCGAACGGCTCCTGGACCACTGCCTGTTGACCGACACCGAGTACGCCGCCGGCCGCGCCGCCTGGAAGCGGCTGCCGCCCGCCTTCGACACCCTCCTGGAGATCTGACCGTGCCCCGCAAGCCCGAGCGCAAGACCCCCAAGTCCCGCCGCAATCCCCTGGACGCGGCCGGAGTGACATACATCGACTACAAGGACACCGACCTGCTGCGGAAGTTCGTCTCCGACCGCGGCAAGATCCGCAGCCGCCGCGTCACCGGCGTAAACGCCCAGCAGCAAAGGCAGTTGGCCGCCGCGATCAAGAACGCCCGGGAGATGGCATTGTTGCCCTACGCAATCCGATAGCCGTCCCCTCCCGGAACACGAGGGCCCCGTCGCGCGTCTTCACTAGTGCACGTCCTGTGAGGAAGTAGCGGAAGTACATGTCCCGCAAGGACTGGGGCAGACGCTGGAACGGCATCGGTAAAGCGGTCGTCAAAGCTGTAACCGGAGCACCACCCCGCGTGCACGTGCATCTGCCCATGCATCTGCACATGAACAGGGCTATGATCCGGAACAGTTGACCACTGCATCAATGGCCACACCAGCCAGTGCACAACCGGGAGCGACCTGTGGACCACCGCGTTGACAGCGTGTACTTGGGGTACGACGTGCACAACGGCATGGCTGCCACGCAGCTGGACGGAGTGGCCTGGCAGAAGAGCAGGCACAGCAACTCGCAGGGTTCCTGCGTGGAGTTCGCGCGGCTGCCCGGCGGCGACGTCGCGGTGCGCAACTCGCGCTTCCCCGACGGTCCCGCGCTCGTCTACACGCGCGCCGAGATCGAGGCGATGCTCCTGGGCATCAAGGACGGCGAGTTCGACCACCTGATAGCGGGATAGCGGTCACCGCAGGACACCATGCCCACAACGCGCGTAGAACCGCGGCGCGAAAAAGCGCCGCGGTTCTCACGTCTCGTTGCGCAGACAGTCCGGCTGCAGCCGGAACAGCGCCCAGACCACCTTGCCGCTGAGCGTGCCCGCCAGCGGGTGCCAGCCCCAGCCGTCGCTGAACGAGTCGACGAGGAACAGGCCGCGGCCCGACTCCGCCGAGAAGTCCTCGGAGTCCCGGGCGACGGGACTGTCGTGACTGGGGTCGCGCACCGCGCACACCAGCCGCTCGGTCCACCGCATCAGATGCAGCCGCACCGGCGGCCCCTGCTCCACGGCACGCGGGGTGTTGGCCGGCAGCGCGTGCCGCAGCGCGTTGGTGACCAGTTCGGAGACGACGAGGCAGACGTCGTCGAAGCGGTCGCCTATCTCCCACTGGTCGAGCGTGCGACGAGTGAACTGCCGTGCCTCGCGCACCGCTTCGTAGCGGGCGGGCAGAGAACACGATGCGGCGCTGGACACGGCCGAGGGGTCCAGCGGCGGAAGGCCCTGCCGTAACGGCTCGAGCATGGTCGATCCATTCGTCCCCATGCGAGGCACTCCCGGGAATTCGCGGTCGTTGCGATGCAGCGGTGGCGCGAGACCATGGTTTCGGATGCGTAGGGCAGATGCAAGGGCAGATGCACGTGCAGCTGACCGAATTGGACCCTCCCGTACCGCTTGTTGGCCATTTTTTCCGCCAACTTCACGCCGTTCTCGCGCTCCGGCCTTGCATCTTCCTGACTGCTTCCTGACAACTTCCTGTGAACGGGAGCTTCTTCTTCCCGTTTCTGTAATCGAATGAGTACTGCTCGAAGTGTTTTAGTGGCAGACTGCGGCCCCTGAAGACGGTTGGGGAGGCTTGGCGAACGTGAGCGCGGGAGAGCCCGGATCGGTGGTGCGGCGGATGCTGCTCGGCTCGCAACTCAGGCGACTGCGGGAAGCACGTGGGATCACTCGCGAGGCCGCGGGGTACTCGATCCGTGCCTCCGAATCCAAGATCAGTCGCATGGAGCTGGGGCGAGTGAGCTTCAAGACGCGGGATGTCGAGGACCTGTTGACGCTGTACGGCATCACGGACGAGGCGGAGCGCATCTCACTCCTCTCCCTCGCGAAGGAGGCCAACGTCGCGGGCTGGTGGCACAGTTACTCGGACGTCCTGCCCAGTTGGTTCCCCACCTATGTGGGCCTGGAGGGCGCCGCCTCGCTCATCCGCGCCTACGAGGTGCAGTTCGTGCACGGACTCCTGCAGACCGAGGCGTACGCCCGCGCGGTCGTCCGGCGCGGCATGAAGGGCGCGAGCGAGGCCGACGTGGAACGGCGCGTGGCACTGCGCCTGGAGCGGCAGAAGTACCTCGTCAACGAGAACGCCCCGGACTTCCACATCGTCCTGGACGAGGCCGCCCTGCGCCGCCCCTACGGCGACCGCGAGGTGATGCGCGGTCAGCTCCAGCACCTGATCGACGTCTCCGAACACCCCAACGTCCGGCTGCAGATCATGCCGTTCGGCTTCGGCGGCCACTCCGGCGAGTCCGGCGCCTTCACCGTCCTCTCCTTCCCGGAGTCCGACCTCTCCGACGTCGTCTACCTGGAGCAGCTCACCAGCGCGCTGTACCTCGACAAGGCCGAGGACGTGGCCCAGTACGAGAAGGCGCTGAAGGAGCTCCAGCAGGACAGTCCGGGCCCGGACGAGAGCCGGGATCTTCTCCGGGGACTCCTCCAACTCTCTTGAAACACAAGTACGATGACGTGTGATCAGACCGTGATGATCGATGATCGGGTCTGCTGTTGATCGTGTCTGCTAGCGATTGAGGGATCACACATGTCGTCCTACTTCACCGACCTGGCTCAGCAGTACATCGACGGTGAATGGCGCCCGGGCACCGGCTCCTGGGACATCATCGACTTCAACCCGTACGACGGCGAGAAGCTGGCGTCGATCACCATCGCCACGGTCGACGAGGTCGACGAGGCGTACAAGGCCGCCGCCCGGGCCCAGAAGACGTGGGCCGCGACCAACCCCTACGCCCGCCGCGCCGTGTTCGAGAAGGCCCTGCGGCTCATCGAGGACCGCGAGCAGGAGATCGCCGAGGTGATCATCGCCGAACTCGGCGGCACGCACCTCAAGGCCGGCTTCGAACTGCACCTCGCCAAGGAGTTCCTGCGCGAGGCGATCCACCTCGCGCTGCGCCCCCAGGGCCGGATCATCCCCTCGCCGGTCGACGGCAAGGAGAACCGCGTCTACAGCCTCCCGGTGGGCGTCGTGGGCGTGATCAGCCCGTTCAACTTCCCGTTCCTGCTCTCCCTCAAGTCGGTAGCGCCCGCACTGGCGTTGGGCAACGGCGTGGTTCTCAAGCCGCACCAGAACACCCCGATCGTCGGCGGCTCCCTGGTCGCGAAGATCTTCGAGGACGCGGGTCTGCCGGGCGGACTGCTCAACGTCGTCATCACCGACATCGCGGAGATCGGCGACGCGTTCATCGAGCACCCGATCCCGAAGGTCATCTCCTTCACCGGCTCCGACAAGGTCGGGCGCCACGTCGCGACCGTCTGCGCCTCGCAGTTCAAGCGCTCGGTGCTCGAACTCGGCGGCAACAGCGCCCTCGTGGTCCTCGACGACGCCGACATCGACTACGCGGTCGACGCGGCGGTCTTCAGCCGCTACGTCCACCAGGGCCAGGTCTGCATGGCCGCGAACCGTGTCCTCGTCGACCGCTCGATCGCCCCCGAGTTCACCGAGAAGTTCGTCGCCAAGGTCAAGTCCCTCAAGGTCGGCGACCCGCGCGACCCGGGGACCGTGATCGGCCCGGTCATCAACTCCTCGCAGGCGGACGCCCTTTCGGGCGTCGTCGAGCAGGCGATCGCGGAAGGCGCGACGGCCCTGGTCCACGGCGAGACCAACGACAACCTGGTCTCGCCCTCGGTCCTCACCGGCCTCCCCGCCGACTCGGAACTGCTCCGCCAGGAGGTCTTCGGCCCGGTCGCCTTCCTCATCCCGTTCGACGGCGAGGAGGAGGCGGTGACCATCGTCAACGACACGCCCTACGGCCTGAGCGGTGCCGTCCACACCGGGGACATCGAGCGCGGAGTCAACTTCGCCAAGCAGATCGACACGGGCATGTTCCACGTCAACGACGGCACCGTCCACGACGAGCCGATCGTCCCCTTCGGCGGCGAGAAGTCCTCCGGCCTCGGCCGCCTCAACGGCGACACGATGCTGGACGCGTTCACCACCCTGAAGTGGATCTCGGTACAGCACGGGCGGAGCGGGTTCCCGTTCTGACGCGTCCTTCTTGAGTACGTTGTCGTAAGCCGGGCCATTGAGGACAGAACCTGACCTCAATGGCCCGTAGCTTCGTCGGTGTCGGGCAGGGGGACGGGCCTCCTGCCGGCACCGGCGAAAGGCGAAGGCCATGGTCACGCACGTGGCGGCAGAGGCGCGGGGCGACGAGCGCGGGGCGCTGCTCGCGTTCATCGAGGAGCAGCGGGGCGGCATCCGCCGGGCGCTGCTCGGGCTGACCGAGGAGCAGGCCGCCAGCAAGCCCAGCGCGAGTGAACTCTCCCTCTCCGGGCTGCTCAAGCATGTCGCCGAGGTCGAGCAGGGCTGGATCGCGCGGGCCAAGCAGGAGCCGCCGGCCATCCAGCGGGACCAGACCAACTGGCACGAGACGTTCCAGCTCGTCGACGGCGAGACCGTCGAGTCGCAGCTGGCGTACTGGGAGAAGGTCGCCGCCGAGACCGAGGCGTACGTCCGGTCGGTGCCCAGCCTCGACGACACCTTTCCGCTGCCGAACGACCCGTGGTTCCCGCCGGAGGGACGGGTCTCCGTGCGCTGGGTGTGTCTGCACCTGATCCGCGAGACGGCCCGGCACGCAGGGCACGCCGACATCATCCGGGAGTCCCTGGACGGGGCGACCGCGTTCGAGCTGGTGGCGAAGGAGCAGGGCACGAGCTGGGGGTGACCCGCCGGGTCCTACGCTGGGCCCATGTCAGCGATCCGTCTCCTCGTGCTCGGCGCGGTCCGCCAGCACGGGCGGGCCCACGGCTACCAGGTGCGCAACGACCTCGAATACTGGGGCGCCCACGAGTGGTCCAACGCCAAGCCCGGTTCGATCTACCACGCGCTCAAGCAACTGGCCAAGCAGGGCCTCCTGCACGCCCACGAGATCGCGCCGTCCACGGCCGGGGGGCCGCCCCGCACCGAGTACGAGATCACCGACTGGGGCACCGAGGAGTTCTTCCGGCTGCTGCGGGAGGCGCTGACGTCCTACGACCAGCAGATGGACGTCAAGTCCGCCGCCATCGGCTTCATCGTCGAGCTGCCGAGGGCGGAGGCGGTGGCGCTGCTGGAGGAACGCACCCGGGGTATCGCCGCGTGGCGGGCCTCGGTCACCGAGCACTACATCCCCGAGGACGGGCCTGAACAGCTGGGCCACATCGGCGAGATCATGAACCTCTGGATCCACACGGCCGACGCCGAGGCCGCGTGGACCCAGGGGCTGATCGACCGCATCGGGGGCGGGGCGTACACCTTCGCGGGGGAGGGCGCGCCGTTCGTCGGTGTCCTGGCGGAGGGTGCGGAGAACCCGTACGCGACGGGGGAGCGGCATCCCGGGGACGCCCGCTAATCAAGTTTGACTAATAGCGTGAGGGGCGTTACTTTCGATCCGGTAGTCAAGCTTGACTAGTGGAGGGTGCTCAGGTGGCCGACACGGCGATCAGCGTCGAGGGCGTGCACAAGACGTACGGGGGCAGGAAAGCCAAGGACGAGAAGGCCAAGGACAAGAAGAAGGCGCTCGACGGGCTCGACCTCCGGGTCGCGCGCGGCACCGTGCACGGTGTGCTCGGGCCCAACGGCGCCGGCAAGACCACGCTGGTGCGCATCCTGTCCACCCTGCTGCGGCCCGACTCCGGGCGGGTGGAAGTGGCCGGGTACGACGTGGTGGCGGATGCGCGCGCGGTTCGTTTCCGTATCGGCCTGCTCGGTCAACACGCGGCTCTGGACGAGGAGTTGGGCGGTCGGCAGAACCTGGAGTTGTTCGCCCGTCTCCATCACCTCGGCGCCCGCCGCGCGCGCGTGCGTGCCGACGAACTCCTGGAGCGGTTCGACCTCGTGGACACCGGGCGCAAGCCTGTCCGTGCCTACAGCGGGGGTATGCGCCGGCGTCTGGATCTCGCGGCCTCGCTCGTCACCGATCCGGAGATTCTCTTTCTGGACGAGCCCACCACCGGCCT
>NZ_JAEQAZ010000249.1 GCF_016654115.1 Streptomyces sp. MBT53
CGGGCCGGAACAGGACGGTGCTGATGACGGGCGGGTCGTAGAGCTCGAAGCCGGGGTGGTTGTGGACCATCGCGGCGAACTCCCGTGCGCGGGCGCAGACTTGGTCGACGAGGGCGCCGAGTCCGGTGCGGCCGAGGGTTTTCAGGGTGACGGCGAGTTTGAGGACGTCGGGGCGTCGGGTGGTGCGCATGGAGCGGCCGAGGAGGTCGGGGAGGCCGGCTTCGGTGTCGTCGTCGGCGTTGAGGTAGTCGGCGCGCTGGGTGAGGGCGGCGAGGTCGCGGGGGTGGCGTACGGCGAGGAGGCCGGCGGCGACGGGCTGCCAGCCGAGTTTGTGCAGGTCGAGGGTGACGGTGTGGGCGCGGTCGAGGCCGGCGAGTTTGTCGCGGTGGCGGTCGCTGAAGACGAGGCCTCCGCCGTAGGCGGCGTCGATGTGGAGGCGGGCGCCGTGGGCGGCGCAGAGGCCGGCGATCTCGGGGAGCGGGTCGATGAGTCCGGCGTCGGTGGTGCCGGCGGTGGCGGCGACCAGGACGGAGCCGCGCGGGCCCGGGAGTGCGGTGAGGGCTTCGTCGAGGGCGGCGGGGTCGAGGGTGCCGGCGGGCGCGGGGACGACGACGGGGTCGGGCAGGCCGAGGAGCCAGGCGGCGCGGGGCAGGGAGTGGTGGGCGTTGCTTCCGCAGACCAACTGGACTGTGCCGCCGTGGGCTTCGCGGGCGAGCAGCAGGGCGAGTTGGTTGGCTTCGGTGCCGCCGCTGGTGACGAGGGCGTCGGCGAGGCCGATCTCGTGGGCGAGGGTGCGGGTCACGAGGGCTTCGAGGGCGGAGGCGGCGGGGGCCTGGTCCCAGGAGTCCAGGGAGGGGTTGAGCGCGCTGACGGCGAGGTCGGCGGCGGCGCTGACGGCGAGCGGCGGGCAGTGCAGGTGGGCCGCGCACAGCGGTTCGGCGGGGTCGGCGGCGCCTTCGGCGAGGGCGTGCACGAGGGTGCGCAGGGCGGTCGGGTCGCCTTCTTCGGGGAGTACGTCCCCTACGGCGTCCCGCATGCGGGCGGCGACCGCGTCGGGGCCGCCGGCGGGGAACGGTCCGCCTCGTGCGCGGCGTCCGGTGCCCAGCGCGTCGAGGACGGTGTCGAGCAACGGCCGTAGGGCGTCGGGGCCTTCGGCGCCTGAGGCGAGGGGCGCGTTGCTCATGGGCTGTCCTCCGGGGCGCGGGGCAGGGGTGGTTCCAGCTTGTACCTGGATGAGTCGACGCGCCCGGGAAGAACAACGATCAGAACCCGAAAGTGTTGTGTGAGCGGTGTGGGAGGGTCACCGGAAGTCGTCGGCGTGGTCCTTCGCCCAGGTGCTGAACGGGCGGGCCGGTACGCCGGTGATGTCTTCCACCGTGGTGGTGATCTCCGGTGTCGTGCCGACGCTTCCGCCGAAGGCCCTGAGGAGGCCGGGGAGCATCTCCGGGGGTACGTGGGGGAAGAGTTCGGGGCCGACCTCGTCCACGGGGATCTCGTCGAAGCGCAGGTCGCGGCCGACGGCGTGGCCGATCGCGGTGATCTGCTGGGCCGTGGTGACCGGTTCGGGGCCGGTGAGGCGGTGGGCCGCTCCTTCGTGGCCGGGGTCGAGGAGGGCGCGTTCGGCGACGGCGGCGATGTCGTCCTCGTGGATCGGTGCCGAGACGCCGTCGGCGAAGGGGCCGCGTACGGTGTCGCCCGCGCGGATCTGCGGGGCCCACTGGAGGGCGTTGGTCGCGAAGGCGTTGGGCCGCAGGACGGTGGCCGCGAGGCCGCTGTCGCGTACCTGTTGTTCGGCCTTGGTGTGCCAGACGTGGATGGGGTGGCTGGTGTCGGCGCCCTCGCGGATGATGCCGGAGGAGAGCATGACGACGTGCCGGACGCCGGCCGCGCGGGCCGCGTCGAGCAGTGCCGGGATCGTGTCGCCGGTGGCCTGGAGGTTCAGGAAGAGCTGGGTCGCGCCGGTGAACAGGGCGGCGGGGTCGTCGAGTTGGTGGCGGACGACCTCGGCCTGCCGGGGTAATCCGGCCCGCTGGGGGTCGCGTGTCAGCGCCCGCACGGGTCGGCCGGCGGCGGTGAGGCGTTCCACCAGTGCGCGGCCGACGTTGCCGGTGGCGCCTGTCACTACGATCACGGGTTCCTCCTGGGGCTGATCGTCCTTGGTGGCATCGAGCCTAGGAAGGACGATCAGCCCGCCGCGTCGTCGGCAGGGACGAGGCGTGCCCGTGACGGAGTAGGGCCCGGGTCCTACGCCTCCCGTACCTTCAACGCCCTTGCGAGGTCGTCGAGTTGGTCGACGAGCTTGCGGCGCAGGGCCGGGATGAGGTCGGCGTCGCGGAGGCATTCCTCGCCGAGGCGGAGGGTTTCGGGGTCGACGGCGTGGGTGGGGAAGGCCCAGCGGCCTGCGGCTTCGGCGATGGCGGGGCCCCGGCGGGCGGCGAGGGTGACCGCGTCCTCGTAGAAGCGGGGCACGTACTCCTTTACGAGATCGGCCTGTTCGGGTTGCCAGAAGCCCTGGGCGGTGGCGGTGAAGAGGTAGTTGGAGAGGTCGTCGGTGGTGAACATCGCGTCCCAGGCCGTGCGTTTGGCCTCGGGGTCGGGCAGGGCGGCGCGGCAGCGGGCGGCGCCTTCCTGGCCCGTGGCGGACGGGTCCCGCGCCAACTCGGCGGCGATCGCGGTCTCTTCGGTGGCGCCGAGGACGGCGAGGCGGGACAGGACGCGCCAGCGCAGCTCGGGGTCGAGTTCGGGGCCGCCGGGCACGGTGCCCTCGGTGAGCCAGGCGGCGATGGTGTCGGGGTGGGCGGCGACGTCGATGAAGTGGCGTACGGCGATGAGGCGCAGGCCGGGGTCGGAGCCGTCCTCGGTGCGGCGGATGAGGTCGCGGCACAGGGCGGTGAGGGTGGTGAGGGCGGCCGGGCGGTCCTCGGGGGTGAGGTAGCGGCCGGCGATCTGGGCGGAGGCGAAGGCGAGGACGCCCTGGACGAGGGCGAGGTCCGTCTCGTGCGGGAGGTGGGCGCGGGCGGCGTCCAGGTAGGCGGAGGCGGGGAGTTCGCCGTCGCGGACCGCGTCGCGCAGGGCGTTCCAGACGACCGCGCGGGTGAGCGGTTCGGGGAGGCCGGAGAGGCTGGTGCGGACGGTTTCGAAGGAGCCGGGGTCGAAGCGGACCTTGGCGTAGGTGAGGTCGCCGTCGTTGAGGAGGAGCAGTGCGGGGCGCTTGCCGAGGGCCTGGGGGTCGCTCTGCGGGATGTCGAGGTCGAGGCGTTCACGCAGGACGAGGCGGCCGGTGTCGCCGAGGTCCTGGTCGTAGAGGCCGACGGCGATGCGGTGGGGGCGGCTGCCGGCGCGGTCGACGGTGAGGGTGTGGGTGCCGTCGTCGGCGCGGGTGGTGGTGGGCGTGAGGGTGTCGACGCCCGTCGTGCGCAGCCATACGTCCGCCCAGGCGTGGACGTCGCGTTCGGTGCCGGAGGCGAGGGAGTCGATGAAGTCGGCGAGGGTGGCGTTGGCGAACTTGTGGCGGGCGAAGTGGGTGTTGATGCCGGCGAGGAAGTCCTTCTCGCCGAGCCAGGCCACCAACTGCCGTAGTGCGGAGGCGCCCTTGGCGTAGGAGATGCCGTCGAAGTTGAGGAGGGCGGAGGCGGTGTCGTCGACGTTCTCGGGGGCCACGGGGTGGGTGGAGGGGCGCTGGTCGGCGTCGTAGCCCCAGGCCTTGCGGACGACGCCGAAGTCGGTCCAGGTGTCGGTGAAGCGGGTGGCTTCGGTGAGGGTCTGGTAGCCCATGTACTCGGCGAAGGACTCATTCAGCCAGATGTCGTCCCACCACTGGAGGGTGACGAGGTCGCCGAACCACATGTGGGCCATCTCGTGGGCGATGACCATGCCGCGGGTCTGGCGCTCGGTGTCGGTGACGGCGGAGCGGTAGATGAACTCGTCGCGGAAGGTGACCAGGCCGGGGTTCTCCATGGCGCCCGCGTTGAACTCGGGGACGAATGCCTGGTCGTAGGAGTCGAAGGGGTAGGGCTCCTCGAACTTCTCGTGGTAGCGGTCGTAGCACTGGCGGGTGATGTCGAGGATCTCCTCGGCGTCCGCGTCGAGGTGGGGGGCCAGGGAGCGGCGGCAGTGGATGCCGAAGGGCAGGCCCCGGTGTTCGGTGCGGATCGAGTGCCAGGGGCCCGCGGCGACCGCCACGAGGTAGGTGGAGACGAGGGGGGTGGTGGCGGCCTGCCAGCGGCCTTCGCCGAGGTGTTCGGTGATGCCGTTGGCGAGGACGGTCCAGCCTTCGGGGGCGGTGACGGTGAGGTCGAAGACGGCCTTGAGGTCGGGCTGGTCGAAGGCGGCGAAGACGCGCTGGACGTCGTCCATGAACAGCTGGGTGTAGAGGTAGGTCTCGCCGTCGGTGGGGTCCGTGAAGCGGTGCATGCCCTCGCCGGTGCGGGAGTAGCGCATGCTCGCGTCGACGCGCAGTTCGTGCTCGCCGGCGGTGAGGGCGGGCAGCGGGAGCCGGTTCTCGACGAGTTGTTCCGGGTCGAGGGGGTGTCCGTCGAGGGTGACGGAGCGCAGCTCGGCGGGCTTGAGTTCGACGAAGGTGTCCGCGTCGGCACGAGCGGTGAACGCGATGACGGTGCGGGAGTCGAAGGTGTCTTCGCCCGTCGTCAGATCGAGTTCGATCGTGTAGCGGTGGACGTCGAGGAGCCTGGCACGGGTCTGCGCTTCGTCGCGCGTCAGTACGGACATGGTGGACATGCTGCCTGATGGCACTGACATGGCACAGGGCAGGTCCGGTACGCGGCCTATGTCCGTTCAGTGGTGGTGGCGGTGTTCTGGGGGTCGCGCTGGTAGGGCACGCGCGCGTCGGGGTGGGGCAGGGCGGGGCGGGATTCCCGGGGCTCCTTGAGGAGGGCGCGCAGTTCGCGGAGTTCCCGCTCCAGGGCCAGGTGGCGCTGGTGGGCGTCGTAGAGGTAGCGGATCTTGGTGCGCAGGGTCCAGGGGTCGACGGGTTTGGTGATGAGGTCGGCGACGCCGAGGCCGAAGGCGGTGGCGGTCAGTTCGGGGTCGAGGCCGAAGCCGGTGAGGAGAACCACGGGGATGTGCTGGGTCTGTTCGAGGCGGCGCAGATAGCGGACCACGTCGAGGCCGCTGACGCCGGGCATCCGTACGTCGAGCAGGAGCAGGCCGACCTGGCCGCGGAGCACCTGCTTGAGGGCCTCGTCGCCGCTGGTGGCGCGGGCGAGCCGGTAGCCCAGGGGTGCGAGGGCGCTCTCCAGCGCGTACAGCGTGTCCTCATGGTCGTCGACGATGAGGATCCTGGCATCCGACGGCATGACCCGAGGTCCCTCCCGCGTGGGACGACCAGCTTATGACGCAGGCGCTGACGGGGTGTGCCCGTCGGCTGACAAGGAGTGCACATGCAGGTGCACAGCGCAGCATCGCCCCGAACACACCCCTGTGTCACGCCCCTTACGGGTCCGGCGGGCTCAGTTCGCCGTGGGTGAACCGCCGTTCACGGCGTCCTCGGCGATGCGCTCGTGGTGGCGGATCACCTCGGCGATGATGAAGTTGAGGAACTTCTCGGCGAACGCCGGGTCCAGTTTGGCGTTCTCGGCCAGGGTGCGCAGGCGCTCGATCTGGCGGGCCTCGCGGGCCGGGTCGGCGGGCGGCAGCCGGTGGGTGGCCTTGAGGAAGCCGACCTGCTGGGTGGCCTTGAAGCGTTCGGCGAGCATGTGGACGACGGCCGCGTCGATGTTGTCGATGCTGTCGCGCAGCCTGGCCAGTTCCTCGCGCACGGCGGGGTCGACGTCACCGGGTCCGTTGTTGCTGGTGGTCATGGGCGACCACCCTACGTGGAGTGCGCCCACCCGATCGTCGGCGGATCGGCGGGATCGGGCACCTGGTCGCTCCAGCCTCCGGGGACGGTACGGCCCTGCTGGGCGCGGAAGCGGACGGGGGGCATGCCGACGCGGCGGGTGAACAGGCGGGAGAAGTAGGCGGGGTCGTCGTAGCCGACGCGGCGGGCCACGGCCGCGACCGGGAGTTCGGTGGCGGCGAGGAGTTCCTTCGCGCGCCCCAGGCGGATGCCCAGGAGGTAGTCCTTGGGGCTGCAGCCGGCGCCCCGGCGGACGGCGGCGCGCAGGGCGGCGGGGGTCATGCCGTGCCGGGCCGCGTGGTCGGCGACGGTCAGCGGCAGACAGGCGTCGCGGGCGAGGGCCTGGAGGACCGGGTCGCCGTCCGGGGCGAGGTCGGCGCGGGCCCGGCGCAGGGCCACCAGCAGCTCATGGACGGCGGCCCCGGTCTCCACCTCCAGGAGGGGGTTTCCGCGGCGCGCGGCGCGGGCCATGCGCCCGATGACCGCGCGGGGCCCGCTCGCGTCCGAGAGGGCCACCACGGGCCGCTCCGGCTCGATGTAGCCGAGTTCGGTGTACGTCGCCGTGGCGGGCCCGGTGAAGTCGACGAACCCCTCGTCCCAGCCGGCGCCGGGGTCGGGCGCGTAGTGGTGCGGCACTCCGGGGGTGAGCCACAGCAGGGCGGGCGCGGTGACGGTCGTACGGCGTCCGTCCGGGGTGAGGTACCAGCCGCCGCCCGCGCTGATCACGACGGCCACGTGGTGGTCGAGGGTGCGGGGGCCGACCGTGGGCAGTTCGCCGTACTGGAGGCCGACGCCGAGGCAGGCGAGGCCGAGGCGGTGGTGGGCGGGTGTGGGCGTGAAGAACCGCATCCAGGTGTGGTACATCCGCGCCCCCTCACGCATTGCCCGGTTCACACAATGCTCGGTCCAAGTAGTGGCGATCTTTGTCCATGGACGTGATCGCCGCCAAGGGGAGAGAGTCGGGGCATGAGCGAGTTCACCGTGGGCGACAGGGACTTTCTGCTGGACGGGCGGCCGGTGCGGCTGTTGTCCGGGGCGCTGCACTACTTCCGGGTGCACGAGGCGCACTGGGGGCACCGGCTGGCGATGCTGCGGGCGATGGGCCTCAACTGCGTGGAGACGTACGTCCCGTGGAACCTGCACGAGCCGGCGCCGGGCGAGTTCCGGGACGTGGCGGCGCTGGGCCGGTTCCTGGACGCGGCCCGGGAGGCGGGCCTGTGGGCGATCGTGCGCCCGGGGCCGTACATCTGCGCGGAGTGGGAGAACGGCGGGCTCCCGCACTGGCTGACGGGCGAGCTGGGGCCACGCGCGCGTACCCGTGACGCAGGCTTCCTGGGGCACCTGGAGCGCTGGTTCGGCCGGCTGCTGGCCGAGGTCGTGCCCCGCCAGCTGGACCGCGGCGGCCCGGTGATCATGGTGCAGGTGGAGAACGAGTACGGCAGCTACGGCTCCGACGCGGCCTATCTGCGGCAGGTGGAGGCGCTGTTGCGGGACCAGGGGGTCGCGGTCGCGCTGTGCACCTCGGACGGTCCCGAGGACCACATGCTGGGCGGCGGTTCCCTTCCCGGTGTGCTGGCGACGGTGAATTTCGGGTCCCACGCGCGCGTGGCCTTCGAGACGCTGCGCGCCTTCCGTTCCGAAGGGCCCCTGATGTGCATGGAGTTCTGGTGCGGCTGGTTCGACCACTGGGGCGGCGAGCACGTCGTCCGTGACGCCGGGGACGCGGCGTCCGCCCTGCGGGAGATCCTGGAGTGCGGCGCGTCGGTCAACGTCTACATGGCGCACGGCGGCACCAACTTCGCCGGCTGGGCGGGCGCCAACCGGGGCGGCGGAGCCCTGCACGAGGGCCCGTTGGAGCCCGATGTGACGTCCTACGACTACGACGCCCCGATCGACGAGTACGGGCGCCCCACGGAGAAGTTCTGGCGCCTGCGCGAGGTGTTCGCCGAGTACGCCGACGCCCCGCTGCCCGAACTCCCGCCCGCACCGCCCGTGTTGGCCCACCCGGTCGAGGCGAGCCTGACCGGCTGGGCATCCTTGAGCGATGTACTGGAGGCACGCGGCGGACCGGAGTCCGCGGGCCCGGTCCCGCCCACCTTCGAGGAGTTGGACGTCGACCGCGGACTCGTCCGCTACGAGGTGACCGTGCCGGGACCGCGCGCCCCCTATCCGCTCACCGCGCGGGGGCTGCGGGACCTCGCGGTGGTCTACGTCGACGGCGAGCGGGCCGGGATCCTCATGGAGGGCGACGAGCAGCTCAAGGAGCCCGTCGCCGGGCACGCGCGCGTGGAGCTGTGGGTGGAGTCCCTGGGGAGGGCCAACTACGGGCCCCGGCTCGGGGAGCCGAAGGGCATCACCGGGGGCCTGCTGCACGAACGGCAGTACCTCCACGACGTACGCGCGCGTGGACTGCGCCTGGACGCGCTGGACTCCCTGGACGACGTCGAGGGCATCCCTCTGGGGGCACTGCCCCCGGGCGACTCCCCCGGCCTGTACCGGGGCACCGTCGAGGTGCGGGGCGCCGGGGACGCCGTACTCGAACTGCCGGGCTGGACGCGGGGGTTCGTGTGGGTCAACGGGTTCAACCTGGGGCGGTACTGGTCGGCCGGGCCGCAGCGGGAGCTGTACGTCCCCGGGCCCGTGCTGCGGGAAGGGGTGAACGACGTGTGGGTGCTTGAGCTCCAGGAGGCGCCGTTCGCCGGGAAGTCCGTCTCCCTGCGTGCTCAGCGGGAGACGGGGGCGGACCCGATCTCGACGACGCGGGCCCAGTCGGGCGGGGTGTCCGGCACGTAGTCGGGGTCGTCCTCGGCGTACGTCCCGGTCTCGTGCCGGCGCGGGAAGAGGCCGACCACCGTCCGGCACGACGGTCGCCGTTCCGGCCAGGGGGTCTGGCCGTCGGTGAGGACCACGACGGCGTCGGGCCGGGTGCGCAGCGCCTTGGCGAAGCCGGTGCGCAGATCCGTCCCGCCGCCGCCCAGCAGTTCGATGCCCTCCGCGCGGCACAGCGGTTGCGCGACGCGGGCCGCCGCGTCGCAGGGCACCACGGTGACCAGGTCGCGGCGGCCGCCGACCGCCCTTGAGATCGCGGCCACTTCGAGGAGCGCGCTGCCCAGCTCGGCGTCGCTGACCGACCCGGAGGTGTCGATGACCACGCAGACCCGGGGCGGGCGGCGGCGCAGGCTCGGCAGCACCACGCCGGGCAGTCCGGCCGAGCGGCGCGAGGGCCTGCCGTAGCTGTAGTCCTCGCCCGCGCCGGGAGCGGAGACCACCGAGCGGACCGCGGCACCCAGCAACTCCCGCCAGGGCTGCGGCGGATGGAAGGCCTCCTCGGCCCACCGCCGCCACCCGCTCGGGGCGCTGCCCGGGCGGCCGGTGATGCCCTGTGCCACCCGGAAGCGGACCGCGTCGCGCTGCTGCTCGCTGAGCCCGTGCGCGCCGTCCGGGCCCAGCTCCCAGCCCCGGTCGAGCCCGTCGGCACCGCTGCCGCAGTCCAGCCACGCCAACGCCTGGGTGCGTGGGCCGAGTCGGAACCAGCGGAGATAGTCCTCCATCAGGTTCCCCGTGGGCAGCCCCAACGACCCCGGCTGGACCGCGCCTTCGGGAATGACCAGGCCCTCGCCGTACGCGTCGTCGTTGATCTCCATGTCGGCGGCGATGTTCATCCGCAGCCGCTCCCCCGGGCCGGTCAGTCCGCGTTCGCGGGCGAGGCGGTCGCTGCGCCCGTGGTGGTCGCGCAGCAGGTGGGAGACCTCGTGGACCCAGACGCCGGCCAGGTCCTCGACCGGCATCCGGTCCACGAACCCCGGCGAGACATAGCAGCGCCAGTGCCGGTCGACGGCCATCGTCGGCACCTGCCGTGACGCGACGGTGTGCAGGGCGAACAGGGCGGTGGCCAGGTAGGGGCGGACGCGGGCCGCGTAGAAGCGGGCGGCGAAGAGCTTGTCGAGGTCGAGGTCCGTGGCCGGGTCCGGCTTCATCGGCCACCCTTCACGGTCGCGGCGGCGCGGTCCGCCCGTTGCGACAGGGCGACCACTCCGGCCAGTTCCTCGATGGACTCGGGTACGTCCCAGTCCTCCCGGCGCAGCGAGGCGAGGGTGGTCGCGGGGACGACGACCAGGTCGGGGGCACCGGTCTCCAGCGCCCGGACCAGGAGCGCCCAGGCCGCGTCCCAGCGGGCCCGGTCGGGACGGTTACGGACCGCGGCCACCACGCCGTCGAGGACGGCCTGGCGCAGATCCCCGCGCTCGGGCAGCTCACCGGCGGTCGGATCGGCGAGGAACGTCTCGGGGTCGGGGAGGTCCATCCGGTCCACGGCGGCCAGCAGTTCTAGACCGGGGCCGTCCCCGACCGTGCCCCTGGCCAGCAGGGACAGCACCTCCCGGGAAGAGCCGGCCGCGGTCGCGAACGCGATCAGGCACACGGCCATCTCCCAGCTCCGGGGCGAGGGCCAGGCGCCGCCCCGCCGGGTCTCGCTGCTGGGCAGCTGGTGGACCAGCTTGGGTCGGCCGGTGAGCAGCCCGCACACCGCGCGGCGCGCGTAGTCGACGGCTCCGGGCAGCTTCTCCGGGTCGAGTCGCGGCAGGGTCGCGCGGGGCCAGGTGCCGCCGAGTCCGCGTACGACGACCTCGTGGTCGTGGGTCCACTGGAGGTGCACGAACCGGTTCGCGAGCGGCGGGCTCAGCTCCCAGCCGTCGGCCGCCGAGGACCGGGGGTTGGCGGCGGCCACGATCCGCACCCCGGGCGGCAGTTGGAGCGCTCCGATCCGCCGCTCCAGCACCAGCCGCAGCAGCGCGGCCTGTACGGCGGGCGGCGCGGTGGACAGCTCGTCCAGGAACAGCAGCCCCCGGCCCGCCCGCACGAGCCGTACGGCCCAGTCCGGCGGGGCCATCGGGACGCCCTGCTCGGCGGGGTCGTCGCCCACGACGGGCAGCCCGGAGAAGTCGGACGGCTCGTGCACGCTGGCGATCACCGTCGTCAACGGCAGGTCCAGGGCTGCCGCGAGCTGGGTCAGGGCCGCCGTCTTGCCGATGCCCGGCTCGCCCCACAGCAGCACGGGGAGGTCGGCCGCGACGGCCAGGGTCAGGGCCTCCAGCTGGTTGTCGGGGCGCGGTTCGGTGGTGGTGTCGCGCAGGAGGGTCAACAGGTCGCCGGCGACGTCGAGTTGGGTGGGGTGGGTGC
>NZ_JAEQAZ010000024.1 GCF_016654115.1 Streptomyces sp. MBT53
CGCGGAAAACATAACGGGGGAGACATGGACCCAGATGCCGAGCGCGCCGACGGTGCGGTCGCCGTTGAGGAATTGGGCGTACGTCTCTGATCCGGTTCGTTCGTGGGTGACGCCGAGGTAGAGCACCCCGGGGTGAAGGACCAGCCCGGACGCGGGGATGGTGGTCTCGGAGTACGGGGTGGGGGTCGAAGCGCCCAGGTCGGTGTCGCCGATGCGCAGGGTGTCGCCGAGTCGCCAGTCGTAGGCGTTGGGGGAGAGGCGGGCCGGTTCGTACGGCTCGATGGTGATCTCACCTGCGGCTCGGGCGGCGGCGATGCCGGGTCCGGTGAGGATCACGAGGCCACCGCCCGAAGTTTTGTCACGTCCCGCCGGTAGCCGGAGGGCTGCGGACCGCCTGCCGCCCGGTACTTGCCGCGGTACAGGGCGATCGGTCCGACGGAGGCGAAGAACATGATCTGTCCGATCCTCATGCCCGCGTGGACGCGCAGGGGGCGGATCGGTGTGAGCATCAGGGCCCACTGGCCGTGGAAGCCGATGTCTCCGATGGGGGCGGTGATCTCGACGAACAGGCCGAGTCGTCCGACCGAGGAACGGCCGAACAGCAGCGGGACGAGAGTGTCGGAGCCGACCTCTTCGAGGGTGTGACCCAGGTACAACTCGCCGGGCTGGAGGACGTATCCGTCCGGGCCGACGACAGCGTGCCCCAGCAGAACTGGGCCGTCACCCCCACCGGCGACGGCTACTACTACCTCACCAACCGCCTCAGCGGCCTGGTCCTCAACGTCGACGGCGGTTCCACCGCCGACGGCGCCAACATCAGCCAGTGGACGAACAACCGTGCCACGCAGGAGCAGTGGCAGATCATCCCCGTCTGAGACGACGGGGCGAACCGGCCCGGACGATCTCGTTCCCGCGTGGAATCACCCCTGGCGCTCGGCATGAGGGACTGTGTGTCCACCGAGGAGCCCGTCGTGGCTCTCATCGGTTCCCTGCCCCTGAGTGCCTGACGGCTCGTGGTGAGGCGCCCAGTTCCCGGCGGCAGGTCTTGTTGAACGCCTGGAGGTCGGGGATGCCGACGGTCGCTGCGATCGCCGGGATGGCGAGGGTCGAGGCGAGCAGCAAGTGCCGGGCGCGTTCTATACGGCGGCGCCGGATGTAGGCGATGACCGTGAGACCGGTGTCCTCGCGGAACAGCCGGGTCAGGTGGGTGTGCGAGACGCCGGCGACGCGGGCGATCTCGGGGACGCCGAGCGGGCCGGCGAGGTGTTCCTCGACGTGGGCCATGGCCGTCCGCAGGGCAGGGTGCCGGACTCCCGCGAAGTGCTCGGCGGTCTCGGCGAGGCCGACCGTGCGCCACAGCGCGGTCCACAGTTCCGAGGCGGCCCGAGCCGGGGACTGGGCGCCCGAGGCGACCGTCTGGCGCAGCAGTTCGCCGAGTCCGGCTGCCCGCGCCCCGGCGTCCTGCATCACCGGCACGGAGCGCTGTTCGCCCTGGCCGGGCAGCCGGAAGTGGGCGTACAGGTGCTCGCAGCGCGGCGCGTCGTAGTGGAAGTGTGCTTCTGTGCCGGGCGGCACGAGGCTCACGTGGCCGGGGCGGATCGGATGCCGGAAACCGTCGAACGCGAGGGTGCCGGAATAGCTGTAAAGATGAAGCTGCCACAACTGCGGAAGCCGGAACACGTCGTGAGGGCCGGCGTATCCGTGGACGCCCACGCCCGCGCTCGCCACCTGCGGGGGCAGGTCGAGGGCAAGTTGCACCGAGTGGGCCATGATGGAAATTTACCAGCACCTGCTGATTGCATCCCACGACTTCACGGTCACGAGTATCTACGGTTGACGTATGTCAACCACACCGCAACTGCTGAACTCCGCCCAGGTGGCGCGGTTCGTGGCCCACGGTTTCCTGCGCCTGGACGGCGTAGTGCCCGCAGCGATGAACGAGGAGGCACTCGGTGTCTTCGCCGCCGGATTGCCGTCGGTGCCGTACGGCACGGCCGTCCCGGAGGCATTCCCCGAAGGATCCTTCGCGCGGCGGCTCGTGGAACACCCCACCGTCGCCGGCGCGTTGCAGAGCCTGGTGGGCCCGGATCCGACGGTCGACCACCACTACGTCCACACCCGCGAACCCCACGAGGGCAGCGCGCAGCCACTGCACGCCGATGCTCTCATCGACCTGCGGTCCGACGCCTTCGACGTGCAGCTCATGTACTACCCGCGAGAGGTCGGCGCGGACATGGGCGGCACCCTCGTCGTTCCGGGCAGCCACCTGCGCCGCACCAACGAGTCCGACACCGGCCGCTACCAGAATCTGCGCGGCCAGATCCGGCTGACCTGCCCGGCCGGCACGGTCATCCTGCTCCATCACGGCATCTGGCACGGCGGGCGGCGCAACGACAGCGACACCGTCCGCCACATGTACAAGATCCGTTTCAACCCGACCGTGCCGCAGGTGCGGCTGTGGGACACGACGGACCTGCACGAACCGGTGGTACGGGAGGAGTTGGGGCGCACGTTTCCCTGGTACGAACCGGCCACCGGCCGTCTGGAGACCCACAACCGGATCAGGCTCTGGCGCCTCCTGACCGCCGACCCCGACTTCGACATCGATTACTGGGCCACCCGAATCTCCAACCGACCGGCACTGAGGAGCATCGCATGATCACCTCGAACACCGCGCGGCAGCAGGTCCTCGTCCTGTACCTGAGCACATCGGCCCTCGACTCCCCGGTCGTCGGATGGGCCCGCTACGACGGCACCGGCGCGACCAGCCCCACCACCGGGGACAGCGACGAGCCGCCGTACGAGACAGGCGTCGCCGCGCTTCGGGACGGCTGGCGACTCATCCAGGCCGCTCAGCTCATCCCGCCGTACCCGGGCGCGGAACACGAGACGTCGTTCCTCAAGCACGAGTTCTTCTACGAGCGGATCGTCACCGTGTGAATCGTGCGCAGGTGCCCCAGGGCATCGAACTGCGGACGGGCCACGAGTCGGTCCCGACGGCATGAGACCGTCTTCGCTCTCGATGCCCCCTCCGAGGTTTCGGTGCCGACGAAGCGGTGGCCTGTTCGGCACATCACAGGCCGAGGCACGGATGGGGTCCTCTCCTCCGCGACCACGCCGTCAGCGTGCGCTGCGTGGAGGGGACACAGAGCCGCGCGCCGCCCTGGGTGAAGGTCGCGAAGCGCATGGTGGCCTTCCGGAACGGCTGGATCAGTGACCGGCGAGGGCTTCGGCGGGTCTGTGCGCCGGGCGGCGGAAGCCGATGAACACGGCGCAGACGGCGGCGGCTGCCAGGCAGGCGATCGCGGTGCTTTGCTCGGCCGGGCTGAATCCGGCCCCGGCGAGCTGTGAGGCGATCCGATCCGCGGCCAGGCTCAGGGTGGCGGCTCCCACGACCAGGCCGAAGCCGAGACCGTTGAGGACGAGCGGGCTGAGCGGCGGCACCGGGCCGTGCTCGTCCACCGGTTGGGCCCGCAGTCACAGCTGGGCCGCCGCGAGTGCCGCGAAGCCTGTGACCAGCATCAGGCCGGGGCCGGTCCGATGCAGCAGCCGCGACTGGTGCTGGATGACGTCGAGCCGGATGCTCAGGTCGTAGGCGCCGACGAGGAATCCGAACAGGTCGGCGACAGACCTCTCCGCGCTCCGCCCATGAGAGAGGGCACCGTTCTCGCGTCCCGGACCCCAATGAGCAAGCGCGCGGTCATCCTCCCCAGAGAAGAACCTGCACCTGCCGTGACCGCGGTCAGGTGTGCCTGTCTGCCTCAACTCGCGCCGCGTGCGGGCGAGTTGTTCAAGTCCGGCGGGGAAAAGCTAAAAACTTGCTAATGAGCTACTGGTGGGACACGGTTCCCGATCGGTCGTCGTCGCGCGTGATTCTGGTGTGAACCGGGGCAAACCGGCCGTGTTGTTGGTCCAATTGTGTGGGTTCGTCATCGGTGCGGGACGGGATCGGCCTCATCGATTTGATGGGTATTGGTCACGTAGAGTCCTTCGTGAAGAGCGTGTCAGTCATGGTGGGAGCCGGGGGGCGGATGACGGTTCTGCCGGGCGAGGGAGTCGCCGGGTTTCGGCGGATCGTGGGGCGTGAGGCCGAAGTCGCCGCTCTGGCCGGGGCGTTGGACCAGCTGACGTCAGGGGTCGGGCGGGCGATCGCACTCGTCGGTGAGCCCGGGATCGGGAAGAGTGTCCTGCTGGGGGCGGCCGTCTCGCGGGCCCGTGCGGGCGGGGTCCGCGTGCTCGACGCGCGGGGGCCGGGCACGCTGCCGTCGGCCGGCGTACGGGAACGGCACGATGTGTGGGCGCACAGCGCACAGAGTCCGCCCCTGGTCGTCGCGGTCGATGACCTGCACCACCTCGATCCCGGCCGGATCCCGGACGTCGAGCGGTTGATCGACGCCGCCGCGGGTCCCGTGCTGTGTCTCCTGGCCTACCGGCAGCGCCAGTTGTCGCCCGCGCTGGCGGCGGTGCTCTCGCGCGCGGCAGCGGCCGACCTGCTGGAGGTCTGGCACGTCGGTCCGCTCTCCCCGGAGCAGGCGCGGGAGTTACTCGGGGAGCGGCCGAACGTCGAGGAGATCCAGCGGGAGGCCCTGGGCAACCCGCAGTACCTCAAAGTGCTCGCCGCATACGGGAAGGGCCGTGGATCCGAGGGCGGTGACGCGGTGGGGACGGACGCCGGGACGGCGATCCTCGGTGAGCTGGCCGGTCTCGACTCCACCTCGCTGGCCGTCGTCCAGGCTGCGGCCGTGCTCGGGGAGCCGTTCCACCCGGAACTGCTGGCAGAGGTGGCGGACCTCGAAGCGGTCCGTGCCATGCGGGCACTGGACACACTCACCCGGCTCGACCTGGTCCGGCCGGCCGGTTCTGCGGCTCAACTGGCCCTGCGCCACCGGGCGGTGGCGGAGATCGTCTACCGGCGGCTAGAACCGAGCCGCCGGGCCGCCCTGCACCTGAACATCGAGACCGCGTTGACCAAGCGGGCCGCCCCGATCGTGCGGCGTGCCCACCACGCGGCGCGGGCCGCCGATCCGGGCCGGCCCGAACACGCCACGACGTTGATCGCCGCCGCACGCGAGGCGCTGTACACCGACCCGGCCCTCGCGGCCGACCACCTTCGGGCCGCGCTGTTGCTGCTCCAGGACGGCGATCCGCTCCGGTACCAGGCCCAAGTCCTGCTGGCGCGAACGCAGTTGCTCAGCGGCGAGGCGACGGAGAGCCGCGCGCTGCTGGACGCCCTGCGGTCGGCCATACCCGGCCGTTCGGCCCCGGACCCCGGCACGCTCGCCGACGCGAGCCGGATCGAACGACGGCTGGGCCGGGTCACGGAGGCCGGCGCGATCGCCCGCTCCGCACTCGCCACCCTGAGCGACACCGCTACCGCCGCCGCCCTGCACACCGAACTCGCCGACCACGCCTACGACATGCAGGACTACGACACCTCCCGGCAGCATGCCGAGACGGCCGCCGTGATCGCGCACAGGAACGGGGACGCCATAGGGGAGGCGAAGGCGCTGGCCCAGGCGGCGCTCGCGCAGCTGTACTCCGCGGACCAGGCCACTGCGCTGACCACGGCGGCGAGAGCGGCCGATCTCATCGACGCCGCCTCCGACGTGACCCTGCTGACGAACCTGGAGGCGGCCCACCAACTGGGCATGACCGAAGGGATACTGGGCCGCTTCGCCGACGCCGAGCGCCATCTCGCGCGTGGTGCGGATCTGTCGCGGCGCACCGGCCAGACGTACATGCAGCGGGACGTCCTGACGTCACTGGCCAACGCGCGACTGCGGTCGGGGCACCTGACCGGTGCGCTGAGCACCCTCGAGGAGACCGCCCGGCACATGGAGAGCCACGGTGGGCCGGCCACGCAGGGGGTCATCGGGATGCTCCGGGCCGAGATCCTGTATTGGCTCGGCCGCCCCGGCGACCTGGACGAGGCCGCCGCGTCCGCCGAGCGGGCCGTCGCGATCGCCGGCGGATCACCGTACGGCTGGGCGCTCACGGTGCGCTGCTATCACGCCGAGTTCGTACTGCTCAATGGTGAGGCGGCACGCGCCACTTGGCTCCTGCTGGACGCCACGGGCGGCCTCGAACTGCCGAAGCTCACGATCTGGCGCAAGCCCCGCTGCTGCGACACCCTGGCCCAGGCGGCGCTCACCACGGGCGATCGGGCCTCGGTCGAACACTGGGCCCGGCTCGCCGAGAGCTGTGTCGAACAGCTGCCCTCCAGTGGGCGGTTGGGCTTCGCCCTGCGCGCCCGGATGCGCGCCCACGCGGCGGTCGGCGACATCGAGCGGGCGGTGCGCAGCGCACGGGAGGCGTTCGCGGACTTCTCCACCGGCGGCGAGCGCATCGAGGCCGGCCGGACCCTGTTCCAGGCCGCGTCGCTCTGTCTGGACGCGGGATGGACCGAAGGCGTGGACGGGTGGCTGGAGCGGGCCGCCGGCCTCGCCCAGCAGTGCGGTTCGAGCCGAATGGCAGAGGAGGTGGCTCTTCAGTGGGCGCGGCTCGCCGCTCCGGGCGACGCGCCCGCGACCCTGTCCGTCCTCACCACGCGAGAACGCGAGATCGCCGACCTCGCCAGTACCGGGATCACCAGCGGCGAGATCGCCGAGGTGCTCTTCCTGAGCGTCCGGACCGTCGAGAGCCATCTGGGCCGGATCTACCGCAAGCTCGACGTGCCCAACCGCGCCAGTCTCACCCGCGCCGTGCTGAAGCACGGGTCGCCCGCGCCCGGAGCCCAACGCCCCGTCTCCGAGTAGGAGTTGGTGTCGCTAGCCGGTGAACGCGAGCAGCGAACCCAGTCGCCCCCGGCCCTCGAACGCGGTGTGGAGGGCGAGCAGTACGCCGGCCGAACCGGTGGCGAGATCCGTGGACAGGCGCAGCAGACCTCTGCCGGGGAAACGGAGCCTGCCTTCCGCGTGGATCGCGTGCCAGGAGAGTCTGCGGATCGAGGCGAGAGCCTCCGGCCCGGGCCGGGTGTCCTGGTGCGGCGGTTCGAGCAGGCTCAGCACCGCGATATGGCCGGCCCGCCCCCGGAACAGGCCCGGTTCGCGGACGAAGTCGGAGGCGCAGACCGGGCGGACGGCCGCCGTGAACGCGGCCAGGCCGGGATCGTCGGCGCGGGCCAGGTACTCCCGTGCGACCAGGGCCATCCCGCCGCTGCCCGCTTCCAGATAGGCCAGGTGACGGTGGCCGTACCGGGCCTGGACCGTCCCGTCCGGCATCGTGACGCAGTGCCTCAGGTCGAGTTCGAGGGCGGCTCTGGCCGCGGCCAGATACCGCCGGTCCCCGGTGATGGAGTGCAGCCGGAGCTGGAGGAGGGCGGAGCCGCTGAAGCCGTCCAGCACTCCGCCCGTGGAGGGGAAGAGCAGACCGTCCGCCGCTCCGTCCCGCCGTAGCGTGTCGAGCCGTCGCGCGATCCGGACGGCCTCGTCCAACAGCGTGCTGTCACCGGTGAGTTCGGCGAAGTGGCAGAGTGCGAGCCCCACCCCTGCCTGTCCGCCGTACAACCCGCACCGCGCCGGGAGGCCGGCGGTCCGGGCGGCGGCCAGGATCTCCGACGCCGCTTCCCCGCGACCGAGTTCGGCCAGTGTGGCGGCGGCGCCGTAGGGTCCGTCGTACAGGCCGTGGCCCGTTCCGGGACCGGCGAGGCGCGCTGAGCGTACGAGCCAGTCGGTGTACGGCGTGGGGACGGCGGCGCCCACTCGGTGCAGGGCGAGCAGCACTCCGGCCGCGCCGTGGGCGAGGGTGTGGCCGCCGCCGTCGAAGACGGACCAGTGGGCCGGGAACAGCCGGTCGGCGCGGTCGGGGGTCGCGTCCGCGAGGATTCCGGCGACCAGCGCGTCGCGTACGGCGGGCCAGTCGAACGGCTCGCGGTCGAAGAGGTCGTCGGCCTCGGGGGCCGGGGGAGGGACCGCGCGCGGTGCGCTCTGCCGGCCGATCTCCGGCCGACGGGGGCCGTCGGTGGGCGACAGCCCGAAGCGGTCGCGTGCGACCGCCTCCAGTTGAGCGGCCTTCCCGGGATCGAGATCGGTCAGTTCCGGCATCGCCATCAGCGTGAACAGCCAGGTCGCCCACAAGCCGTACCGATCCGCCTCGGCGCCCGTCGAGCCGGCCGGAGCGGCGAAACCGGCGGCACCGACCCGGGGCAGGTTCCGCTCGTCGAGACCGGTCGCGTACTCGAAGTCGACCAGGACCACGGAGTCGTCGGGGCGCACGACGATGTTGCGGGGCTGTACGTCCCGGAGGCAGACACCCCGTTCGTGCAGGGCGTCGAGGGCCGAGGACAGAGCGCCGATCACGGTCGACGCCCACTGCGCGTACGCGCGGAAGGCGGCCTCGGACGTGTCCCGGCCCGGGAGCGGATACCGGCCGATCACCGCCTCCAGGAGAGTCGGCCCCGCTATGTACTCCTCGACGAGGAAGTGGTGCTCCCACCCGGTGCGCAGCCCGTGCAGGCGGGGAACGCAGTCCAGTCCCTGGAGTTCCGCCAGGACGCGGTACTCGCGGTGCAGCCGCTCCACCGCGTCACTGCCCGCACCGTCCAGGGCGCTGAACGGCCGCGCCTCCCGCAGTACCACCTGACGGCCGGTGTCACGCTGCTCGGCGAGATAGACGCCTCCCGCGTTGGAGAAGTGCAGGGCCCTGCGGACCACGTACGGGAAGGTGTCGTCGCGCGCGGTCCGCCGGGCGGCCAGGTGCGGCTCCAGGACCGGCGGCGGTGTCACCCACCCCGGCACATGGAAGGCAGGGCTGCGGACCTCGGGCACGCGAGTGCCGGACGGGTCGACCAGGGCCGGGACCGGTCTGCCGTCCTCGCCCGGACAGCGCTGCCCGCCGGACGAACCGTAGCGGACATGGAGCGGGCCCCGGCCGATCCGCAGGTCGCCCAGGAGGTACGGGCCCGGGAGCCCGTCCAGGGCGTCGAGCAGTTCGCCGAGGATCTCCGCCAGGTGCAGATCGTCGCGCGGGTGGACGGTGATGAACCGTCCGCTGTCGACGCGGGGCGCGTTGCGCCCCGACATCGTGGTCAACGCCCTTGCGCTGCGCAGGAATGCGAACGGCACACCACCGGCCAGGCAGAGCGCGGCCGTGCGATCCAGCGCCGTCGGCGCCGTACGCGGCGTCGCCGACACATGGATCGCCCAGCCCTGCCCGACCGGTGGCGCGTCCTGCGGCGCCAGTACGACCCACAGGCCGGACAAGGAGCGCCGCCACCCCGGCGGAACCGCCTCGTCGGCCTGCGGATACCGCGAGGCGTGGTCGTCCAGGCGGCTCGGCGTCTCGTAGTGGAGGGGGTCGGCGACGCCGTAGATCAGTGCCTCGCGGGCGTCCGCCACGATGCTGCCTCCACTGGGAGTGTCAACCTGCTTCCGGCCGGACCGGGCGCACGGCGCCCGGGGATCACTCCTCGTTCGCGGAACTGATGTTGCTCAGGCAGGTCCAGAACCCGGACTGCTCCTGGGACCTGCCGAGGCCCTGGAGGTCCAGGATCGAGTGCGCCTCGACCTCCGGGGACTCCTCGAAGGACTGCTCCAGCGGCTCGGTGCTCTGCGTCATGGCGATCTCCCTTGTGTCGATCGGTGGTTGGATCCCTGCCTCGCCGACGCTAGGCGGCACCGGCCTGCCATCGGTTGGCCGCCGGTATGGAAACGGCATGCGGTCGGGCCGACTTCACCCGGCCATCCGCTGATCGGCGGGCCGCTCCGCGAGAGCGCTGATCAGCGCCGAGCGCGAACTCACGTCCAGCTTGCGGAAGATACGGGTCAGATGTGCCTCGACGGTCTTCGCCGACAGGAAGAGCATCGAGGCGATGTCCCGGTTGGACAGTCCCCGGGACACCAACTGCGAGATACGGAGCTCCTGTTCGGACAGGACGTCATGAGCGTGGCCCGCCAGGCGCGGGCGGCGGGCGCCGATCTGACGCTGGGCGTTGACGGCGAGCGTGCTCAGCCGACCCGCCCCGTGCGCGTCGGCGATCTGTTTGGCCCGGCCGACCGCCGCCACGGCCTCCTCCAGCCGTCCGGCGGCGACCAGCGCCCGGCCGTGCAGGAGCCGCGCCCGGCCCTCGGCGAGAACCAGACCACCGGTGGCGAAGAACTCGGCGGCGTCGGCGCACAGTTCGGCCGCCGCGCCCGCGTCGTCGCCACGGACGCAGGCCATGGCCAGGGCCGCGTAACCGGACTGCCCCGGAAGGGCGACGGCCGCCGCCGCCTCGGCTGCCTGCCGCGCCCGGACCGTCGCAGCCTCGGTGTCGCCGCGCGCCATCTCGGCCTGCGCCGCCGTACAGAACCACATGGCCCGCAGGGTGTGGGTGGTCTCGGAGCGGTCGATTCCCGTGATGGTCCGGATCAGTTCGACACAGTCGCCGGGCCGCCCCTGGTCGAGCCGGACCGAGGCCAGTACGGCCGCCGACAGCTCCCACAGCCGACCGTGGTGCTTGGCGGCACGCAGGGCGCGTTCGGCCGCGTCGGCCGCCGCCGCGGGACCGTCGCGCAGCGCGGAGGCCGCGGCGCGCAGGGTCAGGGCGTAGCCGATCAGGTCCGGCCGGTCGATCAGATGGGCCGTCTCCTCGGCGTCCGCCGCCGAGGCGATCGCGCCCGCGAGGTCGCCGGTGCCCTGCTGGGCGTAGGACTGGCAGAGCAGCAGATACGGCATCATGTAGCTCTGCCCGGTGCGCCGGGCGACGTGGACGGCGCGGGTCATGTGCCGGACCGCGTCGGCGTGGCGCTCGGCGAGGACCTCGGCCCAGCCCAGTTGGCCCACCTCGTCGAGGGAGGTGGCCAGTTCCTCGTCATCCATGACGTCGATCGCCGAAGCAGCCTCGGACACATAAGCCGCCATCGGCCCCGTCCGTCCGCTGTACGCGGCGCCCAGGGCGCGGCAGGCCGCGACCGAGGTGAGGATCCCGCTGTCGACCGGCGGGGGAGTGAGGGCGAGGACGGTGTCGAGATGCCCGGCCGCCTCCTCGAAGTTCCCCTGCGCCATGCCCACGGTGGCGAGTTGGAGGCGCAGCGGATTGACCTTGGCCTCGGTCTTCGGCCAGCGGGCCAGTTCGTCCTTGAGCGCCCGCTTGGCAGCCTTGGGGCTGCCGAGGATCCGCTCGATCACCGACCGCAGCGCCACGACGGGGATGCGCTGATCGAGACGGTCCGCCGGGACGAGGTCCAGGGCCTGGGACAGGGCGTCCCGGCAGGAGGCGAGGTCGCCGGTCGTACCGCAGGTGCGGGCCAGGCCGAGGAGCATCTCCAGCCGCTGCCGGGCCGCCTCGCCCGAGGGGTTCTGGGGGGAGAGCCGCAGTGCCGCGCGCAGCCAGGCGGCGGCGGTGGCGGGTGCGGAGCGGGTGGTGAGGGCGGCGGCCTCGGTGAGAACGCGCACGGCTTCGTGGTCGCCCGGCTGCGCCGAGCGGGCGACGAAGGGCGCGCGCTCCACGGCGCTCGCCCCGCTCCCGCGCAGCGCCTCGTCGGCCCGCGCGTTGGCGCCGAGGAACCAGCCCGGTGGTGTCTCGCGGGAGACGATCTCCCGGAGCAACGGGTGCCTGAACTGGAGCAGTTGGCGTATTTCGTGGCGCGGGCCGCCGGGTCCGCAGGAGCGGACCAGGTCCATTCCCGCGAGGACGTCGAGGGCCTCCAGCGCGGGTCCGTGGCCGAGTCCCGCGACCTGGCCCAGCAGCATCGGGTCGAACGGGTCGCCCAGGACGGCCGCGGCGCGCAGCGTGGAGAGCTCGTTCCCGGTCAGCGACGCGATCTCGCGGGCCAGCGCCGCCCGTAAGGTGTCCGGCAGATCGGTCTGGCCGTCCGCCGCGCCGTCGCCGTCCGGAGTGAGTTCGGTGAGGACTTCGAGATAGAGCGGGTTGCCGCCGCTCACCTTGCAGAGCCGGTCGCGACGGGCCGGCGGGTAGGTGGTGCCGAGCAGACTGCGGCACGCCTGCCGGTCCAGCACCGACAGCGGCAGCCGCTCGACGCGGTAGTCCGCGACGGCGTACCGGAAGGACGCCCGCAGTCGTGCCGCCGCCTGCCGGGGTCTGAGTCCGCAGGCCAGGAGCAGTGGGGTGCCGGGCGGCTGCCGGAGCAGGTAGTGGAGCAGTTCCAGCGAGCCCTCGTCGGCCCAGTGCAGATCGTCGAGGCAGAGGAGGATCCCGCGGTCCTGGCCGACCGCGGCCAGCAGCCGGCCCAGCGCGTGGTGCAGCCGGGAGCGGTCCACCTGGGCGAACCCGTGGCGTCCGGGTCCGGAGCCGCGCGGCTGCACCAGCTCCAGCAGCGCCGCCGTCTCCTCGTCGAGCGGACCGTGCCGGGATTCCGTGAGGCGGCCGAAGCAGCTCCGGACGGGCCCGGCGAACACCCCGAAGGAGCGCTGCTGTTCGAACTCCGAGGCGCGGCCCGACAGGACCGTCAGCCCCTCCGTCTCCGCCAGATCGCCCAGTTCGGACAGCAGTCTGGTCTTGCCGAGTCCTGGATCGCCGGTGATCTCCACGACGGTGGAGCGACCGTCCGCGCAGGCCCTGACGGCGGACCGTAGTACGGCCATCTCGCCCTCGCGGCCCACCAGTGGCCCCGAGCGGGCCCGGTGGGCCGTCGCGTGTGCCTGGTGCGCGCTCTGCTCGCTCATGGGCCTCCTCGGTTCTGGCTGCCGGGCACCGGACCGTCGGGTGAACCCGGTCTCCCTCCGGCCAGAACCGATCCTTGTGCGGAACGTGACCCACGGCGTCCGCAAAACTACGCAAGCCCGTACCGAACCTCGTTACGCAAGCCATTCCGGAACCCCGTCGCGCGGGCTAACCGAGCAGGCTCCCCAACTCGCTCAGCAGCCGTGTCGCCTCCGCGCGACGACGCGACGGCAATCCCAAGTCGTCCTCCTCCATGACGAGTTGCTGCCGTACGGCGAAGCGCAGGGCGGTGGCGGCCTGCCGGGCGAACAGGGACAGCAGATCGAGTTCGGGCAGGCTGGAGCGGGCCTGCTCGGCGGGGTCGAGCACCTCCAGTACGCCCAGGACCCGGCCGTCGTGGATCAGCGGGGCCGCCATGAGCGCGTCGGGCACGTACTCGGTGGACTCCGCCAGGCTGCGGTCGAAGGAGGAGTGGGCGGTGAGATCGTCGACCACCATCGGTTCCCCGGAGACAGCCACCCAGCCGGCGATGCCCCGGCCGGCCGGGAAGCGGCGGCCGATCAGGAAGTCCTGGCCCCGGCCGGACACGGCCTGGAAGACCAGTTCCCCGGCCTCCTCCTCCAACAGGAAGACCGAGCTTGCCTGGGCACCGAAGATCGCCCGGGCGACGTCGACGACGGACTGGAGCAGTTCGGACGCCAGCGGGTCGTGGGACGCGGCGGCGGGTTGCAGGTCGAGGGACACGGCGACACCTTCGCTAGAGATACGGACAGGAGATACGAGGGGCAGTACGGCAAGCAGCCGGTGGCTCAGGGCAGTTCGCCCTCGGCGGTGGGCGTGCGGCGGTCACGGACGTTGGCGGCGGAGGCGTAGAGCGCGCTCTTGAGCTGGAAGGGCGTCATCCGGGGGCTCGCCGACAGGAGCCGGGCGCACAGGCCGGTGATGTAGGGCGTGGCGAAGCTGTTGCCGGTGGTGCGGATGGTGCTGCCGCCGAGCCAGCCGACCTCGACGTTCTGGCCGGGTGCGAAGAACTCCACCGGGGGGCGCGGGTTGTACAGATGCAGACCGCTGTCGTCCTCGCCGTGGCTGCCCACCGAGATCACCGAGGCGAACCGCCAAGGGAAGCTCTCCACCGGTGAGTTGTGCGCGGCGGCGACGATGACCGACCCGTTGAAGTACGCCTCGTCGGTCAGCGCGTGCAGATCCTCGGCGAAGCGCGCTCTGGTCGTCGACAGGCTCATGTTGATCAGGTCGAAGCCCTGGCGCACGGCCCAGCGCAGCCCTTCGAGGAGGATGTCCCCGGTGCCGGAGAACCGTTCGCCCAGCACCCGCACACTGTGCAGTTCGCAGTCCGGCGCGACCTTGCGCACGATGCTCGCGCACGCCGTGCCGTGGCCGCACGGGTCGTCGGGCTCGGTCTGTTCGACGCGGAGCCCGTCCGCGTCCTTGACCACCACCCACGAACTGTCCACCGGACCGATGCGGGGATGGCCGCCCTCGATGCCGGAGTCCACCACGCACACCCGTACGCCGTGACCGGTGGCCCCCGCCAGGGCGGCGGGCGGCGGGGTCTCGCCGGCCGCGACCGGGATGTCGTCGGGGCGTCTGCCCAGGAGACCCCAGGTCAGGCCCTGGGGCGGTGCTGTCGTCATCGTCGCTCTTTTCCGTTCTCGGGTAGGAGTGCCTCGGCCCATCGCACACCGGGCAGATGACCCTTGGCGGCGAAGACCGCCCGAGCCTGCGCGGCGGCCCGTCCGGCCCGCTCGGGGCGGCCGAGCAGGGCGAGTGCGTGCGCCCGGTCGAGCAGGGCGCCCCCGCGTACGACGGGCGAGTCGGTCTGTGCGGCGGCGCGGACCGCGCGGGCGGTCAGCCGCAGGGACTCCTCGTGCCGTCCCTCAGCAGCCGCGACCCGGCCCAACAGGCCGTTGAGCTCGACCGCCTCGGCGTGCGGACACGCCTCCTCACCCTCCATCCGGGCGAGGACACCGGCCGCCGCCGCCACCTCCCCGCACTCCAGGTGCAGCCGGGCCGACTCCAGTGCCACGCTGTCGCGCAGCGCGGTGACGCCCAGGTCCGCCGCCGCGTCGGCCGCCGTGTCCAACAGGGCGCGGGCCCGGGTGAGTTGCCCCGCGAGCAGCTCCACCGTCGCACCGAACAGCGGGAGGACGACCCGTGTCTCGGCGTACCCCAGTTCGGCGGCCGGCCGTGCCGCTTCGGCCAGGCACGCGCGGGCGTCGGTCCACCGGTCCTGGAGCGCCGACAGCACGGCCAGCGGGCAGTTGAGGGTGATCCGCACGGCCCGCCGTCCGCCGCCGTGCTCGTCGAGGAGTGTGCGGCAGCGCGCCTCGGCCGTCGGTACGGGCACCGGGCCGCGCCACAGCGAGATGCCGGTCGCGCCCAGGGCGGCGGCCCGCTCCGGCTCGCCGTCGGCGCGGACCGCGTGCGCCAGCCCCCTGGTGAGCCATGCGTCGGCGGCACCGTGCCGGCCCTGGGACTGGTGGCGCTGGGCGAGCCGCAGACACGCGCGGGCCTGGCCCAACTCGTCCCCGGCTCGCTCGAACACCGCCAGCACGGCCGCCGCGGCCTCGGCGGGAGTCTCCTCCCGCGGGGCCACGGAAGCCAGCGCGAGCCGGGCGTGCGCGGCCTCCAACGGGTCGGCGGGGGAAGCCAGTACGTCCTTCAGCAGCGCGTGTCCCTCCGCGGTCCGGCCGAGAGCGGCCCGCACCTCACCGAGCCGGCGGACCGCCGCCGCCCCTCCGGGTTCCCCGGGCCGGTGCAGGGCCGCCGACCGGGTCAGCAGGTCGTCGGCCCAGGGCAGGTCGGACCGGGCCAGCGCCAGCGCCCCGGCCCGCCCGAGGGCTTCGGCGGCCCCCGCGCGCAGCGACTCCGCACCGGCGTCGAGCCCGCCCAGCTCGCCCCGGTAGCCGTAGGCCCGCTCCAGATGGCCACCGACGGCCGCCGGCCCGGCGGACCGCACCGACGGCAGTACGGCGGCCCTCTCGTGCCCCTCGGCGCGGGCGCGCTTGGACATGGAGGCGTACGTCACCTCCTGCACCAGCCCGCTGCTGAACCGGAACGAGGCCCGCGGCCCCGGCTCCACCAGCCGTCGCCCGCTCAGCCGCAGCAGCGCCGACCGGACCTCCTCACCTGTGCCGCGGGGCCCGGTCAGCTCGTCCGCGGTGAACTCCCGGCCGATCACCGACGCCTGGTCCAGCACCCCGCGCTCACGCGGCTCCAGCGCGTCGATCCGGGCGCCGAGCAACGCCTGTACGGTCGGCGGGAGTTCGTCCTCGGAGCCGGTGTCCAGGGCGGCGGCCAGCAGCTGTTCGAGGTGCAGCGGATTGCCGTCGGCCCGCTCCAGCAGCCGGCTCGGTGCCACGTCCCGGTGGGCGCTCACCTCGGTCAGCCCCGCGGCCAGCAGCGCGGACTCGTCGTACGACAGACCCGCCAGCGCCAGCACCGAGGACGCGGCCAAGTCACCTCTCGCGTCCAGGAGTTCGGGTCGGGCCAGCAGGACCACCAGGACCGCGTCCCGGTCCAGTTCGCGGACGAGCCGGTCCACCACGTCCAGCAGCAGCGGGCCGGCCCAGTGGCAGTCGTCGATCGCCAGTACCACCGGGCCCCGCGTGGACAGCGCGCCCAGGACGCCGACCAGGGCCGCGCAGGTCTCCGCCACGGTCGGGTTCGGTGTCCCGTCGAGGAGCAGACCGGCGGAGAGCACCGCCAGGGCCTCGGCGACGCCGTGCGGCGCGGGCGCGGTCGCCAGGACCGACGTCACCGCGTCGGCCAGCGGGCCCAGGCTGCCCCGGTCGCCGTAGGGGCGGCACCGTCCGGCGCCGCTGAGCGGTGCGCGGGAGTGCAGCCACTCGCGCAGCAGGCGGGTCTTGCCGAGGCCGGCCTCGCCGTGGACCAGGACGCGGCGGGCGCCCCGGCCGTCCGTGACCGCCGCCAACGAGGCGTCCAGCGCGGCCAGTTCGGGACCCCGGCCGACGAAGCGCACGTCGAAGCGGCGCGTCAGCTCCGGGTCGTCCTCGCCGAGCCCCAACAGCCGGTACGCGGCGACGGGTTCGGCCTTGCCCTTGAGGGAGAGCGGCCCGACGGGTTCCGCGCGCACCGCGGCGCCGGCCGAACGAAGGGTGTCGGGGCCGATGAGGATCCGGCCCGGTCCCGCGTTCTGCTCCAGCCGCGCCGCCACGTTGACGGTCTCGCCCGAGACCAGCGCGTGGCGCGCCGAGGAGTCCGAACCCGACACCACCTGACCGGTGTTGATGCCGATCCGCACCTCCAGGCGTACCCCGAGGGCGGTGTCGAGTTCGGTGTTGAGGCCGTCGAGCGCGGCCAGCATGCCCAGCGCGGCGGCGAGCGCGCGCCGGGCGTCGTCCTCGTGCACGACGGGAACGCCGAACACCGCCATCACCGCGTCCCCGATGAACTTCTCCACCGTCCCGCCGTGGAACTCGATCTGGCGTCTCATCAGGTCGAAGTAGCGCAGGGTCACCGAGCGCAGCGTCTCCGGGTCGAGGCCGCCGGACAGCGCGGTGGAGCCCACCAGATCGCAGAAGAGCACGGTGACGACCTTGCGCGACTCGGTCGCCTCGGCGGTTGGCGCGTCCGTGCACGGCGCTCCGCACGAGGGACAGAAGCGCGCCCTGGACGGCAGAGCGCGACCGCAGGGTGAACAGTTCATGGTCCAGCTCCCTTCGCGGGCCCCGTTCTCAGAACAGGGCCCCGCCCGCGAACTCGCTGTGTGCCCGCACCTCGGGCTCCGCCTCGTCCAGCCGTCCCTTGATGTCCTCCAGCACGTCCAGCTCGTGCGGCGACAGCGTGCTGAGCACCTCCAACTGCTCCTGGGTGAGCGAGTCGACGGTGAATCCCGCCGCGCGCAGCCGGTCGAGTGCGTGGTCGTCGGTCACAGGGGGCCTCCCGGGGCGGTGGCGAGATACGAGAACAGACGGGTGATCCCGTCCGCCGTACGAAGGGCGCTGACCGCCAGCGCGGTCCGGTGCGCGGGGGTCAGGGGCAGCGAGTCGAGGAGGGCGTCCAGGTCGGCCAGATGCCCGCCGTCCAGCTCCGCGTGGGCGCGGACGGTACGGAACGCGGCGGCCGGCAGGCCCGTGCGCGCGGCCAGCCGGTCCGCCAGCCAGGGCATGGGGGCGTTGCCCTCCAGCACCCGGATGTAGCCGAGCAGCGCGACGGGGTGATGGTGCTCGATCCAGTAGTACTGCGCGCCCGCCAGTTCCGCGACGACGGGGGAGGGCAGCCGGCCGGCCGCGTGCGCCGGGTCGCCGCCGGCCACGGCGAGGTCTTCGAGCAGCCACGCGTCATGGCCGCGTTCCTCCTCGATGTGCCGCTCCAGATACGACCCGAGCGGTCCCGCCACCGGATCGCCGGGCGCCGTCCGCGCGCACCGGAGTGCCGCCCGTTCCATCAACGGAACCGAGGCCCGTATCAGCGCGTGCATCTCGTGGAGGTACGCGAGGTAACGGGTGCGCGGGAAGGCCGCCCCGGGACGCCAGAGTGCGGCGAAGGCTGCCCCCAACGCCGGTGCGGCGAGGGCGAGTTTGATGTCCAGGGCGGCGGAGGGAGTCGTCGTGCGGGCAGAGGTCATCGCGTGCTCCCCGTCCGGGCGGGCAGCGCCACCAGGTCCGCGTAGCGCGGGCAGCCGTAGCGCCGGAGCAGTGCCACCGGCCCCGCGTCGGCCTGCATGCGGGCGGCCTCGCGGTCCAGCAGTTCGCCGGCCGGTCCCGCGGCGTCCCGCAGCGCGCCCTCGGTCACGGCGGGGTGCGCGGACAGCTCCCAGCATCCGGCGCAGTAGCCGGCGCAGTCCGCCGAGGGGGCGTACCGGGCGCGCAGATGGGCCGGGCCGACGGCACGCACCATGCGCAGCAGCGGCGAGGTGAGCGAACGGCGGTGCACGGTCGGCCAGTCGTCGTCGGCGATGTGCCCCAGCCGCAGATGCGGCGGGACGGGCCTGAGGTCCACCACACGCTGGTTGCAGCAGGCCAGCACCGTGCCGTCGAAGGCCACCACCGGCCAGGCGGCCATCGCGCACGGTGACACCCGCCCGGGGTCCGGACGGTGGGCGGTCGCGGTGGCCCAGGAGGCCGCGCGTCCCACCGCGCGCACCTCGTTGACCAGCATGGGCACCCGGTCCGCGAACTCCCTGCGGATGTGCGCGGTCACGTCCGCCAGATACGGGTCGTCCGGACCGCTGCCGGTGAGATGGAAGCTGACGGGCGTGCCCGCGTCCAGTACCTGGTGCAGCGCGCGGAAGACGCTTCGGCGCGGCACCTCCCGCTCGTGGTGGGCGTCCAGACTCGCCGAGAAGTGGTCGACCGCGCCGATGGCCCGCAGCACGGGCCCGGGTATCCGGTCGGTGCGGGCGAAGAACATCCCGCTCAGCAGCACGCTCCGGGTGCCGGCCGTCCCGGCCCGGACCGCCAGTTCACTCACCAGCGCGGGCCGCAGGAGGGGTTCACCGCCGGTCAGCAGCATCACGTCGGGCCGGTCGTCGGAGGTGAACGACCCGACGAAGTCCAGCAGTCGCCCCGCGCCGGGCTCCTCACCCGCCGACGTGGACGAGGTCGAGCAGTGCGCGCAGCTCAGCGGACACCGCCGGGTGAGCGTGACCAGCAGGCCCGCACAGGGCACGGGCCGCAGCCCGATGAACTCGGCCAGTTCCACGAAGCCCTCCCGCTCGCCCGGCGCACCGCCCGTGTGCGGTCGCCCAGGAGCATGCTGTCCGGGCCCGTGCGGGGAACGGCACACGGACGGACCAGGACCGGTATATCCGCTGGCAGCCGCAATCCCGCGACGCCCAAAGGCCCGGCGCGCGGCTGGGAAACCGCCGATGACCTGGCCGCATACCGCTCCCATGGCGCTCGTCGGCCGGTGCTGGACCCCGCCCGCCTAGCTTTCGTGGCGTCGGGCCGGAAGCCTCCGCCCGCATCCCGTTACCGGACTCCTTGGGAGAACACCATGGCTGAGAACATCGACCCCACCACCGACGAGACCGAGATCACCGAGACCGAGGCCGCCGAGGTCGAGGCGCACGGCGTCCCGGGCCTCCAGGGTCTCGGCAAGGACATGGACAAGTCCGAGAGCGCCTGCATCAGCACGGTCAGCTCCATCGAAGAGCGCTGACCGACTCCCGTCACCAATCCTTCTGGGAGGACACCATGACCAAGGACATCGAGCCCGTCGAGGTCGAGGTACTGAGCGTGCTGGACCTCCAGACGCTCGGCAAGGGTGTCTCGGCGCCCGAGGGAAGCTGCGTCAGTCTGGCGAGCACGGTCGTCGAAGAACGCTGAGCGAGGGCGCGGTCCGGGGTGGTGGCGCCGGTTCGACCGGCGTGACCACCCCGGCCGGTCCGTCAGCGCCGACCGGCCCCCGGGGCCAGGGCGCGAAGCCCTGCCCCCGTCATGGAAACCAGCACCTGCGCCGGCATGGCCGGCCTCAGCGACCCCCGCCGACCGAGGCCCGACCCCGGGGCGGCCGCGCCGATCCGCTCGGCGCGACCACCCCGGTCCGTCCCGTCCCACACCCGGTGGACCACAACCTGGAAGGGCCTCATGAACGGCTCGCAACCCGGCGCCGCCGCCGGCGGTGGCACGGTCAAGCTCAGCGGAATCAGGGACTTCCGGTTCCTGTGGATCAGCGGCCTGCTGGCCGGCCTGGGCTCGCAGATGTCGGCGATCGCGCTGCCCCTGCTGGTGCTGCGCCAGACCGGCTCGCCCGTGCAGGCCGGGGCGGTGGGCACGGTCTCGGTCGGTGCCCTGCTCGTCACCATGCTGCCCGGGGGCGCCCTGGCCGACACGGTCGAGCGGCGCCGGCTGATGCGCCTGTGCGACATCGGCAGCACCCTCGTGGTCGGCGGCCTGGCGCTGGCCGTCCTGCTCGGCCGCACCCCCTTCGTCCTCGTCCTGCTGGTGGCAGCGGTCGGCGCGGTCATCAACAGCTTCTACGGACCTGCCGCGTTGGGCCTGCTGCGCGCGGTGGTCTCCCGTGAGCAACTCGGCGTCGCCTCGTCCCGGATGCAGGCCAGAGCCGCCGCCGCGCGTCTGGTCGGCCCGATGGCGGGCGGTGCGCTGTACGCGGTGCATCCCGCGCTTCCGTTCGCCGGCGAGGCCGTCTTCCTGCTGCTGTCCACCACCTGTCTCGCCTTCGTCCGTACCCGGTCGGCCCCCGACCCCGCGGCCCGATCCGCCTTCTCCAGAACGGAGTTCGCGGCCGGCGTCTCCTTCCTGTGGCGGCGTCCCTATCTGCGGACGGTGCTGCTGGTCTTCGGTCTGGGCGTGAACGGTGCGTTCGGCGCGATGATGTTCGTCGCGCTGGCGGTCACCTCGCACAGCGGCAGCTCCGGCCTGGGCAGCGGCACCGTCGTCTCGCTGACCGCCGTCGGCTCGCTCCTGGGCGCGCTGCTCGCCCCGCGTGTCCCCTCGCGGTGGCGCTCCGCGACACTGATCGCCCTGACCTGCTGGGTGTGCGGCATCGATGCCCTATTGCTGACAGTCAGTCAGAATCCTTTGTACGTAGGCGCGTTGTGTGCCGCCTGTGTCGCGATGGCCGCCGTCGCCGGCATCGGCTTCCTGACCTCCCTGCTGGAGTCGGCCCCGCAGCACATGGTCGGCCGGGTGCAGAGCGCCGCCGGATTCATCTCCTCGCTCGTCCAGCCGCTCGGCCCGCTCGCCGGAGGCACCCTGCTCGCCGCCCACGGTGCGCGAACGGCCTATACCGCGCTGGGAGCGGTGTTCCTGGTCTGCGCGCTCGTCCTGACCTGTGCGCCGTCGGTCCGCCGGACCGACGCCGTACCGGTCGCCGCCGCCCCGACCGAGGCGCTGAGCGCCGAGTAGACGCTCCGCCGAAAGGGCCGGGACACCCCGCCTGCCGGCCGAGGCACCGGCCCGGCCGGTCGCGCAGTTCCCCGCGCCCCCTTCGGGGCGCTTCACCTCGCCCCCTTCGACGACTGACCCGCCGGGAGAACTCACCATGGCCGAAGCACGCCAGTCCCTGACCTACTGCGCCGCCGACCGCGACTTCTTCGAGACGCCCGCCCGGCTCCCGGACGACGGCACCCGCTACCCGCTCGCGTGCGGCGAGGCGCCCGAGGGCTGGAGCCGTGCCACGCGGGGGCTGTGGAGCGTACTGACCCCGGGCGGCGTCCGGTTGCCCGAGCAGGGCTGGAAGATCCATCTGTCGGCGACCCCGCGCGTGGCGGAGTTGACGCTGGACCGGGCCGCCGCCGTGCTGCTGCGCCGCCGCGTCCCCTTCAAGTTCCTGCGCAGCCGCGAGGCACTGATGCTGATGGTCGACAAGAACATGGCACGCGGCAGCAGCGGCAAGTTCATCACCGTGTACCCCGCCGACGAGACCGAGTTGGCAGCGGTCCTGGCCGAACTCCAATCCGCCGTGGACGGGTTGCCGGGCCCGCACATCCTCAGCGACCTGCGGATCGGCCGGGGCCCGGTGCACGTCCGCTACGGGGCGTTCGTGGAACGCTGGTGCGCCGACGAGGACGGGCGGCAGGTCCCCGCGCTGCGCGACCCCTCCGGCACCCTCGTGCCGGACGTACGCTCGCCGGTCTTCACCCTGCCCGACTGGGTGACCCCGCCGCCGTTCCTCGACGAGCCGCTCGCGGCCCTGCGCGCGGCGGGCTTCGGCGACTTCCCCTACCGGGTCGTCAAAGCGGTGCACTTCACCAACGCCGGTGGCATCTACCTCGCCCGCCACCGGGTCGGCGGGCAGACCGTGGTGCTGCGCGAGGCCCGGCCCTTCGCCGGACTCGACGGCGCCGCCGCCGACGGTGTCGAGCGGCTGCACCGCGAGTACCGCGCGCTGACGGCCCTGAGCGGACTGGACTGCGTCCCCGAGGTGTACGGCCTGCACACCGCGTGGGAACACCACTTCCTCGCCGAGGAGTACATCGAGGGCCAGACCCTGCTGGACGCGGTGCTGAACCGCTATCCCGCCGTCGGCCGCGACACCGGCGAGGAGGCGACGCGCGCCTACGCCCGCTGGGCCGGCACCGTCATCGACAACCTCGGCAGGGCGCTGGACGCCGTCCACGAACGCGGGCTGCGCTTCCGCGACGTGCACCCCCTCAACGTCATCGTGCGGCCCGACGACTCCGTGGCCCTCGTGGACTTCGAGTACGCCGCGGACCTCGACGCGTCGGACGGACTGCGCGTCGGAGCCCGCGGCTTCGCGGCCCCGGCCGGTACGGCACCCCGTGACGTGGACGCCTACGGTCTCTGGGCCACCTGGCTGTTCACGCTGTTGCCCATGATGGAGATGGCGGACTTCGCCCCGGACAAGGCGCCCCTGCTCGAAGCGGTGGCCAGGGAACGCTTCGGCCTGTCACCCACCGAGGGCCCGCGCCGCCCCGACACGGCGCAAGCGCGGCCGGCCGCCCTCGCGGCGACCGCCGCGCACGCCGACGACGTGTTCGCTCCCGCCGAGTGGCCCGCGCTGCGCGACCGGCTCGCCGAGGGCATCCACGCCTGTGCCACCCCCGACCGGGAGGACCGTCTGTTCCCCGCCGACTGGGAGGTCTTCCACACCGGCGGCCACACCCTCGCCCACGGCGCCGCCGGTGTGCTCCTGGCCCTGCACCGGGCGGGCGCCGCCGTGCCCGACACCTATGTCGACTGGCTGATCGCGGCGGCCCGGCGGGCCCGCCCCGAAGCGGGCGGCGGACTGTACGACGGGCTGTACGGCGTGGCCGTCGTGCTCGACGAACTCGGCCGCCGCGAGGCGGCGTCGGAGGTCCTCGCGCGGGCGCGGGCAGCCGGCGACCCGCCCCGGGCCGGCCTCTTCGGCGGCCTGGCCGGAATCGCCCTCACGCTGTGCCACTTCGCCGTACGCACCGGGGACACGGCCCTGCTCGACGAGGCCGCGCACATCGCGGACCGGCTGGAGTCGCTACGGCGCGAAAGCTCGGCCCCCGGGCTCCGCCTGCCGGACCACGCGGGCCTCATGCACGGCCTCGGCGGCCCGGCGCTGCTCCAGCTCCGTCTTCATCACGTGACCGGCGAGGAGCGCTATCTGGACGCGGCACGGGCCGCTCTGGACTGGGACATCCGCCGGTGCGTCACGATGGCCGACGGGACCGTGCAGGCCAAGCAGGGCCACCGGCATCTGCCCTACCTGGACGAAGGCAGCACCGGAATCGCCCTCGTGGCACGCGAGTACCTCACCCGCGCCGACGATCCCGCGCTCGCGGCCTTCGTCTCCGCCGCGACACCGTGCGGCGCGGCCCCCTTCGTGCGCGAGCCGGGCCTGTTCCACGGCCGGGCGGGCCTGGTCGCCGCGTTCGCCCTGCTCGCCCCGGCGGAGAAGGAGGAGCAACTGCTCGCCGCGGTACGGAACTTCTCCTGGCACGCGCTGCGCAAGGGCGACGGCATGTACGTACCCGGCGCCGGTCTGCTGCGGCTGTCCGCCGACCTCGCGACCGGCTCGGCGGGCGTACTCCTCGCCCTGCACACGGTGTTCGAGGGCAAGGGCGACCTGGGCACGCTGCTGCCGGTGACCTGACGGGTCCGCGCCCGGGAGGCCCGCGGCCTCAGACACCGGCCGCCTCCCGGGCGTAGAGATGCGTCAGATACGGCAGCGAGTACGCGGCGGTGTGCGCGGTGACCTCGCTGTCGGGCAGGACCACCACCCCCGCCTCGATCATCAACTCCAACTCCCGCTGCGCGCCCCGCCGGTCGCCGCCCAGCGCCGTGGCGGCCTCCGCCGCGGTGAACCAGCCGGACAGCGGCAGTCGCGCGAGGCGGCGCAGCGCGCCCTGGTGCCGGTCGGCCAACTGCGCCCATTCGTCGGCCACATGGGAGCGCACCTGTAGATCGCCGACGGCCAGTTCGTCCAGGAGCGCCTCGGGATCGGCGAGGCGCTGCGCGTACTCGGCGAGCGGCAGATGCTGGAGCACGGCCAGTTTGAGGCCCGCCGCCCGTACCGTCAGCGGCAGCGCGCCGCACGCGGCCACCACGCGCGTGGCCGCCGCCCGGTCGCACAGCATGCGGCCGGTGCCGATCAGCCTGCCCAGCAGCTCCAGGGCTTCGGCCGTCGACAGCGGCGGGACCCGCACCCGGTGGGCCGGGGCCAGCCCCGCCAGTTGGGTACGGGCCGTGACGAGGACCGTGCTCCGGCCGGGGCCGGGCAGCAGCGGCCTGACCGCGGCCTCGTGGGGCGCGTCGTCCAGCACCACGAGCACCTTGCGGTCGGCCAGCCAGTCCCGCCACCGCGCGGCGGCCACATCCGGGTCGGTGGGCGGGGCCGCACGGAGACCGGTGTACGCCAGCAGTTCCGTGGTCACCGAACCCAACGACCGGGCCCTGCCGTCCTGTTGCCTCAGTCCTACGAAGATCCGGCCGCCCGGGAACTCGCCCTCCAGCCGGTGCGCGGCACGCACGGCGAGCGTGGTCTTGCCCACGCCGGCCGGGCCGACCAGGACGTGGGCGGCGCCCCTGACCCCGGTGGCGGTCTCCAGCAACTGGGCCAGAGTGTCCCCGCGACCGGTGAAATCCGGTATGTCGGCGGGCAGTCCGACGGGTACGGCAGGGCGGGCTGCCGGGGTGGGAGCGGCTCCCTCGTCGGCGAGGACCGTGTGGTAGAGCGACTCCAGGGCCGGGCTCGGGGACAGCCCCAGCTCCCGTGACAGATGCTGCCGCAGCTCGTCGTAGGCGGCCATCGCCTCCCCCCGGCGGCCCGATCGGTGCAGGGCCGTCATCTGGGCTGCGCGCAGCCGCTCCCGCAGCGGATGCTCGTCCACCAGCTCACCGACCGCGTCCGCGACCTCACCGGGACGGCCCGCCGCCAGCGAGGCCTCGGCCCAGTCCTCGCAGACACCCAGGTGCCGGAGGGTCAGCCGGTCGGCCTCCGCCTCCAGGACCTCGGAGCAGCCGAGGCCGGGCAGCGGCGGCCCGTTCCACAGTGTCCGGGCCTCGTGCAGCAGCCGTGCCGCGCGTTCCGCGTCGCCGTCGGCGAGGGCCTCTCGCCCGGCCCGGGCCAGCGCGAGAAAGTCGAGGGAGTCCAGCTCGGGGGCGTCCACCCGGAGCACGTAGCCGCCGCAGCGCAGGGAGATCCGGTCGCCCATGCCCGCCCGGGCCAGCGTCTTGCGGAGCGCCGAGACATACAGCTGGAGGTTCTTGCGTGCCGTGCGCGGCGGATCGTCGTCCCACACCGCCTTGGTCAACAACGCGACCGAGACAGGGGAGTTGGCGTGGCACAGCAGCGCTGCCAGGACGACGCGCTGCTTGAGCGGGCCGAGCGGGAGGGCGTGCCCGTCCGCCTCGGCGGAGAGCGGCCCGAGGACGGAGAACCGCAGCGGGGAGGTCACGGTGGTCGGGTTCGGGGGGGTGGTGTACACCATGCGTTCCTGTCTCACGGGACGTGGGACCGGCTCCGGGCCGCGCAGGAGCTGCGCGGCCCGGAGCCGGTTCGGGGCCGTGGACGACTGTGCCGCGATCCACGGTCCCCAGCATCGGGGAAAACCCGACACCCCACTGGGGAGACCCCAGGGCCCGACGCCCTGGGGTCCCCCGCCGTCGTCACGCCGTGTGGATGCTCCAGTCGCTCCAACTGGCGCTGATGCAGAAGGCGGCGGTCTCGGTCTCCGTGTCGGTGTCCAGGGTCTGCAAGGCGAGGATCTGGGTCATCAGGGGTCTCCTGTCCGATGGGTTCGATGGGTTCGATGGTGAAGAGAGGGTCGTACGGACTACCCACCCGGCGGACGACACCTGGTCGGTCCGGCGGGCGCTGTGGATCCGGCGGCGGGGCCCAGGGTGAACACCTCGTCACCCGGGCCGCGCAGGACCCGGCGGAGTGCCAGCAGCACCCCGGCCGCGCCGCTCGACAGATCGGCACTGAACCGCTGTGCCCCCGACCCGAGGAAGCGGACCCCCCGGGTGTACGGCACGGCGTACTTGAGCAGACCGGTGGCGGCCCGCATCGCGGCCCCGCGAGCGTCGGCACCGCCGTCGGTGTCGGCCCGGTCGGCGAGGAACCAGGCCAGACCGGCGAGCCCCTGATACAGCCCGGCCTCGTTCGTCCAGCACGACACGGATGTCCCCGCCGCCACCAACGGAAGGGCCGCCGCGAGGCGTTCGTCGGCGCAGGAGGCCGCGTACCGGGTGAGAACCGTACCCACGCCGGCCGCTCCGACGGCGAGATAGGGCATGGCTCGTTTCAGGACCGCGTTGTCGGCGAAGGACAGGGTGCCGTCGTCCATGGGGATCGCACGGTCCAACTCCTCGTGCAGGAGCCGCAGTCCGGCCGCACGGTAGCGGTCCTCGCCGGTCTCGCCGGCCAAGTGGTGCAGGAAGAGGGCCAGTCCGGAGCGGCCGTGGAACAGTCCGCGGGCATCGTCGCCGCCGAGCGCGGGCACGAGGTCCGAGATGGCGAGGAGGGCGTCCCCTGCGGCGGCGGCCCGCTCCAGATGCCGCTCGTCGGCGGTTCGCCGGTGCAGGGCGAGCCAGGTCAGGCCGACGCCGGCCCGGCCGCCCGCCAGGGTGGCGCAGGACGCGGTGAGAGGGTGGCCGTCGGCGTGCCGGGCGAGGTCGACCGCTTCGTCCAACCGGCCGAGCGAGGCCAGGACGCGGGCGATCCCCGCGGTGCCCGCGTCGAGTCCCGGGGGCAGTTCGTCACGACGGGTCAGTGCGTCGTGACGCAGCCGCTTCTCGACCGCCTCCGGGACGGGCGCTTCGGCCTGGTGCAGGGCGTGCACCACGCCCGCGGTGCCGTACGCCACGCACACGGTGTTGGCGCGGAACGCCTGCGGTGAGGGCGGGAAGACCCAGTCCGGCCGGCCGGGGTCGGCACTCTCCAGCAGCCCCGCCACCACGTCGTCGGCGAGCCGGGCGAGACAGCCCTGCGGATCCGCCGCCACCTCGGCCGGAGAGAACGGTGCCGGGCACGTCGCGCTGTCTGTGGGGTAGTTGGATACGGCCCGCGCCCACAGGTCGGCCGGGGGCGCGGCATCCGCCAGATCGTGCCGGAGCAACGTGAGCCCGGCGGGGGCCAGTTCGGCCGTCTCGTGGAAGGGCGCGAGAAAGGCGAGGGCGAGCGCGGCCGTGCCGTACCGGTCCGTCAGCAGCGGGTCGTCACTCGCTTCCCGCAGCGTGGCGGGTGGCGTGAAGCCCTTGGTGCCCATGGGTGCCGGAGGCCCGTCCAGCGCCGAGACCGCCTCGAAGTCGACGAGCCGGGCCGTGCCCGATGGCGTGACGACGACATTGCCGAGACTGACGTCCCCGAACCGGTGCCCCAGGGCGTGCAGTTGGTCCAGGGCCGCGTCCACGTCCCCCAGGAGTCCGCGGCACACCGCGAAGAAATCCGCGCAGCCGGCCGCCGTACGGCCGTGCCGCATGAGCGGGGACGTACGGCTCAGCCAGGTGCGCAGGGAATCCCCCTCGACGTACTCGGTGACGAGGAAGTCGTGCTCCCACTCGGTGAAGTGCTCCAGCGGCTGCGGGCAGACGCCGGGAGCCGCCGCGTGCACGGCGGTCAGGACCTCGTACTCGTGCCGCAGCCGTTCCTGCGCGCTGGTGCCGTCCCAGATGAGGCCGTTGTGGGCACGCGCCTCCTTGATGAACACACGGCGGCCGGTGCGGGTGTCCCGCCCCTGGTACGTCCCTCCGGCGTTGCTCGGCTGCAACGCGGCGAGGATCTCGTAGTCCCGGATGAGGATCGCTCCCGCGTGCGGCACGGGCTCCTCCGCGACGAAAGGGTCGGTGATCCCGGTGGGCAGCACGAAGAACGGCCGCCGCTCGTCCGGCACATCACGCCCCGAGGCGTCCCGGACCAGCCCCTGCCGGGTGCCGTCCGGCAGCAGCTCGCTCCGGGTGCCGAACGCCCCGTAGCGGTAGTGGACGGTCTTCGAGTCGCCGAAGCGGCGGTCCGAGAGGATGTAGGGTCCGTCCTCGTCGCGCAGCGCGTCGGAGAGCAGACCGAGCAGCCGTCGCGCGGTGTCGGTGTCGGGCGGGTAGATCGCGCAGAACTTGCCCGCCTGGGCGCGGTGGGCGTGCTTGTGGTGCACGACGAGGAAGAAGGTCCGGGCGGACAGGTGCTTGAACGGCACGCCTTCCGCGAAGCAGACCCGCGCCACCCGGTCGAGGACCTGCTGGGCCCGGTCGAGGCGCGCCGACACATGGATCTTCCAGCCCTGTTCGGGACGGCGGGCGTCCGGCCGGCTCCACACCGTCCAGACGTCCTGCCGTACATGCCGCCAGCCGGGGGCCGGACGGCTCGGGGTGAAGCGCGGGCCGGTGTCGGCCGTCGTCGCGAGCGGAGCGTAGTACTCCGCGTCCGCGAAGGTCTCCGTGAAGGCGTCGAGCACGGGATCTCTCCTCAGGGCCTGTGGCGGGAGCCGAGGGTCACAGGGTGCGGACGGTGATCGTGCTCCCGGAGACGCTGAAGCAGGGGAACGCGCCGGCCTCCTGCTCCGTGTCCAGTTCCTGAAGGGCGAGAATCCGGGCCATCTCGGCCGGCTGGTGTGCCTCGGTCATCTGAATCACCTGTGCCTTCCCTGGTGTTGTCGCGTGACGGGTCGGCAGGGCGGGCGGCGCCGGATCCTGTCGGCCGGGGTCGACGGTAGGAAATCCCGGTTCAGAGTTCTGCTGCGACCGGTATGCGACGGGTACTTCCGCCGGTCGGGAAGCGCGCCCGGGGCCCGAGCGCCCGCGTCCATGGAGATGGTGTACGGGTTCGACCTGATCCGGGGTCCGGGGGTTTGCTCCGGCGTCGGGATGGTGCCCGCATAGACGAACGGCCACCGGCTGATCTTCGAAGTGCCGAAGCCTCGAAGGAGATCAGCACGATGACCGCACCTGACAGTGTGCCCCTGCACGTCCTCGCGGAAGGTCAGCGCAGAACACGTCAACTACCGCAACGGCTGTCGCCCGCGCGAGTGGGACAGCAGGGCCGGGACCGTCGAACCGGCCGTCCCCGAGCTCAGGTCCGGCAGTTATTTCCCTAACTGGCTGCCGGAGCGACGCCGACGGGCCGAGCAGGCTCTGATTTCGGTGGTCGTCACCGCATACCTGCTGGGCGTGAGCACCCGCAGGGTCGAGAAGCCCGCCGAGTCCTCGGGATGACCCAGCTGTCGAAGTCCCAGGTGAGCGCGATGGCCAAGCACCTGGACGAACCTGACGCAGAGGGTCGGCGAGGGCGGCCGCATCATCAACGTCCACGCGCTGATCACAGTCGGCGTCAATGCCGACGGGCACCGGGAGACCCTTGACCTGGACGTCGCCCCCGCCGAAGACGAAGCCGGCCCCGAGCCCGCCATCACCGCCTCCGCGGACGAGCACGTGTGACGGTGTGTGGCCACGCCCATCGATATCAGCACCCCGCGGCCTCTCCTCAAGATCATTCACGATAGAGCGGCAAGAGCCCTGAACGTCCTCATGGCCGTCACTCAAGACGGCACGCTCGCCGGTTCCCGTTGTCGCGGCCGGCAAGCCGCGCGGCCACTTGGTGCTCGGAGCGCGCGCTCGTCGCCGGAGTGCTGCTCGTCGCGTAGCCCCGCTGTGCACCCGGGAATGAGAAACGGCGTGGCCGGACACCGTACGGATGTCCGGCCACGCCGTCCCGCGCCGGGTCAGCTCGTCGCGCGCACCGCGTCACGGATCAGGTCGGCGACCTCCTTGGGCCGGGAGACCGCCACGGCGTGCGAGGCGCCTTCGAGTTCGACGACGGTGGCCCCGGCCCGCTTCGCTCCGAAGCGTTCGACCTCGGGGTTGATCGCCTCGTCCGCTCCGGCGACGAGCGCCCAGGCCGGCTTCGTCCTCCACGCGGCTGCGGCGGCGGTCTCCTCGAACGCCGCGGCGGCCAGGGGGCGTTGGGCCGCCGCGAGGACCTTGGTGACGTCCTCGGGCACGTCGGCGGCGAACACCGACGGGAAGGCGTCCTCGGCGATGGTGACCTCGACGCCCGGGTCGCCGCCGGGGAGCGGATATGTCCACTGCTTGAGGTTGCTGACGAGCGGCGAGAGCGGGAAGCGCCCCTGCAACTCGCCGAGGCTCTCGCCCTCTTCGAGGACGTAGGCCGCCACGTAGACCAGACCGACCACGTTGTCCGTGGTGCCGGCCACGGTGATCAGCGCACCGCCGTAGGAGTGGCCGACGAGGACGACCGGCCCGTCGATCTGGGACGCCACGGACGCGATGTACGCGGCGTCCGACGCCAGGCCGCGCAAAGGGTTCGACGGCGCGAGCACGGGGATGCCGTGGCTCTGCAGCTCCGCGATGACACCGGACCAGCTGCCGGCGTCCGCGAAGGCACCGTGCACGAGGAGGACGGTGGGAGTGGTGGACATGGGGGGCTCTCTTTCCGGTGTCTCAGTGGCCATGAAGGGCGGTGCGCAGTGTGTCGACGGCCAGCTTGATCGCGGCTTCGGCGGCGTGGGTCTCGCGCAGGGCGTTGAGCATCACGAAGTCGTGGATGATGCCCTGGAAGCGGACCGCGGTGACGGGCACGCCGGCTTGGCGGAGCTTGTTGGCGTAGGCCTCGCCCTCGTCGCGCAGGACGTCGGCCTCGCCGGTGATGACCAACGCCGGAGGCAGGCCGGTGAGTTGCTCGGTCGTGGCGCGCAGCGGGGACGCGGTGATCCGGGCGCGCTCGGTCTCGTCGGTCGTGTACTGGTCCCAGAACCACTGCATGCCGTCACGGCGCAGGAAGTAGCCTTCCGCGAACTGGTGGTAGGAGGCGGTGTCGAAGCTCGCGTCGGTCACCGGGTAGAACAACACCTGCTGGACCAGGGGGACATCGCCGCGTTCCTTGGCCATCAGGGTGAGCGCGGCGGTCATGTTGCCGCCCACGGAGTCGCCGACCACGGCGATGCGGGTCGGGTCGAGGTCCTTGGCGGCGCCCTGCTGGACGACCCACTGGGCGACGGTGTAGTTCTGCTCGACGGCGACCGGGTAGCGGGCCTCGGGGGAGAGGTCGTACTCCGGGAAGACCACCGCGGCGTTCGCGCCCACGGCGAGTTCGCGCACCAGCCGGTCGTGGGTGTGGGCGTTGCCGAAGACCCAGCCCGCACCGTGGATGTAGACGATCACCGGCAGGGGCCCGGAGGCACCCTCGGGCTTCACGATCCGGGCCCGGACGCTGCCCGTCGGGCCGCCGGAGACGGTGATCCACTCTTCGTCGACGGCGGGCTTCGCGATTTCGCCGGACTGGACCTCGTCGACGGCCTTGCGGCCCTCGGCGGGCGTCAGGTCGAAGAGGTAGGGCGGGTTGGCGGTGGCCTCCGCGAAGGCGGCTGCCGCCGGCTCCAGCACCGGCTGGACCGGTTCGACGGCGTCGGACATGTGCTTCTCCTCGGTTTCGGATGAGATCTGTGGCGACCTCGGTCAGGACGTTAGAACGGTTGGATCGGCGGACCTTGCGCGTCAGCGCACCGGTGCCGGTCAGGAAGTGCACAGGAACTGACCTGGCAGCGCATCTGAGGGGGAGGTGGCGCGCTGTCGGACGCGAACTGCCGCGGAATTCACGGCGGTTCGCGTCCGCGGGACGCCGTCGAAACCCCGTCAGTCGTCCGGCCGCTGTGCGCGGTACTGCGCCGGGGGCATGCCGTACGCCTTGCGGAAGGCGTGGCTGAAGTGGGTGGGGCTGACGAACCCCCACCGGGCGGCCACGGCGGCGATGGTCCGGTCGGCCGCGGTGGGACGGGCGAGTTCGGCTCTGCACGACTCGAGCCGGCGCCGGCGTATCCAGCCGCCGACCGTGGTGTCGTGCTCGTGGAAGAGCTTGTGCAGATAGCGCAGGGAGACACCATGTGCGTCGGCGAGGGCCTGGGGGGAGAGCTCGGGCTCACTGAGGCGGGTCTCGATGGTGGCCTTGACCCGGTCGAACAGCGTGGCCTCCTGTGCACCGGGCGGTTCCGTGGGGGCCAGCCGGTCCGCGGCCAAGGTGGCGAGGAGGTCGGCGACGGCGCGGGCGAGCTCCTCGCGGGCGGCCGGTGCGACCGTGCCGATCTCCTGAGCCAGGCCGGACAGGAGCGGGAGCAGGAACGCGGCCGGCCCCTCGGGCGCGTTGCCGATGACCTTCGCCGTGACCCGGCGTATCTCCGCCTCGCCCAGCCTCAGCGACGGGCGCGGAACCATCAGGACCCGCGCTCGCTGACGCTCCGGCAGGACGAGAGTGAACGGTCGGCTCGCGTCGTAGAAGGCCAGGACTCCGGGGTACAGGTCTGCCGAGCGGCCGTCCTGTGACAGCCGGGCCCGGCCGTCGAGTTGCAGACGGGCGAACATGTGGTCGCGGCCGTCGGTCGCCGCTGCCCGTGGGGTCCGGACCACCCGCACGGGGTCGGACTCCTCGGTCGCGACCTGGAGCGTGCCCAGTCGCAGCACCTGGAGGGAGCCCCGCCAGGACTCCGGGTCCGAAGGAGCGACCAGGTCGAGATCGCCGTAGGCCGCCGACAGAGCCCGCTTGCACGACCACAGCCCGTCCACGGTGGTCAAGCGGCCCGGCACCGGTCCTCCTCCACGAAGCGCCGGGCCCGCTCGTCCCGCAGCCAGTCGGTGGGGGAGACGCCGTACTCGCGGCGGAAAGCCCGCGCGAAGTGAGCGGTGCCGCTGAACCCCCAGCGCCGGGCGACGCTGCCCATGCTCGCGGCGCCGGTCAGTTCCCTGCGGCACTCCTGGAGCCGGAGCCGACGAATCCAGCGGCCGACGGTCGTGCCCTCCTGCTCGAACAGCCGGTGCAGATACCGCGCCGAGATGCCGTGGGCCCGGGCGATGACCGCGGGGGTGAGGCCGGGCTCCGCCAGGTGCCAGCGGATGAACCTCTGGACGCGCAGCAGGAGCACCCGGTCGGCGCCGGGCAGTTCGGCCGGTTCCTCGCCCAGTCGCTGCGCCGCGGTCGCGGCCAGCAGGCTCACGGCACTCTCGGCCAGCCGCTCGGCGACCGGCCCGGAGTAGGACTCGGACGTGTCCGCGAGACGCGACATGAACGGTGAGAGCAGGGCGGCGAGCCCGCCCACCGGACGCAGGGACCGCGCCGTGATCCGTCCCAGGGCCGCCTCCGACTGGCCGAGGAGACACCGCGGCACGGCGAAGATCTTCAGCTGGAACCGCTGCGGAAACCGCGTGCGGAATGGACGGACGGTCTCGAAGAACGCGAGGTCACCGGGACGGAGTTCCGTGTGACGGCCGTCCTGTTCGACCTGGGCGGTGCCGCTGCTCTGTACGGCGACGAGTACCTGACCGCCGTCGCCGCGGGCGACGAAGTGCGGGGCCCGGTGGACCTCTCCCGGATCGCAGTCGACCGTGGTGATCCGGAGTTCGCCCAGTCGGTCCGTACGCATCGTGGCGTCGTACGTCCCGCTCTCCGTGGCGATGTCCATCCCCACCAGCGTGGCGAGCACGGCGTCGTGCCAGAACTCCAGACTTTCGCCGGCCGGTACGGAACTCGTGGAGAGCACCTGGCCGCGTCGCCTCGTCGTGGGGTCGTTCCCTGTGAAGGAATCGTAGAAGGCTGACATACCCGTCAGCCTGCCTTCGGCCGGGGGCGGACGCATCAGTCGGTCGACTGGTCCTCGCCGCGCAGCAGTTCGCGCAGAAAGGCGACGCCCTGCCGCACGGCCGCGCGCGTAGGCGGACTGTCACGCAGTGCGGCCAGCGAGACGAAGTCGTGGACCGTGCCCAGGAACCGGGTCGAGGTCACCTCGACCCCGGCCAGGCGCAGCCGGTCCGCGTACTGCTCACCCTCGTCCCGCGTCACATCGGCCTCCGCCGTGATCAGCAGGGCCGGCGGCAACCCCGCCAGCTCGGCCGGGCCGGCGCGCGACGGGGAGGCGGTCGGCCGGGCCAGGTCCCGGGGATCGTCGCTGTACTGGCGCCAGTACCCGCGCAGGGCCTCCCGGGTGAGCAGATAACCCTCGGCGAACTGCCGTTGGGAGGCGCTGGCACAGTGTGCGTCGGTGATCGGGTAGTACAGCAGCTGGGCGCTGATCCGCGGGCCGCCGCGCGACTTCACCAGCATGGTGAGCGCGATGGCCAGGGTGGCGCCCGCGCAGTCCCCGGCCACCGCCAGCCGGCCGGCGTCCAGCCCCAGTTCGGCCGCGTGGCGGACGGCCCAGACCATGAGGGCGTAGCACTCCTCGACGGCCACGGGGTAGCGGGCCTCGGGGGTGCGGCTGTACTCCGGTACCACGGCGGCCACTCCCGCGCCGAGTACGAACTCGCTGATGAGCCGGGCGTGGGTCTGCGCGTCTCCGAGCATCCACCGGCCGCCGTGGACGTAGAAGAGGACGGGAAGCGGCCCCCGTACTCCGCGCGGCCGGAAGATCCAGAAGCCCACCAGCCCGGAAGGCCCCACGGGTGACACCTGGAAGGACGCGTCCACCGCGAAGTCCTCCACCCGGTGGACCTGGGACTCCGTCAGGGCCTGCCGGCCGGCGGCCGGCGACAGCTCGTGCAGAAAGGGCGGCGCCGAGGACGCCTCGACCAGGCGCTGCACCAGCGGATCGAGCGTCAGGAAGGAGGGGTGCCGTCCGTCCGGTTCCATGCGATGGCCGCCTCTCGCCCGTCACTTCTCGCACACGAGGAGATCGCGCAGTTGGTGGCGGCTGCTGATGCCGAGTTTGGGATAGACGTTGTAGAGGTGCGAGCCCACGGTACGCGGCGACAGGAAGAGCTGTTCTCCGATCTCGCGGTTGGACAGGCCGTCCGCGGCCAGCCGTACGATCTGCCGTTGCTGGGCGGTCAGTTCACCCAGCGGATCCGTCGATGCGGGAGCCTCGGCCACCCCGCTCGCGCGCAGCTCACCGCGCGCCGACTCGGCGAGGTGCCGGGCGCCGAGCCGGGTGGCCGCTTCCAGTACGACGGTCAGCTGGGCGCGGGCTTCCAGCGGCCTCCTGCGTCGGCGCAGCCAGATCGCGTAGTCCAGGCGGGCCCGGGCCCGTTCCAGGGGCCAGCGGGCCGCCTCCGGATTGACCACGGCCAGCTGGAAGTGGTGCTCGGGGTCCGCGTCCTCGTCGACCAGTGCCGCCGCGTGGTGCATGAGCAGCGTCATCCGGCTCGTCGCCCGGGCACCCTGGCTGCGCCGGACCCGCGCCAGGACGTGCGCCCCTTCCCGTCGCCGGTCCGTGCGATGGGCGGCGGCGGCCAGTTCGGCGATGCAGCGCGGCGAGAGGAAGGGGTCGAGCGGATCGCCGGCGTCGGTGAACAGCGTCCGCAGGTGCCGGAAGGAGCCGTCCCCGTCCCCGAGGACCATGGCCGTCAGACCGCAGGCCCGCAGCATCCGGGCATGCGTGGCGCGGTTCTCGTGGAGGCTGACGGAGCGCCAGTTGGGGCTGGTGAACCGGGTGCCCGGCACACTCTCGCCGCGCAGCGCGCGCAGGGTCGTACCCAGGGCCTCGAGGTCCATCTCGACGCGGGTCCACCGGTGGACGGCTGCGTACGAGAGCCCTTCCTCGATCAGGGACTCGGCCTCGGCCCAGCGTCCGAGACCGAGGAGTGTCTCCACCTCGGCCGCGAGGGTCCAGGCGAGCGGGCCCAGCGCACCTCGCGCGCGCAGGTGCTCGCCCGCCTGCCGGAACTGCTCCGCGCACAGGTCCGACTCGTCGGTGTGGCGGGCGAGCGAGGCGGCCGTGAGCAATCTGGCCGGCCGGCCCGGACCGGGTGTGGCCGAGGCGAGCGCCGTCAGAGCGGCGAGGACGTCGGTGTGCTGCCCGTCGTCCTCGGGCCCCCGGCCGAGGAAGGATCCCAACAGGGCCCAGTGTTCCGGGAGTCCGGACTGGCGGGCGATGCCCGTCGCCACGGCCGCCAGGGCGAAGGCCGTCGTGCCGTCGCTGTCCGGCGTCTGCCGCGCCACCTCCAGCAGGAGGTCGAACGCCTCTCGCTGAAACGTCAGCAAAGACAGTGCCTCACTCATGGCGCAGGCCGCGACCCTCGCCGGCTCCGGGTCCCGGCTCGCCTGGCACAGTGCCGTGTACAGCTCGCGCACCCATGCCGGGTCTCCGACGTCGCTCGCGGCGGTGAGCGCCGCGGTGAGACGGCGGGCCCGGTCGTGGTCGAGGGGGCTGAGGAGCGCGGCCTGCTCCAGTGCGCGGGCCGCGGTGAAGCGGTCACCCTGGTCGGAAGCGGCTTCCAGGGCCGCGGCGACGGACTCGTCCGGACCGACGGTGGCCGCGGCCAGGTGCGATGGACCGTGGGCGGACACGGCGGCCAGATCCCTGTGGGCCTGTCGGCGCAGTTGCGCGGGCTGCCGGTGGTAGGTCCCCGTACGCGTCAGCGGGTTGCAGAAGGCCAGTCTTCCCTCGGCGATGGTGATCAGCCCCGCCGCCTCCGCGGGAGCCCACACCTTCAGGTCGTCGCAGCCCAACGCGGCCATGACGGTGCCGAGTTGATCCTGCGGCAGGGCGGCCGCCGCGTACAGCAGGGCGCGCCGCGTTTCCTCCGGCAGCGCGTCCAGCCGCGCCGCGAACATCTGCTGGATGCCCCGGGTCCGCTCCCCGGCACCGCTGAGCTCGATGATCGCCAGCGGATTGCCCTCCGCCTGCCGGAGCAGCTCCAGCCTGGCCCGTCCGGTGGGCGCACCGGGCTGTGCGTCCAGCAGCCGGGCCGCCGCCCGCGGGGACAGGGGACCGAGGGACAGTACGGCGAGGTCCGAGGGGAGGTCTGGAGGGGGAGCCTGGCCGTGCGCCGAGAACAGCACGGTGACGGACGTGCCGGTGAGTCGTCGTGTCACGAAGGACAGCACGGCCAGGGAGGCGCGGTCGCAGTCCTGAAGGTCGTCGACGGTCAGCAGGAGGGGACCGGTCCGCGCGAGACGGGTCAGCAGGGTCAGGACCGCGGTGGGCAGGACCATCCCGTCCGGCGGCACGTCGTCCGGCGTCGGTGCGAACAGGGCGCGCAGCACACGCTGTTGGGAGGCCGGCAGGACGTCGAGCTCGTCCCGCACGGGCAGGAGAAGCTGGTGCAGACAGGCGTACGGGTGGCGCGTCTCCGAGGCGCAGGCACGCGCCGACAGGACACGGGTCCCGCGCTCCTGGGCCTGCTCGCCGGCGATTCGGAGCAGCCGGGTCTTGCCGGTGCCGGTGTCACCCAGCACCAGCAGGGACCGCGGCCCGTCCACGTCCCGCAGGATTTGGCCGACGTCCGCTTCCCCACCCACCGCTGTACTCCCGATCACTGCGCTCCGCCCGGAGACCGGATCCTGTCAGGGGTGCGACGACCAGCGCTTCTGTCATGTGACCAGTCATGCACGGGGGGCCTGGCAGGATGGGTCGTGAGCGGTGGGGAGATACGGAACTTGATGGACGTCGGTGACTTCGGTGCCGGGCAGGAACACGGGCCGGCGATCCTCGGCAGGGATCGCGAGATGTCACGGATCACGCGGCTGGTCGACGCGGTGGACGGCGACGGCCCCAAGGTGCTGGTGCTGACCGGTGAGCCGGGGGCGGGGAAGAGCACCCTGGTCGACCGGGCCGCCAGGCAGGCCGCCGACCGAGGCCGGCGCGTGCTGCGGGTGCGGGGCTGCGAAGGGGAGCAGGACCTCGGCTTCGCCGGGGTGCATCAGCTGCTGCGTCCCGTGATCGGCGGCGTCGACCGGCTTCCCGCGCGGCAGCGCGACGCCCTGCGCCACGCGTTCGGCATGGATCAGGCCGACGGATCACCGTCCCCCGAACCGCTGTTGATCAGAACCGCCGTGCTGACGCTGGTCTCGGACACGGCGGCCGAGCGTCCGCTGCTGATCGTCGTCGACGACGCCCAGTGGCTGGACGTCGGCTCGCTGGACGTGCTCGCCTTCGTCGCGCGACGGCTCGACGAGGAACCCGCCGCCCTGCTGCTCGCGGCCCGCGACGAAGCGGTGCCGGTGCGCTTCGACCGCGACTTCCCGCATCTGACCGCCGGTCCGCTGGACCGGGCGGCGGCCGGGCTCCTGCTGGACCGGCAGCCGCAGCCGCCGCGGGGCCGGGTCCGGGCAGAGATCCTCGACCAGGCGGCCGGGAACCCGCTCGCCCTCATCGAACTCGCGCGGGCCTTCGCCAGGGACCCGCACGGCAGTGACCTCGGCCCGTTCGGTTCGCTGCCGCTCACCGCCCGCCTTGAACGCCTGTTCGCCGCCGACCTGCCCACACTGCCGCCCGCGACCCGACGAGCCCTGCTCCTGTTGGCGGCCGCGGGCACCGAACAGCTGTCGGACGTACCGGACGCGGGCGGACCCGAAGTCTGGGAACCCGCCGAGCAGGCGGGGCTGGTGCGCGTCGACGGCAGCCGGGCAAGGTTCCGCCACCCCTTGGTCCGCTCCGCCGTGCACCAGGCCGCCTCCTTCGCCGAACGCCGCGAGGCCCACCTCACCCTCGCCGCCGCCCTCGCGCACGAACCCGACCGCCGTGCCTGGCACCTCGCCGGCGCCGCGCTCGGCCCGGAGGAAGACGTCGCCCGTGCCCTGGCCGACAGCGCGGAACGCCTCCAGCACCGAGGCGGCCACGCGGCAGCGGCGACCGCCCTCGAACGCGCGGCCGAACTCACCCCCGATCCGCAGGAACGCGCCCGCCGCCTGCTCGCCGCGGCCACCTCCGCCATGTACGCGGGGCACCCGCAGTGGGTGGGGGAGATCGCGGGCCGCGTCGACGGCCTCACGGACGACCCCCAGCTCCTCGCCGAGGCCTCTTTGCGGGCAGGCTGGTCCCTGGCCGTCACCCTGCGGCACGACGACTCGCTGGCCTTCCTGCTCCCCGTCGCCGAATCCATGGCCGCCCCCGCACCGGCCCTGGCCCTGAGCGCCCTGGGCACCGCGGCGACCCCGGCGTACAACTCGGGTGACCCCCGCTACCGGCACGACATCCAGCGGATCGACGGCCTCATCGCCCGGCAGTCGGACGAGTCGGACCGCGTCTGGCCGCGGGCGGCCGGCCGGCCGTTCACGGACCGGCAGCAGACCCTGAAGGTCCTGCACCACGCCGTGGACACCCTGCCGGACGGCTCCCTGACCGGCCTCGTCTCACTCGGCGGCGCGGCCTGGATCCTGGACGAGACCGACGAGGCCGTACGCCTGCTCGACCAGGCCATGGACCAACTGCGCCGGACCGCCACGGCCGGCGCCAACTGCACCGTCGCCCAGGCCCTGGCCCTGGCACACTTCGAGAGCGGAGCCTGGAGCACCGCGCAGGCCGCCGCCGAGGAAGCCCTCTGGATGGCGACGGAGGCCGGCGCGGACAACGTCATGGTGGGATCGCCGCTCCTCCAGGCCACCCTGCGCGCCTGTCGCGGGGACCACGCGGGCGCGCGGGCGCAGGTGGACGACGCGGTCCGCGGCCGGGACCTGCGCAAGTCCCGCAGCCTGTACGTGCGTCACCGTCACGCGCTCGCCCTGGCGGCCCAGGCGGAGGGCGACCACGAGACGGCGTACGGCCAACTCCGCCGCGCCTTCACCCAGGAGGCCCGCCCGGCACCGGTCCACTACCACGCGTCCCTCTACTGTCTCGCCGATCTCTCGGCTGCGGCCGTCCGCGCCGGACAGACGGACGACGCCCGCGCCGTGCTCCACGCCACCGAGAGGAGCCTGGAACGCCATCGCTCCGTCCGTCTGGCCGCGATCGTGCACCGCGCCTCGGCGCTGCTGAGCGATTCCGACGACGCGGAGTCCCGTTTCCGTGCGGCGATCGGCGACCAGGCCGGCGCCCGCTGGCCCTTCGAACACGCCCTCGCTCACCTCGACTTCGCCGAGTGGCTGCGGCGCCGCCGACGCGCCGCCGAAGCACGCCCTCTCCTCGGTACGGCCCTCGACATCTTCGAACGACTGGACGCACGCCCCTGGGCCGAGCGCACCGCCGCGGAACTCCGCGCGGCGGGCGTCGCCGTGGCACCTGCAGCCCTTCACGACGTCCTGGCCGACCTGACGCCGCAGGAGTTGCAGATCGCCGAACTGGCAGCGGAAGGCCTGACGAACCGCGACATCGGCACGCGGCTCTACCTCTCCCACCGCACCATCGGCTTCCACCTGCACAAGATCTTCCCCAAGCTCGGCATCACCGGCCGCGCCCAACTGCGCGACGTCCTCGACCGCGTCCGGCGGCCGGAGTGACGTCGGGCGCCGGACCCCTGAGGCCGGGAGCACCCGCGAGCGACGGCTGATCGCGTTCGGCCGCGCTCGGTGCGGCACGGCCCAGTCGGACCCGGGTGCCGCGCCGGCCTGCGAAGGGCGAAGGACGAAGGGCGAAAGGCCACAAGGTCTCCACGCACTACGGCGCGGCCCGCAGGACGCCGCTGGCGGAACCGACGCCGGTGGTCGACGGTGCGGGGGGTCGTGCTGAACACCTGTGTGCTCAACGAGGTCGCGCCCCCGCCTACCCGCCACGGGCACCGTGCTGGTCTCCAGCCGCGTACGCGGCGTGGACGTGCCGGGTGCCGGTGATGCCGTGCTTCGGCGCCCGGCCGAGCTGTACGGCACCGATACGGCCACCTGTCAGCAGGTTGGTCTCCACACGGTGGAGGGGGCGTTGCCCGCGAAGCTGTCGCCATGGCCGCTCAGCCGCACGACTCGTTCCGGACCGGGCGGTTACGTGTGCGGGGCCCGCCGGACGGCCGGTTCGGTGCAGGGCGCACTGGCGTGGGGAGCGCGGGCGCCCGGGAAGTGCTGAACGATCCGGCGGGTGGCTCCAGGTCGGCAGACGGTCGGCGGAAGGGGCGGGGAGTGTGAGGGGCGCATTCGAAGCGGACAGCACGGACGCGCTGGTGAGGGTGTCGCTCCTGCCGGTGCGACGGGGACGCGTGCGCTAGCGGTGGGATCTTGGTCGGCTGCGGTGGCCTCGGAGCCGGACACGGCGACGGGCACGCCTGGGCCCGTCGGTGTTCTCGGTGGCGGCTCGGGTGATGTTGCGGGCCATGCCACCGAAGACGACTGTGTGGAAGGGCGCGACGGACCACCAGTAGACGTGGCCGAGCAGACCGCGGGGGTGGAACAGGGCGCGCTGACGGTATCGGGTGCGGCCCTCGGTATCCGTCTCGGAGTACATCTCCAGCCAGGCCAGGCCCGGCAGCCGCATCTCCGCCCGCAGCCGCAGGAGCCGTCCGCGCTCGATCTCCTCGACCCGCCAGAAGTCCAGCGAGTCGCCGACCCGGAGGCGCTGGGCGTCACGTCGGCCGCGGCGCAGGCCGACCCCGCCGACGAACCGGTCCATCCAGCCCCGGATCGCCCAGGCCGGCGGGAAGGAGTACCAGCCGTTGTCGCCGCCGATGCCCTCGATCACTCTCCACAACGCCTGCTCCGACGCGTCGACCGACGCCTGCCGCTCGTCCTCGTAGAGGCTGCCGCCCGCCCAGTCCGGGTCCGTGGGCAGCGGGTCGCTGGGCGCGCCCGGCACGGACGCCGACGACCAGCGGGTGACCACCTGTGCCTCCCGTACGCGCTGGATCGCCAGGGCGAGCGCCTGGTCGAAGGGCAGTGGCCGGCCCGGCTGGTCGGGCAGGTATCGGGCGATGTCGTGCTCGTGGCAGACGACCTCGTGGCGCAGGGACTCGGTGAGGGGCCGGGCGATGGAGGCGGGCACGGGCGTGACGAGACCGACCCAGTGGCTGGACAGCCTGGGCGTCAGGACCGGAACGGGCACGATGAGCCGTGGGCGCAGTCCGGCGACCAGGGCGTAGCGCCGCATCATCTCGCGGTAGGTGAGGACGTCCGGCCCGCCGATGTCGAACGTCCGGTTGACGTCGTCCGGCATGGTCGCGGAGCCGACGAGGTAGCGCAGCACGTCGCGCACCGCGATGGGCTGGGTGCGGGTGTGCACCCAGCTCGGGGTGACCATCACCGGCAGTCGCTCGGTCAGGTAGCGCAGCATCTCGAAGGACGCCGATCCGGAGCCGATGACGACCGCTGCCCGCAGTACGGTGGCGGGCACCGGCGACTCCAGGAAGATCCGTCCCACCTCTGCCCGGGAACGCAGGTGGGGGGACAGGGAGCTCTCGGGCACGCCCTTCGGGGTGAGTCCGCCGAGATAGACGATCCGCCGTACACCGGCGGCCCGCGCCTGCTCGGCGAAGACCTGCGCGGCGCGGCGGTCGGTGTCCTCGAACCCGGCGCCGGATCCCAGGGCGTGCACCAGGTAGTAGGCGACGTCGATGCCGCGCATGGCTGCGGCGACCGACTCCGGGTCCGTGACGTCCCCGCGAACCGTCTCGGCGTCTCCGGTCCAGGGATGGTCACGGAGTCTGTCCGGTGAACGGGCCAGACACCGTACCCGGTGGCCGGCCTTCAGCAGCTCCGGTACCAGGCGTCCGCCGACGTAGCCGGAGGCTCCGGTGACCAGGCAGTGCAGCCGCTCGGGCCCGCGGCCGCCGTGTCCCTCGGCGGCGTCGGTCGCGTTCCGCTGTCCGTCCGCGCTCACTGTCCTGCCTCCACCCGCTCGCTCCGACGCTGTTGCCTCGTCGTCCGATCATCTCCGCAACGCGGTGACCATGCCCGTCGGGGCGCCGCGGCCCGACGGGCCGACGGGCCGACGAAGCCTGCGCCGTCCGGTTCCGCACGCGATACCCGCGGGCGCACGATGAGGTGCGTGGTGCTGATGAACCGTCCCGTCCGCAGGGTCCGCTCGGACGCCGCGTCGCGGCCCTGTTCGTACTCGACGGATGCCGGCTCGGTGTCGCGCGTCAGCGGTGGCCGACGTAGGCGACGAGTCCGCCGACGGTCAGGCCCAGCACGCAGCCGCGGCGGAAGGACTCGTAGCGCATGCGCGGGGTGTGCTGGGCGTCGGTCATCGCGTACGCCCCGCGGATCCCCAGTTCCACGCCGCACAGGCACACGACGTAGCCGTGACGCCGGGCGGCGGCTGTCCACTCGGGGTCGCGCGAGACCCAGGTCCGGGAGTAGATCTCGCCGTCGGGCGTCCGCAGTTCCAGCCGGGAGTAGGTGTCTCCGTAGCGCTGCGCCAGTTGTGGCTGTTCGTCGGATATCTCGTGCAGTTGCCATCCGGGGATCCGGGGCAGGTCGCAGTACACGTCGGGCGGTAGACGCCTCATGCCGAACAGGATGGCGCCTTCGAGCTGCGGTTCCTCGGGTATCTCGTCGAGCGGGGCTCCCTTCGGCACGACGTACCCGAAGTAGCCCACGCCCCGGGCATGCCTGAACTCGAAGAGGGCGGTGGGCATGCGCGGTGTCTGTGCGGGATCGAGGGTGACTGTGCCTTCCGCGGTCTCCAGGCCCCCCAGCACGCACTCGAGCTGCAGCGCGGGGTCGTCGCAGAAGAGGATCCGCCCGAGGTCGTCGACCTGTTCGAACTGATGCCGGCTCATCTCCTGCAGCCCTCCGGTTGGTTGCCGTTCCGCGTCCGCGAAGCAGACGGGTTGATGTTGAACCATCCTATTGAAGGATCGTTGAACAATCCACACATTGGGTGCGCGCACCACCAGGTCTGCGGTTTCGTCGAGAGCAGGGGTGAGGGTGAGCGCGGATGAAGCAGCCACAGGGCGGACAGGCGTGGGGCGGCGGATGCTGGTGGGCGCCGCAAGCTCCGGCGCAGCGGTGGTGCTGTGGGCGATCGTGCGTTTGATCGTGCGCACGGCCTTCGTCGCGCACGTCCAGTGGATCGACGCGTTGCGCGCGCCGGCGATCCTCCTCGCCTGCGTTTTCCTCAGCGCGTGCTGGTGCTTGGACATCAGGTGGCTGCTGTGTGCTGTGTGCCTCCTCGGGGCCGCCGTCACCGCGAGCTACCAGGCCGCGTACGAGGGCTTCGCCCGACTGGGCAGCTCCCGGGCCGAGACCACGACACTGCTACGACGCAGTGTGACCCTGGCCCGCGAGGCCGCCGCGGGGGAAGACTGGGGCGCGGCCTCGGTGGGACGCTACGGCGCGATGCCGGCCGACGGTTGCGAATACCGCGGCGACTACGGCACCTCCGGACACGCGAGCGACTTCGACAAGGCCGACAGCGTCGGCAAGAAGATCCCCTACCAGGTGAACATGTACGACCCGCTGTACTACCTGTCCGACTCCTACGCCGGTTACAAGAGCGCAAAGGTTGCCTGCCTGGCTCTGCTCGTGAGTCGGCATCGCGTCGGCCCTCCTCGTCGATCCGGAGATCCTCATCCTCGATGAACCGGTCAACGGTCTTGATCCCGACGGAGTCCGCTGGATCCGCTTCCTGCTGCGGGAACTTGCCGCCGAAGCACGGACGGTCTTGCCGTCGTCCCGTCTGATGAGCGAGATGGCTGTGACCGCCGACCATGTGATCGTGACGGGGCGCGGCCGAATACGGCGTGACCAGTCGATGGCCTCCTTCATCGCCGACTCGGGTGCCGAGCGGGTTCGGGTGGGATCGATTCGGCCCCGACAAGTTGTGTCCGGCGGCCATGTCGCCGGGAGCGTCATGAGTTCATGGCACTCCCGTGTCCGCCGATCGCCAGCTCGGGGTGGTGCTTCTTCACGACGTCGGGGTGGGCGCGGACCCAGCCCTTGAGTTCGTTCCAGCCGAACTCCGCGAACAGGGGGTTGCCCGGGTCCTCGGTGACACCCGTGGCATGGGACGCGCCGGGGAAGGGGAGAGGGGCGATGCGGGCGTCCAGGCGCGGGTTGTAGAAGAAGGGTGCGGAGTAGCGCTCGCGTGCTCCGGGCGGGGAGAGTACGCGGTGGTTGGTCGCCTTCAGGTAGCCGTTGGTCGCCACCTCCAGGAGTTCGCCCAGGTTCACCACGAACGCGCCCGGCAGATGCGGCACCTTGATGTAGCCGTCTGCCGCGGTTTCCGGGGCCTCCACCTCCAGGCCGGGTACCTCGTCCGTCAGCAGCAGGGTCAGGAAGCCGTAGTCCTTGTGTGCGCCCACGCCCTGGTCCTCGCCTTCCGGGGCCCGTCCCGGGTAGCGGATCAGCTTCAGGTGGTTGCGCGGGTTTCCGGAGAAGGCGTCGTCGTAGAAGTCCTCGGGGCCGCCGATGGACGCGAGCAGGGCGTGGAGCAGCCGGTGGGCGACCGCGCTGAGGCGGTCCATCCACTTCAGCGAGATGTGCCGCAGCTCGGGCAGGGCCGTGGGCCATTGGTTGGGGCCCTCCAGCCACCAGTAGGGAGGTTCGCCCGGGGCGGGTGCGTGAGGGGGAAGCTCGTTGCTGATGTCGAGCTGGTCGCGCCAGTCGCGGCGGCCCTGGGTCCGTTCGTTGCCGATTCGGGTGTAGCCGCGGAAGTGCGGGGAGTTGAGGTTGTCGATCGCGTGGCGATCGGTCTCGGGCAGGGCGAAGAAGGCGCGGGCGGCGCCGAGCAGCCGGGCCTGCTCGGCGGGGGTGATGCCGTGGCCGACCAGCTGGAAGAAGCCGACGTCACGGGCGGCCCGGTGGAGCGCGTCGGGGTCGAGGGCGGAGAGGTCGATCACCGGGAGTGAGGTGAGCTGATCCATGGGTGGCGTTTCCTGGGTGGAGTGTGCGGGAGGGGAGAGCGGGGCCGGCGGTCGGCCGTGGTGCGGTGCCTGGTGCGTGCGACGGGCGGGGGCTCAGCCTGCCGCTGAGGCGCTGAGGCGGGCGGTGAGTTCCCTGATCTCGGCGGGGCCGACCCGGCAGCAGCCGCCGATGAGGGCCGCGCCGGCGGCGAGCCAGGAGGGGGCCAGTTCCGCGATCTCGTCCTCGGCGCCCAGCCAGGCGCGCGTTTCGGGTTCCCAGACTCCGCCGCCGTTGGGATAGGCGACGCCTGGGAGACCGGTGACCAGGGCGAGGGCCGGAGCCGTGTCGGCGGCAGGCGCGCAGTTGACCCCCGTGGCGATGACGGAGTCGCTGCTGCGGGCCAGGGCGAAGGCCTCGGTCAGGGGCTGGCCCGCGCTGGTGGTCGTCCCGCGGATGCTGTACGAGAGCCAGGCCGGGATCCCCAGACCGTCCAGGGCGGTCAGTACGGCTTCGGCTTCCCGCAGGTCGGGGATGGTCTCGATGGCGAAGACGTCGGGGGCGGCCTCGGCCAGAGCTTCCAGCCGTGGGCGATGGAAACGGGTGAGTTCGGCCACGGTGAGTCCGTAATCGCCGCGGTATTCCGAGCCGTCGGCCAGCATGGCGCCGTAGGGGCCCACGGAGGCCGCGACCCAGCCTGTCCCGGCCGCGGCCTCGCGGGCCAGCCGGACGCTGCGGTGCAGGAGCTTCGTGGTCTCGGCGCGGGTGATGCCGATGCGGGCGAAGCCGTCGTAGGTGGCCTGGTAGCTGGCGGTGATGGCGACCTGCGCGCCGGCCGCGTAGTAGGCGCGGTGGACGGCCGTGATCGCGTCGGGGGCGTCTCGCAGGAGGCGGGCGGACCAGAGTGTGCCGCCGAGGTCGTGGCCCTGGGCTTCGAGTTCGTTGGACATGCCGCCGTCCAGGACGAGGGGCCCGGCGGTCAGGGCGTCGCGGAAGGTGGTCGTCACAGCACTCTCGTCACGAAGTCGCGGGTTCGGGGATGCTCGGGGGCGGTCAGGACGCGAGCGGGCGGCCCGGATTCCAGGATGCGGCCGTCGTCGAAGAAGACGATCTCGTCGGCGACCTCGCGGGCGAAGCCCAGTTCGTGGGTGACGACGAGCATGGTCATGCCGTCGGCGGCGAGGTCGCGCATGACGTCCAGGACCTCGCCGACGAGTTCCGGGTCGAGGGCCGAGGTGGGTTCGTCGAACAGCATGAGCTGCGGTCGCATCGCCAGGGCGCGGGCGATGGCGACGCGTTGCTGCTGGCCGCCGGAGAGCTGGGCGGGGTAGGCGTCGCGCTTGTCGGCCAGGCCGACCCGTTCCAGCAGGGCCATGGCCTCGTCGGTGGCCTCGGCGCGGGGACGGCCGGCGCCGACCGGTCCCTCGACGACGTTGGCGAGTGCCGTCAGGTGCGGGAAGAGGTGGAAGCGCTGGAAGACCATGCCGATCCGGCGGCGTTGCCGGGCCAGGTCGCGGGGGCGCACCTCGCGCAGCCCCTTGCTGTGCACCTCGTAGCCGATCGGTGAGCCGTCCACCAGGACCCGGCCGCCGTCGGGCCGCTCCAGATGGTTCACGCAGCGCAGGAAGGTCGACTTCCCCGACCCGGACGGGCCGATCACGCAGGTGACCGTCCCGCGTGGCACGGACAGGTCGACACCGCGCAGCACCTCCTGCCCGGCGAAGGACTTGCGGACCCCTATGGCCTGGACCATCATCGGCGGCTTCCCTTCGCGAAGTGGCGCTCCAAGTGGTGCTGGCCGATGTTGAGGAGGGTCGTGACGGCGAGGTACCAGATGCTGGCGACGATCAGCAGCGGGATCGTCTGGTAGGTGCGGGAGTACACGATCTGCACGGAGTACAGGAGTTCCGCGTAGGCCAGCACGCTCACCAGTGACGTCGTCTTGAGCATGGAGATGGTCTCGTTGCCGACGGGCGGGATGATCACGCGCATCGCCTGGGGCAGGACGATCCGGCGCAGTGTCCTGGCCCGGGACAGGCCCAGCGCCTCCGCGGCCTCGGTCTGCCCCTCGTCGACCGAGACGATCCCGGCCCGGATGATCTCGGCGAGGTAGGCGGCCTCGTTGAGGCCGAGGCCGAGCAGGGCTGCGGTGAAGGTCGTGACGACGGAGTTCGCGGGGACGTCGCCGATCGCCGGCAGGAAGGGCAGGTGCAGCGACAGGGTCGGGTACAGCGCGGAGATGAACCCCCAGAACAGCAGCTGGACCAGCAGCGGTGTCCCCCTGAAGAGGCAGATGTACGCCCAACTGACCGCCCGGGCAACGGTGTTGTCGGACAGGCGCATCAGCGCCAGCGCGATGCCCAGGGCGAGTCCGATCACCATGGCCGCGGCGGTGAGTTCCAGGGTGGCGAGCAGGCCGCTCAGCACGGTCCGGCTGAACAGCCACGCGCCGACCGTGTCCCAGCCGAAGCGCGGGTTGGTGATCAGCGACCGCACCAGGGCCGAGGCCAGCAGCAGGACCGCGAGGGTCAGGATCCACTGGCCGGGCCGGCGGCGGCGCAGTATCGGCAACTCCTCCATCACGAGGCCGCGTTGATCTCGAACGTGTCGAGAGCCCCGGACTCCAGACCCCACTTGGCGAGGATCTGCCGGTAGCCGCCGCTCGCCTTGAGGTCGGCCAGGGCCGACTTCAGCAGGCCGGTCAGTTCGCTGTTCTTCGGTACGGCGATGCCGAACGGCGCGTCGCCGTACGAGTCGCCGGCGACGTCGAGCTTGCCGCCGGACTGCTTGGCGGCGTAGGCGGCGACCGGGGAGTCGGCCAGGGCGGCGTCGGCACGGCCGCTGGTGACGGCGAGGTTCACGCCGGTGCCGTCCGGATAGGTGCTGAGCTTGATCGCGGTCTTGCAGGTCTTGGCGCGGGCCGGCAGGTCCACCAGCGCCTGGGTGGAACCCTTCGCCACGGCGACGGTCCGGCCGCACAGGGAGTCGCCCTCGGCCTTGAGCGCCTCGGGGTTGCCCGCCGGGACCAGCAGGGACGTGCCCGCGTTGAAGTAGGTGACGAAGTCGACGACCTTCTCCCGCTCGGCGGTGTCGGTGAACGAGGAGATGCCGAGCTGGTACTTGCCCGCCTGGAGCCCCGGGATGATCGAGTCGAAGGGCACGTTGGTGATGGTGATCTTGACTCCGAGGACCGTCCCGAGAGCTTTGTCGAGGTCGGCCTCGGCGCCGATGACCGTCTTGTTGTCGGTGGCGAAGAAGTCCATCGGGGGATAGCTGACGTCGCTGGCGACCGTGATCCCGCTCGCCTTCACCGCGGCCGGGACCTTGGCGGAGAGTGCGGTGTTCTCCGCGATCGAGGCGACGGAGGAGGCACCGGCCGACGCCGACGAGGTACCGGACGACGAACCGGTCGTGGTGGCGGGGTCGGCGCAGCCCGCCAGGAGCAGCGTCGCGGAGCCGAGGAGTACGAGCGGGCGCAGAGCGGACAAGGGGAACTCCTGAAGGACCTGATTTCCGAGGGGATGGGGTGGAGACTATCCAGTGGTGCGTAATAAACAAGTCGTGTTGTCCATGATGCACGGGTGCTGCCATGAACCTGCAATGTTCCCGCAATGAACGCGCACGGTGGCACCGGCGCCCGGCGCTATGCTCGGGCACGCGATGACCACCGACAGCAGCCTCAAACGCGGCCTGGCCGTGCTCAGCCTCTTCGCCCAGCACCCACCGCGGGATCCGCGCGGCCACACCGCGGCCGAGGTCGCCGTACTCCTGGGCCGGGAGCGCAGCCAGGTCTCCCGCATACTGCGGAGCCTGGAAGCCGCCCGGTTCCTGCGCCGTGACCGCGCGTCGCTGCGCTACTCCGTCGCCTGGGAGCAGTACGCGCGGGCCCAGCAGATCACCGAGGCGCGGCTGCGCAGCGACGGCCGGACCGCGCTGGAGGGCGTCGCCGCCGACACCGGGGAGTGCGCCTACCTGGGAGTCCTGCGAGGCGCCAGCTCCGTCACGGTCCTCGAATCGATGCCGCCGGCCCTGTCCTCGTTCGTGTCCTGGGTGGGCCGCGGTTATCCGGCGTACTGCAGCGACGCCGGACAGGCCCTGCTCTTCGACGCCGACGACACCGAGATCGCGGCCGTCTTCTCCCGCACGGACTTCGTCCGGCACGGCCCCAACACGCCCGCCGACCTCGGCGACTTCCTGACCCGGCTGGACGCGGCCCGCACGCGGGGCTACTCCATCGTCGACCAGGAGGCCGAGCCCGGCCTCTACTCGCTCGCCGCCCCGGTCAGGGACTTCCGCGGCGAGATCGTCGCCGCCGTCCAGGTCGTCGGCCCCCGCCACCGGCTGGAGCCCGCGACCGCGGTGTGTGCCGACTCGGTGGTGCGCTGGAGCACCTGGCTGACCGCCGTGCTGCGGTCGACACACCCGGACTGAAGGCTCAGCCGAGCAGGCGGGCCAGCCGCGCCGCCGCGTCACTGATCGCGGCGACGAGCTCCTCCCGGTCGTCCCGGGCCGCCGCGTGCGGAACGACCGCGCTGACCGCCGCGACGATGTCCCCGCGCGGATCCCGCACCGGCGCGGCGACCTCCAACACGTCCTCGTCGTACTCGCTCTCGCACACCGCGACCCCGCGCGCGGCGTCGGCGGTGACCCGCAGCAGCAGATCGTCCACCGTCCGCGGCGCGTAGGGGCCGCCCGCCCCGATGAAGTCCTCGCCACCGAGGAGCTCGGTGATCCCCTCACGCGACTGACCGAACAGCAGCGCCCGTCCCGCTCCGGTGCACCAGACCGGCGTCAGCCGCCCCGCCCGCGCCCAGGAGAACTCGGCCCAGGCCGCCAGTTCGGCCCGCACCGAGAGCACCATCGCTCCGCACAGCACGTCCACGTAGGCGCACGCTCCGAACCGGATCACCAGCCCCCGCAGCAGCGCCCGGCTCTCCACCCCCCACAAACCGGCCTCGGCCGCGACGGCCAGCAGATCAGCCCCGGCGCGGAACTCGTGCCCCTCCCTGACCAGCACCCCGGAATTGACCAGATCACGCAGCAGCCGAGACGCCTGCCCCTTGTCCAGCCCGCTCTCCTCCGCCAGCCGGACCACACCGGGTCCTCCGCGGGGATCCAACTCCCCGCGGACAACCCGCTCCACCAGCCCGAGCCCCCGGGGCAGCGCCCCCATCACCACGTCCATCCGGCGGATGTTACAGATTCCGTGGGCGAACGCCGGTACGGCCCCTGAACCAGGCGGCTGCCGAACCCGGCATCCTGTCGGGGGCGAATCCTGGCATCCGCACGCTCTCCTCCGGAAACGTTCGCGACCACCGATAGAACCCAAGCCGATTCCAGCGGCCGGTTCTGTCACTCCGACATCCCGTCCATGGCTTTGTCGGTGATGGCCGAGAGGTGATCGGCTCGGATGCTGCTGACGTCAGCTCCCGTGCTGCTCCGCCTCCGGCCTCATCGCGTCCGAGACGGACTTGACCCCGCCGTGGGCACTGAGCCCTCCGTCCACGGGGATCTCCGCTCCGGTGATGAAGGAGGACGTGTCGGAAAGGAGGAAGACGACGAGGGGCGCGATGTCGTCGACGGTGCCGCTGCGCCCGAGCGGCGTTTCCCGGAACATCGCCTCCCGGAATGCCGGGGTGGCGGCTGCGGTCATCTCGGTCTCGATGTATCCCGGGTGCACCGTGTTGACACGAATACCTCGCGGTCCCAACTCGGTCGCCGCGATCTTCGACACCCCGCGCAGGGCCCACTTGCTGGCGGTGTAGGCCACGGGATAGTAGGCGGTGAGCGCGGCGGACGAACCTACGTTCACGATGGACGAGCCCGGCGGCATGAGGGGCGCGAGGTGCTGGATGCCGAGGAGCGGCCCGGTGGTGTTCACCGAGTGAACATAGGCGAAGTCGTCCGGGCGTACGTTGCCGAGGCGATCCCGCTGAATTACGCCGGCGTTGTTGACGAGACCGTGGATGTGGCCGTACGTGTCGCGAAGCTCGGCGGCGAGGGCGGCCCAGTCGGCCTCGTTGGAGACGTCCAGCTTTCGGCAGTCCGGGTGTCCGTCGGGGTGTATGTCGGTCGCGATGACCGTGGCTCCGGCCTGGGCGAGGGCTTCCGCTTCGGCGGCGCCCTGGCCTCGGCCGGCGCCGGTAATCACCACCACCTTGCCAGTGAGGGAGTGGGGGGACTCGTCATCGCTTTGAGTGGTACGCGTCATAATGGACAACGTAGCGGCCGGCGGTAAAGAGAGGCCTGGTCATCGGCGTCGCCGTCGGGATCATGAGCGCGCCCGAGACCTCTGAGTGGTGGGGAATGGCTTCTGAGCCATGCTCAACCTGCGAAGCGAGGGTGACCGCGCCACCCTGGAGAACCACGTGAACTGGCCGGACCTGAGGTGACCTCCCAGCCCGAGAAGCCCGCTGCAGGGCTGGCCCGTACGCTCTGGCCGACGGCCCCGCCAGCAAGATCGCTACTCCAGCTGTAGAACGCGATCTCCATAGTGCGCGGTGTACACGGCGGCAGTAGCCGGCTTGGGCTTGGGGGCCGCGGCGGGCTGGCGCGTAGGGTGCCGGGATGATCGCGATGCCGGAGGAGTTCGCACAGAGCACCGTCGACCGTGAGGGGGAGGCCGGGGCGGCATGGCTTGCCGAGCTGCCCGGGATCGTGGAGGAGTTGCTGGGGCGCTGGGGGTGTATGCCGGATGGCGAGGTCATGCACGGAGGCGTTGGCGTCATCGTTCCGGTACGGCGGCGAGTTGAGGGGAGCTCCGTGCTGAAGGTGTCGTTTCCGCATCCCGGCAACCTCCATGAGCCGGACGCGTTCGTTGCCTGGGGCGGGTGCGGCGCCGTCCTGCTGCATGAGCGCGACGACGACCGGTTCGCGATGCTGCTGGAGCGGGTTCAGCCGTCGACCCTGGCGGAGGTCGAGGACCATGACCAGGTGGTGGCCGTCGCCGGGCGACTCAATCGCCGCCTGGCCATCCCTGCACCGCCCGGCCTGCCCCGGCTTCGTGAGCAGGCCGATGTCTGGGAGGAGCAGCTGCTCAAGGACGCTGAAGAGCTGCCGCATGCGCTGCCGCGTCAGGTGCTGGATGCCGCCGTGGGGACCGTTCGGGAGCTGGGCCGGGCACAGCCGGACACCCTCATCCATGGCGACCTGCACGCCCGGAACATCCTGCGTGGCGGCCGGGAGCCGTGGCTGGCTGTCGACCCCAAGGGGTACGTGGGCGATCCCGCCTACGACGGCGGCACACTGCTGAAGTCCCGCGCGCTGACGCTCCTGGAAGCGGATGACCTGCGCAAGGCTGTCCACCGCGTCTTGGACGTCTTCGCAGAGGCTGCCGAACTCGACCGTGAACGTGTCCAGCGGTGGGCCCAATTCCATGCCGTCCAGGCTGCGTTCTGGGGTCGACATCACGGTTTTCGTATCGCCCGCAGCGGACCACGGCTGGACTGGCTCACCGAGTTCGCCGACCGCCTGGCGGAGTTGCTCACCGAACCCTCGTAGGCCCGGTCCGGTGGGTGGAGGCGTGCGGCCACCGTTGAGCCGGGCGGCTGGTGCTGGGCCTGTTGTCGGGCCTGCCCCGCAAGAACTGCCGGACGATCGCGGAGTGGGCCGGGGAGGCCAGCCCTCACGGCACGCAGCATCTGTTGTGCCGGGCCGTCTGGGATGCCGGTGCCGTCCGCGACGACGTTCGCGAATACGTCGTCGAGCACCTCCATGACGAGGCCGCGGTGCTGTTCGTGGACGAGACCGGCGACGTGAAGAAGGGCATGCACACCGTCGGGGTCCGGCGCCAGTACACCGGCACAGCCGGACGGATCGAGAACTCCGCGGTCCACCTCGACTCTGCCGGCGCCCGGGGACACGCGGCGGTGGACCGGGAGCTGTATATCCCGCGTTCATGGTGCTCTGACCGCATAGGTTCACCGGGTTCTGTGGCCCGCTGCTGTGTGGTTGCTCAGGGAGTGTTCGCGGTCGCCCAGGAGCGGAACAAGGCGAGGGCTTCGCTGAGGTTGCCGGGGCCGCATCTGGTGTGAAAGGTCTTCTCGGAAGTCCACGCCCAGACCCAGTCGTGAGGGCTGCGGTTGACGTCCTGGCGGGGGTACTCATGGTGCTCCAGGTCCGTCTCCTCCAGGTCGATGGTGACGGTCCAGCCGGGGTTGTCGAGCGTAGCGATCTCCACGCCCCACTCGTGCTCCCAGTCCTCGTTGCACTGCGCGGCGTACCAGTTCTGCAGCCAGTCAAGAACGTTCTCCGAATTGCTCACGACAGAGGATGCTAGCTATCCGGTGAGGCCGCTGCGGTAGGCGTGGATGACGAGTTGGACGCGGTCGCGGGCATCGAGTTTGGTCAGCAGCCGGGCGACATGGGTCTTCACCGTGCCCGCGCCGATGTAGAGCCGTTCGGCGATCTCGGCGTTGGTGAGTCCTTCGGCGACGAGCAGGAGTACTTCGCGTTCACGGGCGGTGACGGCCTCGGGCAACCGCAGCGGTGTCTGACCGGGTGGTGGTTGTGCCGGCCTGTTGACGTACGCCGCGATGAGCCGTTTGGTGATGCGCGGCGCGAGCAGCGCCTCGCCCTGGGCGACGGTGCGGACGGCGGACAACAGGTCGAGGTGCGGAGCGTCCTTCAGGAGGAAGCCGCTGGCTCCCGCACGCAGTGCGCCGAAGACGTACTCGTCCAGGTCGAAGGTGGTGAGCATCAGGACACGAGCGTGGCCGGCGGCGGTGATACGGCGGGTGGCTTCGATGCCGTCCATCTCGGGCATCCGCACGTCCATCAGGACGACGTCGGGCCGGTGTTCGGCGGCGGCTGCGACGGCTTCCCGGCCCGTTGCGACGCTGCCGATCGACTTGAGGTCCGGGGCGGTGTCCACGATTCCGGCCAGGCCGATGCGGATCAGCTGCTGGTCGTCGGCGACCAGGACCCGGATGGTCAAGGCCGCTCCCGCGCCGCAGCACTGGGCTGCGGCCCCTCCACGGGGATGCCGGCCCGTACCCGGAACCCGCCGGTCGCGGCCGGCCCCGCCTGCAGGATGCCGCCGTAGAGGGCGAGGCGCTCACGCATCCCGGGCAGCCCGCGCCCGGTGCGGCCCGGGGCCGGCCGGATGCTGCCGTCGTCGGTCACCGTGAGGGTCAGCTCGCCGGGTCCGTAGGCGACGGTGACGTGCGCGTTGCTCGCGTCGGCGTGCTTGACCACGTTGGTCAGCGCTTCCTGGACGATCCGGTACGCGGCTGCCTCCAGCCCTGGGGGCAAGGGCCTGACGTGCCCCGTGACGGCGAGGTCGATCCGCAGGCCGGGGTGCCGGGTCCGTTCGGTGAGATGCTTCAGGTCCGCGAGTCGTGGGGCGGGGGCCAGGTCCGCGCCGTCCGGATCGTCGGCGTCGTCGTGCAGCACGCCGAGCATGCGGCGCAGCTCGACGAGGGTCTCCCGGCCGGTGGTCTCGATCGCCTCCAGCGCGCTGCGCGCGTCCTGGGGACGGTCGTCGAGCACCAGACGGCCGAAGCATGCCTGGACAGAGATCACGCTCATGGAGTGGGCGATGCCGTCGTGCAACTCGCGGGCGACCCGCAGCCGTTCCGCAGTCGCCTCCCGATCGGCGCGGTCGCGTTCCTGACGTACCAGCGTGTGCAGATACCGGCGCCGCTGGCCGACCGCGAAGCCCACCGCCCAGGCGACGGCGAAGAGCAGCGCGAAGGGCACCACGGCCCCGGCGTGTTCGAACCTGGGCAGGCCGGTGGACACCGCCATCGCCAGGGCTGCGGCCAGGGCGATTCCCGCGGTGCGGGCCGGGCGCAGGGACGTGACGCAGAAGAGCGCGAAGGCGAGCGGCAACCCGCCCCAGAAGATCGCCTGCGGATGCCACGGCGCCAGGCCGCACACCGCCGACGACAGGACAACAAGAGCCTCCGGCCAATAGAGCCGGAACGACTCCGGGGCCGCGTGTGTCTTCCGTTCCACGACCTGAGCCTATGCGGCTGCCGGTCATGCCCACATCGTCCGCGGGCCCTATGCCGTACGGCAGACCCGGGCCCGAAAAGACCTGCCCACGGGCAGACGAAGCGTCCTGCCCGTCCCGGCATCGTCATGGACGTGATTCGATGCGAACACCTCACCAAACGCTTCGGCCGCAAGGTCGCCGTCGACGACCTCACCTTCGAGGTCCAACCCGCCCGCGTGACCGGCTTCCTCGGCCCCAACGGCGCGGGCAAGTCGAGTACCATCCGCGCCGTCCTCGGCCTGGACACCCCGGACGCCGGCCACGCCCTGGTGGACGGCGTGCCCTACCGCCAGGCCGAACAGCCGCTGTGCCGCGTCGGCGCGCTCCTGGACGCCGGGGCCGTCCATCCGGGCCGGACGGCACAGGCACATCTCGCCGCACTCGCGGCCACCAACCACATCCGGCGCAGCCGAATCGAGGAGGTACTCGCCCTCACCGGCCTCGCCGACGTCGCCCAACGCAGGATCCGCACCTTCTCGCTCGGCATGAAGCAGCGCCTGGGCATCGCCGCCGCCCTGCTCGGCGACCCGCCCGTGCTCATCTTCGACGAACCCGCCAACGGCCTGGACCCGGAGGGCATCAGGTGGATCCGGAGCCTCATGCGGTCGCTGGCCGGCGAAGGACGCACCGTCCTGGTCTCCAGCCACCTGATGAGCGAGATGGCACTCACGGTCGACCACCTTCTCGTCATCGGACGAGGACGTCTGCTCGCCGATGTCCCGATCACCGACTTCATTCCCGCCGGAGCCTCGTTGGAAGACGCCTACCTCAACCTCACCGAATCCGCCGTGGAATACCGGACCGAAGGGACGGGCCACTGATGCCCACCGCACTGACAGGCGCCATGGCCGGCGAGGTCGTCAAACTGCGCTCCCTCCGCGCGACGTGGATCACCGCCCTCATCGCCGTGGCCTTCGGCCTGGCGCTGAGCATCGTGGACGTCGCGCACACCGCCGGCGCCTGGCCGGACATGACGACGGCCGACCGGGCCCAGTTCGACCCGGTGGGCGACTCACTCTCCGGCTTCGCCTTCTCCGTCCTCGCCTTCGGCGTCCTCGGCGTGCTGGGCATCAGCAGCGAGTACACCACCGGACTGATCCGCTCGACGCTGACCGCGACCCCCCGGCGGGCACTCGCCTACACCGCCAAGACCCTCGTCATCGGCGGATTCGCCCTGCTGCTGGGCGAGTTGACCGCGTTCACCAGTTTCTTCATCGGACAGGCCGTCCTGGCCAGGCAGCACCTCGACGTCGGCCTCGGCACGCCAGGCGTGCTGCGCGCCGTGTCCTGTGCCGGGCTGTACCTGTTCGTCGTCACCATCGTGGGCTACGGCCTCGGGGCCGTCATCCGGCACACCGCCGGAGCCATCGCCGCGCTCTTCGCCCTGGTCTACCTCGGCTACGGCGCGGCAAAGGCGGTGGAAGGCTGGTCCTACCTGCCCAGCAGACTCATGCTGAGCAACGCCGCCGACACCCTCGGCCAGCTCCACCCGCACCCCCTCCACCCGGAACGCGTCCCCTCCCTCTCCTTCGCCCTCTTCGACCTCGCCCTCTACCTCGCACTCGCCCTCACCTGCGGAGCCTGGCGTTTCACTCGCGACGCCTCATAGACACTCCGCCCGACCGGCGGCAGACGCTTCCGACCCCCACGGCAGACCATCACCCAGCGGGATCCAGAGTGTGGCGGCAGAGCAGCACCCCGACACGTAGACGATCAGAACAGGATGTCCTGTCGACCTGCACCTGTCAGATGGTGAGCCGCCGAGCTGCCGGCTTTCGCGGAAGTCTCGTTCGCGGGTTAGGCAGAACCGCCCAAAGCGACAGGAGACCAGAGGGCATCGCCGACAGGGCTGGTGATGTGGTCGAAGCGGACAACCCGTCGAGATCTCGCCACCGAAGCCGGCGAGGCGGTCGGCGGTGCCGAAGACTGTCCTGTCGCCGCCGGTGGCGGCCAGGAACTCGGCACCGAGGATCACGCCCAGGCCGGGCATGCTGGTGATCACTTCGAAGTACCGACGGGCGCGAAACCGGGCCTCGATCGCTTTGTCGAGCTCGGCGACCTGCTGGTTGAGGGCCCTCACCTGCTGCGCCAGTGTGCGCACGAGTCGGGCGGCCGGTTTCTCGCCGGGCAGGCCTGTGTGCCGGCGCCCGGCGGCTTCCAGAGCTGTCTCGGCGAGCCGGTCAGCGCGCAGGACCGGGCGATTGCGCAGCCAGGTCTCGAGCCTCTTCTTGCCTGTTGTCGCCGTAGGCGTGAACGTTGCCAGGGCCGCATCGGAGAGTACGCGGACACCTGTCCGGCGGAGGGAGGCTGGGGTCTGGTAGCCGGTCAGCAGCACGAGCGGGCCGGTGTCGGTCAAGTCCAGAGCCCGCTCCAGGCAGGGAAAGAGGCTGGTGGGTTGGGCGCGGAGCCGGTTGACAGTGCGGGTGCGATCGGCGACCAGGTCCATGCGCCGACCGGTGAGGATCTTGAGGTCGATGACCGTCCCGTCGCCGGCGCGTAAGGGGTGCAGGTCGCGGCGGACGCGGACCTGGTCGGCGAGGACGACGGCGTCCTTGGCGTCGGTCTCGCCTTCACCGCGGTAGCTTTCGGCGGCGCGGTGGATGGCCCGGCCGGAGATGTACTGCACCGGCCGGTCGTGCCCGAGCGTCGCGTGGCTGATCAGGGCAGATGGAGAACTGGAACGCGAGTATCTAGGGTCAGCACGTGGCTTTCATCATGGTCTGCGAAGACGACGCGGCGGTCCGCGGCATCCTCAGGCGCGCCCTGGAGCACGACGGCCACACCGTCTCCGTCGCAGCCACGGCCGACAGCCTGCTGCGGCAGCTCGCACCGGCGCCCCAGTTGGTCGTCCTGGATCTCGGGCTGCCGGACGCCGACGGTCGCGATGTCTGCCTGGCCCTGCGGGCTCGCGGCGTCGACGTACCGGTGTTGATGCTCACCGCCTTGGACGGCCTGCATCACAAGGTGGGCGGCTTCGAGGCCGGCGCCGACGACTACATGACCAAACCCTTCGACATCCCGGAACTGCTGGTCCGTGTCCGGGCGCTGCTGCGCCGGACCACCGTGGCGTCCGCGCCGCACGAGGTCGTCCTCGATCCGGCGAAGCACGTGGTGACCTACGATGCGGTGAGCATGAGCCTGACCCCGACCGAGTTCCGGCTACTGGGCCGCCTGATCGCCTCGCGGGGCGACGCGGTACGCCGCCACGCCCTCGTCGCCGCCGGCTGGCCGCACGGGGCCCAGGTCAGCGACAACACCCTCGACTCCTATGTACGCCGGCTGCGGACCAAGCTCGGTCCGCTGGGTGTGGCCGAGCGCCTGGCGACCGTCCGCGGCGTGGGCTACCGATGGCAGTGACGGGATTCCGCAGAAGCGTCGTCGCGCTCACCGTGCTGATCGCCACCGCGGTGGTCGCGATCCTGGTCGTGGTTTCGCACGTGCTGCTGAGCAGGGTGACGGACGCCGACGCGCATGATCTGGCCCGTACGCGCGCCGAGGCGGTCGCGGCGAACGTCGGCGTCAAGGGCGGCCGTGTCGTGCTCACGGAGAACGGCAGCGAGGCGCTGGACGAGGTCGCCTGGGTGTATGCCGATGGCCGTCTTGTCGACGGGGACGTGCCGCCGAGCGTGGTCGGACGCGTCGAGGAACTGGCGGACTCGGGGCGTTCGCAGACCGCGACCGTCGGCGACTACCTCCTGTACGCGCGGCCGGTTCCGACCGGCGGCCACCACGTCATGGTGATCGTCCGGGTCGACCTCACGCCCTACGAGACGTCCGAGCAGCGCAGCCTGACCCTGTCGCTGATTCTGGGCGGCCTCACGATCCTCCTCGCCGGCGGAGTCGCGCACCTCGTGGTGCACCGCGCGCTGCGCGTCGTGCACGAGATGGCCGCCCTCGCCGACGACTGGGGCCATCACGAGCCCGGGCGCCGTTTCAACCTCGGAGCCCCCCGTGACGAGTTCGGGGAACTGGCACAGACCCTGGACCGCCTCTTGGAGCGCGTTGACAACGCGCTGGCGGACGAGCGCCGGCTCACCGACGAGATCGCCCACGAGCTGCGCACACCGCTCACGGTCCTGCGGGGCGAGGCGCAGCTGGCGCAGCTGTCCGGCGAGCCGGTGGTGCCGGAGGTGGTGCTGAACGAGGTCGACCGCCTCAATGCGGCGATCACGACGATATTGCGCGTAGCGCGCGCACGGACGGAGGAGGGGACCCGGTGTGATCTGCGCTCCGCCGCGCGGCAGGCGATCGGCAGCCGCGCGGTCGAGGTCGCCGTCCCGGCGAAGGTCGAGGTGGCTTTGGCGCCCGACGTCGCTGTGGCGCTGCTGTCACCCCTGCTGGAGAACAGCCTGCGGCACGCGAAGTCCCGTGTATGGATCACCGCGCGCAGCCAGGGCGAGGCCGTCGTGGTGGATGTCCTGGACGACGGCCCGGGGTTCGATCCCGCTGAGGTCGACCGGGTCTTCGAAGCGGGCGTGACCGGCGGCGACGGGTACGGGCTGGGGCTGCCGGTGGTCCGGCGTATCGCCGCCTCGGCCGGTGTGGAGGTCCGGGCGATCGCGGACGGCCGCGGTCACGTCCAGGTGACACTCCCGGCCGCGAAGGCGGCCCCGTAGTCAGGTTGCTTGCAGGTTCATTCCGTAAACCTCCCTGCATGACGACGACAACGGAAGCACGCCCACGCAGCGGGCGCCTCATGCTCAACAAGGTCCCCGAGGTCACCATCTGGTTCTGGGTGATCAAGATCCTGTGCACCACCGTCGGGGAGAGCTTCGCCGACTGGATCAACATGAAGCTGGGCGTCGGCCTGGTGAACACGGCCTGGATCTTCACCGCGGTGTTCGTCGTGGTCCTGGCCGTCCAGCTGCGGCTCAAGCGGTACGTCCCGTTCCCGTACTGGCTGACCGTGGTCGTTGTCAGTGTCACGGGCACCCTGTACACCGACATCCTCACCGACCAGCTCAATGTTCCGCTGTGGATCAGCACCGCCGTGTTCTCGGTTCTGCTCGCCGTGGTCTTCGGCGTGTGGTGGCTGCGCGAGCGCACCCTCTCGATCCACTCGGTCACGACGCTTCCGCGGGAGTCGTTCTACTGGCTCGCGGTTCTCGTCACCTTCGCGCTCGGCACCGCGACCGGGGACTGGACCCTGGAGCTCACCGGCTGGAGCCCGGGCGCCTCGGTGATGCTGCCGCTCGGCCTCATCGCGGCGATCACGCTGCTGTGGAAGTTCGGCGCGAACCCGGTGCTGTCCTTCTGGCTCGCCTACATCCTGACCCGCCCGCTGGGCGCGAACATCGGCGACTGGCTCGCCTCCCCGAAGGTCGCTCAGCCGGGCGAGCCGACCGGCCTCGCGCTGGGCACCTTCACCACCAGCCTGATCTTCCTCGGCCTGATCCTGGCCACCGTGGCCTACCTGACGGTGACACGCTCGGACGTGACCGAGACCTACGAAGCCGCCCACGCCACCCACGACACCGGCGACCTGCGAAAGGAGCGCGTCGGGCTGGCCGGCTTCGGACTGCTCGCCGTCGCCACCGTGGGTCTGCTGGTCTGGGCCCACAGCCAGCCGCACACCGGCCCGGCGCCGGAGGCCGACAACACCTCCGCCGTCCAGATGGCTCCCGGCCAGGCGGTCAAGAAGTTCCCGCCCGTCAAGGTCGCCGCGCTGAAGAACCTCGCCTCCACCTCGCTCAAGGACGCACAGTCGGGGAACGCGAAGGGAGCGCACACGGCCGCCCAGTCGCTGCGCGACCTGTGGGACGCCGACCAGGCATCGCTGCAGCCGCTGGACAACACCGGCTGGACCTCCATCGACGCCCAGATGGACAAGGTGCTGGGGACCTTCGGCATCGACCACTCGAATCCGCCGATGCCGCCCGCGCAGCAGGAGAAGGAACTGAACGCCCTCCTGACGGACATGGGCTGACAGACCCCCAGCGCCCGGCGACGAGTCGAGTGTGCGGGACCGCGCCGCCTCGGCTCACGCCGGGGGGCCGTGGTCAGCGCAGGCCGCCGCCTGTGTCAGCCCCGCCATGTCCGCGGACTCACGTGGGCGGTCGAAGCCGGCGTCTCAATGGCTTCGGCCGCCCACTGTTCCTCCAAGCTGACCGAGGACAAGGCGCTTCATGAAAGGCGGTGTCCGATCCCGCGCGCCATGCCGATGGTCAGCGCGCTGCCGGCCTCACGCAGCTTCCGCCGCAGCCGGGTCAGGTACTGATCCAGCGTGTTGTCACCGACCTGAGCACCCTCCGGCCAGCCCGTCGCGACCAGTTCGCGGCGCCGGACGATGCTCCCGCCCGCGGCCACGAGTGTGGCCAGCAGCCGGAACTCCGTGGGGGACAGGGCGACGGCCGTGCCGTGCACGGTGACGCGGTGGTCGACCGCGTCCAGAATCAGGTCCCCGACCGCGATCGCCGCGGCCGGCGCAGCCCGCTTCACGGACGCACGCAGCCGGGCGGTGAGTTCGGCCAGATGGAAGGGCTTGGCCAGGTAGTCGTCACCGCCTGCCGAGAACCCCGACAGCCGGTCTACGAGCTGTTGCCGGGCGGTCAGGAGGATGACCACGAACGCGAGACCCTCGTCGCCGTCGGCAAGGCTGGACCGCCGGCGAGATCGCCAGTCCCGTCGTCTCTTCCGAGTCCAGCGTCGAGGCACACACCGGCCGCGCACCACCAAGATCGGGGCCGCGACCGTATCCAGCCGGTGGTCTTCGCATGCGGCCACGGCTCCGCCCCGGCCCACGCGAACCGAGTCGGCGCGCGGGACCGGGGAGGCCGCGGGAGGCGAAGGCTCAGCCGTTCGGGCCGGCCGGGGTCGTGGTGGTCTTGAAGCCCTCGGTCTTGTTGGCCTGGACGGCGAAGTCATTGGTGAACGTCTTGCTCAGGTCCACCGACCCCTTCACGTTGCCGACCAGCTTCTCCGTCGCCAGGGAGGTCTTCGGGCCGCCGGCCGGCATGAGACCGTCCGGGAGGAACTGGCCCTTGTCCTCGTTCAGCGCCGCGATGTAGTCGGCCTTGGTCACCAACTGGTTGGACACGAACGACGCCGGGAGTTTGTTCGCGATGTCGGCCGCGCTGTGGGTGCTGATCCAGTGCATGGTGGCGACGAGCGCGTCGACGACCTTCTGCACCGTGTCCTTGTGCGAGTTCACCCAGTCGGTGCGGGCGAGCACACTGGCGGCGGGATAGGCGCCGCCCATCGCCGCCGTGGCGCCGGAGGTGGTGGCCAGGTCGATCGCGGAGGCACCGACGCCCTTCTTCTGGATCGCGGCCACCGTCGGCTGCGTCGTCATCACGCAGTCGACCTTGCCGTTCTGCAGGGCGGCGATGGCGGTGGAGCCCGCGCCGACCCCGATCCGGTGGAACTGACTGGTCTTGACACCCTGCTTGGCGGCCAGGAACTGGGTGAGGGTGTCGGTGCCCGAGCCCAGGTCGGTGACGCCGAGGGTCTTGCCCTTGAAGTCGGCGGCCGAGTGGACGCCCGACTTGCTGGTGCACATCTCGCGCTCGCCCGGCGCGCCGGAGAGCTGGACGACGTCCTCGACGGCCTTGCCCTTCGCCTGGAACTCGATCGTGTGGTTGTACCAGGCGCCGGCCATGTCCACCTGGCCCGAGGCCATGGCTTCCTCGGCGCCCACGCCGCCGTCCTGCTCGGTGCTCAGCTGGACGTTGACGCCGTACTTCTTGTAGAAGCCGAGCTGCTGGGCGAGCTGGTACGGCAGGTAGATCTGCTTGTCGAGGCCGCCGGCCATGAGCTTGACGGTCGGCGTGGAGCCCGAACCGCCGGTCGAGGCCGAGGAGTTGCCGGAACAGGCGCTGACGGCGCCGAGGGCGAGAACGGTGAGGAGAGACGCGGCGACGGCGGCGGGTCGTCTGGACATGGCTGGTCACGTTCCTTTGCTGAGGGTTGTGGGACAACGCGGGGAATGAGGGGCGTCAGATGGTGTTGGCGGCCTCGGACGGGGCCGGGGGGCGCCAGGACAGCAGCCGGTGTTCGAGCTTGCCGATCAGCCACTCGGCGCCGAGCACGATGACCGAGATGACGAGCATCGTGGCGAACACGCCGTTGGGGTCGAAGTTGTTCTGCGCGGTCTTGATGACCAGGCCGAGGCCGCTCTGCGCGCCGAGCACCTCGCCGACCAGCGCGCCGACGATGGCGAAGCCGAAGGCGCTGTGCAGGCTGGCGATGATCCAGGTGAGCGCGGAGGGCACGGTGACGTGCCGGATGATCTGCAACTGCGAGGCGCCGAGGACCCTGGTGTTGGCGAGGATGTTGCGGTCGACCTCGCGGACGCCCTGGAAGGCGTTGAAGAAGACGATGAAGAACACCAGCACCGCGGCGAGCAGGATCTTCGGCAGTACGCCGATGCCGAACGCGACGATGAAGATCGAGCCGAGGACGATCCGCGGGATCGCGTTGACCATCTTGATGTAGGGGCCGAGCACGTCGGCGAGGAAGCGGCTCTGGCCGAGCGCGACGCCGAAGACCACTCCGGTGACGGCCCCGAGGGCGAAGCCGACGAGCGCCTCCTGGATCGTTGTCCAGATGTTCGAGTAGAAGGACCCGAACTCGGTGCCGTGCCGGAAGAGGTCGACCAGCCGCTTGGCGATGCCGGACGGCTGCCCGAAGAAGAACGGGTCGACGATCCCCCAGGCGGTGAAGGCCTGCCAGCCGCCGAGGACGAAGACCGCGAGACCGATGCGGCCCGCCCACACCAGCGCGGTGCGCCGCCGGACGGCGCTCCTGGCGGCCGCCGTGGCCGAAGCCTGCGCGCCGTCCTTGACGGGGGCGGTGGAAACGGTGGACGTCGTACTCATGCCGTGCCTCCTGCGGTGCGTGCGTAGGCGCGCTCCACCTCTTCACGCAGGCAGTCCCAGATCTGGTGCTGGAGTTCGATGAAGCGGGGCTGGAAGCGGATCTCCTGGACCGCGCCGCGCGGGCGGGGCAGGTCGATGTCGAAGACCGCCTTGACCGAGCCGGGGCTCGACGTCATGACGACGACCCGGTCGGCGAGCGCCACGGCCTCGTCGAGGTCGTGGGTGATGAAGATGACCGAGGGGCGGATCTGCTCCCACAGGCCGAGGAGTTCGGTCGACATGATCGCCTTGGTCTGCACGTCCAGGGCGCCGAACGGCTCGTCCATGATCAGGATCTTGGGTTCGTTGATCAGCGCCGCGGCCATCGCCACCCGCTTGCGCATGCCGCCGGAGAGCTGGTGCGGGTAGCGGTCCTCGAACCCCGTCAGGCCCACCCGGCGCAGCCAGTCGCGCGCCGAGACCTGCGCCTGCTGCTTGGGCACCCGGCGGAAGACGGGGCCCATCAGGACGTTGCCGAGGACCGTCTTCCAGGGCAGCAGGGCGTCGGTCTGGAACATGAAGCTGACGCCGTCGGTGACTCCGTCCACCTCACGGCCGCCGACTGTGACCGAGCCCTCACTGGGCCGGTCGAGCCCGGACACCATGCTCAATGTCGTCGACTTGCCGCAGCCGGTCGGGCCGACCACCGCGCAGAACTGGCCCGGCTCCACGGTGAACGAGACGTCCTTCAGTGCCGTGAACACCTCACCCGCGGGGGTGAGAAAGCGTTTGGTGAGTCCTGAGATCTCCACTCGCGCGCTGTCCCTGCCGGTCCTCTCGGCGCCGGGGCTCGTCGCCACATCGTTTCGCGAAACCATTGAGGCCGTCTCCTTCCTCTTTGTCGTGGTCGAGGGAGGCAGACGCTAAAAGGCCGTCCGGTATTACGTCGCTGTTTCAGACGTATCTCGCGTTAGTCGTGTTAACAGGAGTTCTGCGCATTCTGCTCAGCGGTGCAGGGGGTGGGCAGAATGTCCCTGGTGGGTCACAATCACGCCACCACGGGTACGGCGAAGGGGCCGGGCCCGGCAGCACGACAAGGGCGAGGCACCTGTGATGCCCATCCGTACGGGGATCGGCCGCGGCGGGAAGAGACGGCTCTCCGCGCGGATTCTGGCCAACCAGCTGGCGATCCTGGCCCTCACCGGGGCCATCGGCTTCGTCCTGTTCGCGTTCGCCCAGCGCGCCGAGATCGACCGCGCCTACGAGGGGCGGGCGCTGGACATCGCGCAGACCACGGCCGCCGACCCGCAGATCCGGCAGGCCATGGCGCACGGGGGCGGGAAGGGCGTCGTACAGACCGTCGCCGAACGGATCCGGAAGGCGTCGGGGGCGTCGTACGTGGTCGTGATCGATCTGCACGGCATCCGCCACTCGCACCCCGACCCGGCGCTGATCGGCGAGCCTGTGGGCGATCCGATCCCGGTGCTGGACGGCCGTCCCCACATGGGTTCCGACCAGGGAGCGACCGGGCGGTCCGCCAACGGCAAGGCTCCGCTGTACGGGCCCACGGGCAAGTTGGTCGGCGAGGTCTCGGCCGGTATCCCGGAGCGCGATGTGCTCGGCGAGCTGTGGCGGGAGCTGCCCACCTTCGGCCTGTACAGCGCGATCGCCGTCGCACTCGGCTCGGCTGCCGCGTTCCTGCTGGCCAGGCGGCTGAAGCGGTCGACCTTCGGGCTGGAGCTGGAGGAGATCGCCGGACTGTTCCAGGACCGCGAGGCCATGCTGCACGGCATCCGGGAGGGCGTGCTCGCCTTCGCTCCCGACGGCCGGATCACCGTGGTCAACGACGAGGCCCGCACCCTGCTCGGCCTCGGCACGGCGCTCGGCAGCCGGCTCGACGAGGTGCTGCCCGACGGGCGGCTGCGCCGCGCCCTGGACGGCACCCTGACCGGCACCGACCTCAACGTGCTGACCGACGACCACTGCCTGGTCGTCAACCGGATGCCGGTGACGCTGCAGGGCCGCGAACTGGGCGCGGTGGTCACCGTGCGCGACCGCACCGAGCTGATCGGGCTGCTGCGCGAACTGGACTCGGTGCGTGGGCTGACCGACGCCCTGCGCGCCCAGCAGCACGAGTTCACCAACCGCATGCACACCGTGGCCGGGCTGCTGGACATCGGTGACCACGACGCAGCCTTCGAGTACGCCGTGGAGTCGGCCGGCGCCGAGCAGGCGCTCACCGAGTCCGTGCGCGAACGGATCGGCAACGCGCTGCTCGTGGGGCTGATCGTCGCCAAGACCACGGTGGCCGCGGAACGCGGGGTACGGATGGTGCTCAGCGAGGACTCCGCGCTCGGCGAGGACCCGCCGCATCTGCGCCGGTTGCTGACCATCGTCGGCAACCTGCTGGACAACGCGATCGACGCGGCCTCCGGCGGACCGCCCCCGGCGGGCGGCCGGGAGGTGCTGCTCTCGCTGGTCGAGGCCGTCGACCTGGTGATGGTGCGGGTCGCCGACAGCGGCCCGGGGATCCCGCCGGGCGCCACCGCGTCGGTCTTCGAGGACGGCTGGTCGACCCGCCCCGACCGGGGCACCGCCCGGCGCGGGCTGGGCCTGGCCCTCGTCCACCGGCTGACCCAGCGGCACGGCGGGACCATCACGGTCAGCGAGGGGCCGGGCGCGGTCTTCACCGTCGTACTGCCCCTGCCGGACGCCACTCCCGTGCCACGCGACGCACAGCTCACGACGGCCTCGACGACCGGAGGTGACCGCGGATGATCCGGACCCTGGTGGTGGACGACGACTTCCGGGTCAGTCACATCCACTGCGACTACGCGTCCCGCATCGACGACTTCGAGGTGGTCGGCCGGGCGGCGACCGTGGCCGAGACGCTGGACGCGGTGCGCACCCTCCACCCCGACCTGCTGTTGCTCGACGTCTTTCTGCCGGACGGCAGCGGTCTCGACGTGCTGCGGCAGCTCAGCGGGGACGAAGGCGGCACACGCCCCGACGTCATCGTGATCACCGCCGACCGGGACATCACCTCGGTACGGACCGCCATGAAACTCGGCGCCGTGGGCTACTTGGTCAAGCCGTTCGGCTCCGCCGACCTGGCCGAACGGCTCACCGCCTACCGGGAACTCCAGTACCGTGTGGACGCCCTGGGCAAGGCTCCCCGGGCCGACCAGGCCGATGTGGACGCCCTGTTCAGCGCCGCCCGGCCGCCGGCGGTACCCCGAGTCCCGTCCAAGGGGCACTCCGGACCGACCCTCGCTCTCCTGCACCAGGTCCTCCGCGCCGCCCCCGACGCCCTGTCCGCGGCCCAGGCCGCCGAACTCACCGGTGTCTCCCGCGCCACGGCCCAGCGGTATTTCTCCTACCTGGTACGGGAGGGCATGGTCCGGCTCGAACTCCGTTACGGAACCACGGGCCGCCCCGAACACCTCTACCGGAGCGTCCGTTGAGGATCCGAACGTAGTGGGACGCGGGCGGGACGGAGCAGCCTTGTACGGCGGCACCGCCGAATGCTCGCACCACCGGGGCGTCAAGCACTGGTACCGGCAGACGGGGGCGGCACGATTCCGTCACCGCAGGGCATCCTGGAGACCGCCAGACCACACAAGAGTGGTAACCGCTGTTACCATGCGCGTATGGCGAAGACCCAACTCGGCGTTCGCGTCGACTCCGACGTCAAGGAACTCGCGCAGGCCCGGGCCAAGGACCGCGGTATGGACCTGGGCGAGTACATCGCCCGCCTCGTCATCGAGGACGCCGACGGCCTGCGCAGGCGCGGACTGGACGCAGCGGGCCGCTTCCTTGACGAGCACCAGGACCTCTTCGATGAAGCCGAGGAGCAAGACGCCGGCCGCGCCGCGCAGGGAGCCCACGCCGCGTAATGGACGTGCACATCGATGTTCCCTGGATTCTTCAGGTCGCCGAACTGGCGGGCGCCGGCGACCCGGCCCCCGACGACTACGGCGTTCCGGTCGCCGCCGTGGCCTGTCACAGGGCCGAACTCCTGGAACAGCCGGTCTACGACGGTCCCTACGCGCGCGCCGCAGCCCTGGTCCACATCCTGGGCCGGTGTCGCTGGCTGGAGCGCTCCAACCTGGCCGTCGCCGCGGCGACCGGCGTGATGTACCTCGAAGCGTCCGGGATCCAGGTCAAACCCGCCCGCGAGGACGCTCTCGGCCTGCGCGACCTGCTGCGTGACCCCACCAGCAGCGCCACGAGGATCGCCGCACTCCTGCGCACCTGGCCCGTCACCACCTGACACTCCCGCCTGCCGCCGGCTGCTGCGCGGCCAGTAGGGCGGGCAGCGGACGTTCGTGGTCGCTGCCCGTGAGAGGGAGGGCAGGGCCTGGTCGTCGTTTCTGATGACGGCTTCCGGCGCGGCCAGGGCTCGCAGGTGCTCGTCGCCGTCAGCTCGGTCTCCATGGCAGGCTAGGCCAACGCCCCTTCCACAGTGCGGAGTTCGCCTCGGAACCACTCGTACTCGGTACGGCGGACCGGCGGCTTCGGCATCTCCGCTGTCAACAGCACCGAGCCCGCATGTCCCGTGCCACTGGATCTTGACCGTTTGCCATCGGACTTTGACGGATGCGAGTTTGTGTCATCACCGCAGGTCGGCGACTCAGCGCACTGAAGGTGCGCTGAGTCGCTGACCTGTACTGATGTGCTGCAGTTCCTCACAAACGTGCGGGGCAGGGCCTTGCGAGCGTCATGCAGGCTGCCCGTTTTGCGGGGACGGGGTTACTAGGAAGGCCTGACCGCCGAGACCGGGGTGACAGTCACCTTGTTGTCGCACTCGGCCCACCACCCGTCGTTCAGGGCGACCTGGTGCTTCCCGGAGTGCGGCAGCCCGATGACCATCGTCGGATACGCCGCCGGGGTCTTGCCCGACACGCAGTAGCCGTCGCCCTCCCCCTGGACCTGGACGAAGGTCAGTTTCACCCACGCCTTGCCGTGCGGCCGGACCGTCACGGTGGCCGCCCTGCCGGTGGGGGTGACCTTGAGCGGGGTGTTGTGGGAGGGGGAGCCGTTGCCGGCGCCGGCGACCGTCGTCGGATGGCCCTTCAGGACGCACGTCTTCCGGGAGACGTTGGTGAACTGCACGACCGCCGCCCCGGTCCCGGTCCCGACGGGCGGGTGGGCGGCCTGCCAGGCGCTCCGCCCTCCAGGTCAGCGCCTGGCAGGCCGCCCACCCGCCCG
>NZ_JAEQAZ010000250.1 GCF_016654115.1 Streptomyces sp. MBT53
GGGGAGGACCAGGGTGCGCGGGGTGAGGCGGGGCAGGGTGCGGCGAGGTGGGCGGGGGTCCTGGGCGAGGAAGACCTTGCCGGTGGCGGTGCAGTGGGCGGGCAGCCGGCCGCCGGTGCGGGAGACGATCGGGGTGGCGCGGCGGCCGGTGATCTTCTCCAGGAAGAGGGTGTCTGTGCCGTCCGGCACGGCCAGGTGCACGTTCTCGTGGGTCGCCTCGTGCAGATCGCCCAGGTAGGGCAGCGCCACGTCCCGCAACTCCCGTACGGACGGCGACGATTGGCCGAGGACGAAGAGGGCGAGCCCGATGCGGTAGCTGCCGTCCGTCATGCGCTCGACCAGGCCGAGCCGGACCAGTTCGCCGATCAGCCGGTGGGCCGTGGGCTTGGGCAGGCCGGTGCGCACGGCCAGTTCGGCGAGGGAGAGCGCGGTCCCGGCGTCGCCGCAGGCGCGGAGCAGCAACACCCCGCGTGCGAGTACCGACTTCGGCAGCGGCCCGTCCGTCATGGACCGATGGTGGTCGCTTGCGCGTACGGGTGACAAGGTGTGGGTCACGGTGAGTCGCGACCGCAATCGAAGCGGTATCTCTACGAGGTCCGAAGCGGTACGTCGACGAGCATCGGGCGCGTCAACTCGTCGACCCCGGCGACCAGTTCACGCAGGTGGTCCGCGCTCTCCGCCCGTACCGCGTCGACCCCGAAGAACCGCGCGGCCAACGTGAAGTCCAGGGCGCCGAGTTCGGTGCCGGGGCAACTGCCGCTGCCGCCCATCGCCTTGTAGGTGTCCTGGAGGGTGCGGTAGCCGCCGTTGCCCATCACCACGAAGAGCACGGGCACTTGCTGCTGTGCCGCGCTCCACAGCCCCTGGAGTCCGAACAGCGCGCAGCCGTCCCCGAGGACCGAGACGACCGGCCGTCCGGGGTCGGCGAGCGAGCGGCCGACGGCGGCGCCGATGCCCCAGCCGAGGCCGCCGCCGACGGTGTGGGTGTAACTGCCGGGGCGGTCGAGTCGTAACAGCCTGCGGAGCAACAGGCCGACGGTGATGGCCTCTTCGACGACCACCGCGTCCGGCGGCAGGCCTCGCGCGACGGCGTGGGCGGCGGCCCAGGGGGCGAGAGGCGCGGCCGAGTAGGCGGCGCGGGCGGCGGACTCGGCACGGGCCCGTTCGGCCGCGTGCCGTTCCCCGGCGCGCAGGACACGGGCCTTGGCGGTGTGGTCGGGGACCTGCTCGCCCAACAGCTCGGCGAGGCGGTGCAGCGAGGGCGCGAGCGCGCCCACCAGCCCCGCGTCGGCGGGGAAGTTGCGGCCGATCTCCTCGGCGTCCGAGTCGAGTTGGACGACGGTGATGCCGGGCGGCAGGGCGGGCCCGGGGCTGTAGTGGTGGGGCGTGAAGGCGTGGGCGCCGACGATCAGGACGGCGTCGTACGGCGCGAGGGCGGCCCGGATCGCGTCGTGGCGGGGTGGCAGCATCCCGGCGTAAAGGGGGTGCGTGGCGGGGAAGTCGAGGCAGTCGGCCATCGGCTGGTGGTGGACGGTCGCCCCGCAGGCCTCGGCCGCGAGGACGAGCGCGCCGACCGCGTCCTCGCGGCCCACTCCGTCCCCCGCGACGATCGCGGGGCGGGCGGCACCGCCGAGCAGTACGGCGGCCCGGTCGAGTCCGGCGGCGGGACCAGGCCGGGGCGGGGCGGTGCGGGCGGGGACCTCGACCTCGATGTCCTCGGCGAGCAGGTCCATGGGCAGGGACAGGAACACCGGCCCGGCGGGCGGCCGTTGGGCATGGGCGAAGGCGCGGCGCAGGGCCAGGGGCAGATCGCGGGCGTGCTGGATGTCGTACGTCGCCTTCACCGCGGGCCGGGCGAGGCCGAGGAGGTCGCCGGAGAGCATGGGGTCCTGCTGGAGGTGGCGGCGGTCCTGCTGGCCGGCCGTGACGACCAGCGGGGTGCGCGAACGGCGGGCGTTGAGCAGGCCGATGAGGCCGTTGGCGAGCCCGGCGGCGATGTGCAGGCTGACGAACGCGGGGCGGCCGGTGCCGCGCGCGTAGCCGTCGGCCATGGAGACGACGGCGCCCTCGTGGACACCGAGGACGTACTCGGGGGCGTCCTCCGCCTCCGACAGGGCTGCCAGGAAAGGGAGTTCGGTGGTGCCGGGGTTGCCGAAGATCCGGTCCACGCCCTCGCCGCGCAGGATGTCGAGGAAGGCGAGGGCGGGACGGTGACCCATGGGGGCTCCTCGGGGGACGGGACCGGTGACCGGTTCGCCGGTCAGCGTCGGGGTCCCGTCCCCGCGAGGCAAGCGCGGCGTGTCGCTCAGCGATACGTCGACACGTCAGCGCGCGTCGCTGAACCGCTCCCCCTTCTCGGCCTTCTCCACGAGCAGGGCGGGCGGCGCGAACCGCTCCCCGTAGCGCTCGGCGAGCGCACGCGCGCGTGCCACGAAGCCGGGCAGGCCGCCCTCGTAGCCGTTGATGTACTGAAGGACACCGCCGGTCCACCCCGGGAAGCCGATCCCGAAGATGGACCCGATGTTGGCGTCCGCGACGGACGTCAGGACGCCCTCCTCAAGGAGCTTGACGGTGTCGAGCGCCTCGGAGAAGAGCATGCGTTCCTGCATGTCTTCGAAGGGGATCTCGGCGCCCTCGCGGGTGAAGTGCTGGCGCAGGCCCGGCCACAGGCCGGCGCGCTTGCCGTCGTCGCCGTAGTCGTAGAAGCCCGCGCCGCCGCTGCGGCCGGTGCGGCCGAACTCGTCGACCATGCGGTCGATGACGGCCTCTGCGGGGTGGCCGGGCCAGGTGCCGCCCGCTTCCTCCACGGCCCGCTTCGACTCGTTGCGGATCTTGCGCGGGAGCGTGAGCGTCAACTCGTCCATCAGGGAAAGGACCTTGGCCGGGTAGCCCGCCTGCGCGGCGGCCTGTTCGATGGACGCGGGCTCGATGCCCTCGCCGACCATCGCGACGCCCTCGTTGATGAACTGCCCGATCACGCGCGAGGTGAAGAAGCCGCGCGAGTCGTTGACGACGATCGGTGTCTTCTTGATCTGCCGGACCAGGTCGAAGGCGCGCGCGAGGGCCTCGTCGCCGGTGCGCTCGCCCTTGATGATCTCGACGAGGGGCATCTTGTCGACCGGCGAGAAGAAGTGCAGCCCGATGAAGTCGACTTGACGCTCCACGCCTTCGGCGAGGGCGGTGATGGGCAGGGTGGAGGTGTTGGAGCACAGCAGCGCGTCGGGCTCGACGATGTGCTGGATCTCCTGGAACACCTTGTGCTTGAGGGAGGTGTCCTCGAAGACGGCCTCGATCACCGCGTCGCAGCCCGCGAGTTGCTGCGGGTCGGCGGTGGGCGTGATGCGGGCGAGCAGCGTGTCCGCCTTCTTCTGGGTCGTACGGCCGCGAGAGACGGCCTTGGCGCAGAGCTTCTCGGAGTAGGCCTTCCCTTTGGCCGCCGCCTCCGGAGTGACGTCCTTCAGGACGACGTCGATGCCCGCGCGGGCGCACGAGTAGGCGATGCCGGCGCCCATCATCCCGGCGCCCAGGACGGCGACCTTGCGGACCGGGCGGGACTCGATGCCCTGGGGGCGGTTGGCACCGGAGTTGACGGCCTGGAGGTCGAAGAAGAACGCCTGGATCATGTTCTTCGAGGTCTGCCCGGCGGCCAACTCGACGAAGTAGCGGGCCTCAATGAGCTGGGCGGTCTCGAAGTCGACCTGGGCGCCCTCGACGGCGGCGGCGAGGATGTTGCGCGGGGCCGGGTAGGGGGCGCCGTTGGTCTGCTTGCGCAGGCTGGCCGGGAAGGCGGGCAGGTTGGCCGCGAACTTCGGGTTGGCCGGGGTGCCGCCCGGGATGCGGTAGCCGGGCTTGTCCCAGGGCTGGGCCGACTCGGGGTTGGCGTCGATGAAGGCGCGGGCCTTGGCGATCAACTCGTCCGGGGTGGCGGCCACTTCGTGGACGAGACCGTTGTCGAGGGCGCGTCGCGGGCTGTACTGGGTGCCCTGGAGCAGCACCTTCAGCAGGGCGTCGGTGATGCCCAACAGCCGTACCGTGCGGACGACTCCGCCGCCTCCGGGGAGCAGGCCGAGGGTGACCTCCGGGCAGCCGATCTTCGAGCCGGGCGCGTCGAGGGCGATGCGGTGGTGGCAGGCGAGGGCGAGTTCGTAACCGCCGCCCAGGGCAGCGCCGTTGAGCGCGGCGACGACCGGCTTGCCCAGAGTCTCGATGCGGCGCAGGTTGCGCTTGATGGCGAGGCCGCCGTCGAGCAGTTCCTGGGCGGTGTCCGGGGTGACGCGGATCAGGTCGCGCAGGTCGCCGCCCGCGAAGAAGGTCTTCTTGGCGGACGTGAAGATGATGCCGCGGATGGACTCCTGCTCGGCTTCGAGGCGGTCGGTGACCGCGGCGAGGGAGTCGCGGAAGGCCGCGTTCATGGTGTTCGCGGACTGGTTGGGGTCGTCGAGGACGAGGGTGACGACACCGGTGTCGTCCTGTTCCCAGCGGATGGTGGTGCTCTCGGTCATGAGGGGGTTCTCCGTAGAAGTCTCTGCTGCCGCTGGGGAGTTCAGACGCGCTCGACGATGGTGGCGATGCCCATGCCGCCGCCGACGCACAGCGTGGCGAGGCCGTAGCGCTTGTCCTGGCGCTCCAGTTCGTCGACGAGCGTGCCGAGGATGATCGCGCCGGTGGCGCCGAGCGGGTGGCCGAGCGCGATGGCGCCGCCGTTGACGTTGACCTTGTCCAGGGACAGGCCCATGTCCCGCACGAAGCGCAGGACGACGGCGGCGAAGGCCTCGTTGATCTCGACGAGGTCGATGTCGTCGATGGTCAGCCCGGCCTTGGCGAGGGCCTTGCGGGTGGCTGGGGCGGGCCCGGTGAGCATGATGGTCGGCTCGGAGCCGGAGACGGCCGCGGAGACGATCCGCGCGCGCGGGGTGAGGCCGTAGCGCTCGCCGACCTCCTTGGAGCCGATGGCGACGAGGGAGGCGCCGTCGACGATGCCGGAGGAGTTGCCCGCGTGGTGGACGTGGTCGATCTTCTCGACCCAGTGGTACTTCTGCAGGGCCACGGCGTCGAAGCCGCCGAGTTCGCCGATGTCCGCGAAGGACGGCTTGAGCCGGGCGAGGGAGTCGGCGGTGGTGCCGGGGCGCAGGTGCTCGTCGTGGTCGAGGACGACCAGGCCGCTGCGGTCGCGGACCGGGACGACGGACCGCTTGAAGCGGCCCTCCTTCCAGGCGGTGGCCGCGCGCTCCTGCGAGAGCGCCGCGTACTCGTCCACGTCGCGCCGCGAGAATCCCTCGATCGTGGCGATCAGGTCGGCGCCGATGCCCTGGGGCACGAAGTTGACGGCGAGGTTCGTCATCGGGTCGTTGAACCAGGCGCCGCCGTCCGAGGCCATCGGCACCCGGGACATCGACTCGACACCACCGGCGAGGACGAGATCCTCCCAGCCCGAACGCACCTTGGCGGCGGCCATGTTGACGGCCTCAAGACCCGAGGCACAGAAGCGGTTCTCCTGCACTCCGGCCACCGTGTCCGGGAGTCCGGCGGCCACGGCGGCGATCCGGGCGATGTCGGAGCCCTGGTCGCCGACCGGTCCGACGACACCGAGCACGATGTCGTCGATCGCGGCCGGGTCCAGGTCCGGGAAGCGGTCGCGGATCTCGTGGATCAGTCCGACGACCAGGTCGATGGGCTTCGTGCCGTGCAGGGATCCGTTCGCCTTGCCGCGCCCGCGCGGGGTGCGGATCGCGTCGTAGACATACGCTTCGGTGCTCACTGCCAAGCCTTTCACTGAGGGTTTTCGAGGACGCGTCGAGGTGTTCCCCGACCTGAGTCCTCAACGACGTCGGCAAGCCGGGGGACGTCCCAGTCACGGGCCACGTCCGAGGTGTCGGCGCCCGGCAGGGCGGGCCCGCCGCGCACGGAGGTGGGTGTTCCGGAGAACCGGGGCGCGGGGGCGGGCTGGGTGATCCCGCCGTGCTCGGTGAAGGTCCCGCGCGCGGCGAGATGCGGGTGTTTCGGGGCCTCACGGAGCGACAGCACGGGCGCCACGCACGCGTCCGTGCCCTCGAAGACCACGGTCCACTCGTCTCGCGTACGGCTCCGGAAGCGGGCCGCGACCGCCTCGCGCAGCTCGCCCCAACGGGTCCAGTCCCGGCGGGCGTCGGCGAAGTCGGCGAGATCGAGGAGGCGCGTGAACTCGTCGTAGAACTGCGGTTCCAGGGCGCCGACCGCCATGTGCCTGCCGTCGGCGGTCTCGTAGGTGCCGTAGTACGGGCAGCCGCCGTCGAGGAGGTTGGCGGCGCGCCGGTCCTGCCAGCCGCCGGCGGCGAGCATGCCGTGGATCATCGCGGAGAGGTGCGCGGTGCCGTCGACGATGGCGGCGTCGACGACCTGTCCTGTGCCCGTCACGCGCGCGTGGTGCAGCGCCGCGAGGACACCGACGACGAGGTAGAGCGAACCGCCCGCGTAGTCGCCGAGCAGGTTGGCGGGGGCGGGCGGGGGCTCTCCCGGGCTGCCGATCATGCCCAGGGTCCCGGTCAGCGCGATGTACGCGATGTCGTGCCCGGCGCGGTCGGCCAGGGGGCCGTCCTGGCCCCAGCCGGTCATCCGGCCGTAGACGAGCCGGGGGTTGCGGGCGTGGCAGGCCTCAGGGCCGACGCCGAGGCGTTCGGTGACGCCGGGGCGGTTGCCCTCGATGAGGATGTCGGCGCGTTCGACCAGGTCGAGGACGCGCGCGGGGCCGTCGGGCGCCTTGAGGTCGACGAGGACCGAGCGCTTGTTGCGGTTGGTGATGTCGTGCTCGGGGGCGACACCGAGTCCGGGACCGCCGGGCCGGTCGACGCGCACGACGTCGGCGCCGAGGTCGGCGAGGAGCATGGCCGCGAAGGAGCCGGGGCCGATCCCGGCCAGCTCGACCACGCGCACGCCGGAGAGCGGGCCGTGCCCGGGCGTCGTTGCCGCTGTCATCCAGCCCCCAGCTGTGACACAACTGATGTGACACCGATGATGTTAAGAACGTGTTCCACTCGACACAAGACCTGAGCGAGCAAGCGCTTAGTCAAAGTACCGCCGTCGGCCGCGCCTAGCCACGGCCGTCCGCGTCCAGTTCGCCTGTCAGGCGCTTCGGGGCGATCGCGCGATAGCTCTCCTCCACCCAGTCGCACAACAGCTCGGCGGCCGGGGCGCCCTGCTCGGCGAGCGGTATCCGCACCCAGCCCGCCTTGCCGAGGCCGTAGCCGGCGGGCTCGGCGCCCGGCGAGGTCAGCGCGTGGGTGTGGGCGGTCTCGTCCGTGAGCTTGACCGTGAGGGCCAGCGGGTAGCTGCCGTCGTCGACACCGAGGAAGACGAACACCTTCTTGTTGACCTTGGCGACACTCTCGCCCCAAGGGAACTCCTCAGTGGCACCCGGCAGCCCGAGGGCGAACTCACGTACTTTCGCCCACTTCTTCAGGGCGTTCCTGGGCACGGCCACCTGCATACCTCCGGGCTCGTCGTCGGGCTCCGCACTCTTCACGCTAGCCTCAGCCACCGACAGCGGCGCGGGCTGCGGGACCCAGGAGTGTCATGAGCAGGCTGAACAGGACGGACCGTCCCTACGACATCGTGCTCTTCGGAGCCACGGGCTTCGTCGGCGCGCTCACCGCGGAGTACCTCGCCGCGCACGCGCCCCAGGGGCTGCGCTGGGCGATCGCCGGCCGCGACGAGCTGAAACTGAAGCGACTGCGCGAACGGCTGCCCGGCGGCACGACGGTGGGCGTCCTGCGCGCCGACGTGTCCGATCCGGCCTCCCTGCGCGAACTCGCCGAGCACGCGCGCGTGGTGGCCACGACGGTCGGCCCCTACGTCCGCTACGGCGAGGATCTCGTCGCCGCCTGCGCGGACACCGGCGCCGACTATCTCGACCTCAGCGGTGAGCCGGAGTTCGTCGACCTGACGTACGTCCGGCACGACGCACGCGCGCGTGAGACCGGCGCCCGCCTGGTGCACGCGGCCGGCTTCGACTCGATCCCGCACGACCTCGGGGCGTACTTCACCGTCCAGCAGCTGCCGGAGGGGGTGCCCCTGACCGTGGACGGCTTCGTGACCGCCGACGCGATGTTCTCCGGCGGTACGTTCGCCACGGCACTGACCCAACTCGGGCGCGGCAGGCAGGTGCTGGCCGCCGCGCGGGACCGGCGACGCCACGAACCGCGGCTGGTGGGACGCCGAACCGGAGCACCCATGGGGGCACCGCGGTTCGCCGGGGAGGTCGGCTCCTGGGCGGTCCCCCTGCCGACCATCGACCCGCAGATCGTTCAACGATCCGCGAAGGCCCTGGACCGCTACGGCCCCGACTTCCGCTACCGCCACTATGCGGCCGTACGACACCTCCCCGTGGCGCTCGGCGGTGTCACGGCGGTCGGCGCACTGGCCACCGCCGCTCAACTCCCGCCCGCCCGGCGCTGGTTGTCCGACCGCCTCAAGCCCGGCGACGGACCGAGCCCGGAGAAGCGCGCGAAGAGCTGGTTCTCCGTGAAGTTCGTGGGCGAGGGCGGCGGCCGACGCGTCTTCACCGAGGTCGCGGGCGGCGACCCCGGCTACGACGAGACGGCGAAGATGTTCGCGGAGGCGGCCCTCTCCCTGGCTCTGGACGAACTCCCGCCCACCGCGGGCCAGGTGACGACGGCGGTCGCGCTGGGCAACGCCCTCATCGAGCGACTCCGCGCCGCGGGCATCGTGTTCCGGGTGGCGGCGACCCGGTGAGGATGCCGGTTCCGCGTGTAACGATGGACGCCATGAAGACGCCGAACACCGACTGGATCACTGTCGCGGCCTACGAGAACGTGCCCGGCTGCCTCTCTCCGTGGGCGGCCACACGCGCTTGACTGCGGGAGCGCGGCATCGACTGGATGCCCTTCGCCCAGGACGAGTTGAGGTGGGGTCTCGCCTGCGGCCCCGGGCCCGACGGCCACTGGCACGGCTGGTTCGACATCCGGGTGCGCGCCGACGCGCTACGACGCCTCGGACTGCATCCGGACCAGCCCACCGCCGAGCCCGTCGGCCCGCCCCCACCACGTTGGTGGCACGCCGACGCGGAACGCCTTGCCTCCAACTGGCCCCGCTGATCCGGGAGTTCGAAGTACCCCTCGGGATGGTCTATAGTTGATCACGAGCCGGTCGCCGGAACACCCGGAGCCTGGTTACGCGTTGGTCGTCCAAGGAAAGATGCCCCGCTTCCTGCGGGGAGATGCAGGTGCAAGGCCTGCCCGGCGCTCAAGTCCGAGCCCCACACCTGTTGTTGCGGTGTGGGGCTCGTGTGTTTCCCGCCCCCGCACGTGCGCCCGGCTCACGGCCACAGCGTGTAGATCATCCCGCCGATCCAGGCGAGGCCCGCCGCCACGGACAGGACGAGCGCGATCGTCACGGCACGCTCGATCGGCTGGCTCGGGTGGGCAACGGGCTTCGGAGAACGGTGCGTTGTCATGCGGCACAGCCTGCCGATCACCCGGGCCCGGCCACATCCGTACAAGTACTCAGAACAGGTACTCAGTACCAACTCGCCCCGCGTACTCAGGCGGTGGCCTCCCGCAGCGCCCGCCGGCACAGCGCGTCCGCCCTGCGGGTCGTCTCCGGGAGGCGGTACTCCCGGGTCAAAGCGAGGGTGTGGGCACAGGCGTTGTCCAGGGTGACCCGGTGGCCGACGGAGACGAAGACCGGCTTCACGCCCTCGCGGGTGCGCAGCGCGCGGCCGACCTCCTCGGCGTCCGCACGGAGCGGGGAGGCGGAGCCGCGCGGGGCGCCCGGGTCGTCGTAGGTGAAGGTGAAGGGGTTCTTCGCGACGCCGATCGTGGGCAGACCGGTGAGGACACCGAGGTGGCTGGCGAGGCCGAAGCGGCGCGGGTGGGCCAGGCCGTAGCCGTCGCACACGACCAGGCCGGGCGGGCACGGCAGCGCGTCCAACGCGGCCAGGACCGTGGGGATTTCACGGAAGGCGAGCAGGCCCGGCACGTACGGGAACGAGACCGTGCCGACGGCGGTGGCCTCGGCGACGACGGTGAGGTCCGCCGCGTCCAGCACGACCGCCGCTGCCACCACCACGTCCCGCTCGTCGTCGTAGGCGACGTCGACTCCCGTGACGTGCCCGGTCCTTGGCGGTGGCCCCGGTTCGTCGGTCACCACCCGTTCCCGCAACTCGTCCTGGACGGCGCGGGCCTGCTCCTCGGTCGCGGGCCAGCCCGCGGGAATGCGTACGGTCGTCATGGTGGTGCCGAGCGTACGGGGATCTTCGGCGGCGGGTGCCATCAAAAAAGCGCCGCACTCGCCGCACCGCCCACGACCCTCAGTCCTCCAGCCGCGCCACGCGCCCCTTCTCCCCCGCCGCCCAGCAGCCCAGGTCGGCCGCGCAGTCCACGGTGTCGTACGAGCCGGTGTCGACGGTCTTCCAGGTGCGGCCGGCGTCGGTCGTGACGTCCGTGCCCGTGGGGCCGACCGCGAGGGCGGTGGAGCGGCTGTGGGGCAGCCAGGTCGCGCCGGAGCGGTAGGCGGGCGGCGGGGTGGTGG
>NZ_JAEQAZ010000251.1 GCF_016654115.1 Streptomyces sp. MBT53
CAAGGGCGTCGTCGTCACCCACCGCGCCATCGGCAACCGACTGGCCTGGATGCAGGGCGCGTACCAACTCACCCCTGAGGACCGGGTGTTGCAGAAGACACCGTCCAGCTTCGACGTCAGCGTCTGGGAGTTCTTCTGGGCGCTGCGCGAGGGCGCCGCCGTCGTCCTCGCCGCCCCGGACGGCCACCGCGACCCCGCCTATCTGGCCCGTCTGATCCAGGCCGAGGGCATCACCACGATGCACTTCGTGCCGTCGATGCTGGAGGCCTTCCTCGCCTCCGAAGAGGTCACCGCCGACCCCGCGTGGGCGGGCAGCCTGCGCCGCGTCTTCAGCAGCGGCGAGGCCCTGTCCGGGGCCGCGGCCCACCGCTGGCACGAGCTGACCGGCGTCCCGCTGCACAACCTCTACGGCCCCACCGAGGCCGCCGTCGACGTCACGTACCACCCCTACGACGGATCGCCCGACACCACCGTGCCCATCGGTCGACCCGTGTGGAACACCGGCCTGCGCGTCCTCGACACCTGCCTGCGCCCGGTCCCGGACGGCGTCCCCGGCGAGCTGTACCTCACCGGCGTCCAGTTGGCCCGCGGCTACCACCGGCGCCCGGCGCTCACCGCGGACCGCTTCGTCGCCGACCCGTACGCCACCGAGCCCGGCGCCCGTATGTACCGCACCGGCGACCTGGTGCGCCGCCGCCCCGACGGCACGATCGACTACCTCGGCCGCACCGACCGCCAGGTCAAACTGCGCGGCAACCGCGTCGAACTCGGCGAGATCGAGGCCGAGTTGACCGGACTCCCGACCGTGGCCCGAGGCGCGGTCGTCATCCGCGACCAGCGGCTCGTCGCCTACGCGGTCCCGGCGGCCGGGGCGGTCGTGGACCCCGCCGCCCTGCGCGCCGCCCTGGCCGACGCGCTGCCCGCACCCCTGGTCCCCGAGGCGTACGTCGTCCTCGCCGACCTCCCGCTCACCCCCAGCGGCAAGCTCGACCAGGCCGCGCTGCCCGCCCCCGAGGCCGAACGCGCCGAACGCCGGGCACCCGAAGGCCCGTCGGAGCAGCAGCTCACCGACATCTTCGCGGCCGTCCTCGGCATCGAGGACGCGGGCCCCGACGACGACTTCTTCCGTCTCGGCGGCGACAGCATCAGCTCCATCGGCGTCGCGAGCCGAGCCCGCGCGGCGGGCCTGGAGCTGAGCCCGCGCGACGTGTTCACCCACCGCACGCCCGCCGCCCTCGCGCTGGCGGCCGGCACCGCAACGGCCGTAGCCACCGGCCGTGTCGAGGCATTCACCCTGACCGAGGCCGAACAGGCCCGTGTCCGAGCCGTCGCCGCTCCGGCGCAGGTCGCCGACGTGTGGCCGCTGGCCCCCCTCCAGGAGGGCCTGTTCTTCCACTCGGCGTACGACGAGGGCGCGTTGGACGTCTACACCGTCCACGAGACCTTCGACTTCGCCACCCGCCTCGACACCACCCGGCTGCGCGCCGCCGTCCGCACGCTCCTCGACCGCAACCCGGGTCTGCGCGCCGGCTTCACCAGCGACGGCCTCGACCAGCCGGTCCAGTTCATCGTCGAGGACCCCGAGATCCCCCTCGAAGAGGTGGACCTCTCCCTCCTCCCGGCAGCCGAACAGGACGTACTCCTACGGGAGTTGACGGACGCCGAACGCAACCGCCGCTTCGACCTGTCCGCACCCCCGCTCTTCCGCCTCCTCCTGCTCCGCCTCGGCGCGGAGCGCGGCGACCGGCTCGTCATCGGCCGCCATCTGATCCTCTGGGACGGCTGGTCGGCCTGGCTGTTCCTCGACGAGCTGTTCGCGCTCTACGAGACGGCCGGCGACGCCAACGCCCTGCCCACGCCGGGCAGTTACCGCGACTACCTGACCTGGCTGGAGGAGCAGGACGACTCGGTCGCCACGGCCGCCTGGCGCACCGCGCTCGCCGGTCTCGACGAGCCGACCCTGCTCGCACCCACCGCCGCCGACGGCCTCGAACCGGTCATCCCCGACCAGCTCGACACCCGCCTCCCCGCCGAACTCGGCGACCGGCTCCGCGAGTTGGCGCCCGCCCACGGTCTGACCCTCAACACGATCCTCAACGCGGCCTGGGGACTCACCCTCGCCTCCGCGACCGGCCGCGCCGACGTCGTCTTCGGCACGACCGTCGCGGGGCGCCCCAGCGAGGTCCCGGACGTCGGGCACATCATCGGCCTGTTCCTCAACACCGTCCCGACCCGCATCGCCCTCGACCCGGCCGAACCGGTCCTCGACCTGCTCCGCCGCGTCCAGGGCGAACGCCTCGACCTGATGCCGTACGAGCACCTCAGCCTCGGTGTCCTCCAGGCCGAGACCGGTCACCGCAAGCTGTTCGACACGCTGTTCGTACTGCGCAACAACGACACCGAGGAACGGCTCGCCGACCTGAGGACCCGGCACGGCGCCACCGCCGTCGCCAACGTCGACGCCACCCACTACCCGGCCAACCTCGTCATCACCCCCGGCCGCGAGATCGCCGTCACCCTCACCCACCGCCCCGACCTCGTCCCAACTGCCCAGGCCCAAACGCTCCTTGACCGTTTCGCGCTCCTCGTCGACCGCCTGACCGCCGACCTCACGGCACCGGTCGGCTCACTCGACTCCCTCCTTCCCACCGAAGTCGAGGCGCTACGGCGGGAGTCGGCGGCCAGCCGTGTCCCCGACCCCGAGGACACCATCGCCGACCTGCTCGCCGCACAGGCCGAACGCACCCCGGACGAGCGGGCCCTGGTCTTCGGCGAGCGCGGCATGACGTACGCCGAACTCGACGCGGCCGTCAACCGCATGGCCCGGCTGCTGATCGACCGTGGCGCGGGCCCCGAGCAGGTCGTAGCCCTCGCCCTGCCGCGCTCCCTCGACATGGTGGTCGCCCTCTTCGCGGTCCTGCGCACCGGAGCGGCCTATCTGCCCCTGGAGTTGGACCACCCGGCGGACCGCCTGTCCCTGATGCTGGCCGACGCCAACCCGCTCCTCCTGCTCAGCACCACGGCCGTATCCGCCACGCTGAACGGCGAGATGACCCGCGTCCTGCTCGACGACCCGGAAACGAAGGGGGAGTTGGCCGATCAGCCGGACACCCCGGTCCACCGCCGCTTCAGCCTCGAACACCCCGCCTACGTCATCTACACCTCTGGCTCCACCGGCCGCCCCAAGGGTGTTGTCACCCCCTACCGGGGCCTGACGAACATGCAGTTGAACCACCAGAAGGAGATCTTCGAGCCCGCCATCGCCTCGGCCGGCGGCCGACGGCTGCGCATCGCCCACACCGTGTCCTTCGCCTTCGACATGTCGTGGGAGGAACTGCTCTGGCTGGTCGAGGGCCACGAAGTGCACGTCTGCGACGAGGAGTTGAGGCGGGACGCCGAGGCGCTGGTCGCCTACTGCGAACGCCACCGCGTCGACGTCGTCAACGTCACGCCCACGTATGCGCGGCTGCTGATCGAGCAGGGCCTGCTGGAGGGCTACGTCCCGCCGCTCGTCCTCCTCGGCGGCGAGGCCGTACCGGAGACGGTGTGGACGGCCCTGCGCGACACCGAGGGAACGTACGGCTACAACCTCTACGGGCCGACCGAGTACACGATCAACACCCTCGGCGGCGGCACCCTCGACAGCGACACCCCGACCGTCGGCAAGCCCATCCGGGGCACCCGCGCGCACCTCCTCGACGCCTGGCTGCGCCCGGTGCCGGACGGCGTGCCCGGTGAGCTGTACATCGCCGGAATCGGTCTGGCCCGGGGCTACTTGGACCGACCCGCGCTGACCTCCGAACGCTTCGTCGCCGACCCGTTCGGCGAGCCCGGCGAGCGCATGTACCGCACCGGCGACCTGGTCCGCCGCAACCCCGACGGCAATCTCGACTTCCTCGGCCGCACCGACGACCAGGTCAAGATCCGCGGCTACCGCATCGAGCCCGGCGAGATCGAGACCGCCCTCAGTCGCCACCCGCTCGTCTCCCAGGCCGCCGTGGTCGTCCGCGACGAACGCCTCGTCGGCTACGTCGTGCCCTCCGGCGCCGATACGGCCGAGCGCACCGCCGCCGAGGCCGCGCAGGTGGGGGAGTGGCAGGAGATCTACTCCGACGAGTACGAGGAGATCGGCACCGCCGTCTTCACCGAGCAGTACGACGGCTGGGACAGCTCCTACGACGGCCGGCCCATCCCCTTCGAGGAGATGCACGAGTGGCGCGAGGCCACCCTCGCCCGCATCGGCGCCCTCAAGCCCCGCCGCATCCTCGAAGTCGGCGTCGGATCAGGCCTGTTGCTGTCCCGCCTCGCCCCGGAGGCGGAGGCCTACTGGGCCACCGACTTCGCCGCCCCCGTCATCCGCAAGATCGGCGAGGAGGTACGGCGCGACCCCGCACTCGCCGCCAAGGTCGAACTCCGCTGCCGTCCGGCCGAGGATCTGAGCGGCCTGCCGTTCGCCTACTTCGACACGATCGTCATCAACTCCGTCATCCAGTACTTCCCGAGCATCGACCACCTCACCACCGTCCTGCACGGCCTGATGGAGCTGCTCGCACCCGGCGGCGCCCTGTTCGTCGGCGACGTCCGCAACCTGCGGCTCGCCGGCACCTTCCACACCGAGATCCAGCGCGCTCGAGGCACCGCCGAGGCGGACCTGGAGCGAGCGGTGGAGCGCGGCCTGCGCCTGGAGAAGGAACTCCTCGTAGACCCCGACTACTTCACCACCCTCGGCTACGGCGTCGACCTGCGCACCAAGCGCGCCCAGCACCACAACGAGCTGTCCCGGCACCGCTACGACGTCGTCCTCTACGCCGACGACCCGGACGTACGCCTGGACACCATTCCGTCCGTCGACTGGGCCACCGGCAACACCATCGGCGAACTCCTGCGCGGCGACTGGGCGTCCGCCGAGGCGATCGGCGAACTCCTGCGCGGCGGCTGGTCAGCGACCGGCGCCACCGCCGAACGCCCGCGCGGCGAACGCCCCGAGGCACTCCGCTTCACCGGCATCCCCGACGGCCGTACGACCGAGACGGGCGTCGACCCCGAGCATCTGCACGAGCTGGGTACGGCGGCCGGATACCGGGTGCTGACGACCTGGTCGGAGCAGCAGGGGACGTATGACGCCGTCTTCCTGAAGGCGTCCGAACTCCGTCTGACCGGCGGCCTGTTCAAGCCCCGCGGCGGTACCCACCCCTACGCCAACGACCCCACCGCCGCCCGCGAGGCGAGCGCGCTCGTACGGCGGCTGCGTGAGGATCTGGGCCGCGAACTGCCCGACTACATGGTCCCGTCGGCCTTCGTCACCGTCGACGGCCTGCCCATGAACGCCAACGGCAAGCTCGATGTCCGCGCCCTGCCCGACGCCGAACCCGCCGTCGCCCTCGGCGGCGGACGCGGCCCGCGCACCCCGCAGGAAGAGGTGCTCTGCCGCCTGTTCGCCGAGGTGCTGGGCCTGCCGGAGGTCGGCGCCGAGGACAACTTCTTCGACCTGGGCGGGCATTCACTCCTCGCCACCCGGCTGGTCAGCCGCGCCCGCACCGAACTGGGCGCCGAACTAGCCATCCGTGACCTCTTCGAGGCCCCGACTCCCGCCCTGCTCGCGGGTCGTGCGGACGCGGCGAGCCCGGCCCGTCCGGCGGTCACCCCGGTCGCGGACCGGCCCGCCCGCATCCCGCTGTCGGCCGCCCAGCGACGCCTGTTGCTCGTCGAGGAGATCACCGGCAGCGGTGTCGCCTACAACTTCCCGCTGGTCTTCCGACTCCGCGGCATCCTCGACACCGACGCGCTGGCAGCCGCCCTGCGGGACGTCGCCGGACGGCACGAGGCCCTGCGGACGGTGTTCCCGACCCACGAGGGCGAGCCGTACCAGCGGATCGTCCCCGCCGACGCGGCGGTCCCGGCCTGCACGGTCGTCGACTGCGCCGAGGACGAACTGCCCGCGCTGATCGAATCCGCCCAGCGCCGCCCCTTCGACCTCACCACCGAACTCCCGCTGCGCTGCGAGGTGTTCAGGCTCGGATTCGACGAGCAGGTGGTGGCCGTCGTCCTGCACCACATCACCACCGACGAGTGGTCCGACCGCCCCTTCCTCGCCGATCTCGACACCGCCTACGCGGCCCGCCGCGAGGGACGTGCTCCCGACTGGGCGCCGCTGCCGGTGCAGTACGCCGACTACACTCTCTGGCAGGACGACCTCCTCGCCCGCACCGGCGAGGCCCAACTCGCCCACTGGGCCGACGCGTTGCGCGGGCTGCCCGACGAACTCGCCCTGCCCGCCGACCGACCGCGCCCGACCGAGCCGACCGGTCACGGCGGCAAGGTCCGCCTCGAACTGTCCGCCGCCACCGGCCACGCCCTGCGCGATCTCACCACCGCCACCGGGACCAGCATGTTCATGCTGTTCCAGGCGGCCACCGCAACGCTCCTGAACCGGCTCGGCGCGGGCGACGACATCCCGCTCGGCGCCCCCATCGCAGGCCGCACCGACGAGGCCCTCGCCGACCAGGTGGGCTTCTTCGTCAACACCCTGGTCCTGCGCACCGACGTGTCCGGCGACGAGCTGACTTTCCGCGAACTCCTCGGCCGGGTGCGGGAGTCGTCCCTCGCGGCCTTCGAGTACCAGGACCTGCCCTTCGACCGAGTGGTGGAAGCCCTCAACCCGCCCCGCGTGGCCGGCCGCAACCCGCTCTTCCAGGTCATGCTCGGCTACCACCACCGCCCCGACGGCGACCCGGACGTGCTCGGCCTCGCGACCGAGTGGTTCGACATGGACACCGGCATGGCCAAGTTCGACCTCCACTTCACATTCGTCGACGAGACCGGCCGCGACCGGGTGGTCCTGCTCCTGGAGTACGCGACCGACCTCTTCGACGAGTCGACCGCCGAACGCATCGCCAGCCGCATGGCCCGACTGCTGGACCACGCGGCGGCCGAACCCGACCGCGCGGTGCGGGACTTGGACCTCCTGGAGGACGCCGAACGCGCCCTGGTCCTGGGGGAGTGGAACGCCACCGAGCACCCCGTCCCGGCCACCACCCTGCCGGAACTCTTCCGTGCCCAGGTGGCCCGCACCCCCGACGCCACGGCCCTCGTCTTCGAGGGGCAGCGGCTGACGTACGCCGAGCTGGACGCCCAAGTGGAGCGCACGGCACGGGTGTTGACCGCGCTCGGCGCGGGCCCCGAGCAGACCGTGGCGGTGGCGCCGCCGCGCTCACTCGACCTCGTCGTCGCCCTGCTCGCCGTCCACCGCGCCGGAGCCGCCTACCTCCCGCTCGACCCCGACTACCCGGAGGACCGTCTCGCCCTCATGGTCGAGGACGCCCGCCCGGTGTACGTCGTCCGAGACACCCTGCCGACCGGTCCCGAGGCCCAACTCCCCACGTCCTACGACCCCTCGCACCCCGCGTACGTCATCTACACCTCCGGCTCCACCGGCCGCCCCAAGGGCGTCGTCGTCCCGCACGAGGGCATCGTCAACCGGCTGCTGTGGATGCAGGACGCGTACGAACTCACCGCCGCCGACCGGGTGTTGCAGAAGACACCGTCCAGCTTCGACGTGTCGGTGTGGGAGTTCTTCTGGCCCCTGATCACCGGCGCCACCCTGGTCGTCGCCCGCCCCGAGGGCCACCGCGACCCGGCCTACCTGGCCCGGCTGATCCGCGAACAGGACGTCACCACCGCCCACTTCGTGCCCTCCATGCTCCAACTCTTCCTGGAGGAACCGGCCGCGGCCGACTGCACCGGCCTGCGCCGCGTGATGTGCAGCGGCGAGGCCCTGCCCGTCGCCCTCACCCACCGCTTCCACGACATCCTGGTCGGCGCCGAACTGCACAACCTCTACGGCCCCACCGAGGCCTCGGTCGACGTGACGGCCGTGGAGATCGGCCCCGACGCGACCAGCGTGCCGATCGGCCGCCCGGTGTGGAACACCCGCACCTACGTCCTCGACGCCGGACTGCGTCCCGTACCGCCCGGCGTCCCGGGCGAGTTGTACCTGGCGGGCGTCCAACTCGCGCGCGGCTACCTCGACCGGCCCGGTCTGACCGCCGAGCGCTTCGTCGCGGACCCGTACGGTGTGCCCGGCACCCGGATGTACCGGACCGGCGACCTGGCCCGCTGGAACGCGGACGGGACGATCGAGTACCTGGGCCGCACCGACGACCAGGTGAAGGTGCGCGGTTTCCGCGTCGAACCCGGCGAGATCGAGGGCGTGTTGACCACGCACCCGTCCGTCGCACACGCGGTCGTGGTGGTCCGGGAACAGAACCTGGTCGCCTACGTGGTCCCGGCGGGCTCCGTCGAGGTGACGGCGCTGCGCGCCCATGCCGCCGCCACCCTCCCCGCCCACATGGTCCCGGCCGCCTTCGTCACCCTCGACACGCTGCCCCTCACCCCCAACGGCAAGCTCGACCGCGCCGCCCTGCCCGCCCCCGACTTCACGACCGCCACCGGAACGGACACGGGCACCGCGCCCCGCAGCCCCCGCGAGGAGATCCTCACCGGACTCTTCGCCGACGTCCTCGGCCTCGAACAGGTCGGCGCGGACGGCGACTTCTTCGCGCTCGGCGGCCACTCACTGCTCGCCATGCGCCTGGTCAGCCGCGTCCGCGCGCTGCTCGGCGCCGACCTCACCGTCCGCACCGTCTTCGAGGCACCCACCCCCGCACTCCTCGCGGCCCGCCTCGACGACCGGGCCGGAGGCCTGCCCGCCCTCGTCCCCGCCGAACGACCCGACGAACTCCCGCTCTCCTTCGCCCAGCAGCGCCTGTGGCTGCTGCACCGCATCGAGGGTCCGGGCGCCACGTACAACATCCCGGCCGCCTGGCGTCTGACCGGCACACTCGACCGGGACGCGCTGTCCGCCGCGCTGAACGACCTCGTCGTACGCCACGAAAGCCTGCGCACGGTCTTCCCCGAGCGGGACGGCCGCCCCCACCAGGTCGTGCTGGACCAGGCCCCGGTGCCCCTGCACCACAGCCGGGTCACGGAGACCGAACTGCCCGCCCTGCTCGCCGGGGCCGCCGCGCGCGGCTTCGACATCGACCGCGAACTCCCGCTGCGCGCCCATGTGTTCGAGGTCAGCGAGAACGAGCACGTACTGCTGCTGGTGCTGCACCACATCGCCGGCGACCAGTGGTCCGACGGTCCCCTGTGGCGCGACCTCGCCACCGCGTACGAGTCCCGCCGCGAGGGGCACGCCCCCGCGTGGGCGCCGCTTTCCGTGCAGTACGCCGACTACGCCCTCTGGCACCGCGAGGCGCTCGGCGACCCCGACGCCCCGGACAGCCGCCAGTCCCGCCAACTCGCCTACTGGCAGGACACCTTGGCGGGCCTCCCCGACGAACTCGCACTGCCCGTCGACCGCCCCCGCCCACTGGAGAGCAGCCACCGGGGCGGCGCCGTCGGCCTGACACTCGATGCCCGACGGACGTCGGAACTGCGCGCGTTGGCCCGCCGCCACGGCGTCAGTATGTTCATGGTCACCCAGGCCGCCGTCGCCGCGCTGCTGTACCGGCTCGGCGCCGGGGACGACATCCCGCTCGGCGCACCGATCTCCGGGCGGGCCGACGAGCAGCTCGAAGACCTGGTCGGGTTCTTCGTCAACACCCTTGTCCTGCGCACCGATCTGTCCGGCGACCCGACGTTCGCCGAGCTGCTCGCCCGCGTCCGGGACACCGACCTCGCCGCCTACGAGCACCAGGACCTGCCCTTCGAGCGCCTGGTCGAGGCGGTCAACCCGGCCCGCTCGCTGGCCCGGCACCCGCTGTTCCAGGTGATGGTCGTCCACCTCGACGACGAGGGCACCACCCCCGCCCTGCCCGGACTGACCGCGCGCCGCGAGGAACTCGGCCAGCAGGGCGCCAAGTTCGACCTCAGCTTCGACTTCGTCGAGCAGGGCGCGGACGGCATGCGGTGCTGGATCGAGTACAGCGCCGACCTCTTCGACGAGTCGACCGCCGAACTCCTCGCCCAGCGCCTGGAATCACTGCTCGCCCAGACAGCCCGCGACCCCGACCGTCGCATCGGCGCCCTCGACATCCTCCGCGACGAGGAACGCGCCCTCGTCCTCACCGACTGGAACGCCACCACCCGGACCGTCCCCGACCTCACCCTGCCCGAGCAGTTCCGCTGCCAGGTCGCCCGCACCCCCGAGGCCATGGCGGTCGTCTTCGAGGACACCGCCCTCACCTACGCCGAACTCGACCTGCGCGTCGAGAAATTGGCGAACACGCTCGCCGCGCACGGGGCGCGGGCGGAGGCCGTCGTCGCCGTGGCCCTGCCACGTTCCGTCGCCCTCATGGTCGCCCTGCTCGCCGTCCACCGCTCGGACGCCGCCTACCTGCCCCTGGACACCGGCTACCCGGCCGACCGTCTCGCCTACATGCTCACCGACGCCCGCCCGGTCTGCCT
>NZ_JAEQAZ010000252.1 GCF_016654115.1 Streptomyces sp. MBT53
TCCTCGACACGGCCACCGCCGCCCTACGGCCCTCCGCCCTCGCCGTCCACCGGCCCACCCCGCCCCTGCGCCCCGCGCCCGCCCCGGCGTCGTACGACCCCGAGGGCCGCGCCCTCCCCGCGCCGCACGGGCCGTCGTACACCCTGCGTGCCCAGCGCACCGTGGTCCTGCGCTGCTGACGGACCGACCGCCCCGAGCAAGGTCGGCCAAGTCCGTACGACGCGAGGAACACAGCCATGCCCATCGACCCGTACGCGGTCCTGCGCGCCCTGCTGCGCGCGGAGGCCGTACGCAACGCGCCCAAACCCGAGACGCGCGCACCCGAGCCGCAGCGGCCCCCGGAGGAGCCGAAGCGCTGATCCGACCGCGCGGCCCGGTGGGGGCTACCGCTTCCGCCGGGCCGTGCCGAACAGTGAACGGGTGATCTCGCGGCCGATCTGGGTGCCGACGGAACGCGCCAGGGACTTGAACATGCCGCTGCCGACGACCTGTTGGACCATCGACTCGTCCTCCTTGGCCGCCTTCGGAGAAGCCTTCGCGGGTGCTTCCTTGGGTCTCGGCGGCTCCGCCGCCAGCTTCTCGTACGCCGACTCTCTGTCCACAGCCTGTGCGTAACGGCCGTACAGGGACGAGGACTTGACCGCCTGGTCGAGGGTCGTCGCGTCGATCGGGCCCATCAGGGACTCGGGGGCGCGGAGGCGGGTGACGGCGACCGGGGTCGGGGCGCCGTTCTCGCTCAGGACGGTGACGACGGCCTCCCCCGTGCCCAGTCCCGTCAGGATCTCCTCCAGGTCGTAGGCGGAGTTCGGGAAGGTCTTCACGGTGGCCTTCAGGGCCTTCTGGTCGTCGGGGGTGAAGGCGCGCAGCGCGTGCTGGACGCGGTTGCCGAGCTGGGCCAGGACATCGCCGGGGACGTCCTTCGGGGTCTGGGTCACGAAGAAGACGCCGACCCCTTTCGAGCGAATCAGGCGGACGGTCTGCGTGATGGAGTCGAGGAAGGCCTTGGAGGCGTCGTTGAAGAGCAGATGCGCCTCGTCGAAGAAGAAGACGAGCTTCGGCTTGTCGGCGTCGCCGACCTCCGGGAGGTCGTGGAAGAGGTCTGCCAGCAGCCACATCAGGAACGTCGAGAAGAGCTGCGGTTTGTCCTGGACGGCGGGGAGTTCGAGGACCGAGACCATGCCCCGGCCGTCCGACGCCGTGCGCAGCAGCTCGCTCGTGTCGAACTCGGGCTCGCCGAAGAAGTCGGCCATGCCCTGCGCCTCGAAGGCGGTGAGGGAGCGCAGGATCACACCGGCCGTGGCGGTGGACAGGCCGCCGATGTTCTTCAGTTCCGTCTTGCCCTCGTCCGAGGTCAGGAAGGTGACGACGGCCCGCAGATCCTTGAGGTCGATCAGCTCCAGGCCCTTGGTGTCGGCGTAGTGGAAGATCAGGCCGAGGGACTGCTCCTGGGTCTGGTTGAGTTGCAGGACCTTGGAGAGCAGTACCGGGCCGAAGCCGGTGATCGTGGCGCGGACGGGGATGCCGTGGCCGATGCCGCCGAGGGCGTAGAACTCGGCCGGGAAGCCGGTCGCCGTCCACTGCTGCCTGACCTCGGCGGCCCGCCCCGCGACCTTGTCGTTCGCCGCGCCCGGCGCCGAGATGCCCGACACGTCGCCCTTCACATCCGCGAGGAACACGGGCACTCCCTGCGCCGAGAGCTGCTCGGCGATGAGCTGGAGCGTCTTGGTCTTGCCGGTGCCGGTGGCGCCCGCGACCAGGCCGTGGCGGTTGAGCATGGGGAGGGGGATGCGGATCTGTGCGTCGGGGAGACAGGCCCCGTCCCAGAGCAGGGCGCCCAGATCGAGTGCAGGTCCTGTGAAGGCGTACCCGGCGGCGATCGTCTCGCTGTCACTCATATCTGGCCTCGGTTCCCTTTTTGCCCGGCTTTGCGGCATCTTTTCCAGCGTCGCACTCCGTCTCCATGGCTGCGCCCGGAACGTCATGACCGGTAGGCTTTCCGTGTGATCTTCAAGCGCATCGGAAACGGCCGGCCGTACCCCGACCACGGCCGGGAAAGCACCCGGCAGTGGGCGGATGTCGCGCCGCGCCCGGTCCGCCTCGATCAGCTGGTGACGACCAAGGGCCAGCTCGACCTGGAAACCCTCCTCGCCGAGGACTCGACCTTCTACGGCGACCTCTTCGCGCACGTCGTGAAGTGGCAGGGCGACCTGTATCTGGAGGACGGCCTGCACCGCGCGGTCCGCGCCGCGCTGCAGCAGCGGCAGGTGCTCCACGCGCGCGTTCTCGAGTTGGACTGACTCACTCCGGTAGACCGTTGACCCTTTCGGGTTGGTCTCGGCGCTGTCGAATGATCATCTAGTAGGCATCGTCGCCCGGGCGCACTACGCTGCGCTCATGAGCATGCTGACTCCCCCAGGCATGGGCGGCCAGTACCGGATCACGGGGGACAAATACCCGCGCATGCGCCGTCCGCGGCGTCGCGGGCGGCTCGTCCTCATGGTGGTCGCGTCCGTCGCCGTGGTCGGTGTGGGCGGGTGGGGCACGTTGCAGCTCATCGACGTCTTCACCGGCGGCGGCAAACAGGCCGCGGCGGCCGGTCCCAAGGCGGACTGCGCCTCCAAGGTGAGCCCCTCGCCCCGTACGAACGCCGCCGTCCCGAAGCCCGCCCAGATCACCGTGAACGTCTACAACGCCACACCCCGCAGCGGCCTCGCCAAGTCGACCGCCGACGAACTCAAGAAGCGCGGCTTCAAGATCGGCGACGTGGGCAACGCGACCGCGCAGTTCGACAAGAAGGTCAAGGGCACCGGCATACTGCTCGGCCCCGCCGCCTCCCTCGACACCTCGCTGCCCGTCCTCGCCACCCAGCTCACCGGCGCCGAGCGCCGCACCGAGGCCACCCGCAAGGGCACCGCCGTCGACCTGATCATCGGCACCGCCTTCAAGGACCTCACGGCGAAGGCCGCGGCCGACAAGGCCCTGGCCGCACTGAGCGGGCCCGCCGCACCGACGGCCAGCGCCTCGGCGAAGGCGTGCTCGTAGCCGTAGCCGTAGCCGTAGCCGTAGCCGTAGCCGTAGCCGTAGGGCAGCACACGCGCAGATTCCCGTACGGCAGGTAAGAGCCGTACGGGAATCCGGTGTTGAGCGAGTGCTACTCCGCGGCGCCGTACAGCCGGTCGCCCGCGTCGCCGAGGCCCGGGACGATGTAGCCGTGCTCGTTCAGGCGCTCGTCGACCGAGGCCGTCACGACCGTCACCGGGGTGCCCGCGAGCTCGCGCTCCATGACCTCGACGCCCTCGGGGGCGGCCAGCAGGACCACGGCCGTCACGTCGTCCGCGCCGCGCTTGATCAGCTCGCGGATCGCCGCGACCAGGGTGCCGCCGGTGGCCAGCATCGGGTCCAGGACGTACACCTGACGGCCCGAGAGATCCTCCGGCATGCGCGTGGCGTACGTGGAAGCCTGCAGCGTCTCCTCGTTGCGCACCATGCCCATGAAGCCGACCTCGGCCGAGGGCAGCAGCCGGACCATGCCGTCCAGCATGCCGAGGCCGGCCCGCAGGATCGGCACCACCAGCGGGCGCGGGTAGGACAGCTTGACGCCCGTGGTCGGGGCGACCGGCGTCGTGATGTCGACCTGTTCGGTGCGCACGTCGCGCGTGGCCTCGTAGGCGAGCAGGGTGACCAGCTCGTCGGCCAGGCGGCGGAAGGTCGCGGAGTCGGTGCGCTGGTCGCGCAGCGTGGTGAGCTTGTGGGCGACCAGGGGGTGGTCGACGACGTGGAGACGCATGTCCACAACAGTAGCCGCCACTGCCTGTCTGCTCGCGCTGGCATCAAACCGCCCGTCCGGGGGAAAGTGGGAGGGACGGACCGGGGTGGTGAGCCGATGCCTGACCGTGAGTCCCGAGAGGACCCGTCGCAGCACGAGAGCCGGGAGACCGATGCCGAGCGCAGACGGCGCCGGGCACAGTTCCTGCGCGAACTGACCGAGGCCCGTGAGCTGCGCGACCGCGTCCAGCCCCGGCGCGCCAAGGCCGCCCGGCTGCGCCACGCCATGCGTATGCGAACCTTCCGCTGGTGATTGAGGCCTGTCTCACAGGACCTTGTAAGGCCAACCGGGTGCGTGTGCACGGCGATCGCCGCGTACGATCCCGCTGGTGGTCGATCAAACACGGGCGGACACAGGGAGCCGAAGACGTCCCCTGAACGCCTTGTTTCTGCCACGATTCCGAGTGGGTGGGGCTCGGAGCACGAGCTCTCCCCGCCCGTAACCTCCGCCGGGGGGACCCCCAACCGGCACGCCTAAGACCAGTGGGAGAGTCACGGTGTACTTCGCCGCACTGCTCGCGCGCACCGAAGACGGGTGGGAAGCGAGCGACACAGAGCTCGACGATGTCGAGAGCCTGTCGGATCTGGCCGAACTGGCCCGTGAAGCCTCGCCCGAGGACGACACGGTGCTGGTGCTCATCGAGCAGGAGGACGCCTGGTTCGGCGTCGTCCGCATCGACGGCGAGGACGACCCCCGGATCTACGTCTCGGACGCAGCTGCGGCAGCCCGCAGCTCGTACGGCGAGATCCTGCTCACGGACGAGCTGCTCGGAAGGGATCCGGACGCCGACGACGTCGTCGATCTGGACTCCCTCGACCTCGACGGCACCGAGGACGGTGACTCCGAGGATGACGACGACGAGGACGGCACCTCGGCCGAGGCCGTTCCGCACAGCCCGGTCGGGGACAGCCAGATCCTCGACGACCTGGGCGTCGGCGAGAAGGAGCTGCGCCTCCTCGACGCCGACGACGCGCTGAGCTCCATCGCCGAGGCCCTGGGGGCCTCGGAGGTCCTGGAGACCGTCCGCTGACCGCGGCACGCACAGAAGGGCCTTGGGACCCGGTACGCGACCGCTGGCGGGCCGCGATGCGGCTCGCCCTGGACGAGGCCGGAGCGGCCGCCCGGGGCGGCGACGTCCCGGTCGGCGCGGTCGTACTGTCCCCGGACGGTACGACCGTGCTCGCCACCGGCCACAACGAACGCGAGGCCACCGGCGATCCGACGGCGCACGCCGAGATCCTCGCGATCCGCCGGGCCGCCGCTCACGTCGGTGAGTGGCGGCTGTCCGGCTGCACCCTCGTCGTCACCCTCGAACCCTGCACGATGTGCGCGGGCGCGCTCGTGCAGTCCCGGGTCGACCGGGTCGTCTACGGCGCCCGCGACGAGAAGGCCGGCGCGGCCGGCTCGCTCTTCGACGTCGTCCGCGACCGGCGGCTCAACCACCGCCCCGAGGTGATCGGGGACGTCCTCGCGGACGAGTGCGCGCACGTCCTCACGGAGTTCTTCCGGGACCGCTAGCAGGTTCGGTGGCGGGGCCCGAATACCGATTTCAAACCACACCCCACCTTGTTGTAAGGTCTCTCTCGGTAGCGTGTCCGAGCGGCCGAAGGAGCTCGCCTCGAAAGCGAGTGTGGCGCAAGTCACCGAGGGTTCAAATCCCTCCGCTACCGCAGATGGTTGAAGGGTCGGCCCCGATGGGGACCGGCCCTTCAGCACGTTCCGTCCCGGTTTCCGTCTCAGTCGGCCGCCGAGGCAGGATGACGCGACATGGAGAGCCACGCCGTCTCCATGAACTCGGTGTGCAGACGAGCGAGCCTCCCGCGCAACAGCTCCTCCTCGGCCCGCGCGGCAGCCACCGCCGAACCGTCCGTGTCGAGAAACGCGTTGAGCCAGGCGTCGACACACTCCCTGTGATTCTCGACCAGCCTCTTCAGCTCCTGCGCGCACTGCCGGACGTCCTCCGCCGCGACCAGCCGCACCTGGAAATAGGCGTTCCTGAAGTCGGTCACGGCCTGCCCGCAGGCTCCGCCCAGCTCACCCATGAGTTCCCGGAGTTCCCGCTCGATCGCCCGCGTCATGTTCGACGCATGGATGGCGTACGAGACGTAGGCCGACAGGAAAGCCCTGCACGCTTCCAGAACCTGCCCGCGAAGCCAGTGGCCGTGGTCGGTGACCGCCTGGTCGTGGACCTGCCTGGCGGTCGCCCTCGCCGCCGTCTCCGCCCCGATACGTGCTCCCCTGGTCGCGGCCAGGCCCCCGATGGCGGCGCCCCCGACCGCCCCGACGAGTCCTACGCCGGCAGCCACGAGCGCCACAAACCCTTCATCCATGGAGACAGGATGTAGTCGTACAGCCACCTTCGGTGAGGATTCCCGGATTTCGGCGGGCGGCTCGCGACAACAGCCCTTCACCTGGGGGTCGTTGATCCCCGATTGATCCAAAAAACGGTCGTGAAGGTTACACTCACCGCCGGCAACAGGGGGCCCACGGGCACGAAGTCACAGGGGAGGCCGCGATGGCGGTGAACGCGAAGAAGATCGCCGTCTATGTGCTCGTGGTCTTCGCGCTGTACGTGATCATCACGAAGCCCGCCAAGGCGGCCGACTACGTCCAGATAGGCTTCGAAGGCATATCGGACGCCGCGAAGGCCATCGGCGACTTCATGACCTGGCTGGCCGACGGGGCGCACTAGCCAACCACCACCCGGGAGCGCGCAGATGATCCGCCACCTCGTCCTCTTCAAGCTCAACGAGGGCGTCCAGCGCGACGACCCGCGGGTGGTGGCGGGCGTCGAGGCGTTCCGCCCGCTCGGCGACCTGATCGAGGAGCTGCGCTCCTGGGAGCTGGGCTGGAACATCAGCGACCGCCCCATCGCCTACGACTTCGCGATCAACTCGTCGGTCGACGACGCCGACGCCCTGAAGCGGTACGTCGAGCACCCCGCGCACCAGGCGGGCGTCGTGCTGTGGCGCGAGTTCGCCACCTGGGTGATCGCCGACTACGAGATCTGAACGCACCGCCGAGAAGCCCCCCGCCGTGACGGCGGGGGGCTTTTGCGCGCCCAATGCCCCAACTTGCCCGTCAACACGGCCTAACAAGGTATTAGTCGGTGCTTGCACACAGTGCACATGTCTTGTGATGCTATGACCGCTTTTGACGGATGAGTTGACCTATTGAAGAGGTGTGGCGTTGACCGTGTCGGCCAGTACAGCGCCGCCTCAGGAAGAGGCTCCCGCCCAGCCCCCGGCGGCAGCCGCTCCGCCGCGCAGCCGCGGTGCCGACACCCGGGCCCTCACCCAGGTGCTGTTCGGCCAGCTCAAGGGGCTCCAGCCGGGTACGCCGGAGCACAACCGGGTGCGCGGGGCGCTCATCGAGGCCAACCTCCCGCTCGTGCGCTACGCCGCCGCCCGCTTCCGCTCCCGCAACGAGCCGATGGAGGACGTCGTCCAGGTCGGCACCATCGGTCTGATCAACGCCATCGACCGCTTCGACCCGGACCGGGGCGTGCAGTTCCCGACGTTCGCGATGCCGACCGTCATCGGTGAGATCAAGCGCTACTTCCGTGACAACGTCCGCACGGTCCATGTCCCGCGCCGGCTGCACGAGTTGTGGGTGCAGGTCAACGCGGCGACCGAGGATCTGACGACCGCCTTCGGGCGCACTCCGAGCACCGCGGAGATCGCCGAGCGGCTGCGCATCGGCGAGGACGAGGTGCTGTCCTGCATCGAGGCCGGCCGCTCGTACCACGCGACCTCCCTGGAGGCCGCCCAGGAGGGCGACGGACTGCCCGGCCTGCTGGACCGGCTCGGCTACGAGGACCCGGCCCTGGACGGCGTGGAACACCGCGATCTGGTCCGCCATCTCCTCGTCCAACTCCCCGAGCGCGAACAGCGGATCCTGCTCCTGCGCTACTACAGCAATCTCACCCAGTCACAGATCAGCGCGGAACTCGGCGTCTCCCAGATGCATGTCTCACGGCTGCTCGCGCGCAGCTTCCAGCGGCTGCGCTCCGCGAACCGCATCGAGGCATAGCGACACAGCGGCGTAGCGGCGTAGCGGCGGAACCGAAAGCGCTGGCGAACTGTCACCGGTACGAACGAATCGCCCACCAGGGCGGTTCCCGACAGTTCTGGCCTGAAAAACCGTCAGACCCCCTTTTTCCAGGGCTGTTTCGTAACAGACAAGTCGACATGTCACTACAGCGTGTTGCCGACATGTGACATTCTGCCGGAAGCGCGTTTGCCGTGGCCCAGGCTCCGGTATTCAGGTGAAGGCACCGCTCCCCAGACGGGGGCGATCGCCGCGACCGTCCCGCGACCCAAAGGGGGTGGCATGTCCGCAGACCAGGGCAGCTCGAAGGTGCTCACGCTCACCAAGAGCGAGGCTGAGCCCGCACTCGACGCCGTTACGGTCCTCGAGGCCGTACCCGCCGTACCGGCCCCGGCCCTCCCGACCACGGGAGCCATCGACACCCGCACCCTGTCCCGCTCCCTCTTCCTGCGGCTCGCCGCACTCGACGAGAACAGCCCCGAGCGCGGTTACGTCAGGGACACCCTCATCGAGCTCAATCTCCCGCTGGTGCGTTACGCCGCCGCGCGTTTCCGCTCCCGCAACGAGCCGATGGAGGACATCGTCCAGGTCGGCACGATCGGCCTGATCAAGGCGATCGACCGGTTCGACTGCGAACGCGGGGTGGAGTTCCCGACGTTCGCGATGCCGACCGTCGTGGGTGAGATCAAGCGCTTCTTCCGCGACACGTCGTGGTCGGTGCGCGTCCCTCGCCGGCTCCAGGAGCTGCGGCTGGCCCTCACCAAGGCCAGTGACGAGCTCTCCCAGAAGCTGGACCGGTCGCCCACCGTGCCCGAACTCGCCGCGGTCCTGGGCGTGTCCGAGGAGGACGTCGTCGACGGCCTCGCGGTCGGCAACGCGTACACGGCCTCCTCGCTCGACTCCCCGGCCCCCGAGGACGACGGCGGCGAGGGCTCCCTGGCGGACCGCCTCGGCTACGAGGACACGGCCCTGGAGGGCGTGGAGTACCGGGAGTCCCTGAAGCCCCTCCTGGCCAAACTCCCGCCCCGCGAGCGCCGGATCATCATGCTGCGCTTCTTCGCCAACATGACCCAGTCACAGATCGGCGAGGAGGTCGGCATCTCCCAGATGCACGTCTCCCGCCTCCTCACCCGCACCCTGTCCACCCTGCGCGAGGGCCTGATCTCCGACTGAACCCCTTGAACCCGCCGCCAAGGGTTCCTATGTGACGAAGCGTCAGTCAGTCTCCATGGCCCGACGCGTCGTCCCACACGGACAACTGGCCGCCGAGGCGCCCCACTGGGCGCGTCGGCGGCCGTCGTGTGCGTGACGCCGACCGCGGGCGCGGGCGGCAACTCCGGGGGTATGGCGGTGTGTTCGGGGCGTCTCAGCTGAGTGGTTCTAAACCCTGGGCCCTGCAGCGCCCCAAAGGGGCGCGGAGCTGTATCGACATGCGGCTCCGCCGCGTGGGCGCGACCGGCCACGACGGCGCCGCAGCCGATCGACGACGGACCGCGCGTCGGCGCGATCGATAGGCTCCCCGCCATGGACGTACAGGTGGGGGTCGCGCGCGAGGCGACCGACGAACTCGTGGGCGCCTTCTGCCGGTTGCTGCCGCAGTTGTCCTCGACGGCGGAGCCCCTCGACAGGGCCGCGGTCGAGCGGCTGGTCTCGTGCGCGACGAACACGGTGCTGGTCGCACGGGCGGAGGGCACGGTCGTCGGCACCCTGACGCTCGTACTGTTCCCGGTGCCGTCCGGCCTGCGCGGGCGCATCGAGGACGTGGTCGTAGACACCGCGGCCCGAGGCCGGGGCGTCGCCGCCCTGTTGACCGACGAAGCGCTGCGGATCGCCCGCGAGGCCGGTGCCCGTACCGTCGATCTCACCTCGCGCCCCGACCGCGCGGCGGCGAACCGGCTGTACGAGCGGCTGGGCTTCCGGGTGCGGGAGTCGACGGTCTACCGGTTCCCCGTGGGGCCGGACCGGTAGCCGCTCGAGTCAGGACGTCGGTGTTACATCATCGCCAGGTACACCACCGCCGCCACGACCAGCACGACGACGACGACGCCGACGATCAGGCCGATACGCGGTCCGGCGGGAGCGGCGGCCTGCTGCTGCCGGCCGCCCTGGGGGGTCTCGTCGACGAAGGCACGGAACATCTGGGTGCTGCCGGCGGGGTCGTAGTTGCCCTCGGGGCCCTGGGTGTTGTTTGCCATGGGCCGAGACACTAGCGAATCCCCGGGGGACACCCAAGTGCGGGGCTTCGCGCAGCCGTTCCCACCTGTGGGTTTACGGTCAGAAATACTTGCCTTTGCCAACTTTTTATGCCACACCCACCCCGTTTTATTTGCCTGTAGCAACCAACCTCTCTTATGGTTGCCCCAAGCAACGAACATGAACATGGAGGGTAGGGGAGGTGTGATGGCCGAGCGGACGCAGTACGAGGAGCTGATGCGTCAGTTCAGTGCCTTCGGCGCCGTACGCAGGGAGCTGGGACGGATCCTGCCGTCCGACTGCCCCAGCGGCTCCGCGGCCGTACTGACCCTGCTCGGCCGGCACGGCGCCATGCGCATGAGCAAGCTCGCGGAGCTGCTCGCCGTGGACATGTCCGTGACCAGCCGCCATGTCGCGCACGTCGCCGACCGCGGCTGGATCGAACGGTCCGCCGACCCCTCGGACAAGCGCTCCCGCATCCTGCGCCTCACCCCCAGCGGCCAGGTCCGGCTCGACGAACTCTCCCGGCGCACCGCCCAGTTGCTCGCCGACCGGCTGAGCGGCTGGAGCGACGACGAGGTCGGACAGCTGATCCGGCTGATGGCCCGGCTGCGCGCCGACTTCGGCGACTGCCGTACCACGACGCACTCGGCGCAGCCCCCGCCCGCCGAAACCCCCCGTTCCGCATT
>NZ_JAEQAZ010000253.1 GCF_016654115.1 Streptomyces sp. MBT53
CCCACCACCGACACCGGAGGCACGCCCATGGCCTCCGGTGTCGGTGGTGGGCAGCCCTCCTGGGCGCAGCAGGTGCACCGGCTGGCGGGGGACGAGGACGGGCCCGTGACGCCCTGGAAGCCGCCCGTGGACGACGTGTTCCAGGCGGCGGCCCGGCGGCAGGCGGCGGCCCGCCCCGCGGGGCTCGGCAAGCGGCTGGTGGCGAGGCTCGTCGACACGCTCGTGGTCGGCGCGGTCACCGCAGCCGCGGCCGTACCGCTCGGCACCAAGGCGGTCGACCACATCAACGAGAAGATCGACGCGGCCAAGCTCTCCGGCCGTACCGAAACGGTCTGGCTGCTGGACGGCACCACATCCGCCTACCTCGGCATCGTCCTCGCCGTGCTCCTCCTCTTCGGCGTCCTCTACGAGGCGCTGCCGACCGCCAAGTGGGGCCGCACCCTCGGCAAGAAGCTCTGCGGTCTCGAGGTGCGCGGCATCGAGAGCCACGAGCCGCCCGGTTTCGGCGGGGCGCTGCGCCGCTGGCTCGTCTACAGCGTCCCGGGCGTGCTCGGCATCGGGATCGTCGGTGTCGCCTGGTGCCTCTTCGACCGGCCCTGGCGCCAGTGCTGGCACGACAAGGCCGCACATACGTTCGTGGCGGGATAGCGGAGTACGGCATCGGGGGTACCAGAATCCGTACCCCGGACGGCCGCTCGCCGGATGCGGAGACACGGCGTTCGCGGTCGACTCGGGCCATGAGTACCGAACCGCCTCCGGGCTCCGGCCAGCAGCCGCCGGAAGACGACCCGTTCAGGAAGCAGCCCCCTCCTGGCCAGGGATCGGGCTCACCCTACGACCCGCCGCCGTACGGCAGTCAGCCGCCCTACGGCAGCGAACCGCCCCCCTACGGCGGCGGCTCCTACCCCACCGACCCGCTCGCCGGCATGCCGCCGCTCGCCGACAGCGGCCGGCGCACGCTCGCCCGGATCATCGACATGATCCTCGTCGGCATCGTCGTCTGGCTGCTCACCTGGGCCTTCGGTGTGCACGAGTACAACATCAACTCCGACCACGTCTCGTACGCCAAGTCGCTCGGGCAGTCGTTCACCGCGGCCGTGCTGTACATGGGCTACGACACCGTGATGCTCGCCAAGTCGGGCCAGACGCTGGGCAAGAAGTGGCTGGGCCTGCGGGTGGCCAACCTGGACAACGGGTCGACGCCCTCCGTGCAGACGAACCTGATCCGCGCGGCGGTGCTGTGGATCCCGTTCGCGTTCTGCTGCGCCTGCATCTGGACGGCGATCAGCGGCGGTTGGAGCTTCTTCGACAAGCCGTACAAGCAGGGCCTGCACGACAAGGCCGCCAAGACCGTGGTGGTCAGCACGCGTTGAGGCGGCCGGGTGCAACACCCGGGCGCACACAAGCGATCGGCGGGTCCGTCGTCAACGGACCCGCCGATTCGCGTGGTCGAGCTTGTGCCTGCGCTTGGGCTTGTGCTTGTTCTAGGGAGTGCTCCGCTCCCGTACCGGCTCCGCCGAGGAGACGGCGGCGGCGGACACGGTCTCCCGCCGCACCGGCACGCGCCTGCGCTGCGGAACGACCGCCGGGGCGGGCGCGGTGGTGGCCGCCGCGTGGGCCGCGGCCGCGGCACGGGACTTGGGCTGTGGCACCGTCAGGGAGACAAGCAGCCCGAGGGCGAGCGCCGCGAAGGCGACGACCGCGATCCCCAGACCCGAACTCGTCTGTGACAGCAGCAGCATGGCGAGCGTCGAGAAGATCACGGTGAACGAACCGTAGGCGAGCTGTGCGGCGGTCGGACGAGGCATGGCAATCGAGTCCTCGTTAGGCGATGGAGGGGAGCTGTGAAAGGGGGGTGCGACAAGGATGTCGGCCTGGCTTTCCGCCGGGTTCCGGGCGATCCGCCAATCGACTCTATTCGCCTGCATGCCCGAGTGGAACGTGCAGTAAGCATGACCTAACACACAGCTCCGGAGCATGGGGGGCGCACGGAGTCATACCGTCCACCAAGTGGACGGATGTACGCGCCCGTTGAGCGATGCGCAAGGAGGCCGTGCGTGTCCGTAAAGCGGACCCCGGCTTCGCATAGTGCACTTGTCCTGTCCAAGTCAAGGTCTGTCTTTTCTCGTAAACCTCTAGTCAAATAACGTCACTTGACTATCACGCGTACACCGCGCGCGGATCTTCCACGACTTCCAGGACCCCCCCTTCCGCGCGGTCGGGCACGCAGGGGAGGACATCAAGTGACCAGCAGACCCTGGACGTTCAGAGCGGCCGCGGTGGGCGTGTCCCTCGCGGCGGCCACCGCCACGTTCTCGACGTTCGCCGTGGCGGAGGCCAACACCTCGGCCAAGTCCGCAGCCGTCGACCGGCACGACCCCGCGCCGGTCGCGCAGAAGGAGCACGACCTCGACGGCCCGCTGAGCAAGACGCAGGACGCCCAGCGCCAAGAGGCCCTGAACCAGGTCATATCCGGCAAGGCGTCCGTCAAGGACCGCAACGGCTCGAAGGTCGTCCAGCTCAAGAGCAAGGGCGGCAAGAGCAAGTACGTCGAACTGAGCCGGGAGAAGACCGACAAGATCTTCACGATCCTGGTCGAGTTCGGCGACCAGGTCGACAGCCGCTACGGCGGCACCGTCGGCCCGCTGCACAACCAGATAGCCGCGCCGGACCGCACCAAGGACAACTCCACGGCCTGGCAGGCGGATTACAACCAGGCGCACTTCCAGGATCTGTACTTCGGCACCGGCAAGAACACCGAGTCGCTCAAGAAGTACTACGAGAAGCAGTCCTCGGGCCGCTACTCGGTCGACGGCGAGGTCACCGACTGGGTCAAGGTCCCCTACAACGAGGCCCGTTACGGCTCCAACAAGGCGTCCACCGGCGCCTGGTACGCCGTGCAGGACGGCGTCAACGCCTGGGTCGCCCAGCGCGAGGCCGCCGGTGACACGGCCGCCGAGATCAAGACGGAGCTGGCCCAGTTCGACCAGTGGGACCGCTACGACTACGACGGCGACGGCAACTTCAACGAGCCCGACGGCTACATCGACCACTTCCAGATCGTGCACGCCGGCGAGGACGAGTCCGCGGGCGGCGGCGCGCAGGGCGAGGACGCGATCTGGGCCCACCGCTGGTACGCCTTCGGCACCGACGCCGGCTCGACAGGGCCGGACACCAACAAGCTCGGCGGCACCCAGGTCGGTGACACCGGCGTCTGGGTCGGCGACTACACCATCCAGCCGGAGAACGGCGGACTCGGCGTCTACGCCCACGAGTACGGCCACGACCTCGGCCTGCCCGACGAGTACGACACCGCGGGCGGCGAGAACTCCACCGGCTTCTGGACGCTGATGTCGTCCGGCTCCTGGCTCGGCACCGGCAAGGACGCCATCGGCGACCTGCCCGGCGACATGAACGCCTGGGACAAGCTCCAACTGGGCTGGCTGGACTACGACGTGGCCAAGGCCGGCGTCAAGTCCAAGCACACGCTGGGCGTCGCGGAGTACAACACCAAGAACGCCCAGGCGCTGGTGGTGCAGTTGCCCCAGAAGGCGGTCACCACCGAGGTGGTCACCCCGGCGCAGGGTGCCACGCAGTGGTGGAGCGGCAGCGGCAACAGCCTGAGCAACACCCTTTCCCGCACAGTGGACCTGACCGGCAAGTCCTCCGCCGCGCTCACCCTCGACGGCTGGTACGACACCGAGCAGGACTACGACTACCTCTACACCGAGGTGTCGAAGGACGGCGGCGCGACCTGGACCCCGATCGACGGCACGCTGGCCGACGGCTCCGCCATCCCGCGTGACGGCAGCGGCAACCCCGCCCTCACCGGCACGGCCGCCGCGTACCAGAAGCTGACGTACCCGCTGGACGCCTACGCGGGCCAGAAGATCGACGTCCGCTTCCGCTACCAGACGGACAGCGGCGTGGCCCAGAAGGGCTTCGCGGCCGACGAGATCACGGTGACCGCCGACGGCGCCACCCTCTTCTCCGACAACGCCGAGTCCGCGGACGCCGCCTGGACGGCGAAGGGCTTCTCGCGCATCGGCTCGTCCTTCACGGACGACTACGCGCAGTACTACATCGCCGAGAACCGTCAATACGTGTCGTACGACAAGGTGTTGAAGGTCGGCCCGTACAACTTCGGCTTCTCGACGACCCGTCCGGACTGGGTGGAGCACTACGCCTACCAGAACGGCCTGTTGATCTGGAAGTGGGACACCTCGCAGGCGGACGACAACACCAGCCAGCACGCCGGTGAGGGTCTGATCCTGCCGATCGACTCCCACCCGACGCAGCTGAAGTGGACCGACGGCACGCTGATGCGCAACCGCATCCAGGCCTACGACTCGCCGTTCAGCCTGTACCGGACGGACTCGGTCACGCTGCACAAGGCCGACGTCGCCACCAAGATCAAGTCGCAGCCCGGCGTTCCCGTCTTCGACGACGGCAGGTCGACCTACTACGACACGTCGAACCCGACAGCCGGTGTCAAGATCACTGACACCAACACCCGGATCAAGATCGTCAAGGAGTCGCCGAACGGCTCGACGATCAGCCTCCAGGTCGGCCCCTCGGCGAAGTAGTCGGTAAAACCGCAGGTCAGAAACGTATCGGCGGTGACCCCCTGGCGGGTCGCCGCCGATACGTGTTTAGGTGCGTCCTGTGCCCGTCTTATTGACACCGACATCTACACCGACTCGCACGGGGGTGTGACCGCATTGTCCGCAGGAGGTTTCTGCAGGCTGCCCACAGGCAGCGTGGTGGTGGCGTTGAACCTGCCAAGACCCACCGCCCAGGGCGAAGGCTGCGTCCGCGTGCTCGTCCACGCCCGCAACCGCGCCCGGGCCCTGACCCGGCTCCGCAACCTCGGAATGCGGGCCGTCTACCTGCGCGGCAACGCGGAACCACCGACCCCGGACGAGATCACCGCGGTCCTGCACCACCCCGACGGCCTGATATGGCGCACGGCCCCTGACAACGCTGTCGCGATCCCGGGCGCGGAACTCCCACACGAGCTGTGGCACCCGATCAAGGCGCTGCTGCGGAGGCCCGCGGCGCCTGCGTAGGGGCGGCGACTGCAGCGCCCCTCCAGGGGCGCGGGGAACTGCGCGACCAGCCCCCACCGGGCCCGCAGACACCGATGGCGCGACGCCCCCCTGAGCGCCCCGTGCACCCCCAACAGGCGGTACACCCCGACGCACCCCATCCTGAGATGGCTCGGGGCACCCTAAAGACCGCCGGAGGCCCTCGTGGCTACCGTCCTCTACCGCCTGGGGCGCCTGGCCTTCCGCAGGCGCTGGTACGTGACCATCCTCTGGGTGGTGATCCTCGCGGCCCTCGGTTTCGCCTCCGCCAAGGCGGCCGACGCCCCCGCCACCACCTTCTCCACCCCCGGCGTCGAGTCCCAGCGGGCCTTCGACCTGATCCAGCAGCGTTTCCCCGGCGCACAGGCGGACGGCGCCGTGGCCCGGGTCGTCTTCGTCGCCCCGGACGGACAGAAGATCACCACCGGCAAGGACCGGGCGGCCGTGGTCCGCCTCGTCGACGAGGTCTCCGGCGGCCCCCAGGTCGCGAGCGCGGTGAACCCCTTCCAGGCGAACGCGGTCAGCAAGGACGCGATGACCGCGTACTCGACGATCACCTACACCGTCCAGGCCAACGACCTCTCCGACACCGCCAAGAACAACCTCAGGACCGCCGCCGCGCAGGCCCGCGACTCCGGCCTCACCGTCGAGATCGGCGGCACCGCACTCGCCGCCCAGCCCGCCGCGGGCGGCGTCGGCGAGATCCTCGGCGTCGCCATCGCCGCCGTAGTGCTGCTGATCACCTTCGGCTCCCTCGCGGCCGCCGGACTCCCGCTGCTCACCGCGATCCTCGGCGTCGGCATCTCCATGACCGCGATCACCACCCTGGCCGCCACCCTCGGCCTCTCCGACACCACCGGCACGCTCGCCACGATGCTCGGCCTGGCCTGCGGGATCGACTACGCGGTGTTCGTCGTCTTCCGCTATCGCGAGGAACGCGCCAACGGCCACACCACCGAGGAGGCGGCCGGCCTCGCCGTCGGCACCGCGGGCTCGGCGGTGGTCTTCGCGGGCCTCACGGTCGTCATCGCGCTGGCCGGCCTCTCGGTCGTAGGCATCCCGCTCCTGACCAAAATGGGCCTGTGCGCGGCGGGCGCGGTCGTCATCGCCGTCCTCATCGCGCTGACCCTGGTACCCGCCCTGCTCGGCTTCTGGCCCCGCGCGGTCCTCTCCCGCCGCTACAAGACGACCGGCCGCCGTATCCAGGGAGTGGCCGGCAACATGGGCAGCCGCTGGGCCGGATTCGTGCTGCGCCACCCCTGGCCGGTGCTGCTCGGCACGGTCGTGGGCCTGGTGGTCCTCGCGCTCCCCGTGATCGGCTTGCAGCTCGGCCAGTCCGGCGACGAGGCCAAGTCCACCGCGACGACGGAACGCCGTGCCTACGACGACCTCGCCAAGGCGTTCGGCCCCGGCTTCAACGGCCCGCTGACGGTGGTCGTGGACCTCACGGACTCCGCCCACCCGAAGGCCGCCGCAGCCACGGTCGAGAAGCGGATCGCGGCCGTACCCGGCGTGGTCTCGGTGTCCCCGGTGCGCTTCAACTCGGCTGGAAACACAGCCCTGTTCACCGCCGTACCGGCCGAGGCGCCCACCAGCCAGAAGACCGTCGACCTCGTCCACACCATCCGCGACGACCGTCCCGCGATCACGGCGGCGACCCCCGGCGCGACCTTCGAGGTCACCGGCACCACCGCCCTCAACATCGACGTGGCCCAGAAGGTCAGCGGCGCCCTGATCCCGTACCTGATAGTGGTCGTGGGCCTGGCGGTGCTCCTCCTGCTCCTGGTGTTCCGCTCGATCGTCATCCCGATCAAGGCGGCCGTAGGCTTCCTGCTCTCGGTGCTCGCCGCACTCGGCTGCGTGGTCGCGGTCTTCCAATGGGGCTGGGGCGCAAGCCTGTTGGGAGTGGAGACCACCGGCCCGATCATGAGCCTGATGCCGATCTTCCTGGTGGGCATCGTCTTCGGCCTGGCCATGGACTACGAGGTCTTCCTCGTCTCCCGCATCCGCGAGGCCTACGTCCACGGCAGCGCGGCCCACGCCTCGATCGCGACCGGGTTCCGCTACAGCGCCCGCGTCGTGACCGCCGCCGCCCTCATCATGATCTCGGTGTTCGCGGGCTTCATCACGGCAGGCGACTCCATGATCAAGATGATCGGCTTCGGCCTCGCGATAGCCGTCCTCTTCGACGCGTTCGTGGTCCGCATGGCCTTCGTACCGGCGGTCCTGGCGATCCTCGGCGAACGCATCTCGTGGTTGCCGGGCTGGCTTGACCGGCTTCTCCCGAACGTGGACATCGAGGGCGAGAGCCTGAGCCGCCAACACCCGGCGACAGAACCAGTGGAATCTCCGCGAGCTGGAGCGCCCCTTTAGGGGCGCGGGGAACTGCGCGACCAGCCCCCACCGACCCGCACCCAAAAACTACTCAGACGACCGGCTTCCCAGTCAACTCCACACCAGCAGCCCGCAGTTCCTCCAGCGCGCGGTCGGTCGTCTCCTTGGCCACCCCAGCCGTCAGATCCAACAACACCTGCGTACGAAACCCCTCCCGCACAGAATCAAGCGCGGTCGCCTTCACGCAGTGGTCGGTAGCGATCCCGACGACATCCACCTCGTCGATCTCCCGCGCCCGCAACCAGTCGCCCAGCGCGACCCCGTTCTCGTCCCGCCCCTCGAACCCGCTGTAAGCGGCCGCGTACGCCCCCTTGTCGAAGACGGCGTCGATCGCCCCGGAGGCGACCGCGGGCGCGAAGTTCGGGTGGAACCCGACACCCTCCGTGCCCGCGACGCAGTGCGCGGGCCAGGAGTGGGCGTAGTCGGGGTTGTCGGCGAAGTGGCCGCCGGGCGCGATGTGGTGGTCGCGGGTGGCCACGACATGCCGGTAGCCGGCGGGCGCCTGCCCGATCAGCTCGGTCACGGCGGCGGCCACGTCGGCACCACCGGCCACCGCGAGACTGCCTCCTTCGCAGAAGTCGTTCTGTACGTCAACGACGATCAAGGCGCGGCGCATGGTGGTGTCCTTCGCGGAGAGTGAGATTCGAGCCTAGAGACTTCGGCGCCACCGCGGGAGGGCGCACTCCTGATTTTCGTACTGGTCTTAACTCGCGAGACGTAAGTGGCGGAACTTGAGTGGCGGGTCTTTAACTACCCGACCGCAGTTGGACGTACTCCGTAGGAATGACGGCTTCCCCGCGAGACAACTGGGTCGCAGACAAGGGCAGGTTGGCCCGCGCCGCCGCATGCCGGTCCCGTACGACGTCCAGCGGTTCGCGGGCGACGACCTCGCCGCCCTTGACCAGCTCCACCAGCAGCTGCCGTTCGGCCAGTTCGGCGGGGACGGGCCCGGTACCGATGACCTCGGCCTCCGCGATCCCGTCGCCGTCCAGCCGCCGCGCGGCCCACTTGCGTCCGCCGATGGACGTCTTGCCGCCGCTGGACTTCTTCGCGACCGGCACCAGCGGCGCCTTCGGGTCGGCGGACTCGGCGCGGGCGACCAGCTTGTAGACCATGGAGCAGGTCGGGTGCCCGGAGCCGGTCACCAGCTGGGTGCCGACGCCGTACGCGTCCACGGGCGCCGCCGCGAGTGAGGCGATGGCGTACTCGTCGAGGTCGGAGGTCACGATGATCTTCGTGTTGACGGCGCCCAGCTCGTCCAGCTGCTGCCGCACCCGGTGCGCGACGAGCAGCAGGTCGCCGGAGTCGATGCGGACGGCGCCCAGTTCGGGACCGGCGACCTCGACCGCCGTACGGACGGCCTCGGTGACGTCGTACGTGTCGACGAGCAGCGTGGTGTTGCGGCCGAGCGAGTCCACCTGGGCCTGGAACGCGTCGCGTTCGTTGTCGTGGAGCAGGGTGAAGGCGTGCGCGGAGGTGCCGACGGTGGGGATGCCGTAGCGGAATCCGGCCGCGAGATCGGACGTGGTGGCGAAACCGCCGACGTAGGCGGCGCGGGAGGCGGCGACGGCGGCGAGTTCGTGGGTGCGGCGGGCGCCCATCTCGATCAGCGGGCGGTCGCCTGCGGCGGAGGCCATGCGGGAGGCGGCGGCCGCGATCGCGGAGTCGTGGTTGAGGATGGAGAGGATCACGGTCTCCAGGAGCACGCACTCGGCGAAGGAGCCCTCGACGCGGATGATCGGCGAGCCGGGGAAGTAGACCTCGCCCTCCGGGTAGCCCCAGACGTCACCGCTGAAGCGGTAGGAGGCGAGCCATTCGAGGGTCTCCTCGTTGACGACCCGACGCTCGCGCAGGAAGCCGAGGACGTCCGCGTCGAAGCGGAAGTTCTCCACCGCGTCCAGGACGCGTCCGGTGCCCGCCACGACGCCGTAGCGGCGGCCCTCGGGCAGCCTCCGGGTGAAGCACTCGAAGACCGAACGCCGGTCGGCCGTACCCGCTTTGAGGGCGGCCTGCAGCATCGTCAGCTCGTAGTGGTCGGTGAAGAGCGCCGTCGAGGGAACGTCCACCGGCAGCCCAAGGTCCGCTACGTCCACTGAACTCTCCTGGTCGTGATTTTCCGGGTCCCCCGAGGTCCGCCGGGGGTCCGGGGGTTGTCCCCCGGTGTGTGCCGCATGGCAAGGGATCGTACTCCCATCTCGTCACTCTGACGATTTGTGGGGTCCATTTGTGCGGGCACCCCCTTCTGGTGGCAGCATGGGCGCTGTGACGTCACCCGCACCCCTGGAGATCGAACGCACCGAGTCGGCGGAGGAGGTCTTCGCCGTACCCGAGCCGGACGTCCCCTGGGTCACGATCGTGCACAACGACCCGGTCAACCTCATGAGCTATGTGACGTACGTCTTCCAGACGTACTTCGGCTACTCCAAGGACAAGGCCACCAAACTCATGATGGACGTCCACCACAAGGGCCGCGCGGTCGTCTCCAGCGGCAGCCGCGAGGAGATGGAACGCGACGTGCAGGCCATGCACGGCTACGGTCTGTGGGCCACCCTCCAGCAGGACCGGAAGTAGCGACTCAGCCCGATGCCAGGACACTTCGAACCGCTGCGCGGCGGCGGTGCCGCCGTCGCCCTCGACGACGTCGAGATCTCCATCATCCGGTCACTGGCCGTCCAGCTCCTGGAGCTGATCGGCCCGGGCCCGGGCGAGGACGCCCCCGACGACCCCCTCGCGGAACTCTTCGCCGAGGGCCCGAGCGAACCGCCCTCGGATCCGGTGCTGCGGCGCCTGTTCCCGGACGCGTACACCGACCCGGAACAGGCCCCGGACTCCCCGCAGGACGCGGAGGAGCGGATGGCGCACTCCGCCGAGTTCCGCCGCTTCACCGAGAACGACCTCCGCGCCGGAAAGCGCGAGAACGCCCTCGCGGTGATCCGCACCCTCGACTCGCTCACCCCCGGCGGCGACGGCGGCGCGGTCCTCAAGCTGACCGCCGAGGAGTCCCGCCAGTGGCTCGGCTCCCTCAACGACCTCCGCCTGGCGATCGGTTCACGCCTCGACATCACCGACGAGGACGACACCGACGACCTCTACCGCCTCCCGGACGAGGACCCCCGCAAGCCGATGGTGATGGCGTACCTGTGGCTGGGCGGCCTCCAGGAAACCCTGGTCACGACGTTGCTGCGCTGACCCCGACCGACCCCGCGGGTCCCGCCCCGTTCGCTCAGCGGACCCTCAAATCCGCATAACGATCACGTCACCGCGACGGCCAGGAATGCTGGCCGTCGCTCTTTTTTGTCCGCTTCTTCCTGTGGTGTGCGCCACAAAATCCCCCGTCGATCACGGTTGCGACCGTGATAAATCTTCACGACCGCCCGGCGGACGCCACCCATGTCCCGCCGGGTTCGCCGTGCGGCCGACGGATCTCGGCCGGGCAGCTCCAGTCCATGGGGGGATTCGGAGAAAGGCGCACCACACATGACCTCCGCTCAGGTCGAGACGGAAAAGACCCCCGAGGAGGGGTACGAGCGCGGGCTCGGCAGCCGTCAGGTCCAGATGATCGCGATCGGCGGCGCCGTCGGCGTCGGGCTGTTCCTGGGAGCCGGGGCGAACATCGCCAAGGCCGGACCCAGCCTCATCTTCATGTACGCCCTGGCCGGCGTGATCATCTTCTTCATCATGCGGGCCCTGGGCGAACTGCTCCTGTACCGCCCGGTGTCGGGCTCCTTCGCGGAGTACTCCCGCGAGTTCCTCGGCCCGTTCTTCGGCTACTTCACCGCCTGGACGTACTGGCTGATGTGGGTGGTCACCGGCATGGCCGAACTCACGGCCGCCGCCATCTACGTCAACTACTGGTTCCCCGCCGTCTCCCAGTGGGTGACCGCGCTCGCCTTCCTGGTGATCCTCTTCGTCGCCAACCTGATCTCGGTGAAGCTCTTCGGCGAGATCGAGTTCTGGTTCTCGATGGTCAAGGTCACCGCGCTGATCGGCATGATCGTGATCGGCCTCGGCGTGCTCACCTTCGGCTTCAGCAGCGCCGGTGACACCGCCTCCGTAGCGAATCTCTGGCAGTTCGACGGCTTCTTCCCCAAGGGCATCGGCTCCTCCCTGATGACCCTCCAGGGCGTGATGTTCGCCTACCTCGCCGTCGAACTGGTCGGCGTCACCGCGGGCGAGTCCGAGAACCCGGAGAAGACCCTCCCCAAGGCGATCAACACCCTCCCGTGGCGCATAGCCCTCTTCTACGTCGGCGCCCTCACCGTCATCCTCTGCGTCGTGAAGTGGACCGAATTCGCCCCGGGCGTCAGCCCGTTCGTCGAGGCGTTCGCGAAGATCGGCATCCCGGCGGGCGCGGGCATCGTCAACTTCGTGGTCCTCACCGCCGCCCTGTCCTCCTGCAACTCGGGCATGTACTCCACGGGCCGCATGCTCCGCACCCTCGCGGACAACGGCGAGGCCCCGAAGGCCTTCAGCAGGCTCTCCGCCTCGAAGACCCCGGCCCTCGGCATCACGATCTCCGTCGCCTTCATGGGCATCGGCGTGGTCCTCAACTACGTCGTCCCGGAGAAGGCGTTCGGCTACGTCACCTCGGTCGCCACCGCCGCCGGCATCTGGACCTGGCTGATGATCCTGGTCAGCCACGTCCTCTACCGCCGCGCGGTCGACGCCGGCCGCCTCCCGGCCTCGTCCTTCCCTGCCCCGGGCGGCGCGAAGTTCTCGTACGTGGCCATCGCGTTCCTGCTCTTCGTCACGGGCCTGATCGCCTACGACCCCGACTCCCGCGTCTGCCTCTACGTCATGGCGGGCTGGACCCTCGCCCTGGCCGCCGGCTGGTTCGCCCTCAAGGCCCGCAACCCGCAGGTCACCGAGCGCCGCGAGCCGCAGTTCGAGAAGGTCGGCTGACCCGTCCGATCCCGGCATATGGGCCGCCCCGTACCACCACTCGGTACGCGGGCGGCCCTTCTGCTTATCCTGACGACCATGTCGACCCTGACCATCACCCAAACCCTCTTCGACCAGATCGTCTCGCACGCGCGCGCGGACCACCCCGACGAGGCGTGCGGAGTCGTCGCGGGCCCGGCGGGCACGGACCGCCCCGAGCGGTTCATCCCGATGCTGAACGCGGCCCGCTCGCCCACGTTCTACGAGTTCGACTCGCAGGATCTGCTGAAGCTCTACCGCGAGATGGACGACCGCGACGAGGAGCCGGTGATCATCTACCACTCCCACACCGCGACAGAGGCCTACCCCTCCCGCACCGACCTCTCCTACGCCAACGAACCCGGCGCCCACTACGTCCTCGTCTCCACCGCCGACACCGACGACGCCGGCCCCTTCCAGTTCCGCTCCTACCGGATCGTGGAGGGCGAGATCACGGAGGAGGACGTCAAGGTCGTAGAGGCATACTGACCGCGTACGCAACAGCCCAACTCGCCGTGACGGAGATGGTGTTGACGCAGCGGTCGAACGCACGGCGCCCCACGCTGGAGNGCTGGTCGGGGGTCTCCAAGTCCACGGTGTCGCGGGTGGTCAACGGCGAGCCCAAGGTGAGTGGGGAGGTCGCGGTCCGGGTCCGGGAGGCGATCTCCGCGCTCGGGTACGTGCCCAACCAGGCGGCCCGGCAACTGGTCACCCGCCGCACCGGAGCCGTCGCGGTCGTGGCGGCCCAGCCCGAGGACCGGCTCTTCCTCGACCCGTTCTTCGACTGTCTGCTGCGCGGTATCCGCTCCGAACTCGCCCGGCACGGAGCCCAGGCCGTCCTCCTCTTCGTCGACGAACCCGACGACTACGCGCGCGTGGCCGACTATCTCGGCGGCGGCCATGTCGACGGCGCGATCCTGTTCTCGCTGCGCCCCGGCGACCGGATGCCCGAGATGGTCGACCGGCTCGCCCTGCCCGCCGTCTTCGGCGGCCGTCCCCTCCTGCACGACGGCGACCCCGTGCGCGGCCAGGCCTACGTCGACGGCGACAACCGCGGCGGCGCCCGCCAGGCCGTCCGCCACCTCCTGGCGCTGGGCCGCGAGCGCATCGCNCGTCCCCATCTCCGAGTCGACCGATCCACCGCTGACCACCGTCCACCAGGACGTCGCCGAGATGGGCCGCCTGCTGGCCCGGCTCCTCTTCGACCGCACCGAACAGCACTCCGGGGACGACCTGCCGTCGGCGATCGTGCCCACCCGGCTGGTCGTACGACAGTCCGCCTGACAGTCCGCCTGAGCTGCGCCGTCTCACCCCCCGAATGAATTTCGTCCGAATTGTGAGATCACATACCGGGGCCCGGACCGGGAATCGATACGATGAGCCCATGGTTCTTCTCGACGTGAGCGACAAGGCGCCGGGCACGCTGCTCGTGGCGCGGCTGCACGTCGACCTGTGCAGGCTCGACAGCGCCATCTGTTGCGTCGTCAACGTCTACCTGAACGACGAGGACGTCCGTTTCCTCGACGGCATCAACACCAAGCTGACCGACGGCGACAGCGTCACGATCCTGCCGGCCGTGGCCGGCGGTATGGCCTGATCGTCGATGCGTTACGACTCCCCGCTGGCCGCGGTGGGCAACACCCCTCTGGTGCGCCTGCCGCGGCTCTCGCCGTCCACCGACGTCCGCATCTGGGCCAAGCTGGAGGACCGCAACCCGACCGGCTCGGTCAAGGACCGCCCGGCCCTGCACATGATCGAACAGGCGGAGAAGGACGGCCGCCTCACCCCCGGCTGCACGATCCTGGAGCCGACCTCCGGCAACACCGGCATCTCCCTGGCCATGGCGGCGAAGCTCAAGGGCTACCGCATGGTCTGCGTGATGCCCGAGAACACCTCGCAGGAACGCCGTGAACTGCTCGGCATGTGGGGCGCCGAGATCATCCCCAGCCCCGCGGCCGGCGGCTCCAACACCGCCGTACGCGTGGCGAAGGAACTGTCCGCCGAACACCCCGACTGGGTCATGCTCTACCAGTACGGCAACCCGGACAACGCGGGCGCCCACTACGCCACGACGGGCCCGGAGATCCTCACCGACCTCCCCTCCATCACCCACTTCGTGGCGGGACTGGGGACCACGGGGACGTTGATGGGCGTCGGCCGCTACCTCCGCGAACACAAGCCGGACGTCAAGATCGTCGCCGCCGAGCCGCGCTACGACTGGGACCTCGTCTACGGCCTCCGCAACCTCGACGAGGGCTTCGTCCCCGAGCTCTACGACGCCTCCGTCCTCACCACCCGCTTCTCGGTCGGCTCCGCCGACGCGGTCACCCGCACCCGCGAACTCCTCCAGCAGGAGGGCATCTTCGCGGGCGTCTCCACCGGCGCGGCCCTGCACGCGGCGATCGGCGTCGGCAAGAAGGCCGTGGCGGCGGGGGAGAGCGCGGACATCGCGTTCGTGGTCGCGGACGGCGGCTGGAAGTACCTGTCCACGGGTGTGTACACGGCGGCGACGACGGAGGAAGCGATCGCGACCCTCCAGGGTCAGCTCTGGGCCTGATCCGAGCGCCCCGGGCTCAATCCCCGGGGCCGTCGACGAACTCCGGTTCCGGCCGGAACCAGTCGGCCATGATCCTGTCGTCGACGCGGTAGAGCACCGCGGAGCCGAAGAGCGCGACCGCCATCCGCACCTGGCCCTGGTCGTACGGCTCGGTCGCCGGGCGAGTCGCGGGATCCAGCTCCGCGTGGCGTTCCCGCGCCGTCCGGAGCACCGCCTCCCCCTTGCCGGTGACGGTGGGCAGGTGCCGCGGCATGGTCGGGCCGTCGGGGAACACCTTGCGCAGCGCCATCGCCCCGATGACGAACGCCAGCCCGGCCCGGACCCAGGCATGGTCAAGGAGCAGTACGGTCACCGCCGGCACCGCGGCAGCGGCGGCGATCGCCGACCACCGGCCCCAGAGCAGCGGCAGGCCGGGCACGATCTCGAACCGGGGCCGGGTGAAGCCCTCACGGGCCAGCCGCGACTCCACCGCCCCCATCTGCCGCCAGGCGTTCGGCGCCCGCATCTCCCANCGCCCCTGCTCTGCCCCGGGGAACGGGCGGGGTCGCGCACATGCGGCGGGAGCGCCTCCGTCCACAGTTCGCGTTCGAAGTCGTCGGCGTCCTCGGGCAGCCTGCCGCCGGACATCCAGCGTTTCTGGCCGGATCTGTCGGACGACGTCCGGTGCAGCGCCCCCGCGGCCACCAGACTGGCCACCACCCCCTGCTGCACCGCCCAGTGGTCCTGACCGTTCAGCACACCGAGGGCCAGCGGACCGAGCCGTTCCACCACATGCGGTTCGACGACCGCGCTGTTCCGGTCCTCGGCCACGAACGCCGCCAGACAGGCGTCGGCGGCGGCGCCGCGCACCTTGTCGTCGAGCAGCCACGCCGTGAACGCGATCACGAAACAACCCGCGAGTATGAGCCAGTCCGTCATACGGGTCAGTATCCCCGCACACCGGCGTTCGACCCCTTCGCGCACACCCCAATTGCCATGCGATCAGCGGTCGTTGCGCACCGCACGCCTACCGGGCGAGATGCCGGACCTGGTCCCACAGCGCCGGGTCCGCGACCCCGACCCGCCGTCGGAAATCGGCCACCGGCACGGACCGCAGCTCGTCGGTCTCCAGATAGCTCGCCCGCCCCTGCGCGTCCCCGACCGACCCCGGGGGCAGCGCGATCACCCCGCCGCGCTCGTCGTGGTACTTGCTGGTGATCTTGGCGACCGTCGCGGTCCGTCCGCGCACCG
>NZ_JAEQAZ010000254.1 GCF_016654115.1 Streptomyces sp. MBT53
GGTCGTCTACGGCACCCACCCACAGGTCCGCCCCGACCGGCCCGGCGATCTCCTCCGCGATCCAGGCGCCGATCGACCGCCCCGTCACCCGCCGCACCAGCTCACCGGTCAGCCAGCTGTACGTCTGCGCGTGATAGCCGTGGTCGGTGCCCGGCTCCCACACGGGCGCCTGCGCCGCCACCGCCGCGGCGCCCCGCACCGGGTCCGCGGCCTGCTCCGGGGTCAGCGGGTGGTCCAGCACCGGCACGCCCGCGCGGTGCGCGAGCAGGTGCCACACGAGGGTGCGTTCCTTGCCGGCCGTCTTGTACTCCGGCCAGTACTCGCCGACCGGAGCGTCCAGGTCCAGTTCCCCGCGCTGCGCGAGCAGCAGCAGAGCGGCGGCGGCCACGCCCTTCGTCGCGGAGCGGACGATCTGGGCCGTGTCGCGCTGCCAGGGCGCGGTGCCGTCGACGTCCTTCGTGCCGGCCCACAGGTCGACGACCCGGTGCCCGTCCCGGTACACGGCCGTCGCCGCCCATGGCCGGGGGCATCGCGACCTGGAGGGCGAGCTGGCCGTCCTGGCTGCTGACGTAGCCGTCCCGGCCGCCGTGGGCGGTGGCCTCGGCGACGTACATGATCTTCGTCGGGCGGGTGTCGACGGCGGTGGCAGCGGCGTCGTCGGTCATGGCGGGACCTCCCCCAGAACGGAAACACAGGGCGGAAATACAAGGCGGAAACACAAGACGGAATACAAGGGTGTGCAACTACATCGTGCACAAGATACTGACCGGTAGGTGACACGTGGCCAGCAGGGGGTGGCAACCGCCGGTAACCCGAGGTCAGCGGGCCCGTTCCGCCGCCGCCCCGGCGCGTTCCGCGAGCCGCCACAGCTCCGCGCGCAGCCGTACGACCTCCGGCATCTCCAGCTCCGTCGCCGCGAGCAGCGCGCCCGGCACCCGGGCCGCGCGCGACCGAAGGGCCGCCCCGCGCTCCGTGCACGCGACCAGCACCGAGCGCTCGTCGTGGGCCGCGCGCTCGCGGTGGACGAGCCCGGCCGCCTCCAGGCGCTTCAGGAGCGGCGACAGCGTGCCGTAGTCGAGGCGCAGGGCGTTCGAGAGGTCCTTGACCGTGCTCTCGCCGCGCTCCCACAGGACCAGGAGGACGAGGTACTGCGGGTAGGTCAGCTCCAGCTCCTCAAGGAGCGGGCGGTACGCGGCCGTCAGCGCGCGCTGGGCCGCGTACAGCGCGAAGCACAGCTGCTCGTCGAGGAGCAGCGACCCGGCAGCACCGGCACCAACCGTATGGTCCTCGTTCGTCACGCGCCCATTGTCACGGACCGCGGGTCGAACCCGAAGGGCAACTCCAGACGATGGGCCCGCATCAGCGCGTCGTCGGAGAGGAGTTCGCCGGTCGCGCCGTCCGCCGCGATCACGCCCTCGCTCAGGATCAGCGAGCGCGGGCACAGCTCCAGCGCGTACGGCAGATCGTGCGTGACCATGAGGACGGTCACTTCCAACGACCGCAGGATGTCGGCCAGTTCGCGCCGGGAGGCGGGGTCGAGGTTGGAGGACGGCTCGTCGAGGACGAGGATCTCCGGCTCCATCGCCAGCACGGTCGCAACCGCGACCCGGCGCCGCTGCCCGAACGACAGATGGTGCGGAGGCCGGTCGGCGAAGTCCGCCATCCCCACCGACTCCAGTGCCGTACAAACCCGTTGCTCCAGCTCGGCGCCCTTCGTCCCGGCCGCCGCCGGACCGAACGCCACGTCCTCCCGCACCGTCGGCATGAAGAGCTGGTCGTCGGGGTCCTGGAAGACGATCCCGACCCGGCGCCGGATCTCCGCCATGTGCCGCTTGCCGACCGGGAGTCCGGCCACCGTGACCGTGCCCGCGCCGCCGGTGAGGATGCCGTTGAGGTGCAGCACGAGGGTGGTTTTTCCGGCACCGTTCGGGCCGAGCAGGGCGACCCGTTCGCCGCGCGCGACGGTGAAGTCGACGCCGAACAGGGCCTGATGGCCGTCGGGGTAGGCGAAGGCCAGCCCGGAGACCTCCAACGACAGGGAATCAGTCACAGCGTCCATCCCAACAGGCATACGACAAGGGCGGCACAGGGGAGTGCGAGGGCATACGACCACTGCGCCCGGTCGGCGGTCACCTCGTCGATCACCGGCATGGAACCCGCGTAACCCCGGCTCACCATGGCCAGATGGACCCGCTCCCCGCGTTCGTAGGAGCGGATGAACAGCGCGCCCGCCGACTTCGCGAGCACACCCCAGTGGCGGATGCCCCGGGCCTCGAAACCCCGTGACTCGCGGGCGATCCGCATCCGGCGCATCTCGTCGGTGATGACATCGCCGTAGCGGATCATGAACGACGCGATCTGCACGAGGAGCGGAGGCAGCTTCAACCGCTGGAGGCCCAGGAGGAGTTCGCGGAGTTCGGTGGTGGCGGCGAGGAGGACGGAGGCGGCGACGCCCAACGTGCCCTTGGCGAGGACGTTCCAGGCGCCCCAGAGGCCGTTCACGCTCAACTCCAGGCCCAGGAAGGTGACTTGCTCGCCCTCCGCCACGAAGGGCATCAGCACCGCGAACGCGACGACGGGCACCTCGATCAGCAGTCGGCGGAGCAGGAAGCCGGCGGGCACACGGGCCGCGTACGCGACGCACGCGAGCAGCACGGCATACAGCCCGAACGCCCACATCGCCTCGCGCGGGGTCGACACCACGACCACCACGAACGCGAACACGGCCGCCAGCTTCGTGTGCGGGGGCAGCGCGTGGACCCGGGAGTGGCCGTGCCGGTAGAGCCGGTGGGCGTGGCCCGCGCCCATCTCAGGCCGCCTGGGAGGAAGCGGTACGGCGCTTGCGGACCGCCCAGAAGACGCCCGTGCCCGCCACGACCGTCACGCCGACGCCGATCACACCCGCCAGCCCGCCGGAGAGCCGGGCGTCCTCGACATCGCGCACGCCGTAGTCCGCGAGCGGGGAGTCGGCCGAGGCGTGCTCCTTCGCCGTCCGGTCGATGCCCTGGTCGGCGGCGACCTTCTCCAGGCCGTCGGGGTTCGAGGAGGCGTAGAAGCTGACGAAACCGGCGAGGAGGAGGGAGGCGGCGAGGCCGGTGAGCCACACCTTGCGGTGGGAGGTGCTGCGCACAGGGGCCAACTGGGGTGCCGCGTCGACGAGTTCGCCGTTCACGCGCAGCTTCAAGCGCTGCTCCAGGCCGCGCGCGCCGTAGACGAGATCCGGGCGTACGGCGATCACCGCGCCGACCGTGAGTGCGGTGATCGCGGCCTCGCCGATGCCGATGAGGACGTGGACGCCGATCATCGCGCCGGCGACCTTGCCGAGGGAGACGTCGGTGGTGCCGCCGAGGGAGTAGAGGAGGGTGAAGACGAGGGCGGCGGCGGGGACGGAGAGCAGGGCGGCGGTGAAGGACGCGGCGGTGATCGAGCGGCGGGTGCGCGGGAGGATCTTCACCAGGCCGCGGAAGACGGCGTACGCCACGACGGTCGTCGTGATCGCCATGTCCGTGATGTTCACGCCGAGCGCGGTCAGGCCGCCGTCCGCGAAGAGGATGCCCTGCATGAGCAGGACGACCGAGACGCAGAGGACGCCGGTGTAGGGGCCGACGAGGATCGCGGCCAGGGCGCCGCCCAGGAGGTGGCCGCTGGTGCCGGCCGCGACGGGGAAGTTGAGCATCTGGACGGCGAAGATGAAGGCGGCGACCAGGCCCGCGAGCGGTGCGGTGCGTTCGTCGAGTTCGCGGCGGGCGCCGCGCAGGCTCACGGCGATGGCTCCGGCGGCGACGACTCCGGTCGCGGCGGATATGGGGGCGTCGATGAATCCGTCAGGGACATGCACGAGATGATTTTAGATGGTTGTTGCGAGTCCTTTGCAAGAGCGAGAAGATCCCCATTCGTTATGTGAGATCTGTCGCCCCGAGGGGCGCGCCCGGGAAAATATGCGACATTGGGGTAGCGGAAGCGGATGCACAGCTTTCACACAGGTCACTCAGCGTAAGGGGCCGCCCGATGTCCGTAGTCGAACAGTACGCGCGAGCCCATATCGTCACCGACGAGGACGTGGACCGGCTGGACCCCGCCGCCGTGCCCGTCGTCCTGCGGTACGACCCCGAATCCGATCCGTTGGCCGTCCGTATCGATCTGCCCGGACCGCATGCGTGGACCTTCGACCGGGAGCTGCTGGAGCAGGGGCTGCGTGCCCCGGCGGGCAGCGGCGAGGTGCGGGTGTGGCCGTGCGGGCGGGTGCAGGCCGTGGTCGAGTTCCACTCCGAACAGGGCGTCTCCGTCGTCCAGTTCGAGACGAAGACGATCATGCGGTTCCTGCGGCGGACCTATACGGCCGCCGCACCCGTCGCCGGCTGAACTCCCCGTAGTCGCCCGGGAGTTCAGCCGCCGAGACTGGCGCCCAGCTTCAGCAGGGCGCCCACGATCGGACCCGCCGTGTCGCCGCCGTGGCCGCCCGCCTGGACCACGCCGGCGGCCACCAGGTCGCCCTTGTACGCGGTGAACCAGCCGTTGGGCTTCTTCTGGCCGTCGACCTCCGCCGAACCGGTCTTCGCGCCGTAGTCGGGACCGAGCCCGGCCATCGCCTTCGTGGCCGTGCCGTAGTCGGCGGTGTACTTCATGACTTCCTTCAGCTCGGCCTGAGTCGTCGACGACATCGTGCGCGAGGCCTTCGCGATCGTGCGGTTGTCGACCGTCGGGGAGACCAGGTACGGCTGGTGGAAGGTGCCCGTGTCGACCGTGGCCGAGACCGACGCCATGTTGAGCGGGTTCATGCGGACCCCGCCCTGGCCGATCAGCGAGGCGCCCATCTGCGCGCCGCTCTGCACCGGGACCGAGCCGTCGAAGGTGGGGACGCCGATGGCCCAGTTGTTGAGGCCGAGGCCGTAGACCTGCTGGGCCTCCGTCGTCAGGTCGCTGTTGGACAGCTTGGGCGCGAAGTTGATGAAGGCGTTGTTGCAGGACGCCCCGAAGGCCATCTTGAACGTGCCCTGCTTGATCTCGGAGTCGTCGTCGTTGTGGAAGGTCCAGCCCGCGAGCTTGTACGTCTTGGGGCAGGGGTGGGACGCGTCCGGGGTGATGAGGTTCTTCTCGAAGAGCATCGTCGACGTGACGATCTTCATCGTGGAACCGGGGGCCAGTGAGCCCTGGAAGGCCACGTTGAAGCCGTGCGAGGCGTTCGCGACGGCCAGGATCTCGCCGGTCGACGCGCGCATCATCACGACCGAGGAGTTCTTCTGCTTGCCGACCTGCGTCTCGGCCGCCGCCTGGAGGGTCGGGCTGATGGTCGTCTTCACCTTGCCGGGCGTGCCCTTGCTCAGCTCGACGAGCGTCTTGTCGGACTCCTTGGACTTCTTGCCGCGGACCACCCGCAGCTCGATGCCCGCCTTGCCGCCCGCCTTCTTGCCGAACTTCTCCCGCAGCCCGTCCAACACCGGCCCCAGGGAAGGGTACTTGGCGGTCGTCAGCTCGCCGCCGTCCCGGTCGTAGGCCTTGATCGGCGGGGTGCCGGACTCGCCCGTGACCAGGGTGTCGCCGTCCGCGAGATCCGGGTGGACGACGGAGGCGTGCCACTGGATGTACGGCTTGCCGTCCTTCGCGCTGCGCACGACCGTGAGTGAAGTGGCGTACGTCATGGGCTTGTTGATGCCCTTGTACGACACCGTGCACTTCACGGAGAAGGGGACCTTGGCGCCGGTGGGGGTGCCCTCGGTGACGGTGATGCCCTTCATGTGGGCGTTCTTGCTGTAGCCGGTGAGCAGCGCGGTGGCCGCCGTCGACTTGTCGGTGGTGGCGGCGGCCTGGGCGACCTTGCCCTGCTGCCAGTCGGCCAGGTACCGCTTCGCGGTCGTCTGGACCTCGGCCGCCGTCAACGGGCCCTTCTTGATGGCCTTGTGGTCCGCGGTGGTCGACGTGCGCGCCTCGGCCGACGCCCCGCCGTCGTACAGCGCGTAGGCGCCGACGCCCGCGCCGACGACGGCCACGGCGATGACCCCGCCGACCATGGCGGGTCTCGCCTTCCGTCGCTCGGCGGCGACCTTCTTCTTGCCCCTCGTGCCCACAGTTCCCGATCCTCCGCGAATCCCTTTGGGCCCCCGTCGCCCTCGGCTCTCTCACACCCCAACGACCACGCCCACCCTAGAGTCCCGTCCTGTGCGGGTGAGTTCACTTTCCACCAGGAGTGAGTTCAGCCACTCGCCGCCAGTACGGCCCGGACGATCGGTCCGGCGGCGTCGATGCCGTGGCCGCCGTCCTGCGTCATGGCCGCCGCGGCGACATCGCCCCGGTAGCCGGTGAACCAGCTGTTGGACTTCGACTGCCCGTCCACCTCGGCGGACCCCGTCTTCGCGCCGATGTTCGGACCGAGCCCGGCCATGATCCCGGCCGCGGTGCCGCTGGTCGCGGTGCGGTACATCATCGCCCGCAACTGTGCCGACGTATTCGCCGACAGGCCCCGCGCGGTGGCCAGTTGGCGGTCGTCGAGGCTCTGCGCGACGAGCACCGGCTGCCGGAACGTGCCCGTCTTCGCGGTCGCCGTCACCGACGCCATGTTCAGCGGGCTCATCTGCACCTGGCCCTGGCCGATCAGGTTCGCCGCGGTGTCCGGACCGCCGGACGCGGGCACCGAGCCGTCGAACGACGGGATGCCCGTCTTCCAGTTGTCCCGGCCGAGCCCGAAACGGTCCTGGGCCTCCCGGGTCAGCGAGTCCACCTTCACCGAGTCCGCGAACTTCACGAACGCCGTGTTGCAGGAGCGCGCGAAACTCTCGGCGAGCGTCGCGTTCTCGTCCGGCGCGAGGCCGGTCAGATTGTGGAAGGTCTGGCTCTCCGACACCGCGGAGGGCGGGCAGGGCGCAGGCCCGTTCATCGTGGTCAGCCCGTTGTCGATGAACGTGGCGGCACTGATGATCTTCATCGTCGAGCCGGGCGCCAACTGCCCCAGGAACGCGGCGTTGAACCCGTCGTCGCGGTGGTTGGCGATCGCCAGCACCTGCCCGGTGCTCGGCTGCAGCGCCACGACGGACGACTCCGAGTACTTCGTCACGGCCTTCTCGGCGGCGGCCTGCGCGCTCGCGCTGAGCGTCGTACGGACCTTGCCGGCCTTGCCCTTCTCCAGGGTCAGCACCGTGGTGTCGGCCGAGCCCTCGGCCTGGTGCTTGATCGCCAGCTCGATCCCGGGCGAACCGCCCGCCTTGTCACCGTACTTGGAGCGCAACTCGTCGAGGATCGGCCCGAGCGACGGGTACTTCTCCTTCGTCAGCACGGTCCCGTTCCGGTCCACGGCCTCGATCGCCGGGCTCGCGGACTCGCCGGTGACGAACGTGTCGCCGGTCTTCAACTCCGGGTGAATCACGGCCGGTTGCCAGTCGACGAGCGCCCGTCCGGTGGTCTTGCCGCGGACGACGGTCAGTTGGCTGCGGTAGCTGAGTGGCTTCGACTTTCCGTCGTACGACACCGTTGCCTTGACCGTGAACGGCACGGTGGCCCCGGTCGTCGTACCGGGGGTGATCTTCACCCCGGTGATGTGCCCGGCCCCGCTGTAGGACTCCAGTACGGGGTCGGCGGCGGCGTCGTTGTTCGTGTACGACGCGGCGGTCACCGCCTGCCCCTTTTCCCAGGCCGCGAAGAACTTGGCGGTCGTCGCCCTGACCTCCGACGCGCTCGGCGGCCCGCTCTTCACGGACGCGGGCCCGCCGGAACCGCCGACACTTGAACTGTCGTTCAGTGCGGACATGACGTTGTACGCCCCGTACCCCGCCCCTCCCACCATCACGGCGAACACACTGCCGATGACGGTGGCCTTTACCCCCTTGCGCATGGGTCGTTCCCCTCCCCGTTATCAGTCCCTCGACTGTATGGGGCGTGGGGGAAAACTGTGAGGGGTGTTGCCTTTTGTTGTCCTAACGGAGACTGGAGATAAAGGGGGACCAGGCGGACGCGGGGAGCAGCAGTACGGGGCCGTTCGGGACCTTGGAGTCCCGGACGGGGACAACTCCGGTGACTCCGTCGGCGACCTCGATGCATTCGCCGCCACTGCCGTTGCTGTAGCTGCTCTTGCGCCAGCGGGCGGTACTCAAGTCACGTTCGGTGCTTGCCATTTCGATGGTCCTTCGCCGCTTGATCGATCATGGCCAGAGACGCCTCCGGAGACAACGCCGTGGCCCTGAGCAGATCGTACGACCTGCGGTAGTCCTTCACGAGGGCTGGATAGTCGATCAGTTGGCCACTGTGGAGGCCCTCCGTGTAGATCACGGGTGGCGCGTCCGGAAACGTCATGACGCGGATCATGCCCATCATCATCGGGTGGGCCGCCGTCGTTTCCGGAAGGATCTGCAGAACACTCTGCGTCGACCGGATCACGTGCGCCATGTGGTGCAGCTGCTCGGTCATCTCTTCCGGCGGCAGCAGCGGCTTGCGGATCAGCTGCTCGTGCAGGATCACCCAGAACGACGGAGGTTCCTCGCGCTTCCAGAGCTTGGCTCGATCCAGGCGGGCGTCGACCTGCTTCTTGACGGTCTCAGGGCGCAGCCATGGGAGCGAGGTGCGCACGACGGCGTTCGCGTAAGCCGATGTCTGGAGCAGCCCTGGCACCAGCATCGGAGCCCAGTCCTCAATGCTGTCCGCGTGCTGCTCCATTTCCGCCACATCGGCGAAGTACTCCGCGTGCCCTGACTGCTTCGCTTTCCGCGCGTCTTCACAACGGCGCTCGAAAAACCCGTCCGTCCTGAGGACCTTGTCCACGTGTCGGGCCAGATCCAGCGGCATCCGCCGCTCCCCGTGCTCGATCTGGCTCAGGAACGGCACTCCCCGATAGCTCCCTTCCGCCAACTGCTCCAGCGTCAGGCCCGCGAGTTCCCTCTTGAAGCGCAACTCCGCGCCGTAGAAGGAGGGGACGTTCGCCGACGCGTCGGTGTCCTTGCGAGGGGGCACAACTCACCACCGCCATTTGCTCGTTGACAGGCGTAACTCGAACTCCTTTCACGGTAGGGCCTGTCACGTCACTGTGTGAGTGATTCGTCACAGAACGCACAGGAGGCCCCGGCCCATGTCCACTCCCTACGACACGACTCTCTGCGTGGAGGAACTCCGCGACGCCCTCGCGGACCACGGCATCACGCTCCCGTCACTCCGCGCGGACCTGCCGGGCTCCGCGGGGCTGGTCGCGTTGGGCAACTGCAACCTCGACACGGCCCGCCGCCTTGCCGTCGTACTCCGTGAGGCGGCGGAACGGTGAACGCGACCCACTTCGAGGCTGCCCTGCTCGCCGTACCGAAGGCGGTTCCCGAACTGCGGCACGCGGTGTGCGCATACCTGGGTGGCGGCCCGTACCCCGAAGTGGAGCTGTGCGTCAGCGAGTTGGTGAGCAACGTCATCCGGCACGTGGGCGAGGGCACGCCGGTACGGGTACGGGTCGCCCGGGTCGGTCGGGGCGGCCTGGACGACGACCGGATCCGGGTCGAGGTGACCGACCCCGACCCGCGCGCCCTGCCCGTCCTCCTGGACGCCACCACGGACACCGGCCTCGGCGCGGAGTCGGGGCGCGGGCTGATGCTGCTGGACGCGGTGACCGTGCGGTGGGGGGTGGAGCAGGGGGTGTCCGGGAAGGTGGTGTGGTGCGAGGTGCGCGACTGAGACTCCCCGGGTTTCGCTACACGCGGGTGGCTTTGCCGTCAACGCTCAGCAGTGCACGTCCACTTCGGTGACCCTGTTGTTGGCGTCCAGGAACCGCTGACCGCCTGCCGGGACGAAGTCGTACTTGTTGTTCGCGTACCACACCGTGAAGCTGTTGCCGTGGGCCTTGGCGAAGTTGAAAACGCCGTAGATGTAGTTGGGTCCACAGCCGTCCATGTTCCAGATTCCGCCGTTCGTGTCGTACACGCAGGCCCGCCCGGGATCGCACTTGTAGGTCACGTACTGGGGATGGACGTCGACAGCCGAAGCGGCGCCGGAGCCGCCGACGAGCGCGCCGGCTCCAAGCGCGAGAGCCACAGCCGTACGGATCACGTGCTTCTTGAGCAACTGCATACGGAACTCCCCGGTCTGGGGCCGCACTGTGACGGTCACTGCGACGGTCACTGTGATGGCCGGCCTCTTGGCGTCAGACCGTAGGGGCCGCCCTCGGACACCGGCCAACCTTTCGAGCACCGTCGAAACGCTGGGATTGGTTGAAAGCCTGTGTGCGGTGGTCTGGGTGGGTTCTACTCTCGGTGACGGCAGGGTGCGGGGCCGGTACGGGGGTTCGGGTGGCTGGTGGAGCGCGGTTGTTCGTCTCGCACGCGGGGGCGGACCAGGCCTGGGCGGAGTGGGTGGCCTGGCAGTTGCAGGACGCCGGGTACGAGGTCGAGTTGGCCGTCTGGCACTGGGGGGCCGGCGAGAACGTCATCCAGAACATGGACCGGGCTTTGGCGGCCGGGCCGATGGTGGCGTTGTTCTCGTCCGCGTACTTCGAGTCGGAGCGGTGGACCAATGAGGAGTGGACGGCGAAACTGGCCGGCCGGGAAAAGCTGATCCCGGTCCGGATCGAGGACTGCGCGGTGCGGCCGATGGTCCAGGCGTTGCGCGCGCCGGCGCTGTTCGGCCTGGCGGAGGAGAAGGCGCGGGAGGTACTGCTGGGGGCGGTGGCGGGGCCGGCGGGGGTTCCGTTGGTGGCTCCGAGGTTTCCGCCGGGCAGGGGTGGGGTGAGCGGGCCACGGTTGCCGGGGACGTTGCCGGGGGTGTGGAAC
>NZ_JAEQAZ010000255.1 GCF_016654115.1 Streptomyces sp. MBT53
ACTGACAAGAAGCGAGTGGCCGACCCGCACCATCAGAACCCCGCCGGCACGAACTCCGGCGTCAGTGCACATCCCCCATGAGCTCCCGAACCTTCTTCCGGTACATCCACACCGCCGCACCCGCAAGCACCGCAAGAACAGCCTGCAACGCGACGATCCCCGTCTTGTTCAGGTCCACTCCGGCGATCGACAGCAGACCCGTCGTCGCGTCGCCCGCCGTGACCGCGAGGAACCAGACGCCCATCATCTGGGAGGCGTACTTGGCCGGAGCCATCTTCGTGGTGACGGACAGTCCGACGGGGGAGAGGGTCAACTCGCCGACCGTCTGGACGAAGTAGATCGCCACGAGCCACATCGCCGCCGCCTTGTGACCGCCGTCGGCGATCGCGAGCGGGGCCAGGAAGAGGAAGAAGGACGCGCCGATCAGGATCAGGCCCATGGCGAACTTCGTCGCCGTGCTCGGCTCCTTGCCGCGGCGGGCCAGGGCCAGCCAGGCCCAGGCGAAGACCGGGGCGAGGGCCATGATGAGGACGGGGTTGACGGACTGGTACCAGGAGACCGGGAAGTCCCAGCCGAAGACGGTGTTCTTCGCGGAGGAGTCGGCGAACAGGGACACGGTCGAGCCGCCCTGGTCGTAGATCATCCAGAACACGGCCGCGGCGACGAAGAACCAGATGTACGCGGACATCTTCGACTGGTCGGCGCGGTCGAGGGACTTGTCGCGCTTGATGCGGGCGATGACCAGGACCGGGATGAGCAGGCCGGCGACGGTGATCGGGACGAGCAGCCAGTTCAGCGTGTAGTGGCCGGAGAGGCCGACGACCGCGTAGAAGACGATCGCTACGGCCGCCCAGAGGCCGGACTTGCGGAGTGTGGCCGCCTTCTCCTCGGCGGACAGCGGCGTGGGGACGACGTCCGAGCGGGAGCTGAGGTGGCGGGTGCCGAGCAGGTACTGGGCGAGGCCCAGCGCCATGCCGACCGCGGCGAGCGCGAAGCCGAGGTGCCAGTTGACGTTCTCGCCGACGGTGCCGATGACCAGGGGTGCGGCGAACGCGCCGACGTTGATGCCGATGTAGAACAGCGTGAAGCCGCCGTCGCGGCGCGGGTCGTCGGGGCCCTCGTAGAGGTGGCCGACCATCGTGGAGATGTTGGCCTTGAGGAGACCCGAGCCGATCGCGACCAGGCCGAGGCCCGCGAAGAACGTGCCCGAGGACGGGAGCGCGAGCGTGAGGTGGCCGAGCATGATGATCACGCCGGCGACCGCGACGGTCCTGCGGGGGCCGAGGACGCGGTCCGCGAACCAGCCGCCGGGCAGGGCGAGCAGGTACACGAGGGACAGGTACACCGAGTAGATCGCGGTAGCGGTGGCCGCACTCAGGTGGAGGCCGCCGGGGGCGACCAGGTACAGGGGGAGCAGGGCCCTCATGCCGTAGTAGGAGAAGCGTTCCCACATCTCGGTCATGAAGAGCGTGGCCAGTCCGCGGGGGTGGCCGAAGAAGGTCTTCTCGGAACCGGGGGTGCCCGGAGTCACCGAGTCCTTCGTCAGGCTGGACGCCATGGTCGATCCTTGCTGGTCGGGCCTTGTCGGCCGGGGGCCGCACACAAAAAAGACCTTCAGCAGTAAATGCTCGCCAAAGGTCCCCAGTGTCACTACGGGCGGTCAGGTCACCATACGGCAGGACACTGCCGGATATGGAAGGACTTGAGACACGGATCACAGGAAGAAGTGGAACCGCAGGCGCCGATTCGAAGGTGGATTTCAGGATGACACCCCACAGGCACAGGTTCCGACCACATCCTTCACCGCAGGACACCCGTCTTGCCCCAAGGTAAGAATCACTCGTGGCGATCACACCCCGACCGCTGTCCGAGGCGGACTACCATCACCTCATGACCCGTGTACTGCTCGCCGAGGACGACGCGTCCATCTCGGAGCCGCTGGCCCGCGCTTTGCGACGGGAAGGTTACGAGGTCGAGGTGCGCGAGGACGGACCTACAGCCCTCGATGCCGGCATCCAGGGCGGCATCGACCTGTGTGTCCTGGACCTGGGCCTGCCCGGCATGGACGGCCTGGAAGTGGCCCGCCGACTGCGCGCCGAGGGCCACACCGTCCCCATCCTCATCCTGACCGCGCGCGCCGACGAGGTGGACACCGTCGTAGGCCTCGACGCGGGCGCCGACGACTACGTGACCAAACCCTTCCGGCTCGCCGAACTGCTCGCCCGTGTCCGGGCCCTGCTCCGGCGCGGCGCCGCCGAGCCCGCGCAGCCGCCCGCCACGCACGGCGTCCGTATCGACGTCGAGTCGCACCGCGCGTGGATGGGCGACGAGGAACTCCAGCTCACCGCCAAGGAGTTCGACCTGCTGCGGGTGCTCGTGCGGGACGCCGGGCGGGTGGTGACCCGTGACCAGTTGATGCGCGAGGTCTGGGACACCACGTGGTGGTCGTCCACCAAGACCCTCGACATGCACATCTCCTGGCTGCGCAAGAAGCTCGGTGACGACGCGGCCAACCCCCGGTACATCGCCACCGTGCGTGGTGTGGGTTTCCGGTTCGAGAAGAGCTAGCCCCCCGTGCGTCGTCGGCTCATCCAGTCCACGCTCGCCGTGGTGCTCGTGGTCATCGCCGTGTTCGGTGTGTCCCTTGTCATCGTCGAGACGCGCACGATCAGCAACAGCGCCCAGGAACGGGTGGATTCCGAGGCGCTGAGGCTGGCGAGCATCGTGGACAGCCGGATCCTCGGCGCGGAGATCGTCGACTCGGAGGTGCTGCGGACGCAGGTCACCGAGGATCGCTACGCCGTGATCCGCATCCCGGGCGACCCGGTGATCGAGGTCGGCACCAAGCCGACGGGTGACGTCATCCGCTCGACCGCCAAGGGCGAGGAGGGCGAGACGGTCACCGTGATGGAGCCGCGCTCGACCGTGACCCGCGAGGTCGGGCGGACGCTGCTCATCATCGGTGCCGTGGCGCTGCTCGCCGTGGTGGCCGCCGTACTGCTCGCGGTACGGCAGGCCAACCGGCTCGCCTCGCCGCTCACCGACCTCGCGGAGACCGCCGAGCGGCTGGGGTCGGGTGACCCGCGGCCCCGGCACAAGCGCTACAGCGTTCCCGAGCTGGACCGGGTCGCCGATGTCCTCGACTCCTCCGCCGAGCGCATCGCCCGCATGCTCACCGCCGAGCGTCGGCTCGCCGCGGACGCCTCGCACCAGCTGCGTACGCCGTTGACCGCGCTGTCCATGCGCCTTGAGGAGATCACCCTCACGGATGACCCGGACACGGTGAAGGAGGAGGCGACGATCGCGCTCACGCAGGTCGAGCGGCTCACCGACGTCGTGGAGCGGCTGCTGACCAACGCGCGCGACCCCCGTACCGGCTCCGCCGTCTCCTTCGACCTCGACGAGGTCATCCAGCAGCAGCTCGCCGAGTGGCGGCCCGCCTACCGCAGTGCGGGCCGCGCGATCGTCAGCTCCGGCAAGCGGCATCTGCAGGCGGTCGGCACCCCGGGGGCCGTAGCCCAGGTGCTGGCCGCGCTGATCGAGAACTCGCTCATGCACGGCGGCGGTACGGTCGCCCTGCGCACCCGTGTCACCGGCAACCAGGCTGTCGTGGAGGTCACGGACGAGGGTCCGGGGGTTCCGACCGATCTCGGTGCGCGGATCTTCGAGCGGACGATCAGCGGCCGCAACTCCACGGGGATCGGTCTGGCGGTGGCCCGGGATCTCGCGGAGGCGGACGGCGGCCGGCTGGAGATGCTGCAGCTGCAGCCGCCGGTGTTCGGGCTGTTCCTCTCGCGTACGCCGCCGACGAAGCGGCTGCCCGTGGAGGACGAGGAGCCCACGGTCCGCTGAGAGCGGCGACGGGCGGGGTGGTTCGGTTCAGCTCACGTGCTGCTTGGGGCGGGGCAGCGGCTGCGACGGCTTAGGAAAAGCGTCGGTCTCCACGACCGCTTCCTCGGCCGGCAGCGTCTTGAACACCCAGGTGCGGTACGACCAGAAGCGGAACAGTGTCGCGATGCCGATGCCGAGCACCTTGAAGACGTTGCGCTGCAGCGAGCTGTCCCAGCCGAAGCCGTAGATCGCCGCGAACAGGACGCCGTTCTCGATCACCAGGCCGACCAGGCTGAACGCCAGGAACAGGGTGAGTTCCTTGGTGCGGGCGCTCTTGTCGCGGTCACGGTAGGTGAAGTAGCGGAAGCCGATGTAGTTGCACCCGATGGCGACGATCGTCGCGATCACATTGGCGCGCACGGCCTGCAGGCTGGTCAGGTGCCACAGCAGGTTGGAGACCGCGAAGTTCACCACGGTGCCCACCACGCCCACCGCGCCGAACTTGGCGACCTCGCGCGCGAGCCGTTTGAAAGGCCCTTCGGAACCACGTTCCATGGGTGTGCAGGCCCCTGTCATCTCGGATGTCATCGCGGATTCGTCGACCCAGCCATGCTAACCATCGCATTCCTCCGCCGCCCGTGAAGCGGCTCACAGGTCGGGAAGAGACCCGGAAAAGAACGGTAAGAGGTAGGGAAATCGGGCCGCCGCGGAGTGACCGATACCCTGGGGGAGTGACGTTCCCGGTAGTCGGCATGGTCGGCGGGGGGCAGCTCGCTCGTATGACACACGAGGCGGGCATCCCGCTCGGCATCAGATTCAAGCTCCTCAGTGACACCCCTCAGGATTCCGCGGCGCAGGTCGTCGGCGATGTCGTCATCGGCGACTACCGCGACCTCGACACGCTGCGTGACTTCGCGCGGGGCTGCGATGTGATCACCTTCGATCACGAACACGTACCCACCGAGCATCTGCGCGCCCTGGAGGCGGACGGCATCCCCGTGCGCCCGGGCCCGGACGCGCTCGTGCACGCCCAGGACAAGGGCGTGATGCGGGCGAAGCTCGTCGAGATCGGTGTGCCGTGCCCGAGGCACCGCATCGTCGCCGACCCGGCGGACGTGGTCGCCTTCGCGGCGGAGGGTGCGGGCACCTCCCGCTCGAGCGGAGCCGAGAGTGGGGGAGGATTTCCCGTCGTCCTCAAGACCGTGCGCGGCGGCTACGACGGCAAGGGCGTGTGGGTCGTCGACAGCCCGGAGGAGGCCGCCGAGCCCTTCCGCGCCGGTGTCCCGGTCCTCGCGGAGGAGAAGGTCGACTTCGTGCGGGAGCTGGCGGCGAACGTCGTCCGCTCCCCGCACGGCCAGGCCGTCGCCTACCCGGTCGTCGAGTCCCAGCAGGTGAACGGCGTCTGCGACACCGTCATCGCGCCCGCCCCCGACCTCGACGAGTCCCTCGCCCTCCAGGCCGAGGAGATGGCGCTGCGCATCGCCAAGGAACTCGGGGTCGTCGGCCATCTCGCCGTCGAACTGTTCCAGACCGCCGACGGCCGCATCCTCGTCAACGAACTCGCCATGCGCCCGCACAACTCCGGCCACTGGACCCAGGACGGCGCGGTCACCAGCCAGTTCGCCAACCACGTCCGCGCGGTCCTCGACCTCCCGCTGGGCGACCCGCGGGCGCGCGCCCCCTGGACCGTCATGTGCAACGTCCTGGGCGGCGACTACCCGGACATGTACTCCGCGTACCTGCACTGCATGGCCCGCGACCCCCAGCTGAAGATCCACATGTACGGCAAGGACGTGAAGCCCGGCCGCAAGGTGGGCCACGTCAACACCTACGGCACCGACCTGGCCGACGTCCTGGACCGCGCCCGCCACGCAGCCGGCTATCTGAGAGGCACGATCACCGAATGAGCTCCGTCGCAGGACCCGTCGTAGGAATCGTCATGGGGTCGGACTCCGACTGGCCCGTCATGGAGGCCGCCGCGAAGGCGCTCGACGAGTTCGAGATCGCCTACGAGGTCGACGTCGTCTCCGCGCACCGCATGCCCCGCGAGATGATCACGTACGGCGAGCAGGCCGACGGCCGCGGCCTCAAGGTGATCATCGCGGGCGCGGGCGGCGCCGCCCACCTCCCGGGCATGCTCGCCTCGGTGACCCCGCTGCCGGTGATCGGCGTCCCCGTACCGCTGAAGTACCTCGACGGCATGGACTCGCTGCTCTCCATCGTGCAGATGCCGGCCGGTGTCCCCGTCGCCACCGTCTCGGTCGCCGGCGCGCGCAACGCGGGGCTGCTCGCGGCCCGCATCCTGGCCACCCACGACGAGGAACTCCTCGTCCGGATGCGGGAGTTCCAGCAGGAGCTGAACGACCAGGCCACCGAGAAGGGCAAGCGGCTGCGCGCCAAGGTCGACAGCGGGAGCGGCGGCAGCGGCTTCGGCTTCGGGAAGTGACCGGGATGACGGGGACGACGTCGCTGGACCAGGCCCGCGAACTGCTTCGCGAGTTCCCTGTCGTCGACGGGCACAACGACCTGCCCTGGGCGCTGCGCAAGCAGGTCGGCTACGACCTCGACGCCCGCGACATCGCCGTACACCAGAACGCGCATCTGCACACCGACCTGCCGCGGTTGCGCGAGGGCGGGGTCGGTGCGCAGTACTGGTCGGTGTACGTCCAGTCGGACCTGCCCGACCCGGTGCCTGCGACGCTCGAACAGATCGACTGCGTACGGCAGTTGCTCGCCCGCTATCCGCAGGAGCTGGCGCCCGCGCTGACCGCCGCCGACATGGAAGCGGCGCGGGCGGAGGGGCGTATCGCCTCGTTGATGGGTGCGGAGGGCGGGCACTCGATCGCCGACTCTCTCGGCACACTGCGGGGGTTGTACGCCCTCGGCGTGCGCTACATGACGCTCACCCACAACGACAACGTGGCGTGGGCGGACTCGGCGACGGACGAACCGGGGGTCGGCGGACTGTCGGCGTTCGGCCGGGAGGTCGTGCGGGAGATGAACCGCGAGGGCATGCTCGTCGACCTCTCGCACGTGGCGGCCACGACGATGCGCGACGCGCTGGACGCGACGCGCGCGCCGGTGATCTTCTCGCACTCGTCGGCGCGGGCCGTCTGCGACCACCCGCGCAACATCCCGGACGACGTGCTGGAGCGGCTGCCCGGCAACGGCGGTATGGCGATGGTGACGTTCGTGCCGAAGTTCGTGCTCCAGGCCGCCGTCGACTGGACGGCCGCCGCCGACGACAACATGCGGGCGCACGGGCTGCACCACCTGGAGACCACCGAAGAGGCGATGAAGGTCCACCGCGCCTTCGAGGAACTCCACCCGCGTCCGGTCGCCACCGTCGCCACGGTCGCCGACCACCTCGACCACATGCGCGAGGTCGCGGGCGTCGACCACCTCGGCATCGGCGGCGACTACGACGGGACGGCCTTCACCCCGGACGGGCTGAACGACGTCTCGGGCTATCCGAACCTGATCGCCGAGCTGCTGGACCGCGGCTGGTCGAGGACCGACCTGGCCAAGCTGACCTGGCAGAACGCGGTACGGGTGCTGGGCGCGGCGGAGGACGTGGCGCGCGAGCTCCGGGCGACGCGGGGGCCGTCGAACGCGACGATCGAGTCGCTGGACGGCTGAGGAACGGGTGGGCTGCGCGGCGCGGGAGTGCCCACTTCCGCGCCGTACCCCGAACGCCCCGCCCACCAGGAAGCCACCACGTCGGCGTGCGACGGTGACCGTACTGCCGTAACGACGTACGGAGCACGCGATGGCCGACCTCCAGGACCAACTGCACGCGACGACCGAGGTCGGCGAGCTCGACGACTTGGTCCATGAGCCCTTTCCCGCCGGGCCGTTCCCGCCGGACACCCCGGAGCCGTACGACCCCGTCTCCGACCCGGCCGCCGCCCCGCTGGAGCGCGCCCGGGCCATCCTCGCCGCGCATCCGGTCGCCGACGGCTACAGCGGGCTGCCGTGGGCGCTGCGGCATCTGCCGTGGTTCGACCTGGAGCTGGGGGAGAGTTCCGTGGACACCGATGTGCCGCGGTTGCGGGAGGGGCATGTCGGCGCGCTGTTCTGGTCGCTGCACCTGCCGGAGGGGCTGGCCGGGGACCGGGCGGTGGGCGCGACCCTGGAGCAGCTCGACCTGGTGAACACCGTGGTCCGCGCCCACCCGGAGGGGCTGCGGCTGGCGTACACCGCCGGGCAGACCACCGACGTGCGCAACTGCGGCCGGGTCGCCGTGCTGCTGGGCCCCGCCGGAGCGCCCGCGCTCGGCGACTCGCTGGGCATCCTGCGCTCGCTGCACGCGCTGGGGCTCCGGGTCCTCACGCTGTCCGGGGTGTCCTGGGCGAGCGAGGCGGGGCTGACCCGGTTCGGCGAGGAGGTCGTCCGCGAGATGAACCGGCTCGGGGTGCTCGCCGACCTCTCCGGCGCCTCCGAGGAGACGATCCGTCGCGCGCTCGCCGCCTCGAAGGCGCCGGTCCTGTTCACCCGCTCCGCCGCCCGCACCCTGCGCCCGCACCCGGCGAACCTCCCCGACGAACTCCTCGCCGCGGTCGGTGCCGCCAAGGGCCTGTGCATGGTGCCGCTCACCGCCGAGCAGACCGGCCCGTCCGTCCGGGACGTCGCCGACCACCTCGACCACGTCCGCCGGATCGCGGGCCCGGAGTCCGTCGCCCTGTCCGGCACCTACGACGCCGGCACCGCCCACCCGCAGGATCTCGCCGACGCCTCCTGCTACCCGAACCTCTTCGCCGAGCTCCTGCACCGCGGCTGGTCCGAGGCCGACCTCGCGCTGCTCAGCTGGGGCAACGTCCAACGCGCCCTGCGCAGCGCCGACTTCACGGCCCGCGCCGCCCAGCAGCGCCGCGAGCCGTCGACGGCGAAGATCGCCGAGCTGGACGGGTAGATCCGACGGAAAGGTCTAGTGGTCGATCCGGCAGAGGCAGAAGGGGTGCCCCACCGGATCGGCGTACACCCGGAAGTCCTCCTTGTCCTGCCGCTCCAACAGCCGCGCGCCGAGCGCCAGTACGGCCTTCTCCGCCGCCTCGATCTCCTCCCACGTCGACCCGGCGTCGAAGTCGAGGTGGAACTGCTGCGGCCGGTCCGCGCGCGGCCACTCGGGCGGGACGTACTCCGTCACCCGCTGGAAGGCGATCCGCGGGCCGTCCGGGATGTCGAGGACGACCCACTCCTCGTCGGTTGCGCGGGGGGTGCCGCCGAGGACGCCGGCGTAGAAGCCGGCGAGCGCGAGGGGGTCCGGGCAGTCGATCACGGTGGAACGGAAACGTACGGCAGTCAAGGTGACCTCCTGGGTCAGCAGGCGCAGAGGCAGAACGGGTGCCCCGCCGGGTCGGCGTACACCCGCCAGGCGCGCGAGCGGTCGTCGGTGTCCAGCGGGGTCGCGCCCAGCGCCAGGACGTCCTTCTCGGCCGCGTCCAGGTCCTCCACGGTCAGGTCCAGGTGGAACTGCTGGGAGTCGCCGGGCGCGGGCCACTTCGGCGGTACGTGGCCGGGTGCCTCCTGGAACGCCAGCGTCTGTCCGCCGGGCACGTTCAGGTCCACCCAGTCGCCGCCGTCCTCCGCTGCGACGGTGCCGCCCAGGACGCCGGCGTAGAACGTGGCGAGGGCGTGCGGGTCGGGACAGTCCAGGACGACGGTACCCAGCTTGGCGATGGCCATGACGGACTCCTTCGGGTTACCCATATGGGGCGTCAGCCGGTAACGGTTACCTCATGCTCCCGCATAGGAGGTAACGTCGCAAGCATGAGTGAGAGAGTTCCCGCGCCCGGCGACCTGGCCCTGATCGAGGCGCTGGTGAACACGCTGGACATCGAGGCGGGCGCCGACGCACTCGACACGGAGGACGGCCGGGCCCCCTTCGGACTCACCGCGCACCAGGTCCCACCGGCCCGTGAACTCCGCGAGTCCCTGCGCGCCGCCCTGCTCGCCCACGCGGGCCACCCCGCGCACCAGGACGTGACCCCGCTCGGTGAACTCCTCGCGCGCGCCCCGCTGTTGCTCGCGCTCGACGACCGTGACGGCTCCGCCCGGCTCGCCCCCGCCGACCCGGAACCCCTGCTCTCGCGCGTCGCGTCCGCGATCGCCCAGTCCCTCGTCGCGGGCACCTGGCCCCGCCTCAAGGCCTGCGAGGCACCGACCTGCCACTGGGCGTACTACGACCGCAGCCCGGCGGGCCGGGGCCGCTGGTGCTCGATGGCGGTGTGCGGGGCGCGCGCGAAGATGCGCCGGTACCGGGCCAAGTAGCCCTCGACGGAGGTGACTTGAGCGGTCCGGGCGACGAGCACAGCCCAGTGGTGCAGAATGCAGCCAGACGCCGGTCCGGCCGACTGAGCCTCGGCCGGACCGGCGTCGCCTCGGCTCTCCCCGTGCTACGCGGTGGGACGGCCCATCGCGCGGAACGTCCAGCCCGCCTTCCGCCACAGCTGCGGGTCGAGCGCGTTGCGCCCGTCCAGGACCACCCGGGCGCGTACGGCCTCGCCGAGCGCCGCCGGGTCCAGCTCCCGGAACTCCCGCCACTCCGTCAGGTGCAGGACGACATCGGCGCCCCGTACCGCTTCTACGGCGGTGTCGGCGTAGCCGAGCGTCGGGAACAGCCGCAGCGCGTTGTCCATGCCCTTGGGGTCGTAGACGGTGACCTGGCCGCCCTGGAGGTGGATCTGGCCGGCGACGTTCAGTGCGGGGGAGTCGCGGACGTCGTCCGAGTCGGGCTTGAAGGTCGCGCCGAGCACGGCGACCCGCTTGCCCAGGAAGGAGCCGCCGCCGAGCGCCTCGCGGGTCATCTCCACCATCTGGCCGCGCCGCCGCATGTTGATGGAGTCGATCTCGCGCAGGAAGGTCAGGGCCTGGTCGGCGCCCAGTTCACCGGCGCGCGCCATGAACGCCCGGATGTCCTTGGGCAGACAGCCGCCGCCGAAGCCGATCCCGGCCCGCAGGAACTTCCGGCCGATCCGCTCGTCGTGCCCGATCGCCTCGGCCAGCTTCACGACGTCGCCGTCGGCGGCCTCGCAGACCTCGGCCATCGCGTTGATGAAGGAGATCTTGGTGGCGAGGAAGGAGTTCGCGGCCGTCTTCACCAGCTCGGCGGTCGGGAAGTCGGTCACCACGAACGGCGTCCCGGCCCCGACCGGCACCGCGTAGACCTCGCGCAGCAGCTTCTCGGCCCGCTCGCTGCGTACGCCGACCACGATCCGGTCCGGGCGCAGGGTGTCCTCTACGGCGAGGCCCTCGCGCAGGAACTCCGGGTTCCAGGCCAGCTCGGCGTCCGTGCCGGCGGGCGCGTGCGCGGCGAGATAGGCGGCCAGGCGGTCCGCCGAACCGACCGGCACGGTGGACTTGCCGACGACGAGCGCGGGGCCGGTGAGATGCGGCGCGAGCGAGGCGACGGCGGCGTCGACGTAGCTCATGTCGCAGGCGTACTCGCCGTGCTTCTGCGGGGTGTTCACACACACGAAGTGGACATCGCCGAACGCGGCGACCTCCGCCCAGTCCATGGTGAACCGCAGCCGCCCGCTCGATCCCTCGATCCCCGCGACGTGCTTGCGCAGCAGTTCCTCGAGCCCCGGTTCGTACATCGGGACCTCACCCCGCTGGAGCATCGCGATCTTCTCGGGCACGACGTCAAGGCCCAGCACCTCGAAGCCCAGCTCGGCCATGGCCGCGGCGTGCGTGGCGCCGAGATAGCCGGTGCCGATCACGGTGATCTTGAGGGCCATGAATGCTCCAGAAGGTGTACGCGGGCGATGCGCGCCCGAGCATAGTCGGCGGTCCTGACGGGCAACTTTCCCCCTGTCGCCAAGCTCACGTATCACTCCCGTGGGCGGGCCCCTAAAATTTGGGTTACTTAACGGTAATTAGCGCCGTCATCACAGCGTCCTTGGAGCGTGAGAGACCTTGGCCGGATCGGCTGACTTCGACCTGTACCGCCCGTCAGAGGAGCACGACATGCTCCGCGACGCGATCCGCTCACTGGCCGAGGCGAAGATCGCGCCGTACGCCGCAGCGGTGGACGAGGAGTCCCGCTTCCCGCAGGAGGCGCTCGACGCCCTGGTGGCGAACGACCTGCACGCCGTCCACGTGCCCGAGGAGTACGGCGGCACCGGCGCGGACGCGCTGGCCACGGTGATCGTGATCGAGGAGGTGGCCCGCGTCTGCGCGTCCTCCTCCCTCATCCCCGCGGTGAACAAGCTGGGCTCGCTCCCGGTGATCCTCTCCGGCTCCGAGGACCTGAAGAAGCGGTACATGACCCCGCTCGCCAAGGGCGACGCGATGTTCTCGTACGCCCTCTCCGAGCCGGACGCGGGCTCGGACGCGGCCGGCATGAAGACGAAGGCGGTCCGCGACGGCGACCACTACGTCCTCAACGGCGTGAAGCGCTGGATCACCAACGCGGGCGTCTCCGAGTACTACACGGTGATGGCCGTGACGGACCCCGAGAAGCGCTCCAAGGGCATCAGCGCGTTCGTCGTCGAGAAGTCCGACGAGGGTGTCTCCTTCGGCGCCCCGGAGAAGAAGCTCGGCATCAAGGGCTCCCCGACCCGCGAGGTCTACCTCGACAACGTCCGCATCCCCGCCGACCGCATGATCGGCGCCGAGGGCACCGGCTTCGCCACGGCGATGAAGACCCTGGACCACACCCGCATCACCATCGCGGCCCAGGCCCTCGGCATCGCCCAGGGCGCCCTCGACTACGCCAAGGGCTACGTCAAGGAGCGCAAGCAGTTCGGCAAGCCGATCGCCGACTTCCAGGGCATCCAGTTCATGCTGGCCGACATGGCCATGAAGATCGAGGCGGCCCGCGCCCTGACCTACCAGGCGGCCGCCGCCTCGGAGCGCGGCGACAAGAACCTCACCTTCCAGGGCGCGGCGGCCAAGTGCTTCGCCTCGGACGTGGCGATGGAGGTCACCGTCGACGCGGTCCAGCTCCTCGGCGGCTACGGCTACACCCGTGACTACCCGGTGGAGCGCATGATGCGCGACGCGAAGATCACCCAGATCTACGAGGGCACCAACCAGGTCCAGCGCATCGTGATGGCACGCAACCTGCCGTAATCGACGAGCGCGACAAGCGGTACCGAGGGCACCCCGCGCGGGTGCCCTCGTTGCTTCGTCGGGCATGCTGCGGCCCATGCCCGACGATCCGACCCAGGCCACAGTGACCTTCGACATCGCCGAACGCACGATGTGGGCCGGCCGTGCCCACGCCTATGCGGCGAGCTTCGCACTGCTCTGCGCACACCCCGTGGAGCGCCTGCTGGACGCGGCGGAGGTCCGGGCCGGGACGTACGTCCTCGACACCGGCACCGGGACCGGTACGGCGGCCCTGGCCGCGCTGGCGCGGGGCGCGCGAGTGCGGGCCGTGGACGCCGACGCCGGGATGGTGGCCGCCGCACGGGCGGCGGGAGTCGAGGCGCAGATCGCCGCACTGCCCGAACTCCCCTTCCCCGACGGCGAGTTCGACACCGTCCTCGGCAACTTCGTCATCAACCACGTCGGTCGCCCCCGCGCCGCCCTCGCCGAACTGCGCCGCGTACTGAGGCCGGGCGGCCGGATCGCGCTGACGCTGTGGGGTGCCCGACGCGGCGCCGGACAGGAGTTGTTCGGACGAGCGTTCGCGGCGGCGGGCGCCGTGGTGCCGGAGGATCTGCCCCGACTCGATCCCGTGGAGGACTTCGGGCGTACGGCGGCGGGGTTCGCGGAGCTGCTCCGCGAGGCCGGCTTCACGGACGCCCGGGCCGTCGAGCTGGAGTGGGACCACCGCACCACCGTCGACGAATGGTGGGGCGGAGCCGCGGCCGGTGTAGCCACCGCCGGGCTCATCGTCACCTCGCAGGAGGAGGGGACGCTCGTCCGGATCAGGCAGGAGTACGCACGGCTGGCCGGTGAATTCGCCACCGGGGAACACGAGTTGGCCCTGCCGCACATCGCCTTGCTGGCGTGCGGCAGGGCCTGACCCGCGGGCTTCAGTTACCGGAGACCGTGACCTTCTGGTCGTTGTTCAGCTCGTTGACCAGGGTCTTGACCTTCGCCTTGTCCCAGAGGAGGTTGCCGCCGGTGGAGCCGGAGATCGGCATGTTCATCGACGTGCCGTCGCCGCCGCTGACGCCCTTCATGGCCCAGAACATGGACGCCAGGTCCCAGAGCGACATGTCCTTGTCGACGGAGAGGGAGTCGAGGCCGGCGCCGAGGGTCGGGTAGAGCTTGAAGGGGTTCAGGAGGGTGCCGGGTGTTGCCACCTGGTGGGCCAGGGCCGACAGGAACTTCTGCTGGTTCTTGGTGCGCTGGAGGTCGGACGCGGCGAACGCGTGCCGGGTGCGGACGAAGGCCAGGGCCTCCTCGCCGTTCAGGGTCTGCTTGCCCGCCTTGAAGTTCGCGCCCGAGTACGAGTCCTTGAAGCCCTTGTCGATGGTGAGCGTGACACCGCCGACCGCGTCCACGATGTCCGCGAAGCCGTTGAAGCCGATCTCGACGTAGTGGTCGATGTGCAGGCCCATGTTGTATTCGACCGTGCGCACCAGGAGCGTCGGGCCGTCCTCCGCGTACGCCGCGTTGAGCTTCGTCTGGCGGCCCGTGTTCTTGTACGTCTTGCCCGAGGTGGAGCCCACGTACGACGGGATCGTGACGTTCGAGTCGCGCGGCAGCGAGATCAGCGTGTCGCCGCTGTCGCCGACGTGCAGGATCATCATCGAGTCGGTGCGCTTGCCCTCGGCGGAACCGGTGTGCAGCTTCTTCTTCTCGGCCGCCGTCAGGCCTTCGCGGCTGTCGGAGCCGACGATCAGGTAGTTCGTGCCGTCGCCGCCCGCCGGCCGGTCGATGACCTTCGACAGGTCGACGTCGCGGTTCAGCTTGGAGTCGGCCCAGAAGTAGGTGCCGATGGTGGTCGCGACCAGCACGGTGACCACGGTGATCGCGGTCCACTTGATGCGGCGGCGCCAGTTGGGCGCGCGGCGCGGACCGCGCCCGTCGTCGGGGCCCTCGGGGCCGACCGGGCCACCGCCGCCGTAGACCTGGCCGGTGTTGTAGCCGTCGTAGCCGTTGTCGTAGCCGCCCTGGCCGTAGCCCTGCTGGCCCTCGTCATAGCCCTGGCCGCCCGTGTACGACGGCTGCGGCGGGACTCCGGCGCCGTACGGCGGGGCCTGCGGGCCGCGTCGTACCTGGCGCATCACGCGTGCGCTCTCCGGCTGTGCGTTCGCGCCACCGCGTCCGTACTCGTTGCCGCGGTTGCCGCCGGACCATCCCTCGGGCCAATCGTTCATGGGGCCCAGTGTGCAGGTAGCGACCATGCCCGATACAAGGGTCGTAGGAAAATCAGGGCACTGCTGTTGCGAAGCCAACACAAAGTCCGCAGATGTCCACTCGGCATAGGGTGATGACCATGACAGATCTGCCGGGGAAGCCGACGTCCGCCTCCCGCACCACCCTCAGCCACATCATGACCAACGCCGACACGAACCTGCTCGGGACCGTGCACGGCGGGGTGATCATGAAGCTGGTGGACGACGCGGCGGGCGCGGTCGCCGGGCGGCACAGCGGCGGACCGGCCGTCACCGCGTCGATGGACGAGATGGCGTTCCTGGAACCGGTCAGGGTCGGTGACCTCGTCCATGTGAAGGCGCAGGTCAACTGGACCGGCCGGACCTCGATGGAGGTCGGCGTGCGGGTCCTGGCCGAGCGGTGGAACGAGTCGACCCCGGCCACCCAGGTCGGCTCGGCGTATCTGGTGTTCGCCGCCGTCGACGCCGACGGCAGGCCCCGGGCCGTACCGCCGGTGATCCCGGAGACCGAGCGCGACGAGCGCCGCTGCCAGGAGGCGCAGATCCGCCGCACCCACCGGCTGTCCCGCCGCCGCGCGATCATGGAACTGCGCGAGAAGCGGGCGGCTGAGGGCCTCGACGACTGACCTCACGGGCCGGGGTGGGGGGCCCTCTCCGAAAAAGTGTCACGGAAATCGCCGAAAGTGACACACTTTTTCAGGAGCACCCCACCTCGTCCCCGGTCACCACCCCGGACCCGCCCTGCGGCACATCAGCCGCCCGCACCCGCGTGACCTGCTTGAAGTCGCTCCCGGCGATCACCTTCAGCAGCGGCCCCTGCCCCTTCACCGCCCGCAGCTCGCTCCCGGGCAGCGCCGCCGCGAGGGACTTCGCGGACCGGTCCCAGCGGGGGTCGTAGGCGACGACCGTCCGTCGTACGGCGTGGTCGGCGGCGCTCACCGGCAGGTGCGTCGTACGGAAGCCGGTCGCCGCCAGGGCCGCGTCGACGCGTTTGCCGAGACCGGCCGTCGCCGTGCCGTTCTCCACCTGGACCTGGATCTGCTGCGGGGCCACGTCCACCTTCACGGCGCCCGCGCGCGGCGCCCGGTGCACGGTCAGCGGCTTGTCGTCGCGCAGGGCCTCGAAGAGCTTCGCCGCCTTCGGCTCGTCCCACTTCAGGGTGGAGCCGATGCCCTTCACGACGTATCCCATCTGCCCGATGGGCACGGTGGTGAACTCGGAGGAGGAGGGCGAGAAGCTGCGCATCGCGCGGCCGAGGTCGAGGAGTTCGTCGGTGCCGAAGCCCTTGTCCGCGCGGACCGAGCCGAGGACCGCGCGGGTCACGTCACGGAACTTCAGCGGGTTCAGCAGCACCCCGGAGGAGGTGGCCTGGTCGATCAGCGCGGCGAGGAAGCGCTGCTGGCGCTTCATCCGGCCGAGGTCGGAGGCACCGTCGACGTGCCGCGAGCGGACGTACTGGAGGGCCTGACCGCCCATCAGGGTGTGGGCGCCGGCGGGGAGGTCGAGGCCGGTGTACGAGTCCTTCAGGGGTTCGGCGGTGCAGATCTTCACGCCGCCCAGGACGTCGACGGTCTTCATGAAGCTGGTGAAGTCGACCTCCATGTAGTGGTCGATCTTCACATGGGTCATGTTCTCGACGGTCTGGACGGTGAGGTTGGGGCCGCCCTCCGCGTACGCCGCGTTGA
>NZ_JAEQAZ010000256.1 GCF_016654115.1 Streptomyces sp. MBT53
GCGACGTGCAGGACGTCGCGGCACTGCCCGAGTGGGCGCAGAAGCTCATCCGGGACGCCCTGCGGTGCGGCCGGGGCGGCGGGGGCGGGAGTCGACACGGGGTCCTCCTGGGACGGTGTCAGGGGCCGCGCGCGCCTGGCGCCGGCCGGGTGCGGACAAACGAAAAGGGCCTGCTCCTGGCAGGCCCATATGGGTGAATCTCGGAACCAAGACAACGGGCTTTGGAGTCACGGCAGGTGGGACATCAACCGCCCCCTGCCTAAAGTCCCGGGCGGGAGCCGTCTGCCGTTGACGGCTGTCTCTTCGTTCTCCTTGCACGGGGAACGACGGCAACCCCTCTTTGAGGGGGCGCCGCGTAGATGGGAAATAACTATGCAGGATCTGGGGGACATGGCCCAGATTGCTTACTACCTCGTCAGGCTGGGGTGCGAACTTCACCGGCGTTGGATGGCTCGACGGACCCTGAACGGTCAATGCAGGGATCTTGAGGGACATCCCGAGGTGAGTAAGCAGTAGCAGAAGGGGGGCTCAGTCAGCGGACTGGGCCCCCTGCTGCACCGGCCGGGCGCGGGCATAGCCACGTATCCACGCGGTCCTCAGGATCGACGTTCCGGGATACGGGCACACGGTCGGCGGGTCGTCCTGCTGGCCGGCCGTTGCCCCTTCCTGCATGGCTCTGATGACGTCCTCGCGCGCGCCCATGGTCATCTCCGGTTCTGCTGGTCGGACTCGTTCTTGCGGGCGCCGTCGGCCCATCGCTGGGCCTTGCCGGTCGCCTGCTCGATGAACTCGGCCTGGGTGAGGCGCCCATGCGTCGCCCACCACTCTTTCAGCTCGTCCGACGCCCTCGCGTACGCGATGCGGGCCGGACCGGAGAACAGGGAAGCGGGGCTGTGCCCGGCGGCGCGGGCGGCCTTGTTGAGCAGGTACCCGTTCGTGGCGTCCTCGGCGGCGAGGTACTGCCGATACACGTACTCGTCGTACAGGGCGCGGGCCTCGCGGCGGGTGATCTTGTGCCGCTCGTCGTGGTCCTCGTCGTCCTCCCGGTACAGCCGGCCGGCGGCCCGTTTCAGGTCGTCCCAAAACGTGGTGTCGGCGGCGGGCGGCGGGGTGTCGTCGAGGGCGCCCCACGCGTCCGGGTCGGGGGTGCGCTCGCCCATGGTCTCGGCGAGGGCGTCGCGGTCGGCGAGCAGGTCGTCGACGGCATGGCCGGTCGCGGCCGGCGGCGGTAGCTCGATGCGGTCGCGGCGGTCCATCTCGCCGGCGATACGCAAGAGTTCGCGCTCGTCGGCGTACTGCATGGCCCATGCGAGGTCGTCGTCGCCGACGGCGGCGAGGTCGTCGAGCAGGTTCCCGCCGGGGAAGGTACGGGCGAGCAGGTCGCGGCGCGCGGCCTCCGCGGCGATCGCTGCGCCCTCCGAGCCGGTGCCGGCGTCGCGGTAGCGGGCGGCGAGTTGGGCGTCGGACAGACCGACCAGGTCGGGCCGGACGTCGGGTAGCAGGCCGGCGCGGTCGCGGCGGTCGGTCTCCGCCATGATCCGTACGCGGTCGCGGTCGTCGACGTGCGCCCACACGCGGGCGAGGTCGTCGTCGGACAGGCCGAGCAGGTCGTCGACCAGGCGTCCGCCGGGGGCGGCGCGGTCGAGCAGGGCCTCGCGGTCGCGGCGGTCCGTCTCGGCCTCGATCCGGCTGCGGGCGCGGTCGTCGAGCGGCGTCCGTAGTGCGGCGGCGAGCTGGTCGTCGTCCATCTCGCGGAGCGTCTGTTCGTCGCCGGACCACACGCGGGCGCGCTCGACCTGCTCGGGCGCAAGCGGCGGGCGCTGCTCGGGGAGGTTGCCCGCTCCGGGCTGCTCGCGCTGCCTGAGCCTGCGCAAGTCGGGGTTGTCGGCGAGGTGTTGGCGCATGTTGCCTTGCCACGCCCGCACCTTGGCGGCACACGCCCGCTTCTCCTCGGGCGTCGTGGCGGCGGCCTCGCGGCGGCGCCACTTGCGGATGTTCCGCTCGATGGCGCGCTGTCGCTGCCCTGCCTCGTACCCGTCGGGGTCCGGCTCGGCGTCCTCGACCGTGGTCAAGCCTGGGGTGTAACTGCTCACGGAATGACGGCAGTTGGGGTGTTGCAGCCCTGCGGCGCGGGCTTCGTCGAGGCTGCCGGCGACGTCCACACGGACCATGCGGCCGTCCTCGACGGCGTGCTCGACCTCGACCGTGCGCGGTCCGGACGGGCCTGCGATCGTCAGTACCTTGCGTTCCCACGGGCGGCAGAGCGGGCACTCGCGCGGAGCGTTGGACACGATGACCAGGTCGACGCCGTGCTCGGCGAGCGTGCGCATGTGGGCTTCGGTCGCGGCGCGCGCGGTCGCCGTCCGTACGGCCATTTCGGCGTACGAGGGGAGCGACCAGCGGCGGCCGGCCTTGTCGACGAACGCCCGGATACCGGCGTTGGCGAACTCGCGCAGCGCGTCTTGCACGGCCTGTCGGCGGGTGCCGGTGCCGAGCAGGGGCGTTGCGGCGACGCGGGAGACGACCGCCCGGAAGGTGTCGATGACCGCGCGCAGGATGCCGCGGTGCGTCGCGGTGACGACGTCGACGGCTTCCTGTGCGAGGCGGTCGACGGCCTGCGCGTTCGGCAAGCGGTTGTCGACCAGGCGGCGGGCGTCGTCGGACAGGGCGCCCAACTCGGCGACCGCGGACCGGTGTCCGACGTTGTATGCCTCGGCGACCGCGTCGAACACGTCGAGGCGGGTTGCCTTGGCCAACTCGTCGACGACGGCCTGTGCGCTGCGTCGCACCTGCTGAACGGCGGCGAGCTTGGCCTCGACCCATCCGGGCGCTTCGAGGCCGGCGGCGAGCTGTCGCGCGATGATGCCCAAGAGCCGTTCCTCGGCCGTGGCGTAGGTGTCACGCGTCGTCGCGGCCAGATCCTCGACCATGCCCGGGTGAATCGGCACCGTTCACCCTCTCTCCGTGTTCCCCTCGGCTAGCTTTTCTGCCAGCGACTGAGCACAGCAGCAGGGGGAGTGAATGAGCGAGTATTTGGGGTTTTCACCGCAAGGGTTCGAGCCGTTGAGTGTTACGCGAACCAGTCAATACGTGGTGCGGATGCAGAATGGAGATAACCGTGGATGTCTGGTCCAATTCACGGCTTCCGATCAGGTGCTGTCGAATGGTCAGCTAGAGCTCATCAGAAGTGGAATGAATTCCACGCTCAGTACTGAAATTGATCCGTTAGGAGACGTGATTGACGAGTACACATCCGTCTGCGCGCGAGTTGCGGGTGCGTCGGATTGGGCGCTGCGTCGATTCCTTCTTGGTGAAGATGCGATCCTTCCGCGCTACGGCTCACCTCCACAAGGCTGGATGACCCTAGAGAGGGTCGTAACGCATGCTGCCGGTGTGTTTACGGCTATTGGAGTGGGAGGAGGTGTTCCTACTCTGCTGCTTGCATATTCCGGAGGCGTGGTTTTGGTTCACTTCGTGAATCCAATCGTTCAGGAGGCGGGACGGGCAGTCGCTGAAGGGGTGGGGGCGCGAATCCGGATGGCTTTTGGCCTTGCCTCGGTCCCCAGTGTGGGTGCCGAGCTTCCGCCTTTGGAAGATACTGAATCTCTTGAAAGTGGGGACGGAAACAGGGAGGAAAGCTAGGGCGCTGCGGTGAGGGGGAAGTTACCGACAGGGTCGGGCACGTCCGCGGCCCCGGTCTCTCGGAGGATTGCTGCGACCTCGGCGTCGACCTGGTCGTCTTCCCATTCGGGGTGCAGCCATCGGACCTTGGTTGCGGTCGACACTGCGCCGGCGCGCTGCAACAGTTCGAGCGTCGTCGCGGTGTTCTGCTCGGACTCTGCGACCCCGTCGCCGAATGCCACGGTTGGGCGTTCGGGCGTGATGCGCTGCCCGAAGTGCACGGCGTCGAGCTGCAATTGAACGTGCAGTTGCTGCGCGACGGGGGGCCGCCAATACCCGACTTTCTTCCCCCGGGTCGTCATGGACCGGGAATCGCGGCTGTCTACCTCGGTCGCGGTGATCGGCTGCCCTCCGCCGTCGAGGCCGAACGACTGGGCGCTGTACCCGGCGGACTGGGCGGCCTGTCGCATGATGGCTTCGGTGGTGCGCTGGTGCTCCTCGACCCTGATCTCGAACTGATTCAGGGTGATGCCGTTTCCCTCGGTGGGCGGCATGCGTAGCGAGTGCCAGACCTCGCGGTCGTCGTCGAACCCTGCGCCCATACCGGGGCCGTAGTCCCGGAGGTATCCGTCAGGAACGATCAGCCGCGCGCGGGCGAGGCGGATGTCGCGCATCCATGACGTCCACACGTCGTCAAGCGAGGCGAACAGGTCGCGGATGCCCTGGAAGTCGGACCGACCGATGGGGCTCGACCGGTGCAGTCGGTTGGGCCCGATGTTCGGCACGTAGCTGATCGTCAGATCGCGGATGCCCGTTGCAACGCTGACCCCGTCCTCGCCGAGACTGGCGACCAGGTCGGCCGTCTCGGGGTGCTCGGACAGAGGGACGGCACGCCCCAGGTTGTCGGGGGTGCCCACGTACAGGCCGTGCAGGATGCGACCGACCTCGTGCCGCTCGACGTGCCGAAGGATCGTCGACGCGGTCGAGCCGGGGAGATCCCGCCACAGGGTGGCGGCGCGCAGCATGCCCCAACGGAACTCGGGGGCGACGTTGTCGGGCTGCACGACGGACAGGATCGGACGGTTGATCAGCTCGCGGTCCCACGTGGAACGCAGATAGACCCCGGACAGGGCCGAACCCTGCTCGGCTCCGCCGTGCAAGATCTGCTGCACCTGGCCTTCGTCGACCAGGGTGTCGAGGCGTGCTTGTGTCGTCTTGTCCTCGACCTTGATCGTCGGCATGTCGCCGAACAATAGGTCGGCGGACGTCGAGGCGATATCGGACGGCAACGGCACGTGCAGCCGATTGCGCGGCCGGCGCGGCTGCTCGCGGCGCCGGTTCCACGGGCCCCGGCGGTGCTGCGCGGTGTGCTCCTCCTCGCCGCACTCGCGGGCGATCCGCCGGCGGTCCCCGGAGTACCAGGCGTCATCGGTGCGCATCTCGGCGTAGTACGGGGCCCACTGCGGGGGCGGCCACGCTGCGCCGTTCTCAGGAAGTGCCATTGCGGCTCACCTCCTGTTCGTCGTCCTCGCCGGGCGGGGAGTTGGCGGTGTCGAGCAGTGCGTCGGCGAGGTCGCGCAGGGCGTCGGCGATCTGCGGCCATGTGGGCTTGCCGGTGTCGAGCGGGATCGTTCCGGCCTCGGCCACGTGCCCGGCGATGTCGAGGCGTACGGGGAGGTGGACGACGGTGTGCAGGGGTGGGGTGGATGCCATGGCGGCGACCTCCTACGCGGCTTGGGCGAGTAGGTGCCGCCACTCGTGGGCGGTCGAGTGGATCACGTAGCGCAGCGCGTCGACGGAATGGTCGTTGATCTTCAACGGGGCGTCCTCGCCGCGCTCGCTCGCCTTGGGGTCCCATGAGTAACCGGGCAGTTCGCCGAGCAGGCCGTCGCATGACCGGTGTACGAGCAACAGGTTGGCGGCGAACAGGGCGGCCACGGACCGGATGCCGTCGGCGACGGTGTTGTCGGCGCGCGCTACGCCCTGGTAGTCGTCGTGCCACAACTGAGTTGAGAACGACTTTGCGCTCGGGTCGACGAACGTCCACTCCGGCATCACGCCTCGGCCGGCGCCGGGCGCTGCGTCGGGGGGCCGGTACTCGGCAAGCCACTTGCGGACGGCGGCGCTGTACTGGGCGTCGGTCATGGACCGGTGCGCGGTGCGGGAGTCGAAGCGCCACTCGGCCACGGCGTACAGGCGGTCGTCGTCGCCCATGCCGAGCAGGATTGCCGAGAACGGGTTCGTCGTGCCGTAGTCGATACCGAGGAAGTGCCGTTGCATGGTGGGCAGTTGGTCGACGACGTGTCGGTCTTCGTCCCACTCGCTGTAGATGGCGCCCTCGGCGACGACCCATGCGCCCTCGATCATGCGCTTATGCCAAAGGCCGGTGTACTCGGCGGCGAGCGCTGCGACGTACTCGGCGGACAGGGACGGGTTATCGGCGAGGCGGAAGTGCCATGCCCGCATGTCCAACTCGTTGATGCGGTCGAGGTATCCGACCTTCAACCAGTGGCGGGGCGAGTCGGGGTTCGTCGTCGCGTACAGCCTCGCCCCGGGCACGGACAGGCGGGCGAGTAGCTGGGTCCAAAACGCCTCGGGCAACAGGGTTGCCTCGTCGACGTAGGCGAGTTGGGCGGTAAGGCCACGTAGCCGGCCCTCGGCGCGTGCGTCGGCGGCGCCGATCAGGTGGACGGTGCGCCCCAGGATCACGGCCGTGGTGGCGCCCCGGGTGTGCACGATGTGCCGGGCGAGGGGCCCGAACAACGCGCGGTCCTGTAGGGGCTCCAACACGTTGCGCTCGATGGTCTGGAGCGACCGACCGACGATGATGATCAGGCCGGACGGTCCGGCCGTGGCGACGGCGATCACGAACGCCAGTAGCGAGGCGATCGTCTTCCCGGACCGGACGGAGCCGTGCCACAAATTGATGCGGGCCGTGGCCTGTCCGATGGAACGGAGTTGCTTGCGGGACAGGGGCAACCGGTCGAGGTCGAGCAACGCGGCTCACCCCCCGGCGGCGCCCCCGTCTTCGTGGGCGGCCTGCGTCAGTGCCTCGCCGAGCGCGCCGAGCATCGAACGCACCTGCTCGGCGTTCTCGCCACCCTCGGCCGGGGCGAGGCGCAGCGAGGTACCGACGGCGGTCTGTACGGACGCGATGATCTGGCGTTGGTCGACGAAACGCGGCTGGTCGAGGTTGACGTGTTGCCAGTCACCCTCTTTGCCGGCGAACTCGCCGTAGATGGTGGGCGACCAGAGCTGTCCTCGTAGCCGTTCGGCGTCGTCCTGTAGGCCGATCGCGAGGGCGGCGCGGCGCGCGGCGAGGTCGGCAGTACGGACACGCGTCGCGGCCTCGACCTGCGGGGCACGGTCGAAGGACAGGGGCGGTTCGAACTGTCCGGCGATCTTCGACACGGTCGAGGGCGAGCGGCCGATCTCGCGGGCGATCTCGTTGCGGCTCTTGTCCTGCGCGTGCAGTTCGCGGACGCGCCGGCGGTCGTCGTCGGTGATGGGGCGGGCCACGGCTCACCCCCTGCTCGGTCTACGCGTTCAGCTCGACGCGGTGCCGTACGGCCTCGGCGGCGAGGTTCCACGCGTTCTGTACGGGGCGCGACAGGGCGGCCCACTCGGGCAGTTCCTCGCCGCTCACGGAACGGTTCTCTACGGCCGTCGTGTACGCGTCGTAGGCGTCCTGGCCGAGTCGGGCGGTGTCGGGGCGAACCTTGAAGATCACGGGGTGGCTCCTCGGCCGGGGGCGGGGGCGGGAATGCGAAACGCCCCACCGTCGTAGACGGTGAGGCGTCGAATGCAGGGTCGTTACGCGGTCTTGCAGAACGTCGCCAACGCGGCGTTGATCTGCTTCGCCTCGGCCTCGTTCACCTCGTGCGATGTGGTGCCGAAGCGCTGCTGTGCGGACCAATCGAGTTTGGCGGCCTTGCCGTTGATGGCAGAGCACTGGTTGCGGCTGTTGTCGATTGCGTCGTCTTCGTCCGCGACCAGGGCGGGACTGACCTTGCGCAGTGCGGCGAGCAGGTCGGCGCGCGCCTGTCCGGTCGGCTTCGCCGGAATGCCGGCGTTGTGCAGAGCGGCGGCGGCGTCGCTGGCACTCACGGACTCGGGCGCGGTCGACGGCGTCGACTTCTTCGCCGACGCGTCGTCGTCGCTGCTGCTGCACGCGGTGAGCGCTGCGAGGGCGGCGACGCTGGCGAGGGTTAAGGCAGTGGCGCGGTACTTCACGGGTTGTCCCCCCACGGGTTGGTAAGCGTTACGTAAGAGGGACGCGTGAGGGCGGTGTGATGGTTGCACGGTGCATGCGAAACGCCCCCGCGGGGGACGGGGGCGTTCGCTCTGTGTCCGGGCATGCCGGGGACGGCTCCAACTCTAGGTCACGAAAAGGTAACGAGGCAAGTGGTTGTCGAGTGCCTGATGGCCGTATGCGCTGAGACTGGAGCTAGCCCGTTCGCTCTTGCCTCGTACCTGTGTGGCCGGGTCTGCTCAACCCACAACTTCACACTCCGAGGAATGGCGCGCGGGCCGGCTCTCGGGTTGACCACTAGTTCATGGTGGTCGGTCCGAGCTGCCTAAAACCGCCGGGTCGACCACTCCGGTGCAAAGGTGTGCTCGGCCAGATGGAAGCTATGACTCACATGGGTACCGGGGTTGCGGTGCTTGGAGGGGTGATTGTTGGTCTTCGCTATGTCCTCGGGCAAGTTCCCGATCTTGCCCGTAGGGCAGAAACGGCCTTGCGGGCACTCCACAGTTTGAGGGATGCGTGGCGGGCCTTCCGCGGACGCTCGTGAACGTGGCGCGCGTGCGACCGGTCGGCGCGACTGCTGACGGCGGCGCCCCGCCGGCCGACGAATCGGCGGACGGGGCGCGCTGCTGCTGCTGCTTGTGCGTCGGCTACGGGCGGGCCAACGGTCGGCGGGCCTGCTGACGGTACGACGGCTGTGTCGGCGGCTGCTGCCGACGGCCGTCATCAGCGCTGGTCGGCCTGCTGCTGGGCGTCCACACGGGGCCCTCGTGCGTGACCCACGGGAGGGACGGCGGGCCGACGACGGGCGGCTTCTCCACGAACTTGTACGCGTCGAGCGTCGGTGCGGTGCCGACAGGAACGATCTCGTGGTGCCACGCGGTCCGGTACAGGTTGGCCACGATGCCGACGGCCGTCCGCATGGCGGTCGTCAAGTCGTCGCCGGTCTGCATGAGGACGGCGAGGTCTCGGGCGAACTGCTCGTCGAGGCGGACGGTCGGCCGGGTGCCGGCAATCGGGCGTGCTCGGCGCTGGGTACGCTGCTCGGTAGCCATAAGGGTTGGGTCGCTTTCCTTCTCTGCGTGGTGAGGGCCCGCCCATACGGTTTATGAGGAACCGGGCGGGCCCGCTTCATGTGCGGGCCTACTGGGCGCCGTCGCCGCGGCGGTGCTTCTCCTCTCGGATGAACTGGCTGATCCTGCTCGCGGTGTAGCCGGTCTCGGCGGCGATCCGGTCGGGGCTCATGCCCTTCTCGCGCGCGGCCAGGGCGATCCGACCCATGGCCTCGGCGACCGCGGCGGCGGCCGTGCGCAGAGCCTTGACGTCGTCGAGGTCGAAGTCTTCGGCGAGGTTGTCGAGGAACCGTTCGAGGTCGGCCGGCTCGCTGGTGTTAGCGCGGGCGTCGTCGTACTGACCCGCGAGGTCGTGCACGTCTTGATAGGGGGCGAGGTCGTACGGGTTGGTGTCCCCCTCGGCCGCGCGCGCCGCGGCCGTCTCGCGCTCGAACTTGTTGAACAGGCTCATCATGTCCGTGACCAGGGTTCCGGCGGGCGTGTCCCTGGGCACGCCTCGACGATTCAGGTCTTCGGCGATCCGCTCGAACGTGCTGAGCCTGCGGACGCGGTACCCGTGGGCGGCGGCCGTGCCCTCGACGGCGGCCTCTTGGCCGGCGGGCGCCGTAGGGAACTTCGACGCGTCGGCGCGCTCGTACTCGGCGACGCCCTGCTCGTCGTCGTTTGGTTCCTGATCTTTCGTCACCTGTGCTGCTCCTGTTGGATCGGGGCCCGCCCTCGGGGCAAGGGCGGGCCGGTCGGGGGCGGGTCAGAACGGAGGCTCGCCGTCGAAGTCAGTCACGGCGGCGGACGCGTCGAGGGCACGGTCGAATCCCGCGGTGATCTCGGCGGCGCGTCGGGCGCGGTCCAGAGGCGTCGGGCGCGGCCGGGGCCGGCATGCCTCGTGCCACTCGGTACCGGTGGGAATCTGGTAGCCGCACCCCTCGCAGCGTGCGGCGAACTGGGCCTCGCGGTGGGAGCGGGGGCCGTGCTCGCAAGGGATCACCTGAACATCCTTGCTTCCGGTGTAGCGCAGCACGTCGGCGCGGTCGTACGCCTCGCGGCGGCCGAGTCCGCACATGATCAGACCTTGCCACTCGCCACGGATCACAACGCGCTGCCTTACGGCCCACATCTGTACGAGCGGGAGCGCGAGGGGCTGGGGCTGCTCGGGGGCAAACAGCGCGGGGTACTCGCGGGCGAGGTAGGCGTCGACGGACGCGCGGGTGACCTCCGGTGCGACGGTGTCGACGTGCTCGGGCTCGGTGGCGGCCGGCTCGGTGGCGCGGTCGTCGAACAGGGCGCCCTGTTCTACGGGCTGCTCGACGACGAACAGGGCGTCGGCGGCCGGCTGCTCGCCGATCCACTCGCCCCGCCACGTGCCGGCGACGGCTTCGGCCTCGGTCACTACCTCGGCGGCGAGCTGGGCCTCGGCGTCCGCGGTGGAGGGGAGAGCGAAACCGTGCTCGCCGGCGATCTTCTCGGCGACCTCGACGCTCGTCGTGTACCGGCCGTCGTCGACGGTGCGCGGGTCGCCCTCGACGGTGTGCAGCTCGCCGTGCTCGGCGGTGATGGCGGCCGGCCACGCGCAACGGAGGAAACCGACAACGCCCTCGCGCTCGACGACCAGAACGTCGCCGTCTCGAATGTCGTCGCGGCATTGCGTCGCGTCGTACGCCTCTTCGGTGTCGTCGAACCGGTGGACCATGACGGCGGGGGCGTGTCCGGCGCGCTCGATCCACAGGCGCGCGGCGTCGCGCTGGGCGCGGTTGCGCTTCATGTCGAGCACAGCCTCGGCAAAGCGGCTGATGACGTGCAGAACGCGCGTACTTGTCGGCTCGATGATCAGGGTTCGGCCTCGGCCGCGGCGGGCGGCGTCGAGGGCGTCGCGCGTCTCGTCGTCGCTGATGAACTGGTCGGTGAGGTAGTCGGCGAGGGCGCCGGGAATCGTGACGGTGGCCATGGGGTCGCTCCCTTGGTCGCTGGTGTGGGTGCCGGATGAGGGCCGGCGGTCCTGTCGGGATGAGGACCCGTCAGGAATGCCCACAGTAGTCATTGCTGTAATGATTGCAGCAATGATTGCGGTAACCGTTACGTAAGCGTGATCGGCCGGCTACGCCCCCGGGGCCGAGCGCTCCCCGGGGGCGTGCGCGCCTGGGTGAGGGGCCTACGCGGGCACGGTGCGCGTGGCGTTGATCGCGACCCACAACGCGACCAGGTCGGCCCCTCGCCACGCCTTACGCCCGCGCTCGGTGTCCACGGGCGCCGGGCACACGGGGCCGGTCGAGCAGGTCGCGACGGCGGCCCGCGGGTCGCCTCCCCCGTTGTGCACGGTGATGGTCCCGCCCTTGCAGAACGGGCACCGATCGTCGAGCGTGAGCGTCCGGCCCTCGCGGCCGAGCGCTCCCTCGACACGACGGCGCGCGGCCCTGGCCATGGCGACGACCTGGTCGAGCAGGGGCGCCGGCGTGATCCGGAACAACTCGCCGTCCATCTCGGACAGGGCGCGACCGGCGAGGTAGACGCACGCCCAATGCAGACCATGCGCACGGGAACCGACGCGGTCGGCGACCCGGTCGGCGTCGTGCCTCCACTCCGCGGCCCGCACGGTGGGCAGGCTCCACAGCCGGGCGTCGTCGCGGTCGACGGTGCGCTGTACGCGCTCGGCGACGGCGTCGCACATGGCGAATACCTCGGCCTCGATGGCGAGGGCGGCGTCGAGGGCGCGCAAATTCGCCGGCGCTGGGTGCTCGCGCACGACCAGGGGCAGACGACCGACGGTCGGCTCGTCGCCGGCGCGGTCCTCGGCGGCGACCTGGTCGAGGAATCCGCGGCGCTCGTACGGCATCCATTCGGCGAGGCGCGGCGGCTCGGATATTGCGGCGAGCAGGTCGCCCCACTGCTCGCGCACGGCGGCGAGGTCGGCGGCGGCTTGCTGGCCTCGGTCGGTCTCGGGGTTCATCGGGTCTGCTCCGTGGTGGTGACGAACTGGGCGGCGGGTACGCCGGCGAGGGCTCGGCGGGCGGCCTGTACGACGGGCAACTCGGTCGCCATGGCGGCACGGTCGGCCTTGCGGTCGCGGCGGGCGGCGGTCCATGCGGTCTGGTACCGGCCGGCACGGTGTCGCTGTTTGCTGGCCTCCTCGGCGGCGGCCTGGGTGTGGCGGCGCTCGGTGGCGAGGGCTATGTCGTGCTCGCGCTGCTGCTCGGCGAGGCGGGCCCCGGTGGAGTCGGCGCGGTCGAGGAACAGGGCTTGCAAGGCGGCCCGCGCGTCGGCGAGTTGGTGCTCGCCGTCGAGGGCCTGGTCGATTCGGTCGGCGTAGATGGCGGCGGCACCCTGGGGCGAGCCGGCGCGCATGCGGCGGGCGAGGTCGCGCACGCGGCTGATTGCCTGCCGGTATTCGCGGGCGGCGACGTTGGCCTCACGGGCGTTGTGCTCGGTCTGTGCGGCGCGCTTCGCCAGTCCCGCGGTGCCGCTGATGATGCCCTCGGTGGCATGCTGCCCGATGGTGGCGAGGCGCCCCTCGACCGTGTCGGCGGCGGCGCGGCGGAACTTCTCGGCGGCCTGGTAGCCGCGTACTTGCTCCTCGGCGGCGGTGGCGCGCGCCTCGGCCTCGACGATCGCAGCGTCGGCGGCCTCGCGGTGGCGGGCGAGGGCCTGCGTCGTCCCGGCCATGGCACGGCGGGTCTCGCCGGCGAGGCGCTGTTCTTCCCGCACGTGCTCGGCAAGTAGGGCGCCCTCGGCCGCGGTGAGTATGCCTCGCTGCGCGCGGGCGAGCAGGACGTCGAGGACGGCCCGCCGGTCTGCACGGTCACGGGTGCGGCCCTTGGGGGCGCGCTGGGTCGGGCGGCTCACTGGTCGGTCTCCTGTGCGTCGTCAAGGGTGGGTTGTTGGGGCGAGGGGGTGCGGCGTCGGCGGCGGCCCCGGACGGCGGGCGGCCGGTGCTTGCGCCGGCACCTCGGGCCGTAGCCGTCGGGCGAGGGCGCAGCAAGGGGGCGCCGGCACGCCCGACACGTCCGGGCGGCGGTCACTTGCTCGCGGCGCCCTCGGCGAGGGCCTGCTCGGCGGCGAGGCCGTCGGCGTACGCGGTGACGATCTTCCGGGCGCCCTCGTACCCGGTGAGCAGGCCCCGGGTCGAGCGGGACAGTCCCCATCGGGCCCGGGTTGCGCTGTAGTGCGCCTCGACCAGGGCGGCTATCTGGCGGGCGTGCGCCTCGAACAGGATTCGGGCGGCGGCGAGGGCCTGCTCGGGGTCGCGGGGGGTCTCGGTGTCGAGCAGGACGTCGCGCAGCGAGGCGAGCACCTGGTCGGAACGGCCGGCGTTGAAGTCGAGAGCACCGCGAATGTCGGACGGGTCGAGCGGGATCGTCGGCCGGCGGTCGTCGTGGCCCGGCGCGTCGTGCACGGGGCACGGGTGCCCGGTGAGGATCGCGGTCGCGCAGCGTCCGGCCGGGCTGTCGAGGTTGTCGGCGAGTTGGCGCAGCACGTCGGCGGCGACGGTGCGCGGGAGGTTGCACGAGATCTCGGCGGGACCCTCGTTCGGAACGGCAACGATCAGGCGGTGCGTGTCGAGCGAGGCGACGGAAACGGCGTCGGGAATGCGGGTCACGGTGAGGCTCCTCGTTCTTCGTACGGAAGTTGGCGAACGTCGTGTACGCGTCGGGGTCGCGCGCGCGTGAGCGGGCCCGCGTCCGGTCGCGGCGAAGACGTCAGAAGGGGGGTTCGTTCACTGCGCTGCCCCATTGACCTGCGGCGGATTGCCCGTTGGCCCACGGGTCGCCGTACGGCTGCTGTGCGGTCTGCTGGCCGTATCCCTGGCGCTGCGGCTGCTGGCCGTTCTGGGCGCCGTTCTGGCTGTTCTTGGTCACCGCGGCGGACGCGTTGCGCAGCGAGGGAGCGACCTCGTCGGCCTGAATCTCGTACGAGGAACGGCGCTCGCCGTCCTTTTCGTACTGGCGCTGCGTGAGCCGGCCAACGACGATCACGCGGTCGCCGCGGCGGATCGATTCAGCGACGTTCTCGGCCTGTTGGCGCCACACGCTCACCCCCAGGAACAGGGGGTCGCCGTCCTTCCACTCGTTGGTGTCGCGGTTGAACGTGCGCGGGGTGTTGGCGATCCGGAAGTTCGCGACGGCGGCGCCGGACGGGGTGAACCTCAGTTCTGGATCGGCAACGACGTTGCCCACAACGGTGATGACGGTCTCGCCTGCCATTACGCGGCGGTCCTCTCGGGGTGGTGGGTGGTGAGGTGAACGACGGGGGCGAGCTGCTGCTCGCGGGGGCGACGGGCGCGGTCGCGGGCGCACGCACGGCACTTGCGGATGCCGTGGGGGTGCGACGGGGGATAGCTGATGTGGACGACCGCGGGGTCGGTGAGGTCGTGGCCGTTCACGCACCGTTTGCGGCGGGCGTTGACGGCCGACGGGCCGGTCGACCGCAGGACGTTGGTCCGGTGGTCGACGGCGTCGAGGTGGTCGTCGGCGACGCATCGGCGAACGCTGCACAAGTGGTCGAGTTCGAGGCCGTCGCCGACGGGGCCGCGGGCCTGCTCGTAGCCGTACCGGTGAGCGGGAACGTACCCGCCGTCGAGCCAGAAACGGCCGTACCCGTCGCGGTCGAGGCTGCCCTCGGGCCACAACTGGCACGGAGTGTTGGGGGTGTTGGGGCCGGTGGGTATGCGCCCGGGGGTCGTCTTGGTGGCGAAACGCTCGGCGGGGCTGGGGCGTGCCATCGGGACGTACCTCCGGACGGGATGTAGGCGTTACATTCGCGCGTGGGCGAGTTGAAATCACTCGCGCGTGAAATATAACAGGGAAGGGGCACCCTTGGTCTTCGTGTGGCGCCCCCTCCTTCGGGGCTATGCGGCCGGCTGCTCGACCTGGTCGAGCGGGGCGAGGGTCCACCCCTCGGCGTGAAGATCGGCCACGATGCGGACGACGGCGGCCTCGGGGTCGTCGCGCTCGCGTTGGGCGTCCTCGACGGCGGCCCGTACGACGGCGAGGGCGGCGCCGGGAATCATCGCTGCGCCCCGGTGATGTGCCGGGCGCGCTGCCGGTGCTCGGGCCGGACGATCGCCGGCGCGCTCATCAGCGACCGGGCGTGCGTGTGGGCCTCCGCGGCGAGGCGCCGGCGGCGGGCGCCGGCCTCGGCCTGCTCGCGCGCGGCCTGTTCGGCGGCCTGACGGTCGCCCTCGGCGCGGGCGTCCATCCATGCGAGCCACGTCCGGTGACGGTCCTCGGCGTCCGGCCGGTACGCGGGAGGAGTCGGCGGGTGGCCGGTACGGGCGAGGGCCTGCTCGGCGTCGCGCTCGGCGAGCAGGGCGGCCCCGTCGACCTCGCGCAGCGTGCGCCACGTGTCCCAACCGGTGTGCTCCTGGAAGATCACATACGCGGCCTTCGCCGCGAGTTCGTCGACCTTGTGGCGGGCGTGCTTCTTGTCCGACGTCCGGATCACGACCGGGGCGTCGGGCCGGTGGTCCCAACTCGCCTCGACGCGCCACAGGGTGACGTTCTTCGTCCGGTCCGTAGGCACGGCCCGGCGGCGGTGCTGGCGGGCCTGCTTCGGGGTGGGGCTCATGCGTGTGCCTCCTGGTGGTTGTTGCGGGCAAGGTGCGCGGCGGTCGCGTCCTCGACGCGGCAGGGGTGGGCCTTGCTCAGCGGGCGGTAACGGGTCTGCTGGTTACGGGGGTTGACGGACTTACCCCGACACGGCTCGCCCTCCGCGGCGTCGCACCACGTGCACGCGACGGTGAGCGGGTCGGGGGCGTTGTCGCGGGCCAGTCGCTCGCGCTCGGTGCGATGCGGCCGGAACTGGGCGAGGGCCTGGGCGACGGTGGGCGGCATGTACTCGCCCAACTCCCTTAGCCGGCGGGTGACTTCGGCGGCGGCCGGTCCCGCGGTGATGGCTCGGTGCGTGGTCGGCGCCTGCTGGCCGGACGCGATGGCGACGCGCTCGGCGCGCAACGCGGCGACGTACGCGTTCCCGAACCGGTCGTCGGGGTCTATCTCGGGGTGCGCGGTCGGCTCGAACGTGCCCACGTGCCGGCTCATCACGTCGGCTTTGTGGGTGTGCCACGGTCGGGACACGTCCGACGGCTGGATTCGGTACGGGTTGCGGGCGATGTAGTCGCGGGCGGTGCGGGCGGCGTCCCATCCGTGGGCGGTGGCCGGTACGTCGCTGAGCAGGTCGCACCACTGGGCGAGGCGTTCGCCGGCGGCGGCCTGGTCGTCGAGGGCGAGGCGGGGGTCGAGCTTCACGACGTAGGCGATCAGCGCGGCAACTTCGCGGGGGGTCACTGCTGGGCCTCCATGGCGGCGAGGGCTTGGGCGAGGTAGTCGGCGGACTGGGCGACGCGGCCGGTTCCGGCGGCGCTGGGGAACGGGACGACGTTCGATGCGCGGGCGGGGCCGGTCGGGGCGGTGGCCGGGATGGTGCCGGGCGCCGGGGCGGGCGGTAGGGCCTGCCACGCCCGCAGGAAGTACCGGGCGTGCGCAACTCCGTTCCGGGCGCGCTGGGCGGCCTGTACGGCGGCGCCGGCGAGCATGTCGTCGCCGCTGCGCTTGATCAGGGCGTGCACGACGACCCACTCGGCGGGGGCGAGGGTCCACGCGGGGTAGATCTGGGCGGCCGTGATCTGGTCGACCAGGGGTCGGGCGAACTCCGGGATCACTGCGACCTCGCGCCCGCGCTCCCTCACTCCTTCACTCACTCCCTCTATGGGTGAGTGATGGGGGCCGGAATCCGGTCCCCTAGGGGGCCGAATCTCGGTCCCAAAGAGGGTGTCCCCGAACATGTCGGCGGGACCGGATTCCGGTCCGGTAGAGGGGCCGAGATTCGGCCCGGTAGTCGGTAGGGGGCCGGATTCCGGCCCGGTCGTCTCCGGGGCTATGGGGCCGGATTTCGGTCCCCTACCGCGGACGTAGCCGACGGCTCCGGGAATGACGTACTTCGTCGCGCGGCTACCGGCGGCGGCCTCGTCCTCGACCAGTTCGCCACTGGCGAGGGCAGCGTCGACGGCGGCCCGCGTCGTCGAGCGGGACGCGGCGAGCCGGCGCATGAACTCGGCCGTGCCCATGCGGGCGGCGGCGTCCGGGCCGGTCGTGGCGTCGGCGACGGCGAGCAGGACTAGGCGGGCGTTCCCGCGCGACTTCGCACGGGTCCACACCCAATCCATGGCGTCGAGGGTCACGGGGTTGGTGCTCCTGTCGGGGGGTGAGCACCCGGGGCGAGGGCGCGGTCGTCTCCTCGCCCCGGGGCAGATCACGGGGCCGTGCGGCGGTGAGTGGGCCGGCCGGCGGGGTGGGCGTCGCAGAACCAGCCGGCCGGATAGAAGCGGACGGGTACGGCTCCGCATCGGGGGTTGCCGTACTCGCACACCTTCGGCGGCTTCTCCTCGGCGACCGGAACCTCGACGGCGAGCTGTCCGGGCACGTTCTCGGGCGGCGGCTCGTCGAGGCGCCGGCGCATGGCGGCGAGGCTCGCCGCGGTCGCCCGAGTCACTGCTCGGCCTCCTCGACGACCGGTGCAGTCGCGGCGGGGGCGAGGGCGGGCAGATGCTCGACCAGGGCGCCCGCACGCCACGCGGCGGCGACCAGGTCGCGCCCGCCGGCCGGCTGCGTCTTGCTGCCGCGGGTGTAGGTGAGCCGGTGCGAGGCGGCCCTCGACGGCTTCAACTCGACCCCGGGCACGTCGTGTACCTCGCCCGTGCCCGGGTCGACGTACTTCGCCGTGCCGGCGGCGGTCGCCTCGGCGAGTACCTTCCCGGCGAAACCGGGGCGTACGGCGGTCACCACCTGTGCGGGCACGAACTCGACGACGTGCTCGGTCGGGAAGTGGTCCCGGACCCACGCGCGGAACACCTCGTCGTCGATGACCTGTGCCTCGCGCTCGCCGCCCGACCGGGACGACGAACCGACCTTCGTTCCGTCGGGGAGTAGGGCGTCGTACTTCGTCGTCCCGCCGGCCCGGTACGACCGGTCGAGCAGGTCGTCGGCGGTGGTCTTGGCGTTCTTGTACGCGTCCTTGATGTGGTCGAGCAGGGCGCCTAGTACTGCCTGTCGGGTCACGGCTTCGCGGACGACGACCGGGTCGGGCGCGGCCGGCTTGCCCTCGGTCTGGGGCTCGCTCTGCTCGGTCACTTCGTGCCGCCGTTCTCGATCATGGCGCGGAACTGGTCGAGCTGGGCGGCCGGGGCCTGCGCGATGGGCAGGCCGTAGACGCGCTCGAAATCGGCGTCGAGGGTGGGGAGGTTCGCGCGGGACGCGGCGACCCTGAGTGCGGTCTCGGCCTCTGCGGCGGCGGCCTCCTGCGCCTTGGGCGCGTTCGGCGCCGGCCGTGCCTGCTCGCCCTGCGGGGGTGCCTGCTGCTGCCCCTGCTGCTGGTTCTGGGCGGCGCCCCGCTTGCGTGCGGCGACGGCGTCGAGCTGGGCGAGGTAGTCGGCCGGGGCTCCGGCCTGTACGGCGGCGGCCCTGATCTTGGCGAACTGCTCGGGGGAGTTGGCGCGCTCGGCGTGGGCGAGATAGTCGGTCCGCTGGGTCTGCTGCTGCCCCTGCTCCCACGGGCCCGGTTCGGCTCGACTGCTGCGGCGCGGCTGGTGCCGCTGCCCGCGTTGCTGCTGGCGCTGCTGACGTTCCGCGCGGTGCTCCGGGGTCGGCTCGACTGGGTGGTCGCGGTCGCCGTCGTCGACCGACCGACCGTCCACGGGGATCATGAACAGGGTGAACAACAGGTACTTGAGCGCGGCAGACTGGGCCTTGTTCGTCGCCTTGTCCGCGAAGTCGCTTGCCTCGCCCGGCACTTCGGCGGTGAGACAGTCACCTGCGGGTCCGTAGACGTGGTACCGCATCGTGATCGTGACGTGCGTCATCTTCTCGCCGCGGCGCTCGGCGCGGTGGTCGGCGATCGTCGGCAGGATGAACACGCCGTGCGCACGGAGCGGGCCCGCCATGGCGGACATGACGTCGTCGATACCGCGGAACTTGTAGCGCTGCTGGGTGTTCTCCTTGTCCTTCGCAACCGGCATCACGTCGCGCATGACGGCGGCGATCGCCCCGAACACGTTGGGCGTGCCATCGGGGATTCCGACGGGCGCGGGCTGGTAGATCGGGGCCGCGACCGCCCCGGCCGTCGGGACGGCCG
>NZ_JAEQAZ010000257.1 GCF_016654115.1 Streptomyces sp. MBT53
ATCCGCGTACTGCTCGCCGACGACCAGACCCTCGTACGGGCCTCGTTCGCGATGCTCGTCGCGTCCGCCAAGGACATGGAGGTCGTCGCCGAGGCGGCCACCGGCCGGCAGGCCGTGGACCTCGCCCGTTCCGCGAGGGCCGACCTCGTCGTGATGGACATCCGCATGCCCGACCTGGACGGCATCGAGGCGACCCGGCTCATCGCCGCCGACGAGGACCTGGCGGGCGTGAAGGTACTCGTCCTGACGACATACGAGACCGACGAGCACATCGTCGACGCGCTGCGGGCCGGGGCCTCCGGCTTCCTGGTGAAGGACATCCGGCCGGCCGAACTCCTCGACGCCATCCGGACCGTGGCCGCCGGGGACTCCCTGCTCTCGCCAGGACCCACCTCGCGGCTCATCGCCCGATTCCTGCGCGCACCCGACACGCCGATGTCAGCGGCAGGCGGCCCGGACGGGCTTTCCGAACGGGAGCGGCAGGTGCTCACCCTGGTCGCGCGCGGGCTCAACAACGCCGAGATCGCCGAAACGCTGGGGCTCAGCCCGCTCACCGCGAAGACCCATGTCAGCCGGATCATGGGCAAGTTGGGGGCACGTGACCGGGCGCAGCTGGTGATAGTGGCGTACGAGTCGGGGCTCGTGATACCCGGGGCGGTCTGAGCACCGCCGCCAAGTCCCGTCCCAACGCGGAGAGTGGTCCTGACTTGCAACGATGGGACTTGTCTTTAGCCCGCCTGCAAGACGAAGAACAGGAAGCAAAGGAAGCGCGGCTCGGCCGCGATGGCCTCGGGGAACAGCTCGCGGGCGGCTGGCTCAGGATCCGGCTCGCTGATGGCCGTGATCCGGAAACCGGCCCGGATGAATGCCTCGATCATCGCGTGCAGCGGCCTGTGCCATCTGCTCACCAGGGCGGTCTGGCCGCCCACGGTCCACTCTACGGTCCATTGGGTGGTGTCGAAGTAGTTGCACTCGGCCTCGCGACCGGCCTCGCGGTGTATGAGGTTGATGGCAAAGGGATGGTCGACAGACGCGATCAGCCGACCGCCCGGCTTGAGTGTGCGTCGCAGCTCGGCCAGCGCCGGCCCCCAGTCCTCCAGGTAGTGCAGCACCAGGGACGCCGCTACATCGTCGAACGTGTCATCAGCGTAAGGAAGCGGGCTGCCCAGGTCCGCCAGCTGTAGGTCCGCACCGTCGCCCACTCGCTGCCGAGCCAGCTCCAGCATCCCGGCACTCGTGTCGAAGCCACTCACAATGGCGCCACGGTCGCGCAACGCGGCCATCAGGGCCCCGAGCCGCAGCCTGCGTCGAGGATCCGCCGGCCGGCCACGTCTCCAGCGAGGGCCAGCATCGCGGGTCGCTCGTAGTAGGCATTGACCAGGTTGGTTTCGTTTGCGGCCGTGTACGCCTCGGCGAACCTGTTTTAGTCGTTGGTCTTCGACGGATCCACACTCACTGCGAACGGCGAGACCAGCTTGGTGGATATCGCGTGCTCTTGGCGCTCGCTCGAGATCATGGTGCGGGAGACGTGCGCTGCAGCGGTTCGGTTCCGGGCCGCTCCCGATCGTCCTCACATCCTTGAAGATCCAACGAGCCGTGTGTCCAAGGGTCATGTCATGTCATGTCGGCCTCAGGAACAGGTACGGAACGCCAGTACCACGCCCAGCCCCAGCGCCGTACCAGCCGTCGTACACCCCACCTCCGGGACCAAGTCGCCCGCAGCGCCGGAGCGAACACCTCGCGGGCGGACCCCTCACGACACCTGCCTTCGACTCCTGAAGGCACTTCTCGCGGTCCGCGAGCGGCGCCAGGGAACATCCACTCGACGCCAGGCGCGACTTCCCGACGCTGTGCTCACAAAGTCCCAGCTCAACACGGTGTGAGTGTGCGGATCCGGCCACTGGAGAGCGCTCCACAACTCGGCGGCGCTTGGTTCGGACCTTTACCAGGACTACATACCGCATCGCCACCAGGCCTGCTTTTCAACTCGTCGCGTTGAAGCCGTTGACGCATGAAGGGGCGCGCCGGACACTCCTGCATTGAACGGCGATCCCTGCCAGGCCCACACCCGACTCAGGCCTACGGCAGTCGACATGACGGATCGTCCGGAATCAGGAGGACAACCAGGGACCGCAGATTCACGATCACCCTGAGAGCGCTCTCAGACCTGACCTGTTGACCGGTCTCCACCAGGAGCCAGGCCCCCTGCACCACTCCCCACCCGCCAGCTTGCCAGGGAGAACCCACACGATGACGAACTCCCCACCACCTGCCGGTGCGCCCGCAGGCAGCCAGAGAACCGTCCCCCTCGTCCTGGGCAGCACTCTGCTGCTGCTCATCGGCACACTCGTCAGCCTGATCGGCACCGGTGGCAGCGCCTCGGCGGCCGTACCCGGCGCTCCCACAGGCTGGACCACCGTCTTCTCCGACGACTTCAACGGATCGTCCGGCAGCGCGCTGAACCGGGCCGACTGGCTCTACGACCTGGGCACCGCATACCCCGGAGGTGCCGCCAACTGGGGAACGGGCGAGATCGAGTCGGCCACCGACTCCACGAACAACGTGTACCAGGACGGGCAGGGACACCTGGTCATCCGGGCGCTCCGGGACGGCTCCGGCCACTGGACCTCGGGACGCATCGAGACGCAGCGCACCGACTTCGCCGCCCCTCCCGGCGGACAGCTCCAGATGAGCGCGTCCATCCTCCAGCCCAACCCGGCCAGTGGGCTGGGCTATTGGCCCGCGTTCTGGGCGATGGGCGGCGCCGCCCGCCCGGTCGGCGCGACGAACTGGCCGAGCATCGGCGAGTTCGACATCATGGAGGACGTCAACGCGCTGAGCAAACACTCCACCACCTTCCACTGCGGGGTGTGGGCGGGCGAGTGCCACGACCCCGACGGCATCACCAGTGATCTCCAGCCGTGCGCGGGCTGCCAGACCGGCTACCACACGTACTCCGCGATCATCGACCGCACGAACACCGCCGCGGAGCAGCTCCGCTTCTACCTCGACGGCACTCTGACCTTCACCGTCAACGAGAACCAGGTCTCGGTCGCCACCTGGCAGGCCGCCGTCGACCACGGGTTCATGGCCATCTTCGACCTGGCGATCGCCGGTTCGTACCCCGACAAGGTCTGCGGCTGCAGTTCGGCCGCCCAGGCGGGCAGCATCACATCAGGTGCCGCCATGAGCGTGGACTGGTTCGCGGTCTACCAGCAGGGCGCCAGTGGCAGCACCACCGGTGGTACGACGACCGGCGGCACCACAGGTGGCAGCACGACCGGCGGGAGCACCGGCGGGAGCACGACGACGCCCGACTACACCGCCGGCGTGACGCGCCTGAGCAACAGTCAGGCGCAGATCACGTTCGTTCCGACCACACCCGCGGCGTACGTCGATGTGCACTACCTCATCAACAACGCCGGCCAGCAGAACTTCCGTATGACCAACAGCGGCGGCACCTGGACGCAGAACGTCACGCTCAGCGCCGGATCCACCTTGACCTATTGGTTCACCTACGAGAAGAACGGCCCCCAGTACGACAGTCCGCACTACACCTACACCCAGTGAGCCCCCTGGGCCGGTCCCGCGGGACCGGCCCAGTCCGTCAGTAGCGGTCGCAGGTCTCGCGGACGTAGCCCTCGTGACCGGCCGGGGTGACGTCGAGGTCCCGCCGTACGATGCTGATCCGGTCGCCCCAGCCCGCGCAGGCCTTCTTCATGCCCTTCTCGGTGTACTCGACGACGATGACGTGGTCGCCGAACGCGTCGACGTAGGACCCGCATTCGTCGTACTGCCCGCACTCCTCCACCACCGCGAAGTCGAGGCCAACGCGCTTGCGGTCGTTGGCGAGTTCGAGGGTGTTCTTCTGGGCGATGGCGAGGTGGCGGGCGTGCGCGTGGCGGGCGAGCAGGGTCTGGAACGCCTCGGCGTCGGCCGCGGTGAGCAGTCCGTGCGGGGCGCGGGTGTAGCTGTCGTAGTTGTCCGGCTCGACGGCGTCGAATCCCTTGTCGGCGCACGCGTCGATCCAGCCGTCCACCTTCTGCGCGATCCGCGTGCGCTTGGCCGGGGTGCCGATGTCGAGCATCGCCTCGCCCCAGTCCTCGTCCATGACGACCTTCCCGGAGCGGTCCCGCAGCAGGAGGTCGGCGTCCCAGTCCGCCTCCGCGTCCGGCTGGGCCTGGAACGCGTTGACGTAGCAGATGTTGTAGACGCCCGGGGCGGGCGAGGCCGTGTGGTCGCGGGAGACGACGGAGACGCCCTTCGGCGGGGTGTACGCGCCACCGAGTTGGTAGTCGACGCCGGCGTGGACGGGCGGTGTGGACACGTTCGCCGTCGGGGTCTTCGGCGAGCTGTCCGTGTCGGTGGCCGAGCCGGAGCAGCCGACGGCGGTGAGGGCCGTCGCGGCGAGGACGGCGGAGAGGGGCACAGTGGCGCGGCGGGAGCCGGCCTGGGACTTGCGCATGACGGTCTGCCTCTGGATGCGAGAGCATGCCCCGCCTCGGACACGCTGGATCCTGGCGACTGGGGCCGGGCTGACGGCTCGAAGGCCTGTGTCACCGGCTGGGAATGCCTTGGTTGTGCGGACCGTGGGGGTGTCGGGTGGTCCGGTGCGGTGACGATACCAAGGCGGCCGTGACCGATTGTGCCGGCCCCGGACCTGGTCGGCGGGTGTCCGGGGCCGGCAAGGGGGTGCGGTCGGGCGTACGCGTCGTCGGCGTCCGTGTGGTGCGCGCGACAGGGCGAGCAGGAAGGCCGTACTGCCCGACGGGGCCTCGGTGACAGTGAGGTTCGCCGCCGTGGTTGCGTATGACGTCCCGTGCGGTGGCCAGGCCTGGACCGGCCCGGCCGTCGTCGCCCGCGGGCCAGGGTCGCGGTGATCGCGGTGACGGTGTGCCGACGGCCGTTGTCCAGGAACTTGCCGAGAACGCGGGCCAATTGGCCGCGGCCGCCCATGCGATGCCGTGGCGCACCCGCACCCGCACCCGCACCCGGAGGGCGGGCATCGGCGCCGCGACACCCGCCTCCCGTCCGGAGCTGCGGGCCGCGTACACCGCGTCAGAACGGGCCGAGGACCACCTGCGGGAACATTCAGTCGGTCGCGGCACAGGTCCAGAAGGCACGCATCCACGCGGGGAAAGCGGGACCCGACAGGCCGCAGGGGGTGAAGAGGACGGTGACCGTGTCGGTCGACGGGTCGATGTGTGCGGCGGTGCCGGTGCCGCCCACCCAGCCGTAGCGGCCGGGGGTGTTCCACGGCTCCGTGGAGGTGACGTCGACCGAGCCGCCGTAGCCCCACCCTTGGCCCTGGAGGAAGAGGTCGCCCTCGGCGCGTTGGTCCGCGGTGAGGTGATCCGTCGTCATGAGGCGTACGGACTGAGGGGAGAGGACCGTGCCGCCGCCGGACAGCAGCATGCGGCCGAAGGCGTGCCAGTCCGCGACGGTGGACACCAGGCCTCCCGCGCCGGAGGCGAAGGCGGGCGGGGTGGACCAGGCGCCGTCGGCTGCGTCGGCGAAGGTGTGGGTGCCGTCGGGGGCTGTCAGGTAGTAGGGGGTGAGGCGGTCGCGTTCCGAGGCCGGTACTGCGAAGGCCGTGTCCTTCATCCCGAGCGGCTCGAGGATCCGCTCGGCCAGGAACTCCGGCAGCGCGCGCCCCGCGGCCCGTGCCACCAGCACGCCTTGCAGGTCGGAGCTGGCGTTGTACAGGAATGCCTCTCCGGGCTGTCGCAGCAAGGGGATGTCGGCGAGCGCGGCGACCCACTGGTCCGGGGTCAGCGGCGACCGTGGGCCTCCGTTGTACACGGCCACGTCCGCGAACAGGGGTTGAAGGGCGGGCGCGGTGAAGTCGGCCCCGAAGCCCCATCCCGAGCGCGACGACAGGACGTCCTCGACGGTGATGGGACGGGCGGCCGGCACCACGTCGTCCACCTCGCTCGCGGGCGTGCGGACGACCTTCGGGGACGCCAGTTCCGGCAGCCAGCGCGCGATCGGCGCGTCCAGGGTGAGCACGCCGTCGTCGATGAGCGCCAGCACCGCGGCGGCGGTTACGGGCTTGGTGACCGAGGAGAGCCGGAACAGGGTGTCGGCCCGCATCGGCGCCGAACCCGCGGGCTCCGTCGATCCCACGGCCGCGACCTCCACCTCGCCGGAGCGGTCCATTAGGGCGACCGCTCCGGGGAAGGCTCCCTCGGCGACGTACTTCTCCAACAGTGCGGTGAGATCGCTCATCAGATTCTGCCCCTCGTGTCACGGCCGACGGCGGATACGTCTCTACGACTGTCCGCCGGGCCGAAACTCATCGGCGCGGCACCTCACTGCTTCTCAGCTGCCGTGGGTCGAGGTGCTCCGGTAGTCGGTGTACGTGTACGGGTTGTCGAGAACCTTGGTCTCGGGGACGTCCGGGTTCATGCCCTTCGCCCAGGCCTCCTCACCCATGGTGGTGCGCAGATGGTCCACGGTCCGCTCGACGCTGCGTCGCACCGCGGCCAGGTCGGTGTCGAGCAGGCGGTGTTCGTGCTTGACCACCCGTCCGTCGACGATCACGGTGTGCACGTCGCCGCGCTGGGCCTGGAAGGCCACATGGCCGTACGGGTTGAGCAGGGGGAACGAGACCGGTGAGTGGTCGTTCTTCAGCAGCACGAGGTCGGCCTTCTTGCCCTCCTCGATACTGCCCAGGTCGCTTTCGCGGCCAAGTGCCCGCGCGCCGCCGCGAGTTGCCCACTCCACCACCTGCTCGGCGCGCAGCGCGCCGTGGGTGACGGTCTCGCCGTTCGCGTGGGCCTCCAGGTGCTCGCGGGCGCGGTCGGCGCCGAGGGTGGTGCGCATGGCGGAGAACAGGTCCCCGCTCCACCACACGCTCGTGTCCATCGAGAGGGAGACGGGGATGTCGTGGGAGCGGACCGCCCAGGTCGTGGGATAGCCCTGGCCGGCGCTCTGCTCGCTCTCCGTGGACACCGAGACCGAGCCGCCCGTGGCCGCGATGCGGTGGTAGGAGTCGGCGGACAGGGTGGAGGCGTGGACGTAGACCGTCTCGGGGGTCATGAAGCCGTGCTCGTGCATGAGCCGGATACCGTCGTCGTTTGTGGCGCCCCAGACTCCGGCGTGGGTGGTGACGGCGACGCCCAGGTCGCGGGCGACCTCGAAGGCGGGCTTCTCGGGGAAGGCTGGATCGCCGGTGACGTCGAAGGCGATCTGGAAGCCGAGCATGTCGTCGCCGGTGATGCGGCGGTTCACGAAGTCCCGGAACTGCGGTGCCGCGGTCCATTCCGCCGGGGCCTGCTGGATGTTGCCGTAGGCGAGGACGAATCGCCCGGGCACGGCCCGCAGCGCGTCCACCGCCGCGTCCGCGTGGTCGACGGTCTGGAGCCCGTGCGACCAGTCGACGACCGTGGTCACCCCGGCGTCCAGCGCTTCGACGGCGGCCAGGAGGTTCCCGGCGTGCACGTCCTCGGGCCGGAAGGCCTTGCCGTGTTCGAGGTAGTACCAGACGAAGTACTGGGTCAGGGTCCAGTCGGCGCCGTAGCCGCGCATCGCCGTCTGCCACATGTGCCGGTGCGTGTCGATCATGCCGGGCATCACGATGCCGCCGGACGCGTCGATCTCGGCGGTCCCCTCCGGCACGGCGAGCCGTGGGCCGACCGCGGTGATCCGGTCGCCCGTCACGAGCACGTCGGTGTCGCCCAGCACCCGCCGTGTGCGGTCCATGGGCAGGACGGTGCCGCCGCGCAGGACGACGGGCCGCCCCGCCGGGAAGGGGGTGGACTGGCTCGTCACTTGGCTCATCCCTGGATCTCCCACTCGACATCGGACGACTGTCCGCATGGCGGCTCTCGCTTGGTGACCGATCGTCGTCAGGGTCCTGTCCGGTGTCAATACTCCGTGGTTTCCCAATTCCGCCCGGCCATGTCTTCAGCTGTCCGCTCTACGGTCGGTCCCCAGCCTCCGCCTCCGAGCCGTCGCGACGAAGGCCTGTTCTGCTGCGTACAGTGCCCTCGACGGGTGTCCGTACGGCGGACATCCGGGAGCGAAGCCGACGGCGACCAAAGGAGCCACCATGCCGCGCGAAGGAACCGGACCCGATTTCATCGAGGCGCTGGCCCGGGGGCTGGAGGTCATCACCGCCTTCCGGCCCCGGCAGCCGGTGATGTCGCTGTCCGACGTGGCGAGTGCGACCGGGCTGGCCAGGCCGACCGCGCGCCGGATCCTGCTCACCCTGACCGAACTGGGCTACGTGCGCCAGCAGTCCGGCGGTTTCGTGCTGACCCCGCGCGTCCTGGACCTCGGCGTCGCCTACGTCCGCTCGACGGGACTGTGGGACGTGGCCCGCCCGCACCTGGAGTGGCTGGTGGAGCGCACGAACGAGTCCTGCTCGATCGCCCAGCTCGACGGCTCGGACATCGTCTACGTCGCCCGGGTCTCGGTGCCCAAGATCGTGACCCTCGCCGTGCAGATCGGCACCCGCTTCCCCGCGCTGCCGACCTCTCTGGGCAAGGTTCTGCTGGCCGCGCTGCCGACCGACGAGGCGGCCCGCGTCCTCGCCGAGCCCAGCCGCTCGGGCCTGGAGTCGGTGTGGCACCCCGGACGGGCCGAATGGGAGGCGGAGCTGCGGGAGGTGCGCGCGCGGGGCTGGGCGGTGACCGACGAGCAACTGGCCAGGGGCATCCGCTCGGTGGCCGCCCCGCTGCGGGACGGCTCGGGCCGCGTCGTCGCGAGCCTCAACGTGAACGCGCACGCCGCCGAGACCTCGATGGAGGTGCTGCTCGACGACCATCTGCCGCTCCTCCTCCAGGCCGCCGGCGAGATCAGCCTGGACTTCGCACGGCTGGAGTCCGCGCCCCACGCGGTCCGGCCGTCCGCCCGTGCGGCGCGACCGTGATGTCTTGACGCCTGCGTCGTCCGGGACGGAGAATCACTTCCCGGACACCTGTCCGGTGTACGGACAGAAAGGCAAGGTTCATGTCGCAGAGCGCCAAGCCCACTCCGCCGGGCACCGCGGGCCCGCTCTCCGGGGTGCTGGTCGCGGACTTCTCACGGATCCTTGCCGGGCCGTACGCCACGATGCTGCTCGCCGACCTGGGGGCCGACGTCGTCAAGGTCGAGGGACCGGTCGGTGACGACACCCGCTCCTGGATGCCGCCGACGCGCGACGAGGTCTCGACGTACTACCTCGGGATCAACCGGGGGAAGCGTTCGATCTCCCTCGACCTGCGCGACGAGGAGGACGCCGCGGTCGCCCGGAACCTCGCCCGGCGGGCGGACGTGCTGATCGAGAACCTCAAGCCCGGCGGCATGGCGAAGTACGGACTGGACTACGACTCGGTCCGGCAGGACAACCCCGGGCTGATCTATACGTCGATCACCGGCTTCGGCGCCGGACCCGGCCGGCACGTCCCCGGCTACGACCTCATGGTGCAGGCCATCTCGGGACTCATGAGCCTGACGGGCGACCCCGACGGGCCGCCGTACCGGGCCGGGATCTCCGTGTTCGACGTGATGGCCGGCAACCACGCCACGATCGGCATCCTCGCCGCACTGCGCCATCGGGACGCCACAGGGACGGGCCAGCTCGTCGAGGTGAACCTGCTGTCCTCGGCCCTGACCGGACTGGTCAACCACAGCTCGGCCTACGTCGCCGGCGACACCGTGCCCTACCGGATGGGCAACGCCCACCCCAGCGTCTTCCCCTACGAACCGCTGCCCACCGCCGACAACGACCTCATCGTGACGGCCGCCAACGACGGCCAGTTCCGCAGGCTGTGCGAGGTTCTCGGCATACCCGAGGTGGCCGACGACCCGCGCTTCGCGCGCAACGCCGACCGCACCGCCCACCGCGACCTGCTGCGGCCGTTGCTGGCCGAGCGGCTGAAGACCCGCGGGGCCACCGAGTGGTTCGAGGCACTGGTGGAGGCCGGTGTGCCGAGCGGACCGATCAACACCATCGACGGCGGCTTCGCCATGGCCGACCGCTTCGGACTCGACCCCGTCGTCACCGTGGGCGAGGGCGACCGCGCGGTCCCCACCACCCGGCACCCCATCCGCTTCTCCGCCACCCCCGCCTCCTACCGACTG
>NZ_JAEQAZ010000258.1 GCF_016654115.1 Streptomyces sp. MBT53
CCCCCGCCCGCACCGGACCCACCCGTCGGTGTCGCCGCGCTGTCCCTGCGCTACCAGGTGGGCGCCGCGCTGGCGGTCGCGGTCGTCGCCGTAGCCGCCCTGGTCCACCTCGGGATGGTGTTCCTGCATGTCGCGCCCTCGAACACGGTGACGAAGCAGCACGGCAAGGCGATCGACGAGTGGATCTACCCGGAGTTCGAGCAGAACTGGAAGCTGTTCGCGCCGAACCCCCTGCAGCAGAACATCCAGGTCCAGGTGCGCGCCGACATCCGCACCGCGGCCGGTGCGACCCGTACGACCGGCTGGTACGACCTGTCGGCCGAGGACGGCGCGGCCATCGACGGCAATCTGCTGCCGAGCCACACCGAGCAGAACGAGCTGCGCCGGGCCTGGGACTTCCTGACCGCCACGCACGACGCCAACGACAAGGCGATCGGCGTGCGCGGCACGCTCGCGGAGACGTATCTGCGCCGCATCGTCGTGCTGCGCCTGGGCCGGGACGACGCGGCCGGAGCGGGCGGCACCGTCCAGCGCGTCCAGGTCCGCTCCGTCACCACCAATGTGCCCCCGCCCGAGTGGAGTGACGAGCAGGTGTCGACCACGCCCCAGTACCGCACGCTGCCCTGGTGGACGGTTCCGGCGGACGAGGGCGCGGGAGGTGTCCGGTGAGCGGCTTCGCCCCGTCGGTCTCCCGCGGCATCGCCCGCGTCACGGAGTCGGCCCTGGGCCCGTACCAGAGCGCCGTGATCCGCATCGGCTTCGCCGCGGCCTGGCTGCTGTTCCTGCTGCGCGAACTGCCCCACCGCCAGGAGCTCTACGGCCCCGACGGCCCCTGGAGCTGGGACCTCGCCCGCCGACTGATCGCGGACAACGGCGCGTTCACGGCCCTGATGTGGTCGGACGGACAGTTCTGGTTCGAGACGGTGTACGCGCTGGCCGTACTGGCGAGCGTCCTGCTCCTGCTCGGCTGGCGCACCCGCACGACGTCCGTGCTCTTCATGGTCGGCGTCCTCTCGTTGCAGAACCGCAGCGTCTTCATGGGCGACGGCGGCGACAACGTCCTGCACCTGATGTCGATCTACCTGGTGTTCACCCGCTGCGGCCAGGTCTGGTCCCTCGACGCCCGCCGGGCCGCACGCGCGCGTGGGGAGCGGATTCCCGACCGGGTCGGCCCCGTCCTGTGGCTGGTCCTCGGCGCGGTGCTCGTCGCGGTGACCTCGGCGGGCCGTTTCGACAGCGCCTGGTTCGTGCCCGTGCTCCTGTGGGGCGTCTGGCTGGCGCAGGCCCTGTGGTGGGCGGTCGCGCGGTACGCGAAGTCGTACGAGCCCCGGGTGCTGCTGGACGTCATCGCCAACGTCATCCACAACGGAGCCCTGCTCGTCATCGCGACCGAGGCCTGTCTGATCTACGCCACGGCCGGCTGGTACAAGATCCAGGGCTCCCGCTGGCAGGACGGCACCGCCGTCTACTACCCGCTCCACCTCGACTACTTCTCCCCCTGGCCCGGCCTCGCCGACGTGCTGTCCTCCAGCGGCACGATGGTGATGCTGGTGACCTACGGGACGGTGATCGTGCAGGTCGCCTTCCCGTTCACGCTCTTCAACCGGCGCGTCAAGAACGTCCTGCTGGCCCTGATGATGACCGAGCACGCCGTGATCGCCGTACTCCTGGGGCTGCCGTTCTTCTCCCTGGCGATGATCGCGACGGACGCGGTCTTCCTGCCGACGTCGTTCCTGCGCCGGCTCGGTGAATGGGCCGCACGCGCGCGTGGACGGTGGTTCGCGAGGGGCGGCCCTACGACGCCGGACGGGGACCCGGGGGAGCCTCGCGCCCCGGAGAACCCCGAGCACAGCCACGTAGGCTTCACCGCATGACCGACCCCGCAGCGGCCGACTGGCACCGGCTCGCCGACACCTCCGTGCTGCTCGACGGCTTCCACGCCCTCAAGCACGCGCTGCGCTTCGGCGCGGAGGTCCCTCTGGCGGTCACCACGGACCGACCGGCGGCCCTCGCTCTGGCAGCCGACCTGGCCCCCGACGTACGGGACACCCTGGACGCGCTGCTGACGGAGGTCCCGGAGGGCACGTACCGGTCCTTCGTCCCGCGCCCGCATCCCACCGGGGTGGCCGCCCTGGCGGTACGCCCCGCGCGCGAGGCCAACCTCCGGACGCTGGTGCACACCCCGCGCAGCGCGCCGGTGATCGTCCTCGACAACCCGCGCAACCTCGGCAACGCGGGCGCCGTGATCCGCCTCGCCGCCGGTTTCGGCGCGACCGGCGTGGTCACCACCGGCACGCTGGACCCCTGGCACCCCACGGTCGTCCGCGCAGGCGCGGGCCTGCACTACGCGACAGCCGTGGAGCGCCTGACGGTGGACGAACTCCCGTCCGGCCCGCTGTTCGCCCTCGACCCGGAGGGCGACGACATCCGGGGCATGAAGCTCCCGGACGACGCCGTCCTGGCCTTCGGCTCGGAACGCACCGGCCTGTCGACCGAACTACGCGCCCGCACCGACCACTTGGTGTCCCTGCCGATGCAACCCAAGGTCTCCAGCTACAACTTGGCGACGAGCGTGGCGATGACCTTGTATCACTGGTCAACTACAGCGCCCCGTTAGGGGCGCGGGGAACTGCGCGACCAGCCACAACGGACCTTGGGCCGCACAACAACCGCACCCCCGAGCTCTTAGGCGTCCCGACGTACCTCGACGACCCGGAACCGGTTGGCGACGAACGCCCCATCACACAGCGCAGCATTCGCCGCCGGGTTGCCACCGGACCCATGGAAGTCCGAGAACGCAGCCGTCTGGTTCACGAACACCCCACCGGTCAGATTCAGCGACAACTGGGCGGCCTCCTCAAGGCAGACCTCCTCGACGGCCTTCTCGACCCCCTCGTCGGTCGTGTACGCCCCGACCGTCATCGCCCCCTTCTCCCGCACAGTCCGCCGCAGCAACTCCACCGCGTCGGACGCAGAGTCGACCGCGACGGCGAAGGAGACGGGCCCGAAGCACTCGCTCATGTACGCGGCCTCGTCGTCCGGCTTGGCCCCGTCGAGCTTCACGATCACCGGCGTGCGGACGACCGCGTCCGGGAACTCCGGGTTCGCGATCTCCCGTGAGACGAGGGCGACTTCACCGAGGGAGGCGGCCGCCTCCAGCCGGGCCTTCACGTCCGGGTTGACGATCGCGCCGAGCAGCCCGTTCGCGCGGGCGTCGTCGCCCAGGAGACCGTCCACCGCGCGGGCGAGGTCGGCGACGACCTCGTCGTAGGACTTGGGGCCCTGGTCGGTGGTGATGCCGTCGCGGGGGATCAGCAGGTTCTGCGGGGTGGTGCACATCTGGCCGCTGTACAGGGACAGGGAGAACGCGAGGTTGGACAGCATGCCCTTGTAGTCGTCGGTCGACTCGACGACGACCGTGTTGACGCCGGCCTTCTCCGTGTAGACCTGCGCCTGGCGGGCGTTGGCCTCCAGCCAGTCGCCGAAACCGGTCGACCCGGTGTAGTCGATGATCCGGATCTCGGGGCGGGTGGCGAGCGTCTTGGCGATGCCCTCGCCGGGGCGCTCGGCGGCGAGGGCCACGAGGTTCGGGTCGAAGCCGGCCTCGGTGAGCACCTCGCGGGCGATCCGGACGGTGAGCGCGAGCGGCAGCACCGCGCGCGGGTGGGGCTTCACCAGGACCGCGTTGCCGGTGGCGAGGGAGGCGAAGAGGCCCGGATAGCCGTTCCACGTCGGGAAGGTGTTGCAGCCGATGACCAGGGCGGTGCCGCGCGGGACCGGCGTGAACTCCTTGTTCATGACGAGCGGGTCGCGCTTGCCCTGGGGCTTGGTCCACTCGGCGACGGCGGGCGTGCGGACCTGCTCCGCGTACGCGTACGCCACCGCCTCCAGGCCGCGGTCCTGGGCGTGCGGGCCGCCCGCCTGGAACGCCATCATGAAGGCCTGGCCGCTGGTGTGCATGACCGCGTGGGCGAACTCGTGCGTACGGTCGCTGATCCGCTTGAGGATCTCGATGGAGACCACGGCCCGCGTCTCCGCGCCCGCGTCCCGCCAGGCCCGCTGTCCGGCGCGCATGGCGGGCAGCAGGACGTCGAGGTCGGCGTGCGGGTACGTCACGCCCAACTCGATGCCGTACGGCGACACTTCGCCGCCCACCCAGTCGTCGGTGCCGGGCTGGCCGAGGTCGAGGCGGGTGCCCAGGAGGGCGTCGAAGGCGGCCTTGCCCGCCGCCGCGTCCAGGCTGCCGTGCTCGCCGTAGGCCTTGGGGTGTTCGGGGTGGGGGGACCAGTACGCGCGCGTGCGGATCGCTTCGAGCGCCTGGTCGAGTGTCGGCCGGTGCCGGGCGATCAGCTCGTGCGCGGTCGGTTCGGCGGCCATGCGGGACCAACTCCTCTTCTCAAGAACTCGTCTGCGAGCTCATGACCTGGGCAGGAACAGGGGAAGGATCAGGGGCGGAAACAGGCGGTCAGAGTTAGAGTAACCGAACGATCGGTCGGGACAAGGGGGTCCGCCGCATCTGTGGAAAACCCCGTGCGGGAGGATCGCGGACATGACAGCACTGGACCTCAGCAGCCCCGTGGCCGTCGTCGGCACCGGCACCATGGGCCAGGGCATCGCCCAGGTCGCGCTGACCGCGGGTCACGTCGTACGGCTGTACGACACCGTTCCGGGGCGGGCCCGGGACGCGACCGCCGCGATCGGCGCCCGGCTCGACCGTCTCGTCGAGAAGGACCGGCTGACCGCCGCCGACCGGGACGCCGCACACGCCCGGCTGCTGCCCGCCGAGACCCTCGCCGAGCTCGCGGACTGCACCCTGGTCGTCGAGGCCGTGCTGGAGCGGCTGGACGTCAAACAGCAGCTGATGCGCGACCTGGAGGACATCGTCGGCGAGGACTGTCTGCTCGCCACCAACACCTCGTCCCTGTCGGTGACGGCCATCGGCGCCGCCCTGCGCAACCCCGGCCGCTTCGTGGGCCTGCACTTCTTCAACCCGGCGCCCCTGATGCCGCTCGTCGAGGTCGTCTCCGGGTTCGCCACCGACGTCACGTCGGCCACGCGCGCGTACGAGATGTCCCGCGCCTGGGGAAAGACCCCGGTCGCCTGCGCGGACACCCCCGGCTTCATCGTCAACCGCATCGCCCGGCCCTTCTACGCCGAGGCCTTCGCGGTCTACGAGGCACAGGCCGCCGACCCGGCCACCATCGACGCGATCCTGCGCGAGTCCGGCGGCTTCAAGATGGGCGCCTTCGAACTGACCGACCTCATCGGCCAGGACGTCAACGAGTCCGTCACGCACTCCGTGTGGCAGTCCTTCTTCCAGGACGTCCGCTTCACGCCCTCGCTCGCCCAGCGCCGCCTGGTCGAGTCAGGACGCCTCGGCCGCAAGACCGGACAGGGCTGGTACGACCACGGGGACGACGCCGAGCTGCCCGAGCCGCACACCGCGGAACCGGCCCAGGCGCCCGCCTACGTCGTCGTCGAGGGCGACATGGGCCCCGCCGCCGACCTGGTCGCGCTGATCCGCGAGGCGGGCATCGTCGTCCGCGAGGAGGAAGAGGACCACGGCACCCGGATGGTGCTGCCCGGCGGCGGACAGCTGGCGCTCGCCGACGGACAGACCTCCGTCGAGTTCCGTGACGTCGTCTACTTCGACCTCGCCCTCGACTACCGCAGGGCTGGCCGCATCGCCCTGTCCGCCTCCCAGGACACCGCTTCGGGGACCCTCTCCGAGGCGATCGGCCTCTTCCAGGCGCTCGGCAAGGACGTCAGCGTCATCGGGGACGCCCCCGGGATGATCGTCGCGCGCACGGTCGCCCGGATCGTCGACCTGGCGCACGACGCCGTCGCCAAGGGCGTCGCCACCGAGGAGGACATCGACACCGCGATGCGCCTTGGTGTCAACTACCCCCTGGGTCCGTTCGAATGGAGCCGCAGGCTCGGCCGCAGCTGGGCCTACGACCTCCTGGACGACCTGCACCTGCGTGATCCGTCGGGACGGTACGCGCCGTCCCTGGCGCTCTACCGCCACGCGTACGCCACCGAGAAGCGGGAGGGCACCCCATGACCACCGCCAAGCGAGACACGTACACCCCCGAGAGCCTGCTCTCCGTCGCCGTCCAGGTCTTCATCGAGCGCGGCTACGACGGCACCTCCATGGAGCACCTCGCCAAGGCGGCCGGTATCTCCAAGTCGTCGATCTACCACCACGTCACCGGCAAGGAGGAACTGCTGCGCCGCGCGGTGAGCCGCGCCCTGGACGGTCTCTTCGGGATCCTCGACGAGGAGCACGCGCGCGTGGGGCGTGCCGTCGACCGGCTGGAGTACGTCGTACGGCGGATGGTCGAGGTGCTGACCTCCGAGCTGCCGTACGTGACGCTGCTGCTGCGGGTGCGCGGCAACACCGACACCGAGCGGTGGGCGCTGGAGCGGCGCCGGGACTTCGACCACCGGGTGGCCGATCTGCTGAAGGCCGCGGCGGCCGACGGCGATCTGCGCGGCGACGTGGAGGTACGGCTCGCGACCCGGCTCGTCTTCGGGATGATCAACTCCATCGTCGAGTGGTACCGGCCAGACGGACGGGGCATGGGCGAGCGCGAAGTGGCCGACGCGGTGGCCCAGTTGGTGTTCGCCGGGCTGCGCGCCCCGCACTGAGCCGGAGCCGGCCGGTGGGCCGGCACCGGCCCTGGGGTCAGCCCTCGGGCTCCAGGTCCTCCTCCTCGAACACCAGCAGCGTGCGCGTGCTGAGCACCTCGGGGATCGCCTGGAGCCGGTTGAGGACCAGGTCGCGCAGCGCCCGGTTGTCCAGGGTGTGCACCAGCAGCAGCACGTCGAAGTCGCCGCCCACCTGCGCGATGTGCGAGGCGCCCGGCAGCAGCCTCAGCTGCTCGCGGACCGTGCGCCAGGAGTTCTGCACGATCTTCAGGGTGATGTACGCCGACGTGCCCTGCCCCGCCCGCTCGTGGTCGACCCGGGCGCCGAAGCCGCGGATGACACCGTCCTCGATGAGCCGGTTGATCCGCGCGTAGGCGTTGGCGCGCGAGACGTGCACCCGCTCGGCGACGGACCTTATCGACGCGCGGCCGTCCGCCTGGAGCATCTGGAGGATGTCCTGATCGATGGCGTCGAGCGGACGCGGGGGCGGCAGCTCGCGTCCCGCCTCCGGGCCGTCGGCCATTTGTTCAGGTGCCATGTCCCCCCGCCTCCCTACCATGGACGTACTGCGTTCATTCCAGGTTGTGGAGAACCGTTTGTCCACAGCCTGGAGCCGCGTGTAGCCAAAATGTGCCGACGACCGAACAATCGGTAGGGAGGCGCCGCACGTCCGAGGCGTCTCTCCGAGCCACTCCCCCGAGGAGGTGCCGTCATGACGGTCATGGAGCAGCGGGGCGCGTACCGGCCCACACCGCCGCCCGCCTGGCAGCCGCGCACGGACCCCACGCCGCTGCTGCCCGACGCGGTGCCGTACCGCGTCCTCGGCACCGAGGCCGCCGCGCAGGCCGACCCCGGACTGCTGCGCCGCCTGTACGCCCAGCTGGTGTCCGGCCGCCGGTACAACGCGCAGGCCACCGCCCTCACCAAGCAGGGCCGGCTCGCCGTGTACCCCTCCACCACCGGCCAGGAGGCCTGCGAGGTCGCCGCCGCGCTGGTCCTTCAGGAGCAGGACTGGCTCTTCCCCAGCTACCGCGACACCCTCGCCGCCGTCGCCCGCGGCCTCGACCCCGTGCAGGCCCTCACCCTGCTGCGCGGCGACTGGCACACCGGCTACGACCCGCGCGAGCACCGCATCGCTCCCCTCTCCACCCCGCTCGCCACCCAGCTCCCGCACGCCGTCGGTCTCGCGCACGCCGCCCGCCTCAAGGGCGACGACGTGGTCGCGCTCGCCATGGTCGGCGACGGCGGCACCAGCGAGGGCGACTTCCACGAGGCGCTGAACTTCGCCGCCGTCTGGCAGGCCCCGGTCGTCTTCCTGGTCCAGAACAACGGCTTCGCGATCTCCGTCCCCCTCGCAAAGCAGACCGCCGCCCCCTCCCTGGCCCACAAGGCCGTCGGCTACGGCATGCCCGGCCGCCTGGTCGACGGCAACGACGCGGTCGCCGTGCACCAGGTTCTCAGCGAAGCCGTACGGCACGCGCGCGAGGGCGGCGGTCCCACGCTCGTAGAGGCGATCACGTACCGCATCGAGGCCCACACCAACGCCGACGACGCGACCCGCTACCGGGGCGAGACCGAGGTCGAGGCCTGGCGGGCGCACGACCCGATCGCCCTCCTGGAGCACGAACTCACCGAGCGCGGACTCATCGACGAGGCCGGCATCCAGGCCGCCCGCGACGCCGCCGAGACCATGGCGGCCGAGCTGCGCGCGCACATGAACCAGGACCCGGTGCTCGACCCCATGGACCTGTTCGCCGACGTGTACGCCGAACCCACCCCCCAACTCCGCGAACAGCGCGACCAGTTGGCGGCGGAGCTGGCGGCCGAGCGGGACGGGGCGCACTCATGACCACCGTCGCCCTCAAACCCGCCACCATGGCGCAGGCCCTCACCCGCGCGCTCCGCGACGCCATGGCCGCCGACTCCACCGTGCACGTCATGGGCGAGGACGTCGGCACCCTCGGCGGCGTCTTCCGCGTCACCGACGGCCTCGCGAAGGAGTTCGGCGAGGACCGCTGCACGGACACCCCCCTCGCCGAGGCCGGCATCCTCGGCACCGCCGTCGGCATGGCCATGTACGGCCTGCGCCCGGTCGTCGAGATGCAGTTCGACGCCTTCGCCTACCCGGCCTTCGAGCAACTGATCAGCCACGTCTCCCGCATGCGCAACCGCACGCGCGGCGCGATGCCCCTCCCGATCACCGTCCGCGTCCCCTACGGCGGCGGCATCGGCGGCGTCGAGCACCACAGCGACTCCTCCGAGGCCTACTACATGGCGACCCCGGGCCTGCACGTCGTCACCCCCGCCACGGTCGCCGACGCCTACGGCCTGCTGCGCGCTTCGATCGCCTCCGACGACCCGGTCGTCTTCCTGGAGCCCAAGCGCCTCTACTGGTCGAAGGACACCTGGAACCCCGACGAGCCGACCCCCGTCGACCCGATCGGCCGCGCGGTCGTCCGCCGCCCCGGCCGCAGCGCGACACTCATCACCTACGGCCCCTCCCTCCCCGTCTGCCTCGAAGCCGCCGAGGCGGCCCGCGCCGAGGGCTGGGACCTCGAAGTCGTCGACCTGCGCTCCCTGGTGCCCTTCGACGACGAGACGGTCTGCGCGTCCGTACGGCGCACCGGCCGCGCCCTCGTCGTGCACGAGTCGGGCGGCTACGGCGGCCCGGGCGGCGAGATCGCGGCCCGCGTCACGGAGCGCTGCTTCCACCACCTGGAGGCACCGGTGCTGCGCGTCGCCGGGTTCGACATCCCGTACCCGCCGCCGATGCTGGAGCGGCACCACCTGCCCGGCGTCGACCGGATCCTGGACGCCGTGGGACGCCTGCAGTGGGAGGCGGACAACTGATGGCACAGGTACTGGAGTTCAAGCTCCCCGACCTCGGCGAGGGCCTCACCGAGGCGGAGATCGTGCGCTGGCTGGTCCAGGTCGGCGACGTCGTCGCCATCGACCAGCCGGTCGTCGAGGTCGAGACGGCCAAGGCGATGGTCGAGGTCCCCTGCCCCTACGGCGGAGTCGTCACGGCCCGCTACGGCGAGGAGGGCACCGAACTCCCGGTCGGCGCCCCGCTGTTGACGGTCGCGGTGGGCGCACCGGCCGCCGACACCGACGCGGAGCCCGAGGGCTCGGGGAACGTGCTGGTGGGCTACGGCACGGGGGCGCCTCCGGCGCGGCGACGGCGAGTGCGGCGGATGGCGGCGGACGTCGTGACCTCGGTGGCGGACGCCCCCGCACCCCCACCCGCCCCCGCCGCGCCGACTGGTAGTAGCCGTGGAGACGGTCCCGTACCCGTGATCTCCCCGCTCGTACGACGTCTCGCGCGCGAGAACGGCCT
>NZ_JAEQAZ010000259.1 GCF_016654115.1 Streptomyces sp. MBT53
CCGTTGTCCCCCGCCCCCCTGGGCACCGCCAACCGCAGCACACCGCACGGCTCCTCCCGTGTGGCGTACGGCAGTTGCAGCACCCCGTCCTCGCTCCACAGCCCGGCGCCCGCCAACCACCCCTCGGGCGCCGGGAGTTGGAGCAGCTGCCGGTCCGTGGGCCGCCATACGCCGAGCCAGCTGCCGCCCGGCCCGTCGATGCGCAGCGCGACCCCGCAGTTCTCCGGCGTCAGCACCTGGCCCGGTTGGATCGCGAACGGCGTCACCGTGCAGTCCGCCACCCGCAGGCACTCCGGGAACCGCACCGGCAGCGTGGAGCCGATCACCCCCCAGCCCAGCCGGTCCTCCCGCCCGGGCGACGGCGCGTCCGAGCGGATGAGCAGCAGCCCGCTGTCGGGGTCGGCCGCGAGCAGCCGGTCGTCGCTGTCCGCGGCGATCTGCAGCAGCGGCGACACCTCCCCGTCCCGCTCCAGGTCGACCACGATCGCCTTGGTCCGCCCGCCGACCTCCCGGTCCAGCGCCAGCATCCGTCCCGTCCGGTCGAGCCAGACCCCGCCCGAACAGCGCCCCGGCACCATCGCGAGATGCTCGGGCCCGAAGGCACCCCCCGCCACCAGCCACACGGCCGTCGACCGCCGGCCCACGGCGAGGGCGTACGCCTTCTCGCCGCCCGGCGCCGGCGGCAGCAGCCGCAGCCGGGTGTCCGGGTCCGGGCACTCGATCGCGCCGAGCGGCAGCTCACCGGTGCCCGGGCCGGTCGGGTAGAGCAGCGAGAACGTGTGCCGCCCGTCGACCAGCCGCCGGATGAGCACCCGCCCGTCGCCCATCGGCTGCACCTCGCTGCCGGGTTCCTCCGGCTGGTTGCCGGGCAGCGGCACCGCGTACGGCTCGGGGCCGTCCAGGGTCCACCGCTCCGGGAACAGACAGTCGCCGGCCGGCGCGAGACGGGCCGCGTACGCCCCGTCCGCGCTGATCGCGCACGCGGTGTCCGCGGCACCGTCGGTCCGCGTCTCCCCGTCCGTCTCCCCGTCCTCGTCCGCCGCCGTGGGCTCGATCGCACAGGCCGTCATGGTTCGGTCACCTCCGGCGACGAAACTAGTTTTCGTACGTACGGACGTGGGACCGATGAGCAGCCTCATCACACATAAGGGTGGCCAAGTAACGATTCGCCTGAGGAAACCGGGACCGGTGTGCTGAACGGGACCGTAGGCCGTCTACGGCCGCTTCAGCGGTTCAGCCCCACAGTGCGGCCAGGTAGCCTTTGCCCGTGCCCCGTCAGCCCGTATCCCGTCAGTCCGCACCCCGCCTGTCCGAAGTCGTCGCCGCGCTGGAGAACCTGTGGCCCGCCGAACGGGCCGAGTCCTGGGACGCGGTCGGCACGGTCACGGGCGACCCGGACCAGGACGTCACACGCGTGCTGTTCGCCGTGGACCCGGTCCAGGAGATCGTCGACGAGGCGGTGAAGCTGGGCGCCGACCTCCTGGTCACCCACCACCCCCTCTACCTGCGCGGTACGACCACGGTCGCGGCCTCCACCTTCAAGGGCCGCGTGGTGCACACCCTGATCAAGCACGACATCGCGCTGCACGTCGCCCACACCAACGCCGACCGCGCCGACCCGGGAGTCTCCGACGCCCTCGCGGGCGCGCTCGACCTGCGTGTCGTACGACCCCTCGTGCCGGACCCGAGCGATCCGGAAGGTCGTAGGGGCCTGGGCCGGATCTGCGAGCTGGACCACCCGCTCACCGTCCGCGAACTCGCCGCCCGCGCCGCCGAGCGCCTGCCCGCCACCGCGCAGGGCATCCGCGTCGCCGGCGACCCCGACGCCCTGGTCCGCACGGTCGCCGTCAGCGGCGGCTCCGGCGACAGCCTCTTCGACGACGTACGCGCGGCGGGCGTCGACGCCTTCCTCACCGCGGACCTCCGCCACCACCCGGTGTCCGAGGCCCGCGCCCACAGTCCTCTCGCGCTGCTCGACGCGGCGCACTGGGCCACCGAGTGGCCCTGGTGCGAGCTGGCCGCCGCCCAGCTCGACGAGATCTCCGACCGCGAGGGATGGGGCCTGCGGGTCCACGTCTCCAAGACGGTCACCGACCCCTGGACCGCCCACGCGGCGTCCATCGCCACACCTGACCCACTGGGAGCCCCCAACTGAACGCCGCGCCCGCCGACCAGATCCGACTTCTCGACGTCCAGGCCCTCGACGTACGCCTCCAGCAGCTCGCGCACAAGCGCAACTCACTGCCCGAGCACGCCGAGATCGACGCGCTGACCAAGGACCTCACCCAGCTGCGCGACCTGCTCGTGGCCGTGCAGACCGAGGAGAGCGACTGCGCCCGCGAGCAGACCAAGGCCGAGCAGGACGTCGACCAGGTCCGCCAGCGCGCCACCCGCGACCAGCAGCGCCTCGACTCCGGTGCCGTCACCTCGCCCAAGGACCTGGAGAACCTCCAGCGCGAGATCGTCTCCCTCGCCAAGCGCCAGGGCGACCTGGAGGACATCGTCCTCGAAGTCATGGAGCGCCGTGAGTCCGCGCAGGAGCGCACCGCCGAACTGACCGAGCGGGTCGGTTCCGTGCAGGGCAAGATCGACGACGCGACCGCCCGCCGCAACGCGGCCGACGAGACCCTCGAAGCCGACGAGACCAAGGCGGAGAAGGAGCGCGAGGTCATCGCGGCCACCATCCCCGCGGACCTCCTCAAGCTCTACGACAAGCTCCGCCAGCAGCAGGGCGGCATCGGCGCGGCCAAGCTCTACCAGCGCACCTGCCAGGGCTGCCGCCAGGAACTCGCCATCACCGACATCAACGAGATCCGCTCGGCGGCCCCCGACACGGTGGTCCGCTGCGAGAACTGCCGCCGCATCCTGGTGCGCACGTCCGAGTCCGGTCTCTAAGGGGTTTACGGCGTGCGGGAGTTCATCGTCGAGGCGGACGGCGGTTCCCGGGGCAACCCGGGGCCGGCGGGCTACGGCAGCGTGGTCATCGACGCGACGACGGGGGAGACCCTGGTGGAGGCGGCCGAGTACATCGGCGTCACCACGAACAACGTCGCCGAGTACCGAGGCCTGATCGCGGGCCTCCGCGCCGCCCACACCCTGGACCCCGCCGCCCGGATTCACGTCCGTATGGACTCCAAGCTCGTCGTGGAACAGATGTCGGGCCGCTGGAAGATCAAACACCCGGACATGAAGCCGCTGGCGGGGGAGGCGGGTTCGGTGTTCCCGGTGGACCAGGTGACGTACGAATGGATCCCGAGGGAGAAGAACAAACACGCGGACAGATTGGCGAATCAGGCCATGGATGGGGCGCAGCCCATCCAGGGGCGCGGGGAACTGCGCGACCAGCCCCCACCGGCCGCCACTGTGACAACCGACAGGACTGACGTCCGAGCCGCCCTCAACGTGGCCGCCCCCAGCCCGGGTTGGGCCCCCGCAGACATGACCGCCCCCGCAACATTCGTCCTACTCCGCCACGGAGAAACCCCCCTAACACCCCAGAAGCGCTTCTCCGGCAGCGGCGGCACCAACCCCTCCCTCTCACCCGTCGGCCAGGACCAAGCCGCCCGCGCGGCAACCGCGTTGGCGGCCCGCGGCACGATCCAGCACATCGTCGCGTCCCCCCTCACCCGCACCCGCGAGACCGCCGCGGCCGTGGCGGACCGTCTCGGCCTGGACGTGACGATCGAAGAGGGCCTGCGCGAAACGGACTTCGGCGCCTGGGAGGGCCTGACCTTCGGCGAGGTCAGGGAGCGCTACCCGGACGACCTGACGACGTGGCTGGGCGACCCGGCGGCCCAACCCACGGGCGGCGGCGAGAGTTTCGCGGCGACGGCGACCCGTATCGCCGCCACCCGCGACAAGCTGATCGCGGCCTACGCGGGCCGCACGGTCCTGCTCGTCACGCATGTCACGCCGATCAAGACATTCGTCCAACTCGCCCTGGGCGCCCCGCCGGAGGCCCTGTTCCGCATGGAACTCTCCGCGGCCTCGCTCTCCGCGGTGGCCTACTACGCGGACGGCAACGCGAGCGTACGGCTGTTCAACGACACGTCCCACCTGCGCTGAGCGTCGCCGCCTCGCGGGCCAGCGCCTCGATCCGCCCCCAGTCGCGCGCGGCCACCGCGTCCGCCGGGATCATCCAACTCCCGCCCACACAGCCGACGTTGGGCAAGGCCAGGTACTCCGGTGCGGAGTCGACCCCTATCCCACCGGTGGGGCAGAACCGCGCCTGCGGCAACGGCCCGGCCAGCGACTTGAGATAGGCCGTACCGCCCGCCGCCGCGGCCGGGAAGAACTTCATCTCCCGCACCCCGCGCTCCAGCAGCGCCACCACCTCGGACGTGGTCGACACCCCCGGCAGGAACGGCACTCCGGACCCCTGCATCGCCTCCAGCAAGAGCTCGGTCCATCCGGGGCTCACCAGGAAACCGGCCCCCGCCGCCACCGACTCCTTCACCTGCCCCGGCGTCAGTACGGTCCCGACCCCGACGACCGCCCCCGACACCTCGCCCGCGATGGCCCGCAGCGCGTCCAGCGCGGCCGGTGTCCGCAACGTCACCTCGATCGCCGGCAGCCCCCCGGCGACCAGCGCCCGCGCGAGCGGTACGGCGTCGGCGGCGTCCTCGATGACGACGACGGGCAGGACGGGAGCGAGATCGAGCAGCGAGGAGGAAGCCGAGGGGGTAGCCATGGCCTCATCCTGCCGAGCGGAAGCAGTGTGCGCAAAGGTCATTGCATATGCTGCAACGCGCACCCGCCCCGGGAAATGCTCAGTGAATCTCGTCCACCAGCACGTCCAGCGACCAGGCCCGCCCCGCCTGCCCGGGTGCCTCCGCCTCCACCTCGTACCCCAACTCCCGCAACGCGTCCACCAGTTCAGCGGGCGTCCCGGGCGCGGCCGAGGCGCTCAGCAGACTGCGCACGATCCGCCCCTTCGTCGCCTTGTTGAAGTGGCTGACGACCTTCCGGGTCGGCGCGTGCAGCACCCGTACGGTCGCCGTCCGCCCCGCGACCTCGCCCTTCGGCTTCCACGCCGCCGCATACGCGGAGGACCGCAGATCCAGCACAAGACCGTTGCCCGCGGCCTCGGGCAGCACGGCCGCCATCGGTGCCCGCCAGTGCGCGCCCAGCGCACCGAGCCCCGGCAGCCGTACCCCCATCGAGCAGCGGTACGACGGGATCCGGTCCGTCACCCGCACCGCGCCCCACAGGCCGGAGAAGACGAGCAGGGAGCGCGCGGCGCGCTTCTTCGCGGCGGGTTCGAGGGAAGCCAGGTCGAGGGCGTCGTAGAGCACACCCGTGTAGATCTCACCGGCGGGTCGCGCGCCGGCGGTCCGCAGATCGACGTTCTTCGCGATCTCGCCCCTGAGGCCCTCGCTCAGGCCGAGCACCTCGCGTGCCTTGTCCTCGTCGGCCGCGCACAGGTCGACGAGTTCGTCGAGTACGGCCGCACGGGCGTCGGCGAGTCCCGGCAGCGACAGTGATTCCGGCTTGAGCGGGGCACCGCGGCCGGAGGAGGCCTTGCCTTCGGAGGGCGGCAGCAGGACGAGCACGGTGGGTTTCTCCTTACGGTGGGTGCTGCGCCAGCGTAAAGGGTGCGGCCGGGCGGAATGTGCCTACGCTCGTGTCATGCCCCGCCGCCGCATCCGGGTGACCGGCACCCCCGAAGCCCCGCTCCGTGCCGCCCTCACCGCGCTCCGCACCGAACTCGGCGTGCCCGAGACCTTCCCGCCGGAGGTGCTCGCGGAGGCGATGGGGGTCCCCCCGTTCGAGCGGAGCCGAGAATGGGGGAGGGCGGCCGCGGCGCCGCTGCCGCCGCTCCCGGACGCCACCGACGTCCCCTTCTTCACCGTCGACCCGCCCACGTCCATGGACCTCGACCAGGCGATGCACGTGTCCCGCCGGGGCACCGGCTTCCGTGTTCGGTACGCCATCGCCGACGTCGCCTCCTTCGTCGCCCCCGGCGGGGCGCTCGACGCGGAGGCCCACCGCCGCGTGACCACCCTCTACTTCCCCGACGAGAAGACCCCGCTGCACCCGCCCCTGCTCAGCGAGGGCGCCGCGAGTCTGCTGCCCGACGTGACCCGGCCGGCTGTGCTGTGGACGATCGACCTGGACGCGGACGGCCGTACGGTCGCCGTCGACGTCCACCGGGCGCTCGTCCGCAGCCGGGCCAAGCTCGACTACGCGACCGTGCAGCAACGGATCGACACGGGCACCGCCGAGGAACCGGTCGCGCTGCTCAAGGACATCGGCGAGGCCCGCGAACGCCTGGAGGTGGAGCGCGGCGGCATCTCCCTCAACGTGCCCGAACAGGAGATCGTCGAACGCGACCACACCTACGAACTCGCCTACCGAGCCCCGCTCCCCGCCGACGGCTGGAACGCCCAGATCTCCCTGCTCACCGGCATGGCCGCCGCCGACCTGATGCTCGCGCACGGCACGGGCGTCCTGCGCACCCTGCCCGCCGCCCCCGACGGCGCGGTCGGCCGCCTGCACCGCACCGCACACGCCTTGCACATCGACTGGCCGCACCACGTGTCGTACGCCCAGCTGATCCGCTCCCTGGACCCGCACCTCCCGCACCACGCGGCCTTCCTCCAGGAGTGCACGACCCTGCTGCGCGGCGCGGGCTACACGGTCTTCCGCGACGGCGACCTCCCCGCCATCACCACCCACGCGGCGGTGGCCGCCCCCTACACCCACTGCACGGCCCCGCTACGACGGCTGGTCGACCGCTACGCCGCCGAGATCTGCCTCTCTCCCGCGTCCCCGCCCGCCTGGGTCCTGGCCGGCCTCGACGCCCTCCCCAAACAGATGGCCGACGGCACCCGCCTCGCGGGCACGGTCGAGCGCGAGTGCGTCGATGTCGTCGAGGCCGCGCTGCTGAAGGACCGTGTCGGCGAGCTCTTCGACGGCTGTGTGGTCGACGTGGAGGAACGTCAACCCACGGTAGGGAAGGTGCAGTTGGACACCCCGGCCGTTGTCGCCCGGATCGAGGGCGGTACGACTCCGCTGCCGCTGGGGGAGCGGCTGCGGGTCCGGCTCACGCAGGCGGACCCGGGGACGTCGAAGGTACGGTTCGCGCCTGCTTGACCGCCGCTACGAGAGTGTCGGCGTCGTCGGCGTGGAAGCGGACGGTGCTCACCTCCTGTTGGCGCCCGAGGAAGGTGAAGTGGGTTACGGGCTCGGTGAGTTGGAGTGTGACGGTGGTCTGCGAGCCGATGGGGAGGTTCAGTTCGCCGTCGGCACGCTCGTGGGTCATGCGCAACTCCCGCCGTACGGAGGCGACTTGGTCCAGCGGTATGCGCAGGTCGACATGGACGCCCCGGCGGATCCGCAGCGAGTCGGCCGCCAGGACGTGCGGGCGGACCGTGAAGGCCGCGTGCATGCCGACGACGAACACGATGGTGTAGACGTCCAGGGCGAGCACGACGCGGTGCACCGTCGGCAGGTTCCGCAGCAGCACGGACATGGTGAGCGTCTCGATCACGCACACGAACACGAGCGCGGCGATCATCGCCCCCTGCCCCCGCCCGTACCCGAACGCCCGCCCGCCGTCCGCCACTTGGGTCCGCCGGGTGATCCACAGCCAGAGGCTCGCCAGCAGTCGCAGCTCGTGCCGCAGGAGCACGGACACGGTTCTCATGGCCGCCCCCGGGTGACGAGTCGCAGCATGCGGCGGATCGCCTCGGCCTGAGCCGGCGCGAAGTCCGCGTAGAAGGCACGCAGGAAGCCGCTGTCCTCCTCGACCGGGCTCCCCTCGGGGAGCAGCGTGGCCGGAACGCAGGCGGCGAGGGCGCGGGCCGCCTCGTCCACGCGCGGGTCGGCGGGGTCGACGGGGTGCTCGGTGTCGGCGAGCGCGTCGAGCAGCGCGTACGCCTCGTGCGCCCGGGCGACCGCGTCCGGTGTGGCGACGGCGCTGCCCACCAGGTCCATGATCCGCGCCCGCTCGGCCGGGGTCGCCACGGTGTCGAGCAGGGCGAGCATCTCGCGGTCCTTGGCGGCCATGGGTGAGTCGGCCGGGAGCGTCGACGTCTGGGTCAACTCGCTGAACACCGCAGTCAGTTCGGGGGAGACGGGCCCTTCGGCGGGCAGTTCTCCCGAGTCCAGCAGGGTGCGCAGCCGGGCTCGGCGCTCCCGGATCGCGGACTCCTGCCGGGCCAGGTCCTCGTCGAGTTCCGTGAGCACCTCGACGAGGTCCCGGCCCGCGTCCTCCGCGAGCACGTCCCGTACCTCGGTCAGCCCCAGGCCCAGCTCGGTGAGCCGCCGGATCCGGGCGAGCACGACGGCGTGCCGCAGGCCGTAGTCGCGGTAGCCGTTGGAGCGCCGCTCGGGTTCCGGTAGTAGGCCCAGGTGGTGGTAGTGCCGGACGGTCCGCGTGGTGACGCCGACGGTCTCGGCGAGTTCTCCGATCCGCATGGGACCAGTAGAAACGCTGACGTTGCGGCAGGGTCAAGCACCGACCGGCGCGCCGAACCACAGCCGCAGTGCTTCGGTCGGATCGTTCTCGGTGCCGTCCGTGTCCGCCGCCCAGGCGGTGAACCCGTCCGGGCGCACCAGCAGGGCGGCGAGTTCCGGCTGCCCGGGGCAGGAGGCGGTCAGGACGTCCACCGCGCCCTCGTAGCCGTCCGCGCGGGCCCGGAGTTTCGGGTCGTCGGCGAGGTCGAGGAGGAGGGCGCGGCCGTGGTGGAGGTGGTCGGCGAGGCGGGTGCCGTCGGCGAGTTCGAGGTCGGGGGCGCTGCGGCCGGTCAGCGGGTGGTCGCCGGGGAGGTCGTAGCGCTGCCAGACGCCGGAGATCCGCTTGACGAGATACGTCGTCCCGTCGACCGTCCCCGCGAGGTCGGTGACCACCGAGCGCAGCGCGCGGGAGTGCGGCTCGGGGCGCATCACCGCGATCTGGGCGCGCGTCCAGTCGAGCACCCAGGCGCCGATCGGATGCCGTTCCGCGGTGTAGGTGTCGAGCAGCTCGACCGGTGCCCGGCCGCGCACGACGAGGGCGAGCTTCCAGCCGAGGTTCATCGCGTCCCCGACACCGAGGTTGAGCCCCTGCCCGCCGAACGGCGAGTGCACGTGCGCCGCGTCGCCCGCGAGCAGTACCCGGCCCGCGCGATAGGTGTCCGCCTGACGGCAGTTGTCGGTGAACCGGGTCGAGGAGTGCACCTTGTGCACGGTGACGTCGACGCCGGTCACCCGGCGCACGCTCGCCTGCAACTCCTCGGCGGTGACGGGGGATTGGCGGTCCTCGGGCGGTCCGTCGAACTCGACGGTGAGGATCCGTCCCGGCAACGGCCCGAAGGCGTACGTCCCCACGTCGGTGGTGTTCCAGCCGCCGCGCAGCGGTTCGGTGCCGGTCATGTCGGCGATGGCCTGGTAGCCGGTGATCTCCGGTGCGGTGCCCGGGAATTGGATCCCGGAGAGCTTGCGCACGAGGCTGCGGCCACCGTCGCAGCCGACCAGCCAGCCGGCCCGGACGGCGTACGGCGCGGAGCCGTCCGTGGGGGAGAGGCGGACCGTCACGCCCTCCTCGTCGGTGTCGAAGCCGGTCAACTCGACCTGCCTGCGCACCTCGACGCCGAGCGCGTCGGCATGCCGGCCGAGCAGCCGCTCCAGCGGGGCCTGCGGGACGAGTCCGACGCGGTCGACCGGGCCGAGGTCCGCGAAGGCCGGGTCCGACTCGTCGAGCAGATCGGCCCGCAGCATGATCCCGGAGAAGTGCCCGGCGAACTTCGGCGGCGGAACGGGGTTGTTGTCGTCGCCCCCGCCGTGCGTCCGCCTGAACTCCTTGAAGCGGCTCATCGCCTCCTCGTGGATCCCGGTCAGCTCGGGCAGCAGTCCGCGCCGGTAAAGGGCCACGGTGGTCGTGGAGTTGAGGCCGCCGGCCTTGATGGTCTCGTCGACCTCGGCCAGCCGCTCCACGACCAGCACGCGGGCTCCGCCGAGGGTCAGCTCGGCGGCGAGCAGCAGGCCCACGGGTCCTGCTCCGGAGACGACGACGTCGTAGTAGTTCGTTTCGGTGTTCTCGCTGATCTTGGTGCTCTCGGTGTCCATGACCATGAGTGTAGTCACTAAAAAATTATGTTCGCTACACTGTTCTCATGAGCGATGGTGAGCTCTCGCTTAGAGAGCGCAAGAAGCGGGCGACCCGACAGCGGATCTCGAACGTGGCCACCGGCCTGTTCAAGGAGCGGGGCTTCGACGGGGTGTCGGTCGCGGAGGTCGCACGCGCCGCCGAGGTGTCGACCATGACCGTCTTCAACTACTTCCCGCGCAAGGAAGACCTGTTCCTCGACCGCATCCCGGAGGCGGTCGAGGTGCTCAGCGGGGCGGTACGCCACCGCGCCCCGGACGAGACCCCGCTCGCCGCGCTGCGCCGCCTCACGCTCGAACTCCGCGACCAGCACCACCCGTTGGCCGGCCCCAACGACAACTTCCCGGCCTTCTGGCAGGTCGTGATCGACTCGCCGGCCCTGCGCGCCCGAGCCCGCGAAGGCCTGGAGGAGATCGAGAACGCCCTGTCCGACGCCCTCGCCGAAACCGCCCCGGACACCCCCGACCCCGCACTGACCGCGGCCCTGATCGTCGCCGCGTACCGATCGGTGTACGTCACCACCGCGCGCCGCCTGCTCGCCGGCGAACGCGGGGACGCGACGACCGAGGACCACCAGGCCCGGATGAACGCGGCCTTCGACATCCTGGAGCGGGCGCTCACGCAGGCATGACGGCCGTCGTCGAAGCGGGCGCTCACCTCGGCATAGCGGGCGCCCCCGCCGCGTTGCACTCTTCAGGAAAGGGGGTCCCACTGGTGAACGCACGCGAACAGGCCCTGTGGACGAGGGCGAGACTGGGCCACTGCGGCCCGCCGCTCGACCTCCTGACCGCCCGCTTCGACCGGCACGTCTACGCCCCGCACGCCCACGAGGAGTTCACGATCGGCGTCTGCGTCGACGGCTCCGAACTCATCGACTACCGCGGCGGCCACATCCGCACGACCCCCGGCTCCATCGTCGTACTCGCCCCCGGCGAGATGCACACCGGCGGCCCCGGCAGCACCACCGCCGGCTACGCCTACCGCGCCCTCTACGCCGACCCGGCACTCCTGACCGACGGCACCCTCGGCGGCGTCCCGCACTTCCGCGAACCGCTCCTCGACGACGCCGAACTCGCCCGCGCGTTCCGCCTCGCGCACACCGAACTCAGCGTCTGCCCCGACCCGTTGGAGGCCGAGTCCCGCCTCCCGTGGCTCCTCACGGCCCTGGCCCGCCGCCACTCGACATCCCGCCCGGCACCGGACCTGCTCGTTGGCGCGTCCTGGGTGGCGCACGCGGTGAGGGACCGCTTGGCGGACGACCTGCTGGCCCCACCATCGCTCTCAGCCCTGGCGGCGGACTTCGACCTGTCCCGCTACCAACTCCTCCGCGCCTTCCGTACGACGATGGGCATACCGCCGTACGCCTGGCTCGCCCAGTACCGGGTCACCCGGGCCCGCGGCCTGCTGGAGGCGGGCGGGAGGCCCGCCGAGGTCGCGCTGCAGGTGGGCTTCGCCGACCAGGCGCATCTGACCCGCTGGTTCCGGCGGGTGCTCGGGGTGACTCCGGCGGCGTACCGCAACAGCGTTCAAGACGCCCGATGAGGCGGCGGCGCATCCTCGCCGTATGACTGCACGCGGCTGGTTCCTGTTCTCCCTGATGGGAGTGGTGTGGGGCATCCCCTACCTGATGATCAAGGTGGCGGTGGACGCCCCGCTCTCCCCATCCATGGTCGTCTTCACACGCTGCGCCCTGGGCGCCGTACTCCTGCTCCCCTTCGCCCTACGACAGGGTGGCCTGACGCGAGTGGTCCGGTCGCACTGGCGCCCCATGCTGGCCTTCGCGTGCATCGAGATCGTCGGCCCGTGGTTCACGCTGACCGACGCGGAACGGCACCTGTCGAGCTCTACGGCGGGTCTGCTGATCGCGGGCGTACCGATCGTCGGGGTGCTGATGGCGAGGTTCTTCGGCGCGGCCGAACGGCTGGGCGCCCGGCGGGTGGCGGGCCTCGCCCTCGGCCTGTCCGGGGTCACGGTCCTCACGGTCCCGCATCTGACGGGCGGCGACGCGCGCTCCCTGGCGGAGGTGCTGCTGACGGTGCTCGGCTACGCGACGGCGCCCCTGATAGCGGCGCGCTACCTGAAGGACGTCCCGACGCTCCAACTGACGGCGCCGTGCCTGGCGTTGGCGGCGCTGGTGTACGCCCCGGCGGCGGCTTTGACCTGGCCGTCTACGGTGCCCTCGGCTCAGGTGCTGGCGTCTCTCGCCGGTCTGGGGGTGATCTGCACGGCGGTGGCGTTCGTGGCCTTCCTCGAACTGATCAAGGAGGTCGGCCCGACCCGCTCGACGGTGATCACGTACGTCAACCCGGCGGTCGCGGTGGCGGCGGGCGCGCTGTTCCTCGGCGAGGATCTGACGGTCGGCATCGGGGTGGCCTTCACGCTGATCCTGGCGGGGTCGGTGCTGGCTACGGCGGGGCCGGGTGGAGCAGGGGGAACAGAGGGCTCGGCGGGACCGGAGCGCGGCAAGGAGGCCGCCGGGGGACTGG
>NZ_JAEQAZ010000025.1 GCF_016654115.1 Streptomyces sp. MBT53
CAGGTCATGGGCGTACGGATGCAACGCGGCCTTGGCAGCGCCGTACGCCCCGGTCCCCGACCCCCGGTACGCGGCGAGGGAACTGACGAACAGCACCCGCCCGCCCGGCTCCGCGAGCCTCGACTTCAGGGCCTCGGTGAGGAGCGCGGCGCTGAGGGTGTTGATGCGGAAGTTGACGGTCCAGTCGTGCGCGACGGCGTCCAGCGCGTCGCCGCCCGCGCTCCGCGGTTCCAGGGTCCCGTTGCCACCCGCGCTGTGCACCAGCACGTCCACCGTGCCGAACTCCTCGGCGACGAACCGCGCGACACCGCGCACCACTTCGGGGTCACCGAGATCGCCGGCGTACGTCAGCGCCCCCGGCACCCCGGCCTTCTCCAGCACCTCACGCCGCCGCCCCAGCAGCAGCACCTGATCCCCGTCGGCCACGAAGGCATGCGCCGCGGCGAGCCCAATTCCCGTACCACCACCACTGATTACGACATTGCGAGCCATGGTGCGAGCGTACAAAGGAAACCGGGAAGTCCTCTCCCGCGTTTACACGACTGCCATGTGTGTACACGAGGGTCAGCGCAGGCTGCGCACATCGAGATGCCGAAGCACCCGGTCCACGATCTCCGGATCCGCCCCGGGTTCGCTCCGCGCCGCCAGCACCTCGTGCCGCGCCGCGCTCATCATCTCCGACTGGATCCGCCGCATCCGCTTCACCCGCTGCACCCTCTTCTCGTACGCCTCCCGCCGCTCCCCGTCCCCCACCTCGGGAGAGATCCGCACCCCGATGTCGAACGCCCGCCGCAGCAACTGCTCGGACACCTCCTCGGGCAGTTCCTCCACGTCCTCGATCTCCCGCAGCCGCCGCTTCGCGGCCTTCGCCGCCCGCACCGCGAGCTCCTTCTCGAACGCCTTCTCGCTGTCGGTGTCGGCCCGCACCCCGAGCCGCTTCACCAGCCACGGCAGCGTGAGCCCCTGCAGCACCAGCGTCGCCATGATCACCCCGAACGCGATGAACACGATCTCGTCCCGGTCGGGGAACGCCGATCCGTCGTCCATGGTCAGCGGAATCGCCAGCGCCAACGCGACCGACGCCACGCCCCGCATCCCGGCCCACCACATGATCACGGTCTCCCGCCAGGACGTCGGGATCTCCTCGTCGTAGTCCCGCTTGGCATGCAGCCGTTTGGTCAGCCAGGTCGCCGGCAGCAGCCACGCCAGTCGTACGACCACGACGACACCGACGATCGCGGCGGCCCAGCCGAGCATCTCGCCCCAACGCCCGGACGCCGTACGGATCGCGTTGTGCAGTTCCAGCCCGATGAGCCCGAACGCGACCCCGGTGACCAGCGTGTCCACCACGTCCCACACGGTCGCCCCGGCGAGCCGGGTCAGCACGTCGTCGGCACCGAGCGAGTACTCGGCGAGGAACAGCGCGGTGGTGAGCACGGCGAGCACACCGGAGCCGTGCAGTTCGTCGGCCAGGACGTACGAGGCGTACGGCACCAGGAGGGTCAGCCCGATCTGCAGGGTGGCGTCGTCGAGCAACGACATCAGCTTGTTCGCGGCCCAGCCCAGGGCAAGCCCGACCGCCACGGCGACGACGGCGGACAGCACGAAGTCGAGTCCGGCGCGCCAGAAGTGGAAGGAACCGCTGACGGCCGCGGCGATCGCCACGTGGTAGAGCACGATGGCCGTGACGTCGTTGAAGAGGCCCTCGCCCTCCAGGATCGACACCAGCCGCCGCGGCAGCCCGAGTTGTCCGGCGACGGCGGTCGCCGCGACCGGGTCGGGCGGCGCCACCAGCGCGCCGAGCGCCACGGCGGCGGCGATCGGCAGCCCCGGCACGATCGCGCTCGCGACGAACGCCACGGCGAGGGTCGTGACGAAGACCAGCGCGACGGCGAGCAGGAAGATCGGCCGGATGTTGGCCGTGAACTGCCGCCAGGAGGTGCGCCGTACGGCCGCGTACAGCAGCGGAGGCAGCAGCAGGGGCAGGATCAGCTCGGGCGGGACGTTCACGTTCGGCACGAAGTCGGCCACCGCGAGGACTATCCCCAGGAGCGTCATGAGCACAGGCGACGGCAGACCGAACCGGTCCCCCAGCGGGACGCTCACCACGGCCCCGAGCAACAGGACGAAAAGCAGGGCCAATTGATCCACGGTCAGGGCTCCGGCGGGATCTCGACGTTCACACAGCGGACGCCCCAGCCTGCCACGCCGCCCGCCGGATCAGCCTTTTCGACGCCCTACGGCTGGTGAAGTGCGCGCCGCATCGCCCGGTGCGGGATGCCCGCGTCGGCGAACTCCGGGCCGTACGCCTCGTAACCGAGCCGTTCGTAGAACCCCATCGCGTGCGTCTGGGCGTGCAGGTCGACCGCGGCCAGCCCACGCGCGCGTGCCGCGTCCTCGATGGCCCGCACCAGCGCGACCCCGACCCCGAGCCCCCGCGCCTCCTTGGCGACGGCCAACCGCCCCAGGGAACCCACGGTGAGATCACCGTCGGTCTTCGCCGCGGCCACCTCGCCGTACAGCAACCGCCCGGTGCCCAACGGCAGCCCGTCCTCCCGCACCGCGAGCACATGCGTCGCTACGGCGTCGTACTCGTCGTACTCGATCTCCTGGGGCACGCCCTGCTCGACGACGAAGACCTCCTTGCGCACCGCGAAGCAGGCCTCACGGTCGGCCGGGTCCTCGGCGACGCGCACCGCGTATGGCGTGGGACTCATGCGTACGTCTCCTCGCGCACCAGGTCCAGGGCCTGCTGGAGGTCGTCCGGGTAGCCGCTCTCGAACTCGACCCACTGGCCGTCGGCGGGGTGCTCGAAGCCGAGCCGGACGGCGTGCAGCCACTGGCGGGTCAGGCGCAGCCGCTTGGCGAGCGTCGGGTCGGCGCCGTACGTCAGGTCGCCCACGCACGGGTGCCGGTGGGCCGCCATGTGCACGCGGATCTGGTGGGTGCGGCCGGTCTCCAGCTTCACGTCGAGCAGGGAGGCCGCGCGGAACGCCTCGATGAGGTCGTAGTGCGTGACCGACGGCTTGCCCTCGGCGGTGACCGCCCACTTGTAGTCGTGGTTCGGGTGGCGGCCGATGGGGGCGTCGATGGTGCCGCTGGTCGGATCGGGGTGGCCCTGGACCAGCGTGTGGTAGCGCTTGTCGACCGTGCGCTCCTTGAACTGGCGCTTCAGCGACGTGTACGCGCGCTCCGACTTCGCGACCACCATCAGGCCGGACGTGCCGACGTCGAGGCGGTGCACGATGCCCTGGCGCTCGGCGGCACCCGAGGTGGAGATGCGGTACCCGGCGGCGGCCAGACCGCCGATGACCGTCGTACCGGTCCAGCCGGGGCTGGGGTGGGCGGCGACGCCGACCGGCTTCACGATCACGATCACGTCATCGTCGTCGTAGACGATCTCCATGCCCTCGACCGGCTCGGCGACGATCTGCACGGGCGCGGGCGCCTGCGGCATCTCGACCTCGAGCCAGGCCCCGCCGTGCACCCGCTCGGACTTCCCGACCACCGAGCCGTCGACCGTGACCTTCCCCGCCGAGGCCAGCTCGGCGGCCTTCGTACGGGAGAAACCGAACATCCGGGAGATGGCGGCGTCGACACGCTCGCCCTCCAGGCCGTCGGGCACGGGCAGGTTTCGGATCTCGGGAACTGTGCTCACTCGGTCGAGTATGCCGGACGGGTCCGACACCGCCTTACCTGAGCCCTTGCGCGCAGCCCCCGTAGACCTGCGCTCAGCCCTCGTGGACCCGCGTTCAGTCCTTGTGGACCGTGCCGTCCGGGTCGAGGCCGCGGAAGGAGAGCAGCACGATCAGGATGCCGCCGCAGACGATCGCCGAGTCGGCGAGGTTGAAGACGGCGAAGCCCTTGGGCGCGATGAAGTCGACGACCTCGCCCTGGAAGATGCCGGGCGAACGGAAGATCCGGTCGGTGAGGTTGCCGAGCGCGCCGCCCAGCAGCAGCCCCAGCGCGATCGCCCAGGGGAGGCTGTAGAGCTTGCGGGCCAGCCGCGCGATCACCACGATCACGGCGGCGGCGATCATCGTGAAGATGACCGTGAAGGCCGCGCCGAACCCGAAGGCCGCGCCGGGGTTGCGGATCGCGTGGAACTCCAGCCAGTCCCCGAAGACCTCGATCGGCGCGTGGTGCTCCAGCTTGGCCACCACGAGCAGCTTGCTGACCAGGTCGAGGGTGTACGCGAACGCGGCCACCGCGAACAGCACCGCGATCCGTCGTTTGCCCCTGGGGCGCACGGTCTCGCCCCGCTCCGGCTCCGCCCCCGCCGCCTCTGGGGTATCCGGCGTACCGATGATGCGCTCCGCCTCTGCCACGTGAGTCCCTCGAACCTAGGTACCTGACTGAGGAAGAGGGTACGGCACACCTCTCGGCACCCTCTGTACCGGCGTTCAGTACCGGCGATCGACAGCGGCGCTCAGTACCGGCGTTCCTGCTTCTGCTTGCACTCGACGCACAGGGTGGCTCGCGGGAAGGCCTGCATGCGCGCCTTGCCGATGGGGTTGCCGCAGTTCTCGCACAGGCCGTAGGTGCCCGCGTCCAGCTTCCCGAGGGCGCGCTCGGTCTGGATCAGCATCTCGCGCGCGTTGGCGGCCAGCGCCATCTCGCTCTCCCGCGTGATGTTCTTGGTGCCGGTGTCGGCCTGGTCGTCGCCGGCACCGTCCCCGGAGTCCCGCATCAGCCCGGCCAGCGCCCGCTCGGTGGACGTGATCTCCTCGCTCAGCCGCTCGGCGTCGGCCAGCAGCTCGGTGCGGGCCTCCTCGACCTCCTGAGGCGTCCAGGGGTCCTCGCCCGGGCGGACCGCCAGCTCGCCCGGCCCGGCCGCCGCGGCGAGCCGCGCCTTGGGAACGGGTGTCTTCGCCGCCGTGGCCGTACCAGGAGTCTTCTTCGCAACCACCGTCGTGGCTCCCGTCTGCTCCGCGGCCCGTGCCGCGCCCGCCGTTGCCTTCTTGGCCGCACTCTTCGTGCGCTTCGCGCTGTTCGTCGTCGTCCTGGCGGTCGCCGCCGACTTGGCCGTCGACTTCGCGGCCGACTTCGTTGTCGTCCTCGCGGCCGACTTCGTTGTCGTCCTGGTCGCGGTGCCCTTCGGGGACTCGTTCAGGGCGACGGCCGCCTTCGGAGCTGCCGTCTTCTTCACAGCCGCCTTCTTCGGAGCCGTCTTCTTCGGTGCCGTCTTCTTCGGTGCCGTCTTCTTCGGTGCCGTCTTCTTCGCATCCACAGCCGTCGCCTTCGCGGCCGTTCTCTTCACCGTCGTCTTCTTCGAGTTGGTCGTCTTCTCGGAACCGGTCGCCTTCTCCGAAGCGGTCGCTTTCTCCGAGGCGGTCGTCTTCTTCGAACCGGTCGTCTTCTCCGAAGAAGCCGCCTTCGTAGCGACCGCCTTCTTCGCCGCGGTCTTCTTCGTTGCGGTCTTCTTCGCCACCATGGCCGCGGCCCCTTCACATTTTGTGATCACGCACGCGAATCGTGCTGGGACGATAAATCGACTTGAGTCCCGCGGCAACGGGGCACGCCGCCCGATTCGTCCACCCTTCCGGCCCCGCGCGGCGAGCCTTCAAGCGTTGTGCCCAGCTCCCCGCCGGGTAATCCGCCGCGCTCGGCACCCTGGACCTCGAACGCGCGTTCAGCGCCATTCGAGTCATACGGCAGGCCGGGAAGGCTCCGCGCGAAGCACCCGCCGATGCCCCCGCAAAACCGGTCGGCCGCTGTCGGCGCGGGCCCGTACACTGGGCGGAGCGAGAAGCGTGGATGGGGACGAGTAGCGGCGTACGCAGCCCAGAGCGACCCGGGGACGGTGGAAGCCCGGGGGCGAGCGCGACGTGAAGATCACCCCGGAGCCGCCGGAAGAAAGCCGCAGCCGACCGGCCGTGGCGAGTAGACCCGGTATCGCGACCCCAATGAGGGGGCTCACTGGTGCGCAGGGTGCACCGGGGAGCCAAGGAGGGTGGTACCGCGGGAGCGCGCCGCACACGGCGTACGGAAAGTCGTAGCTCTCGTCCCTCCGGACGGAAGGCAGAAAGTCCGCCGGAGGAAGCTCGCTGATGACAACGCCGACGTACCGCCAGGTGCCCGCCCAGGTCGACCTGCCCGCGCTGGAGCACGCCGTGCTCGACTTCTGGCGCGAGCAGAAGATCTTCGCCAAGACCCTGGACCAGTCCGAGGGGCGCCCCGAGTGGGTGTTCTACGAGGGCCCGCCCACGGCCAACGGCATGCCGGGCGCCCACCACATCGAGGCGCGCGTCTTCAAGGACGTCTTCCCCCGCTTCCGGACCATGCGCGGCTACCACGTGGGCCGCAAGGCCGGCTGGGACTGCCACGGACTCCCGGTGGAGCTGGCGGTCGAGAAGGAGCTGGGCTTCACCGACAAGCAGGACATCGAGGCGTTCGGCATCGCCGAGTTCAACGCCAAGTGCCGTGAGTCCGTGACCCGGCACACCGACGCCTTCACCGAGCTGACGACCCGCATGGGGTACTGGGTCGACCTCGACGACGCCTACCGGACCATGGACCCGGAGTACATCGAGTCGGTCTGGTGGTCGCTCAAGGAGATCTTCAACAAGGGCCTGCTGGTCCAGGACTACCGCGTCGCCCCCTGGTGCCCGCGCGACCAGACGGGTCTCTCGGACCACGAGCTGGCGCAGGGCTACGAGACGGTCGTCGACCCCTCCGTGTACGTCCGTTTCCCGCTCACCTCCGGTCCGCTGGCCGGCCGTGCCGCGCTCCTGGTGTGGACGACGACGCCCTGGACGCTGGTGTCCAACACCGCCGTCGCCGCCCACCCCGAGGTCACCTACGTCGTCGCGACGAACGGCGAGGAGCAGCTCGTCGTCGCCGAGCCGCTGCTCGCCAAGGCCCTCGGCGAGGGCTGGGAGACCACCGGTGAGACCTTCACCGGCACCGAGATGGAGCGCTGGACCTATCAACGTCCGTTCGAGCTCGTCGAGTTCCCGGAGCCGGCGCATTACGTCGTCAACGCGGAGTACGTGACGACCGAGGACGGCACGGGTCTGGTCCACCAGTCCCCCGCCTTCGGCGAGGAGGACCTCAAGGTCTGCCGCGCGTACGGCCTGCCGGTCGTGAACCCGGTCCGCCCCAACGGCACCTTCGCCGAGGACGTCCCGCTCGTAGGCGGCATCTTCTTCAAGAAGGCCGACGAAAAGCTCACCGAGGACCTGAAGGACCGCGGTCTGCTCTTCAAGCACGTGCCGTACGAGCACAGTTACCCGCACTGCTGGCGCTGCCACACCGCGCTGCTGTACTACGCGCAGCCCTCCTGGTACATCCGCACCACCGCGGTCAAGGACCGTCTGCTCCAGGAGAACGAGAACACCAACTGGTTCCCGGACACCGTCAAGCACGGCCGGTACGGCGACTGGCTGAACAACAACATCGACTGGGCACTGTCCCGCAGCCGCTACTGGGGCACCCCTCTGCCGATCTGGCGCTGCGCGGACGACCACCTCACGGTCGTCGGCTCCCGCGCGGAGCTGACCGAGCTGACCGGCACCGACCAGTCGAACCTGGACCCGCACCGCCCGTTCATCGACGCGGTCACCTTCGCCTGCCCCCAGTGCGGCGAGAGCGCCACGCGCGTGCCCGAGGTCATCGACGCCTGGTACGACTCGGGTTCGATGCCGTTCGCGCAGTGGGGCTACCCGTACAAGAACAAGGAGATGTTCGAGTCCCGCTACCCGGCGCAGTTCATCTCCGAGGCGATCGACCAGACCCGCGGCTGGTTCTACACGCTGATGGCGATCGGCACCCTGGTCTTCGACAAGTCGTCGTACGAGAACGTGGTGTGCCTCGGCCACATCCTCGCCGAGGACGGCCGCAAGATGTCCAAGCACCTGGGGAACATCCTGCAGCCGATCCCGCTGATGGACCAGCACGGGGCCGACGCGGTGCGGTGGTTCATGGCGGCCGGCGGTTCCCCGTGGGCGGCCCGCCGCGTGGGCCACGGCACGATCCAGGAGGTCGTCCGCAAGACGCTCCTGACGTACTGGAACACGGTCGCCTTCCAGGCCCTGTACGCCCGCACGTCCGACTGGGCGCCGAGCGCGGCGGACCCGGCCCCGGCCGACCGCCCGGTCCTGGACCGCTGGCTGCTGTCCGAACTCCACGCGCTCACCGACCAGGTGACACAGGCTCTGGAGGCGTACGACACCCAGCGCGCCGGCAAGCTCCTGTCGGCGTTCGTCGACGACCTCTCCAACTGGTACGTCCGCCGCTCCCGTCGCCGCTTCTGGCAGGGCGACAAGGCCGCGCTGCGCACCCTGCACGAGGTCGTCGAGACGGTCACCAAGCTGATGGCCCCGCTGACCCCGTTCATCACCGAGCGGGTCTGGCAGGACCTGGTCGTCCCGGTGACCCCGGGCGCCCCCGAGTCGGTCCACCTGTCCGCGTGGCCGGAGGCGGACCTGTCCGTCATCGACCCGGAGCTGTCGAAGCAGATGGTGCTCGTACGGCGCCTGGTGGAGCTGGGCCGGGCCACGCGCGCGGAGTCGGGCGTCAAGACGCGCCAGCCGCTGTCCCGCGCGCTGATCGCGGCGACGGGCTTCGCCGCCCTGGACCGCGAACTGCACGCGCAGATCACGGAGGAGCTGAACGTCGAGGGGCTCGCCTCGCTGAGCGAGGTCGGCGGCTCGCTGGTCGACACCACGGCCAAGGCCAACTTCCGCGCCCTGGGCAAGCGGTTCGGCAAGCGCGTCCAGGACGTCGCGAAGGCCGTCGCGAACGCCGACGCGGCTGCCCTGTCCCTCGCCCTGCGCGAGGGCACGGCGACCGTCGAGGTGGACGGCGAGACCATCACGCTGGCTCCGGATGAGGTGATCATCACAGAGACCCCGCGCGAGGGCTGGTCCGTGGCCTCCGACTCGGGGGCGACGGTCGCGCTCGACCTGGAGATCACGGAGGAGCTGCGGCAGGCGGGCCTGGCCCGTGACGCGATCCGGCTGATCCAGGAGGCCCGCAAGAACAGCGGCCTGGACGTGGCCGACCGGATCGCGCTGCGCTGGACGTCGACGGACCCTGAGGTCATCTCGGCGCTGGCCGAGCACGCTGCGCTGATCGCCGACGAGGTGTTGGCGACGGACTTCGCCCAGGGCGAGGCGGACGACGCGTACGGCGACCCGTTCACGGACGAGGGGCTGTCGCTGGTGTTCCGCCTGCGTAAGGCGTAGGCACCGCTGGTGTGAGAAAGGGCCCGGTCTCCGTGGAGGAGGCTGGGCCCTTTCTCATTGGCTCGGGGGGGGGACCCGGAGACGTGCGCCCACGCGGCGGAGCCGCAGATCGACACAGCCCCGCGCCCCTGAAGAACCCGCACACAAAAGGGCGGGGCCCCCGGAAAATTCCGGGGGCCCCGCCCTTTGAACGCTGCCGACGCCCAAGGCGTACTAGAGGCCGGTCAGTTGTCGTCCTCGTCGATCAGGAAGCCGCGCATCGGCGAGGGAGCCTGGCCCATCGGGGAGGGGCCCTGCGGCCGTACCGGAGCCATCGGCTGGGTCATCGCCGGGGACATCTGCTGCTGGCCGCCGTAGGACGGACCGGCCGGAGCCGGGCCACCTCCCATGCCGCCCATGCCACCCATACCCTGCGGGCCGCCGTACGACGGGGCGCTCGCGCCGGCCGGGGCCATCGAGGGCGCCGGGGACGGCGGAAGCGACGCGGCGGCCGGAGCACGCGGCGGAGCGAGCGAGTCGTCGGCCTGGGTCTCCAACTGACGCAGCTGGGACTCCAGGTAGGACTTCAGACGCGTCCGGTACTCGCGCTCGAAGCCGCGCAGATCCTCGACCTTGCGCTCCAGCGTGGCGCGGGCGGACTCCAGGGAGCCCATCGCGACGCGGTGCTTCTCCTGCGCGTCCCGCTCCAGGGCGTCGGCCTTGGCACGGGCGTCACGCTCGAGACCCTCGGCGCGCGAACGGGCCTCGCCGACGATCTTGTTGGCCTCGGAACGGGCCTCGGCGATCGCCTGGTCGGCGGTCTGCTGGGCCAGCGAGAGGACACGGGCGGCGCTGTCGCCACCGGGGCCCTGCTGCGGCATGCCGCCGCCCATCGGTCCGCCCATGCCCATCTGCTGCTGCATGGGGGGCTGGCCCATCTGACCCTGCATCGGGCCCTGGCCCATCTGCTGCATCTGGCCCTGCATCGGGCCCTGGCCCATCTGACCCTGGCCCATCTGGCCCTGCATCGGACCCTGGCCCATGGGGCCCTGTCCCATCGGACCCTGGCCCTGCGGGCCACCCTGGCCGGGGCCGGGCGGCAGCTGCGGGGCACCGCTCGGCAGCTGGGGCGGGCCGCCCATGGGGCCGCCCATCTGCTGCTGCGGCGGGCCCGATATGCCGGCGGGCACCGGGGCGCCCGGACCGCGCATGCCCTGCTGCGGCATGCCTTGCGGGGGCATGCCCTGCTGGGGCATCCCCTGTTGCTGCATGCCGCCCTGCTGCTGGTCCTGATCCGGGGGCTTGCGCATGTTCTGCTGATTCTGGGCAGCGGCCCGCGTGGCCGCGGCCAGTTTGGCGCGCAGGTCCTCGTTCTCGCGGAGCAGGCGCGTCAGTTCGGCTTCGACCTCGTCGAGGAAGGCATCAACCTCGTCCTCGTCATAGCCTTCTCGGAGGCGGACGGTCGTGAACTGCTTGTTCCGCACGTCCTCGGGGGTCAACGGCATCTCTTCACCTCAACGTAGTCATCGGCAGTCGGCAAGACCGTATCGTCCACTGTCACCCCGCGAGCTTGCCCACGATAGAGATCAAGATGTAGACGATGATCATCAGGACGAAGAAGGACAGGTCGAGCGCCACGCCCCCGAGACGCAACGGCGGAATGAACCGCCGTAGAAGCTTCAACGGTGGATCGGTGACAGTGTAGGCGGCCTCCAGAACGACCACCATCGCCTTGCCGGGTTGCCATGAGCGGGCGAACTGGAAGACGTAGTCCATGACCAACCGGAAGATGAGCACGATGAGGAACACCATCAGCGCGATGTAGATCACCTGCGCGAACACGCTCATGGTCTGTGTTTCCCTCTCCCCTGTTCCGTGCTTCCTAGCGGCTGTCTGTCTCAGCTCTGATTGAAGAACCCGCCCTCTGCGATGCGGGCCTTGTCCTCCGCCGTGACATCGACGTTAGCAGGCGACAACAGGAACACCTTCTGCGTCACCCGCTCGATGCTGCCGTGAAGACCAAACACCAAACCGGCCGCAAAGTCGACAAGTCGCTTGGCGTCTGTGTCATCCATCTCAGTCAGATTCATGATCACCGGGGTGCCTTCACGGAAGTGTTCCCCGATGGTACGGGCCTCGTTGTAGGTCCGGGGGTGAAGTGTGGTGATCCGGTAAGGCTCTCGTTCCGACACGACCTTGGGCATGATCACCGGTGCGTTCTTCTCCAGGGACTGGCGTTCTTGTGTGATGGATGCCACGGGCGCGATGCGCGCCGGACGCCCTGATTCCGCACCCAGTGAAGCGGAATGGGACACCGGGTCGCGAGGGGCCGGAGGCTGCACCACTCGTACCGGTTCGTCCCTTTGGGACTGATGTGAACTGTGCGCCTGGTGCGACGGCTCGTGCCGTCGACGGTCCCGCTCGGGCTCCGGGTCCAGTTCGGGTTCGAAGTCGTCGTCGGGGTCGAAACCCCGGCCGTCGTACCCATCGTCCTCCACGAGGCCGAGGTAGACCGCCATCTTGCGCATCGCGCCGGCCATTCTCTGAGTCCTCCGCTCTGTGGTGGATCGGCTGACGACTGCCAAGTGCCCGCGATCCACGAGGTCGTTACGCCCGCCTGCGGCGGCAATGACCATATTTTCTGCTGTGGTCCGACTTCCTGGCGACGTTACCCGAGCCTGGGGCGGACGCCGAGTACCGCAGTGCCGACGCGTACATGTGTCGCTCCGGCTGCCACGGCCTGTTCGAGGTCCGCACTCATCCCTGCCGACACCATGTTCGCAGCCGGATGGGCTCGGCGCAGGTCAGTCGACAAATCCATCAACCGCCCGAACGCCTCCTGTTGGCGTCCCGCGTACTCCCCGGTGAGCGGAGCGACGGTCATCAGACCGTCGAGCCGCAGCCCCGGGGAGTCGGCCACCAGGTCGGCCAACTCCGCGATGCCGCCCGGTCCGACGCCACCGCGCTCGCCCCGCCCGCTCACCCCCGCGTCCAGCGCGACCTGGATGAGACAGCCCAGTTCGCGCCCGGAGCGCTCGGTCTCCTTCGACAGCGCGGTCACGAGCCGGGCCCGGTCGACCGACTGCACGACATCGGCGTAACCGGCCACGGATCGCACCTTGTTGGTCTGCAACTGGCCGACGAAGTGCCAACTCAGCGGCAGATCCGCGCATTCGGCCGCCTTCGGGGCCGCGTCCTGGTCCCGGTTCTCGGCGACATGACGCACACCGAGTTCGGCCAACGTTCTCACGTCGCTCGCCGGATAGGTCTTGGTGACCACGATCAGGGTCACTTCTTCGCGCTTCCGCCCGACCGCCGTACAGGCGGCGGCGATGCGCTCCTCGACTTTCGCCAGATTCGCGGCGAGTTCGTCCCTACGGTCCGTCATGCACCATCAGTCCAGCCACACATAGCTCGCGAGCCGCCCGGTGGTGCGGTCGCGGCGGTACGAGAAGTGATCGTCCGATTCACGGGTGCACACCGGCGACCGCTCCCGGTCGCGCACCCCGAGCCGGTCGAGCTGCGCGTGCGCTCCGGCGGTCACGTCGACCGCGGGAGTGCCCCAACTCGTCTCGGCGTACGCCGCGGGTTCCACGGCGGCGACATCGGCGCGCATCTCCGCGGGCACTTCGTAGCACCGGCCGCAGACGGCGGGTCCGGTGCGGGCGACGATCCGGGCGGGATCGGCGCCGAGTTCCGTCATGGCCCGTACGACGGCGGGTACGACCCCTGCCACCATGCCCGGGCGTCCGGCGTGGGCCGCGCCCGCGATCCCGGCGACCGGGTCGGCGAGCAGGACCGGGGTGCAGTCGGCGGTCAGGACCGCGAGGGCGAGTCCGCGCCGGGCGGTGACGAGCGCGTCCACGGAGGGGATGTCGGCGGCGCCCCAGGGCCCGTCGACGACCGCCACGTCCGCGCCGTGCACCTGGTTCATCCAGACCACCAGCGCCGGGTCCAAGCCCAGTGATTTGGCGGCCAGTTCGCGATTGGTACGGACCGCGTCGGGGTCGTCGCCGACCGCGCCGCCGAGGTTGAGCTCCTCGTACGGAACGGCGCTCACCCCGCCCCACCTGTCGGTGAAGGCGAAATGCGCGCCGCTCACGGTGTCGAACTGTCCTATCACTTCAGGAAGTCCGGTACGTCCAGCTCCTCGGCGGCGCTGTCCGAGTAGGTCCGCGACGGCGGGACCGGCGGGGCGACCGGGAGGTCGGCGGCCGGTGCCGACGCGGGCTCCGGCTCCTCCTTCGGCTTGACGCTGCCGAGCGAGCCGAAGGACGGCCGGCTCTCGGTCTGCCGTACCGGGGTCGGCTCGTCGCGGCGGGCCGAGGACGAGCCCATGGTGCTCTCGCGGCGGGTCGGCGGCTGGCCGCCGTCGAAGCCGGCCGCGATGACCGTGACCCGGACCTCGTCGCCGAGCGCGTCGTCGATGACCGCGCCGAAGATGATGTTGGCCTCGGGGTGCGCGGCCTCGCTGACCAGTTGGGCCGCTTCGTTGATCTCGAACAGGCCGAGGTCGGAGCCGCCGGAGATGGAGAGCAGGACGCCGCGGGCGCCGTCGATGGAGGCTTCGAGGAGCGGCGAGGAGATCGCCATCTCGGCCGCCGCCACCGCGCGGTCGTCGCCGCGGGCCGAGCCGATGCCCATGAGGGCCGAACCGGCCTCGGACATCACGGACTTGACGTCGGCGAAGTCGAGGTTGATCAGGCCGGGCGTGGTGATGAGGTCGGTGATGCCCTGGACGCCGGAGAGCAGGACCTGGTCCGCCGACTTGAAGGCGTCGAGGACGGAGACCTGGCGGTCCGAGATGGACAGCAGCCGGTCGTTCGGGATGACGATGAGGGTGTCGACCTCTTCGCGGAGTTCGGCGATGCCGTCCTCCGCCTGGTTGGCCCGGCGCCGTCCTTCGAAGGTGAAGGGGCGGGTGACCACGCCGATGGTGAGGGCGCCCAGGGAGCGGGCGATGTTGGCCACGACGGGGGCGCCGCCGGTGCCGGTGCCGCCGCCTTCGCCGGCCGTCACGAAGACCATGTCGGCCCCCTTGAGGACCTCCTCGATCTCCTCGCGGTGATCCTCGGCGGCCTTGCGGCCGACGGCCGGGTTGGCGCCGGCGCCGAGTCCGCGGGTGAGTTCGCGTCCGACGTCGAGTTTGACGTCGGCGTCGCTCATCAACAGCGCCTGCGCGTCGGTGTTGATGGCGATGAACTCGACGCCCTTGAGGCCGACCTCGATCATCCGGTTGATGGCATTGACACCACCGCCGCCGACACCGATGACCTTGATGACTGCGAGGTAGTTCTGCGGTGCTGCCACGTCGAAGGCCTCTCGCCTCGAATTACGTCGCCGTCTCCGTGCGGTTCCCGCGCGGGACGGCAGATGCCGAATGGGACGGTCCGTAGCGCCGACCCGAACCCTAACGTTGAAGTTTAGGGTTACCAGTGTGTCTGTTCCTTGAAGTCTTCTGAACAGGACACTAAGTCGACAAGTGGCGCACGTTCAACGAACACGCCGAACCTCCCGTTTTTCTTTTCACCCTATGTGATCAGCCGTAGCGCTGCCCAACCAGGGTGCTGGCCTGCGCGAATGTGCGTCAACTCCCGGCTGACGCAGGGGCGGTGGGAACACTTACGTCGAAGTGCCGGGCTCCGGAAGCTGCTTTCATGAGAGCGGTGAGCGTACGCGCCTTCGCCGCGCCCTTGTCGCCGCTTCCCCATGAGACGGTCCGGCCGCCGCTCAACTCCAGTGAGATGTCGTCGTATGAACGGACCTTGACGACCTGTGTGTCGCGCGCGACGGCGGCCGGAATGTCACCTGCGACGCGCACCGCCTCGCGGACGAGTCGGTCCTCGCCGAAGCGGCGCAGGCCGGCGGCGGACGAAGCCGTGGGAGAGAGCGTCAATTCGAGGGTGGGGACGGACTCCGGTGGCGTGGAAACGGTGGCGAATCGCACGCCCTCGTCGTCCACTTCGACAAAGTTTCCGCCCTTTTTCACCACCAGGACCGGGCTGCGTTCGGTCACTTTCAGCCCGATTCCATGAGGCCAGGAACGGACTACGTCAACGGTGTCAATTCGGGGCAATTTCCTGCGGAGTCGGGCTTCGATGGCATCGGTGTCGACGGAAATGAGCGGTCCGCCGACCGGTACGCCGGCGGCTTCGCGCACCTGCTCCGGCGTCAGGACCCTGGTCCCGGAGACCGACACCTTCTCCACCCGCAGCCACTGCGAGCCGTAGAGCAGCCAGACCGCCGCGGTGCCCAACAGGGCTGCGGCTAGGGCGAGTACGACAATCAGACGAAGACGCCGACGCCCCAGGCGCCGGACAAGGGGCGGGCCGGACGACTCCTGTTGGCGTTCACCGCGTTCGGCGGTCGTCGGTCCGGCCACGATCCCCTGCCTCTCTCACATATGGCTAGCGGTGCCGCGAGGCGATCGCCTCGTACACCATGCCGACGAGCAGGTCGTCGGCGTCCCGGCGGCCGAACTCGCTTGCCGCGCGCGACATCTCGTACAGCCGGTGCGGATCGGCGAGCACGGGCAGGACGTTGCCCTGGACCCACTCGGGCGTCAGTTCCGCGTCGTCGACCAGGAGTCCGCCGCCGGCCTTCACCACCGGCTGGGCGTTCAGCCGCTGTTCGCCGTTGCCGATGGGCAGCGGGACGTAGGCGGCCGGGAGTCCGACGGCGGAGAGTTCGGCGACGGTCATCGCGCCCGCGCGGCAGAGCATCATGTCGGCCGCGGCGTACGCGAGGTCCATCCGGTCCACGTACGGTACCGGGATGTAGGGGGGCATCCCCGGCATCTGGTGCACCTGCGGCAGTTCGTTCTTCGGGCCGACCGCGTGCAGGATCTGGATCCCGGCCTGTTGGAGGTACGGCGCGACCCGCTCGACCACCTCGTTGAGGTGCCGGGCGCCCTGCGAGCCGCCGGAGACCAGCAGCGTCGGCAGGTTCGGGTCGAGCCCGAACGCGGCCCGGGCCTGCGGGCGTACGGCCGCGCGGTCCAGGAGGGCGATGGAGCGGCGCAGCGGGATGCCGATGTAACGGGCGCCCCGCAGCTTGCTGTCCGGGGTGGAGACGGCGACCTGGGCCGCGTAGCGCGAGCCGATCTTGTTGGCCAACCCGGGCCTGGCGTTGGCCTCATGGATCACGATCGGCACCCCGAGGCGCTTGGCCGCGAGATAGCCGGGCAGCGCCACATAGCCGCCGAAGCCGACGACCGCGTCCGCCTTGGTGCGCTCCAGGATCTGCTCGGCGGCCTTGATCGTGCCGCGCAACCGGCCCGGCACGGTGATCAGTTCCGGGGTGGGCTTGCGGGGCAGCGGTACGGCGGGGATCAGCGCGAGTTCGTAGCCCCGCTCGGGTACGAGGCGGGTCTCAAGGCCGCGTTCCGTGCCCAGCGCCGTGATCCCCACGGTGGGGTCCTGCCTGCGCAGGGCGTCCGCGAGGGCGAGCGCGGGCTCGATGTGGCCGGCGGTCCCCCCACCGGCGAGTACGACATGCACCGAAATTCACCGCTCTCCGGACGAACGCGCCGCCGAGGCACGCCGTCTCATCGTGTTCCATCTGCGGGGACTCCGGCCGGAACCGGGTCCCCTGGCCCCCCGCTTTCTACCAAAGCGGGGTTGCCGCATCGCAAGCGCCGCCCGCGCAGCGGGGTCGTCGCGCGCGAAGGCGATCAGCAACCCGATGGCGAACATGGTCGGCAGCAGGGCGGAACCCCCGTAGGAGAACAGCGGGAGCGGGACGCCGGCGATCGGCAGCAGGCCGAGCACCGCACCGATGTTGATCACCGCCTGAGCGGTGATCCAGGTGGTCACGCCTCCCGCGGCATACCTCACGAAGGGGTCCTCCGTGCGTCCGGCCACGCGGATACCCGCATAGCCTAGAGCCGCGAAGAGGGCGAGGACCGACAGCGTGCCCGCCAGGCCCAGTTCCTCACCGGTGACGGCGAAGATGAAGTCCGTGTGGGCCTCGGGGAGTTGACCCCATTTCTCCACACTCGCCCCGAGCCCGGAGCCGAAGATCCCGCCCGATGCGAGCGCGTAGATCCCGTGCACGGCCTGCCAGCAGTCGGCGACCCCGGTCTTGGGCTCGGTGGCGCCGATGCAGGCGAGCCGGGCCATCCGGTTGGGGCTGGTCTTGATGAGGATCACACCGATCACGCCCGCGATCGACAGCACGCCGGCGAAGAGCCGGGTCGGTGCTCCGGCCAGCCAGAGCAGGCCGAACAGGATCGCGGTGAGGATGATCGCCGTACCCATGTCGCCGCCGAGCATGATCAGTCCGAGCAGCATGAACGCGACGGGCACCAGCGGCACCAGCATGTGCTTCCACTGGGACAGCATCGCCTTGTCCTGCTTGCGGGCGAGCAGGTCGGCGCCCCACAGGACGAGCGCCAGCTTGCCGAACTCGCTGGGCTGGATCTGGAAGGAGCCGCCGAGCGAGATCCAGTTGCGGTTGCCGTTGACCGACATCCCTATCCCCGGCAACTGCACCAGCGCCATCATGAAGACGGCGCCCGCGAGGATCGGATAGGCCAGCGCCCGGTGCAACTTGACCGGCATCCGCGAGGCGGCCAGCGCCAGCACCCCGCCGATACAGGCGGCGAGAAACTGTTTGCGGAAGAAATACGAGCCGGGCAGCGAGAGTTGGAGCGCGGTGATCTGGGAGGCCGAGTAGACCATCACCAGACCCAGCACGGTGATCAGCACGCTGCCGCCGGCGATCAGGTAGTAGGCGGTCAGCGGCCGGTCCCAGGCCTTGCGCGCGTTGGCGTACAGCCGTCGTACGGGGTTGTCCCGTACGGTCCGTGCGGCGGCGGGACGTCTGGGGGGCCGCTGCTGCACGGGCGGCCGGCCGGTACGGCTACTGGGCATCAGCGCCTCCGCTCACGTCGGTCAGGCGCCGAGTTCGCGAACCGCCTGGGCGAACGCGTCACCGCGCTTGTTGTAGTTGGCGAACATGTCCATGGAGGCGCAGGCCGGGGCGAGCAGCACCGTGTCGCCGGCGGCGGCGAGCCGCTGTGCCTCCTGGACAGCCGCGAGCATCGCCCCAGTGTCGGTCCGGTCGAGGTCGACGACGGGTACTTCCGGGGCGTGTCGCGCGAGGGCTTCCCGGATGAGCGCACGATCGGCGCCGATCAGCACCACGCCCCGAAGTCGCTTTGCCGACTTGGCGACGAGTTCGTCGAAGGTGGCGCCCTTGGCGAGTCCGCCGGCGATCCACACGATCGACTCGTAGGCCGCCAACGAGGCTTCCGCCGCATGGGTGTTGGTGGCCTTGGAGTCGTCGATGTACGCGACCCCGTCCACATCGGCCACGTGCGCGATGCGGTGCGCGTCGGGCGTGAAGGCCCGCAGCCCGTCCCGTACGGCCTTGGCGGGCACCCCGAAGGCGCGCGCGAGGGCAGCGGCGGCAAGGGCGTTGGCGATGTTGTGCGGGGCGGGCGGGTCGACGTCCGAGACCTCGGCGAGTTCCTGCGCGTTGCGCTGCCGGTCCTCGACGAAGGCACGGTCGACCAGGATGCCGTCCACGACGCCGAGTTGGGACGGCCCGGGACTGCCCAGCGTGAACCCGATCGCCCGGCAGCCCTCCTCGACGTCGGCCTCGCGGACCAGGTCCTCGGTGGCCTTGTCGGCGACGTTGTAGACGCAGGCGACCCGATTGCCTTCGTAGATACGGCCCTTGTCGGCGGCGTACGCCTCCATCGAGCCGTGCCAGTCGAGGTGATCGGGCGCCAGGTTGAGCACGGCGGCGGAGTGGGCGCGCACCGAAGGCGCCCAGTGGAGCTGATAGCTCGACAGTTCGACGGCGAGGACGTCGTACTGCTCGTCCCCGAGTACGGCGTCCAGGACCGAGACGCCGATGTTGCCGACGGCCGCCGTGCGCAGGCCGCCCGCCTTCAGGATCGAGGCGAGCATCTGGACGGTGGTGGTCTTGCCGTTGGTGCCGGTGACGGCGAGCCAAGGAGCCGCCTCGGGGCCGCGCAGGCGCCAGGCCAGCTCCACGTCCCCCCACACCTCGACGCCCGCCTCACGGGCCGCCGTGAACAGCGGCTTGTCGGGCTGCCAGCCGGGGGCGGTGACGATCAGTTCGGTGCCTTCGGGCAGGGTCGCACCGTCGCCGAGGCGCACGGTGATGCCGAGCGCCTCCAGGTCGGCGGCCTGGGCCCGGGAGCGCTCGTCGTCGCCGTCGTTGACGACCGTGACGAGCGCGCCGAGACCGTGCAGGACCTTGGCCGCCGGGATCCCGGAGACACCGAGTCCGGCGACGGTGACGTGCTTGCCCTCCCAGGAGAGCCCCTGACCGTCGGTCACTTTTCCGCTGCCCATCCCGCGTAGAAGAGGCCCAGGCCGACGATCACGCAGATGCCCTGGATGATCCAGAAACGGACCACCACGAGCACTTCGGACCAGCCCTTGAGTTCGAAGTGGTGCTGGAGCGGGGCCATACGGAAGACCCGCTTGCCGGTGAGCTTGAAGGAGCCGACCTGGATGACCACCGACATGGTGATGAGGACGAAGAGGCCACCCATGATGGCGACCAGCAGCTCGGTGCGGGAGAGGATCGCCAGACCGGTGAGGACACCGCCGAGGGCCAGCGAACCGGTGTCCCCCATGAAGATCTTGGCCGGCGAGGTGTTCCACCACAGGAAGCCCAGGCAGGCCCCCATCAGCGCGGAGGCGATGACCGCGAGGTCGAGCGGATCGCGCACTTCGTAGCAGGCGTTCGGGTTGGTCAGGGTCGTCGCGTTGGCGCAGGACTCCTGGAACTGCCAGACACCGATGAAGGTGTAGGCGCCGAAGACCAGCACCGAGGCACCGGTGGCCAGGCCGTCCAGACCGTCCGTCAGGTTCACGCCGTTCGACATCGCGAGGATCATGAACAGCGCCCAGATCACGAACAGGATCGGGCCGATCTTCCAGCCGAAGTCCGTGATGAACGACAGTTTCGTGGAGGCCGGGGTGTTGCCGCGGGCGTCCGCGAACTGCAACGACAGCACCGCGAAGCTGATGCCCACGATCAGCTGACCGGCCATCTTCGCCTTGGCCCGCAGACCCAGCGAACGCCGCTTGACGATCTTGATGTAGTCGTCGAGGAAGCCGACCAGGCCCATGCCGACCATCAGACCGAGCACCAGCAGACCCGAATAGGTCGGCGTGTAACCGGTGATGACCTTGGACAGGAAGTACGCGGCGACCGTCGCGAAGATGAAGGCGATACCGCCCATCGTCGGCGTACCGCGCTTGCTGCCGTGCGTGCGCGGGCCGTCGTCCCGGATGTACTGGCCGTAGCCCTTGCGGGCCAGCAGCTTGATCAGCAGCGGGGTACCCACCAGGGTCAGGAACAGACCGATGACTCCTGAGAACAGGATCTGCTTCATCATCGGACGGCAACCCCACCCTCGGTACCGGCCTCGACGAGCGCCTGCGCCACGCTCTCCAGACCGACCGACCGGGACGCCTTCACGAGAACGACGTCTCCCGGGCGCAACTCGCTGCGCAACAGGTCGACCGCCGCCTGTGCGTCGGACACGTGCACCGACTCCTCACCCCACGAACCCTCGTTATATGCGCCCAGTTGCAGCCAGGACGCTTCCCTGCCCCCGACCGCGACGAGCTTGCCGACATTGAGCCGGACGGCCAGCCGTCCGACCGCGTCGTGCTCGGCGAGCGCCTCGTCCCCGAGCTCGGCCATCTTGCCGAGCACCGCCCAGGTCCGCCGCCCCCTGCCCATGGCCGCGAGCGCGCGCAAGGCGGCTCGCATGGACTCGGGGTTCGCGTTGTAGGCGTCGTTGACGATGGTCACGCCGTCCGAACGCTCGGTGACCTCCATCCGCCAGCGGGAGAGGGAGCCCGCTTCGGAGAGCGCGGTGGCGATCTCGTCTGCGGACATGCCCAGCTCATGGGCGACGGCGGCCGCGGCGAGCGCGTTCGACACGTGGTGCTCACCGTACAGGCGCATGGTCACTTCGCTGCACCCGGAGGGTGTGTGAAGGCTGAAGGCGGGCTGTCCGCTGTCCGTGAGTCTGACGTTCTCGGCCCGTACGTCCGCTTCGCCGGACTCTCCGAAAAGGATCACCTTCGCCTTCGTACGGGACGCCATGGCCCGTACGAGCGGATCGTCCGCGTTGAGGACCGCGACGCCGCCTTCTTCTACTGAAGGGAGCGCCTCTACGAGTTCACCCTTTGCCTGCGCGATCTGCTCCCGGCCGCCGAACTCCCCGATGTGGGCGGTGCCGACGTTGAGGACGAGGCCGATCTGCGGGGGCGTCAGATCCGTGAGATAGCGGATGTGACCGATTCCGCGGGCGCCCATCTCCAGGACGAGGAACCGCGTCTCGGCGGTGGCGCTCAGCGCGGTCAGCGGCAGCCCGATCTCATTGTTCAACGATCCCGGCGTGAACACTGTGGGCGCCTTGCGGGCGAGCACCTGGGCGATGAGGTCCTTGGTGCTGGTCTTGCCCGCCGAGCCGGTGAGGGCCACGAGGGTCGCGCCGAGCCGTCGTACGACATGACGGGCGAGGGCGCCCAGGGCGCTCTGGACGTCGTCCACGACGATCGCGGGCACGCCGACCGGGCGGGACGCCAGGAGGGCCACCGCGCCCGCCTCGACGACCGCGTCCGCGAAGTCGTGGCCGTCGACGTGCTCGCCGACGAAGGCGACAAAGAGGCTGCCGGGTTCCACTTCCCTGGAGTCGCGGACCACCGGGCCGGTGACCTGGACGGACGGATCCGGTATGTCGTGCGTCTGCCCGCCGACGACTGCTGCGATCTCGGCGAGGGAGAGGGCGATCACAAGTTCATCCCTGGGTCTTCTGGATAGCTTCGCGAAGCACCTGGCGGTCGTCGAAGGGACGGACCACTCCGGCGATGTCCTGGCCCTGCTCATGGCCCTTGCCCGCGACCAGCACGGTGTCCCCCGGCCGTGCGCGGGCGACGGCGGCGGCGATGGCGGCGGCCCGGTCCTCGAAGACCTGGACCTCGCCGCGCTCGTGCGCGGGCACGGACGCCGCCCCCCGGAGCATGGCCGCGAGGATCGCGAGGGGGTCCTCGGAGCGGGGGTTGTCCGATGTCAGTACGGCGGTGTCGGCGAGCCGCGCCACGGCGGCACCCATGGGCTCGCGCTTGGTCTTGTCCCGGTCCCCGCCGCAGCCGAGCACGACGTGCACCTTGCCCTCGGTGACCTTGCGCAGCGCGCGCAGAACCGATTCGACGGCGTCCGTCTTGTGGGCGTAGTCGACGACCGCGAGATACGGCTGCCCGGCGTCCACGCGCTCCAGCCGCCCCGGCACGCCCGGCACGGCGGCGATGCCGTCGGCGGCGAGCTGCGGGTCGAGGCCCGCGGTGGCCAGGGCGGCGATCGCGGCGAGGGTGTTGGCCACGTTGAAGGAGCCGGCCAGCGGCGATCTCGCGGTGATCAGCTCGCCCTTGGGGCCGACCGCGGTGAACGTCGAGTCCATTGGGCCGACTTCGACGTCCTCGGCGCGCCAGTCGGCGTCCGGGTCGCCCTCGGCGGAGTAGGTGGTCACGGGAACCGTGGCCTCGCGCGCGAGCCTGCGGCCGTACTCGTCGTCGAGGTTGACCACTGCCTGCCGACTGCGCAGCGGTGTGAACAGCTGCGCCTTGGCCTGGAAGTAGTCCTCCATGCCGGAGTGGAACTCCATGTGCTCCGGGCTGAGGTTGGTGAAGACCGCGATGTCGAAGACGCAGGCGTCGACCCGGCCGAGGACCAGCGCGTGGCTGGAGACCTCCATGGCCACCGCGTCGACCCCGCGCTCGCGCATGACCGCGAACAGGGCCTGGAGATCGGTGGCTTCGGGGGTCGTGCGCTCCGACTTGATGCGTTCGTCGCCGATGCGCGTCTCGACCGTGCCGATCAGACCGGTGGACCGGACCGTTTTCAGCCCGCCCTCCACGAGGTAGGCGGTGGTCGTCTTCCCGGAGGTGCCGGTGATGCCGATCTGGAGCAGATCACGGCCGGGGTGGCCGTAGATCGTGGCCGCCAGCTCGCCCATCTGCCCGCGCGGATCGGCAACGACCAGCACCGGCAGGCCCGTTGCCGCCGCGCGGTCGGCGCCGGCCGGGTCCGTGAGGACGGCGACGGCGCCGAGGCCGGCCGCCTGGGTGACGAAGTCGGCGCCGTGCAGACGGGCGCCGGGCAGCGCGGCGTACAGGTCGCCGGGGCGGACCGCGCGCGAGTCATGGGTGATGCCCGTGATCTCCGCTGTCGTGGTCGGCGGCTCGGCGGCGGCCAGTTGGTCGGCGAGTTCCGCGAGGGGTGTGGCGGAGAGCTGCGCCGGCCTGGGCGGCCCCGGGTATGTCACGGATGCGCCCTTCTGGGGTGGTTGGGACTGATCGGCGGTTGGCACGGCGGTGAGCGTACCGGGCGCACCGGCCGAGGGGCGAAGCGAGGGGCGGGGCTCGCCCTGGTTCCCGGAATGGGAAGTGATCATGGTCACGGATCGGTTCCTGGCTGTTGCGCTGATCAGGGAGTGAAGGTCACGGGCAGGTTCGCGGCCTTCGCCCCGGTGGGCGGGACCTGGAGGGTCTTGAGGGCGAACTCCATCACCTGCTTGTAGATCGGACCGCAGATCTGACCGCCGAAGTAGCTTCCGCTGGTGGCGTTCTGGATCGCGCAGTAGACGGTGATGCGGGGGTTGTCGGCGGGCGCGAACCCGGCGAACGACGAGGTGTAGCCCTTGTACTTGCCGGTGGCCGGATCCACGCGGTTGGCGGTGCCGGTCTTCCCCGCGACCCGGTACCCCGGAATCGCGGCCTTACCGCCGGTGCCCTGCTCGTCGTCCACCACGGACTCCAGCATCTGGGCGAGGGTCTTCGCCGTCTTCGCACTGATGACCCGGGTCTTCTTGGGCGTGGCGGCCGGTGTGAAACGGCCGTCGGGCCCCTTCGTGCCGCGCACCAGGGTGGGTTCGACGCGGACTCCGCCGTTGGCGACCGTCGAGTAGACGGAGGCCGCCTGGAGCGCGTTGAGGGACATGCCCTGGCCGAAAGGAATCGTGTACTGCTGCGAGGTCGACCACTTGGAGGCGGGCGCGAGGATGCCCTTGGTCTCGCCGGGGAAGTCGAGCCCGCTGTAGCTGCCGATGCCGAACTTGCGCAGATACGAGTACAGGACCTCGTTGGCCTCGGGCTGGGTCTTGCCGAGCTGGCCGGCCGCCTCGATGGTTCCGATGTTGCTGGACTTGGCGAGGACGCCGTTCAGCGTGAGGTTCCAGGTCGCGTGGTCGACGTCGTCCTGGAAGAGGCGGTCGCCGCGGTGCAGCCGGTTCGGCACGACGACATGCGTCAGCGGGGTGGCCACGTTCTCCTGGAGCACGGCGGCCATCGTCATGACCTTGGCGGTGGAACCGGGCTCGTAGGCGTCCTGGAGGGCCGCGTTGCCCAGGGAGGCCGCGTTGGCCTGGGCGAGGTCGTTCGGGTCGAAGCCGGGCGCGTTGGCCATGGCGAGGATCTCTCCGGTGCGGGTGTCCTGCACTATCACGTACCCGCGGTCCGCCTTGGACTTCTTCACCTGCTCCGTGATGGCGTTCTGCGCGGCCCACTGGATGTCGCGGTCGATGGTCAGCTCGACGTCGGAACCAGGCACCGCGGGCGTCTCCGTGGAGCCCGCCGTGGGCACCTGGAGGCCGCCGGACTGGGCGTAGCGGACCTTGCCGTCCTTGCCGGTCAGATCCTTGTTCAGCTGCTGCTCGACCCCGCCGCCGCCCTTGCCGTCGGCGTTGACCCAGCCCAGTATCCCGGCGGCGAGATCGCCGTTCGGGTACACGCGCTTGGTGGTGGGGACGGCGAGGACACCGGCAAGGACGTTGACGGTGGTCGGATCGGTTCCGGACTTGGTGGTGAGCGCGCTCTTCAGATCCTTGATCTGCTTCCACACCTGCGGGGTCTGCCGGTTGGCGAGCACCACGTAGCGCAGGTTCTTGTTCGCGGGCCTGAGCTTCTTGACGATCGAGGCCTGGTCCACGCCGAGGATCGGGGCGAGGAGCGCGGCCGCCTGTTCGGGCCCGTCGTCGATCTTGAGCTGCTTGCGGGTGAAGAGCGTCGGGTCGGCGGTGATCGTGTACGCGTCCACGCTGGTCGCGAGGGCCACTCCGGAACGGTCGGTGATCTCACCGCGCTCGGCGGCCAGCACGTAGTCGACGTACCGGTTCTGCGCGGCCTTGGCGGCGTACGCGCTCGCGTCGACGGCCTGCACCTGGAGCAGTCGTACGACGAACGCGATCAGGACGAGGGTCAGCGCGAGGCTGATCATGCGCAGCCGGGGGCGGGGGCTGCCGAGCCGGAGGGAGCGCGGGCCTCCCGGGCGGGCGGCAGGAGCGGCCGGTGCCGGGCGGCGGGCCGGGCGGGCGCCGGGCCCGGGGCGGCGCCGGGCATCGGGCCGTTCGGGCCTGGCCGGTCCGGGCACTCGGCGGCGCGGCGGTTCCCTGTCGGACACTTCCGTCACCTGCCGGGTGTAGTCGGGGTGGAGGACTGAACTGTCGTGGACTGCGCGGGCTTTACGGGCGGCACGGACCGGGCCGGAGTGGGCGTGGGGGTGATCACGGGTGCCGCCGCGCCGGCCGCGGGGGTGGGGCTCGGGCTCGGCCTGCTGATGAGCGCCTCGGGGGCGAGCACCGCGGGGGTGCTCACGGTCTTCTCGGCGGTGGCCTGCTCCGGGACACCCTTCACGGTGCCGTTCGGGTCGAGGAAGGCGGGGTCTCCCCCGGGCACCATGCCCAGTTCATGTGCGCGGCGCTGGAGGGCGTCGGGGGCGGAGTAGGCGTCCACGTCCCGCTGGAGAGCCTGCTCCTCGTCGGTGAGGCTCTTCGTCTGCTTCTGGAGGTCGTCCAGCTTGAACTGCCCTTCGCTGAGCGCGGAGTTCAGCACGAGCAGCGCGATCAGACCGCCGCCGAGGAGAAGCACGACAAGGAGGACGAACGGGGTCCGGGCCGCCTGGATCCCGCCCGACTGCGCGGGCCCGGTCGGGAAGAGCCGCGCCAGCCGGGCGGCCCTGCCCCTCAGTTCGGGTTTCCTACTCACTCACGCACCCCGCACCCCAACACCCCGCACCGACTTGGTACGTACTCACCCGATGTCCTCCCTGATGCGCTCGGCCCCCCGCAGCCGCGCGGGTGCCGCCCGCCGGTTCTCGGCGACCTCTTCCTCGGTGGGAAGTTCGGCACCGCGCGTCAGGAGCTTGAGCCGGGGCTGGTACTGCTCGGGCACAACAGGCAGCCCAGGAGGCGCGGTATTGGCGGCGCCGGCCGCGAACACCTGCTTCACCAGGCGGTCTTCGAGCGAGTGGTACGACAGGACGGCGATCCGGCCGCCCACGGCAAGGGACTTCACGGCGGCGGGGATCGCCCGCTCCAGGACGGACAGTTCGCCGTTGACCTCGATGCGCAGCGCCTGGAAGGTGCGCTTGGCCGGGTTGCCGCCGGTGCGCTTGGCGGCCTGGGGCAGCGAGTCGCGGATCAGCTCGACGAGCCGCGCGCTGTTGCTGAACGGCTCCTTGTCGCGTTCCCGTACGACCGCGGACACGATCCGCTTGGCCTGCTTCTCCTCGCCGTACGCCCGCAGGATGCGGACGAGTTCACCGGGCGCATAGGTGTTGAGGACCTCGGCGGCGCTGATGCCGGTCGTCTGGTCCATGCGCATGTCGAGGGGCGCGTCCTGGGCGTAGGCGAAGCCGCGGTCGGCCTCGTCCAGCTGCATGGAGGAGACGCCGAGGTCGAACAGGACGCCCTCCACGCGCGCGAGGCCGAGTCGCTCCAGTACGTCGGGCAGTTCGTCGTAGACGGCGTGCACGAGGGTGGCGCGCTCCCCGAAGGGGGCGAGGCGCTCGCCGGAGAGGCGCAGGGCCTCCTTGTCGCGGTCCAGGGCGACCAGGCGGGCCTCCGGGAAGCGGGTGAGCAGTGCCTCGCTGTGGCCGCCGAGGCCGAGCGTGCAGTCGACGACCACCGCTCCCGGCCGCTCCAGGGCGGGTGCCAACAGGTCCAGGCACCGCTGGAGCATCACCGGGACGTGTCGACTGTTGCTCAAGGGGCCCTCTCAGGTCCGGCGGGCCCGTACGCACCGCCGGGTCCCCGCCCGCTCACGAAGGGGAGGCCTGCCGGCGCCGGAAGCGTCAGCCGACCGGGAGCGGGAGGAGGCCGAGCCGTACGTACGCGCCGCGCACGTGGGGAGAATCCGGAAAGTCGCCGGAGCCTCCGGGAAAAGTCCAGCAGGGAGGCCTCGCCTCCCGCTTCGCGCAACTTTAGTCCACGCTGTCTCACGGTCAATCAACCGGCCTGCGCGTCGCGGGCCGGGGTGCGTGCGAAGCCTCAAACCGGGAAGAATCACCCACGCGGGCGCACCCCCGCCACCCGTGTGGGTTACCTCACAAGAGGACACGATGACGCCCTTTTTCCCATCTCACACCAAGACCGCACCGCCGGTGACCAGTACCGTCATAGGTATGACGACCTCCGCATCCGTACCCACAGAGTCCGAAGGCGCCATAGCCCACGGCGGGACCGTGACGGACCGCCTTGTCGACGCCAACGCCCAGTACGCTGCCGAATTCACCGATCCCGGAATGGACGCCCACCCCGTCCTCCAGGTGGCGGTCGTGGCCTGCATGGACGCCCGTCTCGACCTGCACAAGGCGCTCGGCCTCCAGCTCGGCGACTGCCACACCATTCGCAACGCGGGGGGTGTCGTCACCGACGACGTCATCCGCTCCCTCACCATCAGCCAGCGGGCGCTCGGCACCCGCAGTGTCGTGCTCATCCACCACACCGGCTGCGGCCTGGAGTCCCTCACCGAGGAGTTCCGGCACGACCTGGAGATGGAGGTCGGCCAGCGCCCCGCCTGGGCGGTGGAGGCCTTCCGGGACGTGGAACAGGACGTACGGCAGTCCATGCAGCGTGTGCGCACCTCGCCGTTCCTGCTGCACACTGATGATGTGCGCGGCTTCGTGTTCGACGTGAAGTCGGGTCTGCTGCGCGAGATCGACCCCGCCTGACGCGCCCGCCCGCCCCGAAAATTTCGAAAAGCTCAGCACTGGGACCGCCCAAAAGGTCGTAAGACCCGACAAAGCGAAGGCAGTTGTCCACAGGCGAGTGACACGAACCGGTAACGGCAACAAGAATGCGGGTGTGGCGTCACGCGGAACTTTTCCCGCGTGCCGTCCGTGTTTCGGGGTGGGCCGATCCGCAGCGCGCGCGTCGGCCCATGGAAAGAACGGGCCGAGGAGGGCCGGGTGACGACCTATGACGATCGAGCGAGCCTTACAGATCTGACCGCCACTGTGGAGCGAGTCCGCAGTTCGGTGGAAGGAGTGATCGAGGGCAAGCCCGAGGTCGTACGGCTTTCGCTGACCGTGCTGCTCGCCGAGGGACATCTTCTGATCGAGGACGTTCCGGGCGTGGGCAAGACAATGCTGGCCAAGGCGCTGGCACGGTCGATCGACTGTTCGGTGCGGCGAATCCAGTTCACGCCGGACCTGCTGCCCTCGGACATCACCGGTGTGTCCATCTGGGACCAGCAGCGGCAGGACTTCGAGTTCAAACCGGGCGCCATCTTCGCCCAGATCGTGATCGGCGACGAGATCAACCGCGCCTCGCCGAAGACGCAGTCCGCGCTCCTGGAGTCGATGGAGGAGCGGCAGGTCACCAGCGACGGCCAGACCTACGAGCTGCCCAGCCCCTTCATGGTGGTGGCCACGCAGAACCCGGTCGAGATGGAGGGCACCTATCCGCTGCCCGAGGCGCAGCGCGACCGTTTCATGGCCCGGGTCTCCATCGGCTATCCCAGCGCGGAGGCCGAGCTGCAGATGCTGGACATCCACGGCGGGGTGAGCCCGCTGGACGACCTCCAGCCCGTGGCCCACGCGCACGACATCGTCAAGCTGGTCGAGGCGGTCCGCGGCGTCCATGTCGCCGAGCCGGTGCGCAGATACGCGGTGGACCTGGTCTCCGCCACCCGCACCCACCCCGACCTCAGACTCGGCGCCTCACCGCGCGCGACGCTGCATCTGCTGCGCGCGGCGAAGGCGTCCGCCGCCCTGAGCGGCCGTGAGTACGCGCTGCCGGACGACATCCAGGCGCTCGCGGTCGCGGTCCTGGCCCACCGCCTGCTGCCCACCGCCCAGGCCCAGCTGAACCGCCGTACGGCGGAGCAGGTCGTCCAGGAGATCCTGCAGCGCACCCCCGTGCCCGCGGCGCCGCCGCAGCAGAGCAGCTTCGGCATGGGCCGCGGCCCGGCGTCCTACGGCGAGCAGCCGCCCCGGAGGCTGTGATGGCCGCCGGGGGGCCGGGGGTCCCGGAGCCCGAGCGGGACGAGAAGGGTGGTGTCCGTACGGCCCTGGCGGGGCTGACCACCCGCGGTCGCTCGTTCCTGGCCGCCGGTATCGCGGCGGCCGTCTGCGCGTACGTCCTGGGACAGGGCGACCTGCTCCGGGTCGGGCTGCTGCTGGCCGTGCTCCCCCTGGTCTGCGCGACCGTGCTCTACCGCACCCGGTACCGGGTCGCCGGCAGCCGCCGGCTCACCCCCGCGCGCGTGCCCGCCGGCAGCGAGGCCCGCGTCCATCTGCGGATGGACAACGTCTCGCGGCTGCCCACGGGCCTGCTGATGCTCCAGGACCGGGTGCCCTACGTGCTCGGCCCGCGCCCCCGGTTCGTCCTGGACCGGGTCGAGGCGGGCGGCCGGCGCGAGGTGTCCTACCGGGTCCGCTCCGACCTGCGCGGACGCTACCCCCTGGGCCCGCTGCAGCTGCGCCTGACGGACCCGTTCGGGATGTGCGAACTGACCCGCTCCTTCTCGACGTTCGACACCCTGACCGTGATCCCGCGCGTGGAGGCCCTGCCCCCGGTCCGCCTCAGCGGCGAGGCCAAGGGCTACGGCGACGGACGCAACCGCTCGCTGGCCCTGGCCGGCGAGGACGACGTGATCCCGCGCGGCTACCGCTACGGCGACGACCTGCGCCGCGTGCACTGGCGCTCCACCGCCCGCTACGGCGAGCTGATGGTGCGCCGCGAGGAGCAGCCACAGCGCGCCCGCTGCACGGTGCTCCTCGACACCCGTGGCATCGCCTTCGCGGGCCAGGGCCCGGACTCGGCCTTCGAGTGGGCCGTGTCGGGCGCCGCCTCCGTCCTGGTGCACATGCTGGAACGGGGCTTCTCCGTACGGCTGTCGACCGACACCGGCAACTCGGTGCCCGGCGAGGGCGCCGACGGGTTCGCGGGCGCGAGCCAGGAGTCGGCGGACGCGGCCGGGCTGATGATGGACACCCTCGCGGTGATCGACCACTCGGACGGCGAGGGCCTGTCCCGTGCCTACGACCTGCTGCGCGGCGGAAACGAAGGGTTGCTGGTGGCCTTCTTCGGCGACCTCGACGAGGAACAGGCGGCGATCGTCGCCCGGATGCGGCAGCGCAGCGGTGGCGCCCTCGCCTTCGTGCTCGACAGCAGCGGCTGGGTGCGCGAGTCGACCGACGTACCCGACGCGGAGAACGAGCAGGAGGAGCGGCTGCGGATGCTGCGCGACGCGGGCTGGACCGCCGTGGGCGTGCCGCGCGGCGCGTCCCTGACCGAGCTGTGGCAGCGCGCCGACCAGGAGCGCAACGGCATCACCGCGGCCGGTCTCGGGGAGGGATGGGGATGAGCGGGCGGGCACGACTGGCGTTCTGCGCCTGGGTGGCGACCATGCTGGCGTCCACCGCACTGACCCCCTTGGTCTCCCCGGCGATCTGGATCTTCCAGGCCGGCTTCATGCTGGCGATCCAGGCCGGGGTGGGCGCGGCAACCCGGCGGGTCCCGCTGGCCCGGCCGCTGACCGTCGCCGTGCAGGCCCTGGTCACGCTGCTGATGCTGACCCTGGTCTTCGCCCGTGAGCAGGCCTTCGCCGGGATCGTCCCGGGCCCCCAGGCCTTCCAGCACTTCGCCGACCTGCTGCAGCAGGGTTCCGACGACGTCTCCCGGTACGCGATCCCGGCCCCGCTGCACGACGGCATCCGGCTGATGATCATCGGCGGTGTGCTGGTGATCGGCCTCGCGGTGGACACGCTCGCGGTCACCTTCCGCAGCGCGGCTCCGGCCGGGCTGCCACTGCTCGCCCTCTACTCGGTCGCCGCCGGACTCTCCGACAGCAGTGCCGACTGGCTGTGGTTCCTGCTCGCGGCGGCGGGCTATCTGATGCTGCTCCTGTCCGAGGGCCGGGACCGGCTCGCCCAGTGGGGCCGGGTCTTCGGCGGGGCGCCACGCACCACCCCTGGTTCGGACTCCTCCGGACCACTCGCCCCGGTCCGCACCGGGCGACGGATCGGCGCGGTCGCGCTGGCCATCGCCCTGCTGCCGCTGCCCACGATCTCGGGCGGTCTGCTGGACGCCGCCGGGACCGGTGTGGGCGCAGGCACCGGGAGCGGCGGCACGATCTCCGCGGTCAACCCGCTGGTCTCGCTGCGCGACAGCCTGAACGTGGACGAGAACCGCCAGGTCCTGTCCCTGCGCACCACCACGAACGACATCTCGGACATGTATCTGCGGATCGTGTCCCTGGACGACTTCGACGGCATCACCTGGAAGCCGTCGCAGCGGCACATCGAAAGCGTGCCCAACACGTTCCCCACCCCGACCGGTCTCGGCGCCGACGTCAAGCGCGCGGAGATCAAGACCCGGATCTCGGCCGCGGACTGGTACGCCCAGGACTGGCTGCCGATGCCGTACCCGCCCAGCCATGTGAGCATCGACGGCAGCTGGCGCTACGAGCCCGTGGGCATGACGGTCGTGGGGGACCACGGCCAGAACACGCGGGGGGTGACCTACACGGTCACCAGCCTGGACGTGGAGCCGACCGCGGAGCAGCTGGCCACCGCGCCGGCGCCGTCGAAGGCCCTGAAGGACCAGTACACCAAGGTGCCGAACTCGCTGCCCGCGGTGGTGGCCCAGACCGCCCGCCGGGTCACCGCGGGCTCGGCGAACGCCTACGAGCAGGCGGTCAAGCTCCAGGACTACTTCGCGGTGACCGGCGGCTTCCAGTACGACACCCAGGTGGACGTCGGTACCGGCCGCAACGCGATAGCGAAGTTCCTCAAGGACAAGCAGGGTTTCTGCGTCCACTTCTCCTTCGCGATGGCGGCGATGGCCCGCACCCTGGGCATCCCGGCCCGGGTCGCGGTGGGCTTCGCACCCGGCACCCCGGAGGCCGACCAGTCGGTGTCGGTGGGCCTGAAGGACGCGCACGCCTGGCCCGAGCTGTACTTCGAGGGCATCGGCTGGACCCGCTTCGAGCCGACCCCCAATCGGGGCTCGGTGCCGTCGTACACCCAGTCGACCACCCCCGGCAGTGACATCCCGGACCCGGCCAAGCCCTCGGCCTCGACGAGCACGGCCCCCTCGGCCGCCCCCTCGGCGAGCGAGAGCTGCACGGCCCAGCTGCGGAAGCTGGACGGCTGCACGAGCCAGGCCCCGGCGCTCGCGGCGGGCGACGACGGCAGGGGCCCGTGGTGGTACCTGAAGATGTCGCTGCTGGGCCTGGGAGCACTGCTGCTGCTGACGATCCCGTTCTCGCCGATGCTGTGGCGGGCCCGTGCGCGCTCGGTACGGCTGGGCGCACACGGTCGTACGGCGACGGACGCGGCCCTCCACACCCTGGCGGTCTGGGAGGAACTGACCGATACGGCCTGGGACTTCGGGATCTCGCCGGACGATTCGCTGACCCCGCGCAAGGCCGCCGCCCGGATCGTGCGGCTCGGGCATCTCGATCCGCCGACCGCCGCCTCGGTGCACCGGGTGGCGGACGCCGTGGAGCAGGTCCTCTACGCCCCCAGGCCGCAACTGGCGGCGGGGCTCACCCAGGACGTGCGCCGGGTGATCGTCGGTTTCCAGGACACGGCGGGCCGCTCCACGCGGCTGCGCGCACTGGTCGCCCCGCGCTCGACCGTCCGGGTGGTGTGGGCGCTGTCGGCCTGGTGGGCATCCGTGACGACGCGGGTGGCGGCGATCCGGCCGACCCTGCGCAAGCCGTCGGGACAGCAGGGCTGAGGCCCCGGCCCCTCCTCCGCGGAAGCGGCTGAGGGGTCGAGGACCGAGGGGCCGAGGGGCCGGGCATACGGGAGGGGGTGACCACCGGTTCGGTGGTCACCCCCTCACTCGTGTTCCGGGGCGTCTCGCTTCGTGCGGAGCCGGGCCGTCGTTACTGGCCCTGCTGCTCGTCGCGGCGCCGCTGCCAGCGCTGCTCGATACGGTCCATGACCGAGCGCCGCTGCCGTGCCTGACGGCCGGCGGGCGCGGCGCCCGCTGCGGGCTGTTCGCCGGGCTTCGGAGCCTTGCGCCAGCCGGTCACGGCGAGTACCGCGCAGCCCAGCATGACGAGGAATCCCACCACGCTGACCCAAATCTGCAGCGTGACCATGCCGGCGATGAGGAGCGCGATACCTACGAGAAAGCCGGCCACCGCCTGGTAGACCCGTCGCCGGGTGTACGTGCGCAGGCCGCTTCCTTCGAGCGCTGTCGCGAACTTGGGGTCTTCGGCGTACAGCGCTCGCTCCATCTGCTCAAGCATTCGCTGCTCGTGCTCCGAGAGCGGCACGGAGTCCTCCTCATCGTGCAGTCGCCGGGGCGACCCGGGGGGTCCCTTCAGGATAGGCAGGGAATCGCCCCCGTGAAACCCGCCCCTCTACGCCAATTGGCCAACCGGAACCCGTCATGGCTGTTCCGACTCGCTGAAGCTTCCATTCCCCAGCGGCCGTCCTGTCATGCCGGGCGGTCTCCCTCGATCATACGGCGCCGGGCCCGCGATCGGGGGGCCTGTGGCGTACTCCATGTGCGGCCGAGCCCCTGATCAGGGCTCCGCCACGGGAGGCCACTCAGGCCTCGCCGGCACCCCGCGTCTCGCCGAGCACATGAAGCTGCGTGGCCACGGAGTGGTACGCCGGGAGCTCGGCCGCCGCGGCCTCCAGCTTCAGCAGCGCGTCCAGGGCGCCGGGCTCGGTGTCCACGAGCACTCCGGGGACCAGGTCGGCGAAGACCCGCACCCCGTGCACGGCGCCGACGTCGAGGCCCGCGCCCTGGACGAACGCGGTGAGCTGCTCGGCGGTGAAGCGGTGCGGGACGGGGTCGGCGGCGCCCCAGCGGCCGTTCGGGTCGGTGAGGGCCTGGCGGGCCTCCGTGAAGTGGCCGGCGAGGGCGCGCGCGAGGACGGCACCGCCGAGTCCGGCGGCGAGCAGGCTGAGGACGCCCTCGGGGCGCAGCGCGGCCACCACGGTACGGACGCCCTCGGCGGGGTCGTCGACGTACTCCAGGACGCCGTGGCACAGCACCGCGTCGTAGCCGCCGCGCTCGACCACGTCGAAGAGGCCGTGCGCGTCGCCCTGGACGCCCCGCACGCGGTCGGCGACACCGGCCTCGGCAGCGCGGCGCTCCAGCGCGAACAGCGCGTTTGGGCTGGGGTCGACGACGGTGACGCGGTGGCCGAGGCGGGCGACGGGCACCGCGAAGTTGCCGCTGCCGCCTCCGGTGTCGAGGACGTCCAGCGCGTCCCGACCCGTGGCCTTGACCCGGCGGTCGAGGGCGTCCTGAAGGACGTCCCAGACCACGGCGGTACGGAGGGAGGCGCGGGGGCGGCTCGGGTCCGACACGGCAGTTGACTCCTCGGCGCGGCACCGCCTGAGCACGGCGGAGCGAACGGGCTGCCTCCTCCGCACCGGCAGGGGTGGAGGGAAGGCTTCAGGCGCCCTCCACCCTATTGCCTCCGGTGCCGTACCTGGTCATGTGTCTCGCGCGGAAGCGCTCCGCTGGTAGGAGCAGTGATGAACCAGGGGCCAGTGGGGGCTGGTCGCGCCGTTCCCCGCGCCCCTTTGGGCGCTCCACCTCACCGAAGTTCATCCCGCTCGGTCCCCCGGCCGCTCCGGGTCCTGGCGTGGCTGGGGCAGGACCGGCTGGAGGACGAGCATCCGCTCCACCAGGCGCAGGAACATCGCCACGTCGCGTATGAGGTCGTCGGCGTCCCGGCGGGTCGCCGCGCCCTGGATGCCCGCCTCGGCCCGGGCGCGGCGCCGGGCACCGGAGGCGAACAGGGCGCTCCACTCGGTGAGTTCGGGGACTATCTCGGGGAGTACTTCCCAGGCGCTGCGGATGCGGGCCCGGCGCCGGGCGCCGGTCTCCGGCTGGGCTCGTGCGGCGAGGACCGCGGCGGCGGTGCGCAGGGCGGCGAGGTGGGCCGTCGCGTAACGCTCGTTCGGCGTTTCGAGGACGGCTGCCTCGTCCAGTCCGGCGCGGGCCTGGGCGAGCAGGTCGAGGGCGGCGGGCGGGGCCGTGGCCCGGCGGAGCACGGGGTGTACGTCGCTCGCCGGGCCGGTCAGTGAGGGGGCAGGGCCGGAGGCGCGGCGCCGACGGGCGGCGGCTGCGGACGAGTTGGCCATGACGAACCTCCTGTCGTCGTGTGACGGCACGCCCTGTCAGGTAGTGCCGTATGTGCCCATCGTGAGGTATGGCACTGACAATCCGTTCTGACCTGCGCTTTTGCTTCGATCGAAGGTTCGCGTTAGTTTTTGCACTGACCAGTCAGTTCAAAAGAGTTCGGCATCAGGGGATGGGGAACCGTGGGTGGGGTCGGTGTCACGGCCGAGGACTTCGGGGTCAAGGGGCCGCGCGGCTGGGCGTTCCGGGGGATCTCCCTGGACGCCGGGCCGGGCTCGCTGATCGCCGTCGAAGGGCCGTCGGGGTCCGGGCGTACGAGCCTGCTGCTCGCGCTCACCGGGCGGATGAAGGCGTCCGAAGGGACCGCCCGCGTGGGCGAGTTGGCGCTGCCGAAGCAGTCGGCGGCCGTACGGCGGGTCGGCGCGCTGGCCAATGTCGCCGGGGTCACCGACCTCGACCCGGCACTGACCGTCGGCGAGCATCTGCGCGAACGGGCCGCGCTGCAACGGCGGTTCGGGGACTCCGTGCGCGCGCTGCTGCGGCCGCGGTCCGAGCGGGCGGCCTAGGCGCGGCTGCGGATCGAGGGGGCGCTGACCGCGGCCGGTCTCGACCTCGACGCCCTGCCCAAGGGCGCCCGGACCGCCGTACGGGATCTGGAACGGCCGCAGGAGTTGCGGCTGTCCATCGCGCTGGCGCTGATCGGGCGGCCCGCCCTGCTCGGCGTGGACGACGTCGATCTCAAGCTCTCGGACGCCGAACGGGCGGAGATCTGGGACCTGTTGAGGTCCCTCGCGGATTCCGGAACGACTGTCGTGGCGGTGTCCGCCGAAGGAACCGAAGGAACGGAGAAGGCCGATGCACGCGCCACGACTGGCCGCGCTTGAGCTCAGGCGCTTCGGCAGGGGCAAGCTGCCGCGCGCCGCGCTCGTCGCCCTCCTGCTGCTGCCGCTGCTGTACGGCGCCCTGTACCTGTGGTCCTTCTGGGACCCGTACGGCCGCTTGGACCGCATCCCCGTGGCGCTCGTCAACGACGACAAGGGCGTCACCGCCGACGGGAAGAAGCTCGCCGCCGGCGACTCCATCACCGAAGGGCTGCTCGACAGCAAGACCTTCGAGTGGCACGAGGTGAGTGCGGCCACCGCGCGGAAGGGCGTCGAGGACGGCACGTACTACTTGTCGTTGACCATGCCGGCCGACTTCAGCTCGCGCATCGCCTCCAGTGCGGGCGACTCTCCCGAGACGGGCGCGCTCCAGGTGCGCACGAACGACGCGAACAACTACATCGTCGGGCAGATCTCCCGGACGGTGTTCAGCGAGGTGCGCTCGGCCGCGTCCACCAAGGCCTCGCGGACCTTCCTGGACCGGATCTTCGTGTCGTTCTCCGACATCCACGGGCAGACCGTGAAGGCGGCCGACGGCGCCGACCAGCTCAAGGGCGGGATCGGCACGGCCGAGGCGGGCTCCAAGGATCTCGCCGACGGCCTGAAGGACGCCAAGAAGGGCAGTGGGAAGCTCTCCAAGGGCCTGAAGAAGCTCGACACGGGCGCGGGCGGCCTGGAGGACGGTTCGAAGCAGGTCGCGGCCGGGACGCAGACCCTCGCCGACACGGTCAACGGGGTCGCCGACAAGGTGGGGCCCTTCCTGAAGGACAACGAGAAGACCATCGGGGACACGGCCCAGCTGGTCGCCGACTCGGCGAGGACGATCCGCGCCAATCTCGGCGTCCTCGTGAAGACGGCCCCGGTCGCCGCCAAGGGCGCGCACGCGGCCTCGGACACCCTGGACGACGTCTACAGGGCGCGCTGCGAAACCGCCGTCCTCGACGACGCCGCCTGCCCCGACCTCAAGAAGGCCGCCCAGGCCGCCTCCGACGTGGCGAAGGTCGCCGACGACGTCGACAGCCTGGTGGCCGACCAGAACGGCGACCTGAAGCAGCTCGACACGAACCTGCGCACCCTCCAGACACAGGCCCAGGCACTCGCCGACCGCGCACCGCACCTCTCCGAGGATCTCGACGACGCGGTGGCCAGGATCAACAAGCTGAACGACGGCGCCGGGAAGGTCGCCGCGGGCGCCAGGACCCTGCACACCGGGCTCGGTACGGCCAAGACCGGCGCGACCGCCCTGGACACCGGGGTCGGCAGGCTGAAGACCGGCGCTGTGGACCTCAGCGGCGGCCTGTACAAGCTCGTGGACGGCTCCGGGAAGCTCGCCGGCGGACTGCACGACGGCGCCGCCCAGATCCCCGACTACGACAAGCAGGACCGCGACCAGCGCACCGGCGTCATGGCCGACCCGGTCCAACTGGCCTCCCAGGACCTGCACAAGGCGCCCAACTACGGCACCGGATTCGCCCCGTACTTCATCCCGCTGTCCCTGTGGGTGGGCGCGATGGTGGCCTACATGCTGATCACGCCCATGAACCGGCGCGCGCTCGCCGCAGGTGCCCCGGCCCTACGGATCGCACTCGCGGGCTGGCTGCCGGTGGTCGCGGTCGGGGTGCTCCAGACGGTGGCCCTGATGGCCGTACTGCACTGGGCGATCGGTCTGCAGATGACGCACGCGGCCGGCACGGTCGGCTTCCTGTTCCTGGTGACGGCGTGCTTCGCGGCGATCGTGCAGTGGCTGAACGCGCGCTTCGGGGCGGCGGGCCGGATCCTCGTACTCGCCCTGCTGATGCTCCAGTTGACGTCGGCGGGCGGCACCTATCCGGTGCAGACCAGCCCCGGCTTCTTCAACGCGATCCACCCCTTCCTGCCGATGAGTTACGTCGTCGAGGCCCTACGGAGGCTCATCACGGGCGGCGGTCTGGAACCCGTGTGGCACGCGTGCGTGGTGCTCGTCGCCTTCACCGCGGGCGCGCTCGCGCTGACCGCGCTGTCCGCGCGCCGCCGCCAGGTGTGGACCCTGGACCGGCTGCATCCGGAGCTGAGCCTGTGACGACCCCGCCCAGGAGCTCGGCACCCGTGCCCGGCGCCGCGGCCGGGCCTGTGACAATCAGGCCCATGGAAAGCAGCAGCACCCCGTCGGGCGGCAGCACGCGCCGCGAGGCCACCCGGCAGAAGCTCTACGAGGCGGCCGTCACGCTCATCGCCGAACAGGGCTTCTCGGCCACCACGGTGGACGAGATCGCCGAGCGTGCCGGGGTCGCGAAGGGCACCGTCTACTACAACTTCGCGAGCAAGTCCGTCCTCTTCGAGGAGCTGTTGCGACACGGCGTGGGCCTCCTCACCGCCTCTCTGAGAGAGGCCGCCGAGCAGACCGCGCGGGACGGCGGCAGCAAAGTGGACGCCCTGGACGCGATGATCCGCGCGGGCCTCGGCTTCATCGCCCACTACCCGTCCTTCACCCAGCTCTACGTGGCCGAGCTCTACCGCACCAACCGCGCCTGGCAGTCCACGCTCATGGTGGTGCGCCAGCAGGTGAACGCGGCCATCGAGGACGTGCTGCACGCGGGCGTGGCCAACGGCGAGTTCAGCCCCGAGATCGATGTCCGGCTGACGGCCGCCGCACTGGTCGGGATGGTCCTGGTGGCCGCCCTGGACTGGCAGTCGTTCCAGCCGGAGCGCTCCCTGGACGACGTCCACTCGGCGCTGTCCCGGCTGCTCCAGGGCCGGGTCAGCGGGGGGCACTGAGCGCACGCACAGAAGCGCCGGTCCGTTGTGGCCGCGTCCCCCGCGGGCCGCCCCGAACCGGCGCTCCCTTGTGCTCCCCCGTACGTTTCCCCCGTTGGAACCCCCGTTGGTCAGTCCCCCTGGGCTCCCCCGTGCCTCGCTTCCGCCGACGTTCCGGCGGAAGGAGCGGCCAAGGGCGCGCGCCCCGTTCCGCCGCCCCGTGTCGGCGGTACCGGAGCCGCGCCCCTTTCCGTGTCTCCACTCTCTCGTTCGCGCAGGTCGCGCCCCATCCGCGCGCGTACTCATCTCACTCCCTAGGTACGCATACTCAGCCGTACGCACTCAGGCCCAGGACGCGCTGTTGCCGAGTGGTTACCATCACCTCCGTGTCCGTACTCCCCCTGGTCTTCACCAGCGGCTGGGCCAGCGGCATCAACGCCTACGCGGTGGTGCTGCTGCTCGGTGTCTTCGGCGCGACCGGGGTGAGCGACGCCGTCCCCGAGTCGCTGCAACGCCCTGAGGTCCTCGTCACAGCGGCCGTGCTGTTCCTGTGCGAGGCGGTCGCCGACAAGATCCCCTACGTCGACTCCGCGTGGGACTCCGTGCACACCCTGATCCGGCCGGCCGCCGGGGCGTGGGTCGGCGCGGTGCTCGCCGGACACAGCGGATCGTTGAACGATGTGGCGGCGGGGCTGATCGGCGGTTCGACCGCGCTGGCCAGCCACACGGTCAAGGCCGGGACACGGATGGCGATCAACACCTCGCCGGAGCCGTTCAGCAACATCGTGGTGAGCCTCGCGGAGGATCTCGGGGTCGGCGGGATCGTCTCGTTCGCGATGTTCCATCCGCAGGCGGCGGCGATCATCGCGGCCGTGCTGCTGGCGGCCGGGCTGACGGTCCTGTTCTTCCTGGTCTCGCGGATCCGTAGGTTCCTGCGCCGCCGGGCCCAGCTCCGCGAGGAGAAACGGCTGGCCTCGCAGGTGGGAGGGCCACCGGACCGGCCGCCCTGGTGACGGCCCGTGACCGGACTGTCAGTGGCGGCCGATAAAGTCGCAGGCATGGCACGGATTGCGGTGATCGGCGCCGGCATGGGCGCGATGGCGGCCGCTGCCCGGCTGGCCGTCGCGGGCCACCGGGTGGCGGTGTACGAGCGTACGGAGACGTACGGCGGCGCGGTGCGCCGCTTCGAGCGGGACGGTTTCTCCTTCGACACCGGCCCCGGGCTGCTGACCGTGCCCGCGGTCTACCGCGATCTGTTCATCAAGACCGGCAAGGAGCCGCTGGAGGACCTGGTCGAGCTGGTCCAGGTCGACCCGTCCTCGCGGCACGTCTTCGCGGACGGCACGGAGGTGTCGTTGCCGAACGCCTCCCGCGCGGGCGTCGTCACGGCCCTGGACGAGGCGCTGGGCGGCGGCGCGGGGCAGCGCTGGGGCGACTTCCTGATCCGGGCCCGCGAGGCCTGGGACCGCACCCGCAGGCCCCTCCTGGAGGAGCCGTTGTGGCCCAACTGGTCGGTACTGGCGGACCAGGAGCCCTATCCGGCGGTCCCGCACAAGAAGCTGCTGCGCACCCGCCGGGCGAGCACCCTCGCCGAGATCGGCGCCTGGGAACTGCGCGACGACCGTCTGACGGCCCTCCTGGAGAGCCACGCCCTCGCGTACGGCCTCCACCCCCGGTCCGCTCCGGCGAGCGCGGCCGTGCTGCCGTACATGGAGCACGCCTTCGGTACCTGGTATGTGCGGGGTGGCATACGGGAGTTGGCGCGCACGGTGTACGAGCGGTGTATGGCGCGGAAGGTCGAGTTCGTCTTCGGGGCCGAGGTCACCCGGGTCCTGGAGAAGGACGGACGGGCGGCGGGGGTTGAGCTGGGCGACGGGACCGTGGTCGAGGCGGATCATGTCGTGGCGGACGTGGACCCGGTGCGCCTGTGGGCCCTGACGGAACATCCACTGGACGAGGACGGTGACGTGCGCGCCGACCGGGTCTCGCCCAGGCCGGCCCGCCTGACGCTGCTGCTGGCCCTGCGCGGCCCGCGCGAGGCCGGAGCCGTCCACCGGACGGTGGTCCACGCGCCGGACCGGGAGGCCGAGTTGGACTTCCTGGCCGCCCCGGGCGGCGACGAGCCCCGCTGCCCCACGGTGACGGTGCTGCGCCCGGACGACCCCGCGCTGCGGCCGGACGGCGAGCACGAGTCGGCGGTGGTGTCCGGCGTGCTGTCGAGCGAGGCCGGCTGGGGAGAGGAGGGCACGGTCGCGCGTTGCACCGACTTCCTCCTCAAGGCCGCCGAGTCCGCCGTACCGGATCTGCGGGAGCGCCTGCTCTGGCACGAGGTGCGCACCCCCGAGCACACGGAGGACGAGACGGGTGCCCGCTTCGGTGGTGTGCCCGCCCCGTCGCTCGCCGCCGGCGGGGGCCGTTTCCTGCACCCCGCGAACACCACGCGCCTGCCCGGGCTCTACCGGGTCGGCGGCTGGTCGCACCCCGGCGGCGGGCTCCCGCACGCCGGAATGTCGGGGGCGCTGGTGGCCGGACTGATCGTGGAGGGACCGCAGTTCAGAGGGTCTCAGTAGGCTTCAGAAACGGTACTGCTCGTCGTAGCCGGGGCCCGACTGCGGCTGCTGCTGTTGCTGGCCGTCGCCCTGGTAGTACTGCTGGTCCCCCGGGACCTCGCCGCCGTAGGTCTCGTCGTTGCGCTGCTGCGGGACCCAGACCCCGCCGGCCGGGGTCTCGCCGACATAGCCGCCGTTGCCGTACTGGTCCTGCGTGTAGCCCTGTTGGGGATACTGCTGCTGGCCGTCGTAGCCCGTGTCGTACGTGGCGCCGCCGTAGGTCTGGGTGCCGATGTACGGGTCGGAGTAGGCCGCGTACTGCTGCTGGCCGGTCGTGTCGTAGCCGTACTGCTGCTGGTCGTAGCCCGCGTAGGTGTCGTAGCCGTACTGCTGCTGGTCGGCCGCCGCGTAGGCCTGGTCCTGGGTCTGGCCGGCCGCCGCTGCCGCGTAGGCCTGGTCCGTGCCCGCGTAGTTCGGGTCGGCGGCGTTCGCGTAGGCGGTGGCGCTGTAGACGCCGTAGGAGCCGGTGTCGTCCGGCAGGGGCTGCGGCTCGTAGACCGAGGTGGTCTCGGCGGCCGTGGGGTCGAGCGGGCGGTTCGGGGTAAAGACGTCGTCGCGGTCGAAGTCGTCGTCCTGGCCGAAGTCGGCGTTGCGGCCGTAGTCCTGGAAGGCGGGCTGCGAGCCCGTCGAGTCGAGGCCGGAGGCGTCCGCGCCCGGGTCCTGCTCGTCCGGTTCGCCGCGGCGCTTGAAGCCGCCGACGCCCGGCCGGCCGGAGACCGCCCAGCCCGCTTCGAAGCCGCGGCGGAACGACAGCGTGACGTAGGTCTGGCCGATGGCGAAGGCCACCGCGCCCAGTCCGATCACGACGACAGAGGGCATCAGTACGCCGAGCACGACGCCCAGGAAGCCGACGAAGGCCAGCAGTCGCCAGCGCAGCCGCGCCTTGTACTGCAGCAGCACCTCACCGAGCAACCACAGTGCGACGATGCCGAACGCGATGTAGAGGACCGTCCAGCCCATGTACGCCCCTCTCCCAGTGGCCGCTACGCAGTGTGTCGTATGTCCGGGCGGCCGGTCTAGGCCCGCGGTGGGTGGTGCAGGCCCAGGTTCTCGTAGATTTCCAGCGTCGCCGTGGAGTTGTTGAGCGTGATGAAGTGCAGTCCGGGCACTCCCTCGGCCAGCAGCCGGGCGCAGAACTCCGTGGCGAAGTCGATTCCGATCGAGCGTACAGCCGCCGGATCGTCTTTGGCTGTGAGGATTCGCTCTTTCAGAGCGTCCGGGATGACGGCGTTGCTGAGCTGCGGCAACCGCTCCAGCATCCGCACGCTGGTCACCGGCATGACCTCGGGGATGACCGGCGTGGCACAGCCTGCCGCCTCGACCCGGTCGCGCAGGCGAAGATAGGACTCCGGGCGGAAGAACATCTGGGTGATGGCGTAGTCGGCGCCTGCCCGGCACTTGTCGACGAAGTGCCGCACGTCCGTGTCCCAGTCCGGGGAGCGCGGGTGCAGCTCCGGGAAGGCGGCGACACCGACGCAGAAATCGCCCGACTCCTTGATGAGCCGGACCAGTTCGGCCGCGTACGTCAGGCCCTGCGGGTGCGCCACCCAGTCGGCCATGGGGTCGCCGGGCGGGTCGCCGCGCACCGCGAGGATGTTGCGGATCCCGGCGTCGGCGTACTGGCCGATGATGTTGCGCAGTTCGGCGACGGAGTGGTCGACCGCGGTGAGGTGGGCGACCGGGGTGAGCGTGGTGTCGGCGACGATCTGCTCGGTCTCCTTGACGGTGCCCGCGCGGGTCGAACCGCCGGCGCCGTAGGTCACGGAGACGAAGTCGGGGGCGACCGCCTCGACCCTCCGCAGCGCACTCCACAGGCTTCGCTCGCCCTTGGGGGTCTTCGGCGCGGAGAACTCGAACGAGTACGTGTTCTTGCCGGTCGCGAGCATGTCGCGCACCGTCCGTGCGCGATCCGTCCTGGTCGATGCGATTCCGAAGGCCATACCCGCAGGTTAGTCAGGGGACGGCGGTGACCCAACCGGAACCGGAAATTTGCCTGATTTGTCGCCCCGTTGTCCACCCACCGGACAACAGCGCGACACCCGGACGGCGCTCAGAGCTGCCGCAGCCGCTTCGCGAACTCGGCCGCCGCCGCGCCCGGGTCGTCGGCCTCCGTGATGGCCCGTACGACGACGACCCGGCGGGCGCCCGCTTCGAGCACCTCGTCCAGGTTGCCGAGGTCGATGCCGCCGATGGCGAACCAGGGGCGGTCGGTGCCCAGCGCGGCCGTGTACCGGACCAGGTCGAGGCCGGGGGCGTGGCGGCCGGGCTTGGTGGGGGTCGGCCAGCACGGGCCCGTGCAGAAGTAGTCCACGCCCTCCTGGACGGCGGCCGCGGCGGCCTCCGCCTCCGCGTGCGTGGAGCGGCCGATCAGGATGTCGTCGCCCAGGATCGCGCGGGCCGCGGGGACCGGGAGGTCGCCCTGTCCCAGGTGCAGTACGTCGGCGCCGGCGGCGTGGGCGACGTCCGCGCGGTCGTTGACCGCGAGGAGTCTGCCGTGCCGGGCGCAGGCGTCGGCGAACACCTGGAGGTGTTCCAGCTCCTCGGCGGCCTCCATGCCCTTGTCGCGCAGCTGCACGATGTCGACCCCGCCGGCCAGGACCGCGTCCAGGAACTCCGCGAGGTCGCCCTGCCGTCTGCGGGCGTCCGTGCAGAGGTAGACCCGGGCGTCGGCGAGTTCCGCGCGGACGGCGGCTGCGGTGTCGGGCATGGCTGGGTCCCCCGTTGTCCTTCGTCTGTCTTTCGTCGTCGTTGCGCGGTGGTGCCGTGTACGGGCCACGGGCGGGCGCGCCGCGGCCCGTACACCGGTCGGCCGTCCGGATCAGACGGCGAGCGCCTGGGCGCGGCGCTTCACCTCCGTGCCGCGATTCTCGCTCAGGGCCTGCGCGGGGGTGCCGGGCAGGCTGGGGTCGGGGGTGAAGAGCCATTCCAGCATCTCTTCGTCGGAGAAGCCGTCGTCCCGCAGGAGCGTCAGGGTCCCCGTGAGGCCCTTGACGACCTTCTGCTCGGCCCCGTCGATGAAGGCGGCGGGGACGTGCAGTGCGCGGTTCTCGCCACGCCGTACGGCGATGACTTGGCCGTCCTTGACCAGCTGCCGCACGCGTGTCACCTCGACATCGAGCATCTCTGCGATGTCGGGCAGCGTGAGCCAGGCGGGGACGAGAGCATCGATCTTTGCGTCAATCTCGGTCACGTAAACAGCGTGCCATCCCGGACTGACAGTCGGAAGCCGGGCCGGTCCGACCCGGGGTCACGAACTAGGCGATAGCGGCCTTCATCGGGAGAGAAGGGTCGGCCAGCGGTCCGGGATTCATCGGGGTGCCCGACTCGATCAGGCGGCGGCCCTGGGCCAGGTCGCGGGGGCGGCCGACCGCGAGAAGGGCCACCAGGCGGTCCCCGCGCAGCCAGCAGACGGTCCAGGCCGGGGTGGCCGGGTCGCCGCGCCACAGGGTCGTGTCGGCGGACGCGTGGTGGCCGACGTACTGGACGAAGCGGCCGAACTGCTCGGACCAGAAGTACGGCACCGGGTCGTAGACCGCCGGGCTCTGGCCGACGATGTTCGCGGCGACCGTGCGCGGGCCCTGGAGGGCGTTGTCCCAGTGGTGGACGAGAAGTCGCTCGCCGTACCTCCCCGAAGGGAAGGAGGCGCAGTCGCCGACCGCGTACACGTCCGGCACCGAGGTGCGCAGCCGGTCGTCGGCCACAACCTCGCGGTGGGCGCCAAGCTCGATGCCGGAGTCCGCGAGCCAGCCGGTGGCGGGGCGGGCGCCGATGCCGACCACGACGGCTCCCGCGGGCAGCCGGGTCCCGTCGTCGAGGACCACCGCGCCGGGCTCGACGCGCTCCACGCGCGTGTGCGTGCGCAGCACGGCTCCGGCGTCCGCGTACCAGGCGGCCATCGGCGCGGCCACCTCGGCGGGCAGCGCGCCCGCGAGCGGCCGGTCGGCGGCTTCCACGACGGTCACCGCGCAGCCCGCCTCGCGCGCGGCCGTGGCGAACTCCGCGCCGATCCAGCCCGCGCCGACGACCACGATGTCGTGCTGCCGCGCGAGCACCGGCCGCAGCCGCTCGGCGTCGTCCAGGGTGCGCAGCAGATGCACCCCGGGGATGCCGTCGGCACCCGGGAGTCGGATCGGTTCGGCGCCGGTGGCCAGGACGAGGACGTCGTACGGCACCGGGCCCTCGGCGGTGTCCAGTTCGTGGTCTCCGGGGCGCAGGCCCACCACCTCGCGCCCGAGCCGGAGTTCGATGCCGAGCGCCTCGAAGTCGACGTCGAAGGCGGAGCCCTCGGCCTTGCCGAGCAGGACCGCCTTCGACAGCGGGGGCCGGTCGTAGGGCTGATGGGGTTCGGCGCCGAGAAGGGTGACGGTGCCGGTGAAGCCCTGTTCGCGCAGGGCGACCGCGGTCTGCACCCCGGCCATGCCCGCGCCGACGACGACCACGCGCCGTTCCGCGCCCGCGCCCTGTCCCGGTGTCTGCTCGCTCATCCGATCACCATAGACACCTGACAAATCGTCAGTCAGGGGGCGCGTTCAGTGACCTGTTCCACAACACTCGTCCCGCTGCCCTGCTGCGACTCCCACTCCCAGGTCTCGTCGAGCCGGATGCGACCGTCGGACAACTCGACCACTTCGGACACACAGTGCCCAGAGGACGTCGTCCCGTCCGCCTTCAGCTGTACGTACCGGAAGTCGAGCCGGTCCCCTGCGCGCGTGCCGACGAGATGCCCGCGGACGACGTCGCCGCCCGCGTACTCGGCCCAGATCTCGCCGTCCTTCTCGTGGTAGGCGAACCGGGTGCGAGTGCCGACCTGCCCCGGTGCCTGGTCCGCGACCGGGGCGAGGACGAGACCGTCGAGCGAGCGGGCCATGGACGGAGGCTCCCTTACTGGGACATGGGGTACGGGCTAGGGTGGCCAACGTACAAGCACTCGCGGGAGTCCGGACGCACCGGGCTGAGAGGGAGGCTGGCGGCCTCCGACCGTACGAACCTGATCCGGGTCATGCCGGCGAAGGGAGGGGCTGGACGCCCATGCCTACACGTACGTCAGACGTCCTCGTCGTCGGGGGCGGGATCATCGGCCTGGTCACGGCCTGGCGGGCGGCCCAACGCGGGTTCGCGACCGCCGTGGTGGACCCCGAGCCGGGCGGCGGGGCCGCGCAGGTGGCCGCCGGGATGCTGGCCGCCGTCACGGAACTGCACTACGGCGAACAGACCCTGCTCGCCCTCAACCTGGCCTCGGCGCACCGCTACCCGGACTTCGCGGCCGAGCTGACCGACCTCACCGGCCTGGACCTCGGCTACCGGCGCTGCGGCACCCTCGCCGTCGCTCTGGACGCCGACGACCGCGCCCACCTCCGTGAACTGCACGCCCTGCAGCACCGGTCGGGCCTGGACTCCGAGTGGCTGTCCGGGCGCGAGTGCCGGCGCCTGGAGCCGATGCTCGCGCCGGGCGTGCGCGGGGGGCTCCGGGTCGACGGGGACCACCAGGTCGACCCGCGGCGGCTGGCGCGGGCGCTGGTGGCCGCGTGCGAGCGCGCCGGGGTCGTCTTCCACCGGACGTGGGCCGAGCGGCTCACGGTCGGGCAGGACCGCGCCACGGGGGTCGTCACGCGCGAGGGTGACGTGCTGGGCGCGGACCAGGTGGTGCTCGCGGGCGGCAGCCTCAGCGGGCAGCTGAAGGGGGTCCCCGAGGACGTTCTGCCGCCCGTACGGCCCGTGAAGGGGCAGGTGCTCCGGCTGACCGTGCCGGAGCGGTACGCGCCGTTCCTGAGCCGGACCGTGCGGGCCGTGGTGCGCGGCAGCCATGTCTATCTGGTGCCGCGCGAGAACGGCGAGCTGGTCGTCGGCGCCACCAGCGAGGAGCTGGGCTGGGACACGACGGTGACCGCCGGCGGGGTCTACGAACTGCTGCGCGACGCCCACGAGTTGGTCCCCGGGATCACCGAACTGCCGCTCACCGAGACCCGGGCCGGACTGCGCCCCGGCTCCCCCGACAACGCGCCGCTGCTCGGCCCGACCGCACTCCCCGGGCTGCTGCTGGCCACCGGGCACTACCGCAACGGCGTACTGCTCACGCCGGTCACCGGCGACGCCCTCGCGCACGCGCTGGCCACCGGCGAACTCCCGGACGAGGCACGCCCGTTCACCCCGAAGCGGTTCGCCCGCGCGGCACTCCTGGAGCAGCCCGCATGAACGTCTCCGTCAACGGGGAGCCCCGGGTGATCGCTCCCGGCACGGCCCTCGACACCCTCGTCCGCACCCTGGCCCCTTCGCCCTCCGGTGTTGCCGCCGCCCTCAACGAAACCGTCGTCCCGCGCGCGGAGTGGCCCTCGACCTCCCTCTCCGAGGGAGACCGCGTCGAGGTCCTCACCGCCGTCCAAGGAGGCTGACCCATGGCCGACGACCCCTTCGTCCTCGGTGGTACGTCCTTCACGTCCCGGCTGATCATGGGCACCGGAGGCGCGCCCAGCCTCGACGTCCTGGAGCGCGCGCTGGTGGCCTCCGGGACGGAACTCACCACGGTCGCGATGCGGCGCGTGAACGCTTCCGTGCACGGCTCGGTGCTGTCCGTCCTGGAGCGGCTCGGCATCCGGGTGCTGCCCAACACGGCCGGCTGTTTCACGGCGGGCGAGGCGGTGCTGACGGCCCGGCTGGCGCGGGAGGCGCTCGGGACGGCGCTGGTCAAACTCGAGGTGATCGCGGACGAGCGCACGCTGCTCCCCGATCCCATCGAGCTGCTCGACGCGGCCGAGACCCTGGTCGACGACGGGTTCACGGTGCTGCCGTACACGAACGACGATCCCGTGCTCGCGCGGAAACTGGAGGACGTCGGGTGCGCGGCGATCATGCCCCTGGGGTCGCCGATCGGCTCCGGGCTCGGCATCCGCAACCCGCACAACTTCCAGCTGATCACCGAGCACGCGCGCGTGCCGGTGATTCTGGACGCGGGGGCGGGTACGGCGTCCGACGCGGCGTTCGCGATGGAACTGGGGTGCGCGGGGGTGATGCTCGCCTCGGCGGTGACGCGGGCGCAGGAGCCGGTGCTGATGGCCTCCGGCATGCGGGCGGCGGTGGAGGCAGGGAGGTTGGCGTTCCGGGCGGGGCGTATCCCCCGTAGGCACTTCGCCGAGGCGTCTTCTCCCGCGGAGGGCCTGGCACGGCTGGACCCTGAGCGTCCGGCCTTTTGATCTCCCACCCGCGCACCGCCCGTTTACGGTCGGCTGAAAAGTGGACCTCTCCTGCGGGGGTGCCTCGCCGTCGGCGGCCGCCCGTGCGTGCCATCCGTTGAAAAGTGGACCTCACCTGTGGAGGTTCCTCGCCGTCGGCGGCCGACCGCGCGTGCGATGCGTCACAGGTCCGCTGCAGTACCGCCCCGAAACTGGCCGAAAAGGGGGCGCTGTCAGCCTCGGCTCGTACACTCACCTGCGTGGATGCGACCCTTCATGACCCTCTCGTCGGGCAGTTGCTCGACGGCCGCTATCGCGTCGACGCGCGGATCGCCGTCGGCGGGATGGCCACGGTCTACCGGGCCGTGGACACCCGCCTGGACCGGGTTCTCGCGCTCAAGGTGATGCACCCGACGCTGGCGGCCGACGCCTCCTTCGTCGACCGGTTCATCCGCGAGGCCAAGTCGGTGGCGCGGCTGGCGCATCCGAACGTGGTGCAGGTCTTCGACCAGGGCGCCCAGGGGGCGTACGTCTATCTGGCGATGGAGTACGTCGCCGGCTGCACCCTGCGGGACGTGCTGCGCGAGCGCGGGGCGCTCCAGCCGCGGGCCGCGCTGGACATCCTGGAGCCGGTGCTGGCCGCGCTCGGTGCCGCGCACCGGGCCGGGTTCGTGCACCGGGACATGAAGCCGGAGAACGTGCTCATAGGGGACGACGGCCGGGTCAAGGTCGCCGACTTCGGGCTGGTCCGGTCCGTGGACACGGTCACCAGCACCACGGAGAACGTGCTCGGTACGGTCTCGTATCTCGCGCCGGAGCAGATCGAGGGCGGCACGGCGTCCCCCCGGGTCGACGTGTACGCGTGCGGTGTCGTCCTGTACGAGATGCTCACCGGCCAGAAGCCGCACGACGGGGACTCCCCCGCGATCGTGCTCTACAAGCACCTGCACGAGGACGTCCCGCCGCCCTCCGCCGTCGTGCCCGGGCTGGCGTACGAGCTGGACGAGCTGGTCGCCACGGCCACCGCGCGTACCCCGGAGATCCGGCCGTACGACGCGGTCGCGCTGTTCGGTCTGGTCCGCGAGGCGCGGGCGGGGCTGAGCGACGAGCAGTTGGACGTGGTGCCGCCGCAGGCGCTGACCTCGGAACATCCCGACTCCGAGAACCGTACGAGTGTGATCCCGCGCTCGCTGACCGTGCCGCGTCCGCTGCCGGTCAACGAGGACGACGAGCCCGGTGACCCGTTCAACCGGACCAGCCGGTTCGAGAGCGGGCCGCCGCTGCCGCCCCGGCGGCGCGACGCGCGGCGGCCCCGGCGCGGGCTGCTGGCGATCATCGCGGCCGTCCTGCTGATCATCGGCGTCGGGACGGGCGTCTGGTACATCAACTCCGGCCAGTTCACCAAGGTCCCGCCGCTGCTGGCGAAGACCGAGGCGCAGGCGAAGGAGCGGCTGAAAGAGGCCGGTCTCGACGTCAAGTCGGTCAAGCACGCCTACAGCGACACCGTGAAGCGGGGCACGGTCATCAGCACCGACCCGGTGGCCGGCGCCCGTATCCGGGACAACGACTCGGTGGCCCTGACCGTCTCGGACGGGCCGGAGACCGTGAAGGTGCCCGATCTGACGGGCTACGCCCTGGACAAGGCGCAGGCCCTCCTCAAGACGGACGGGCTGGCGGCCGGCATGGTCACCAGGGAGTTCAGCGACGACGTCCCCAAGGGCTTCGTGATCAGCACGGACCCCGGGGCGGGCACCGAGCGCCACGCGGGCTCCGCGATAGCCCTGACCGTCAGCAAGGGCAGTGCGGTCGACGTGCCCGATGTCACCGGTGAGGATCTGGACGAGGCGAAGTCGGACCTCCAGGATGCCGGTCTCACGGTGAAGGTGTCGGACACCGAGGTCACCTCGGAGTACGACGCGGGCCAGGTCGCCCAGCAGACCCCGGCCGGCGACAGCCAGGCCGCCAAGGGCGACACCGTGACGCTGACGCTGTCCAAGGGCCCGGAGATGGTCGAGGTCCCGAGCGTGGTCGGCGCGAGTGTCGACGCGGCGACGAAGCTCCTCGAGGAGTCCGGTTTCAAGGTCAAGGAGGACCGCGGGCTGCTCGGCCTGTTCGGCGACACCGTGAAGAGCCAGTCCGTGGACGCGGGCGAGCAGGCCCCCAAGGGGTCGACGATCACGATCACCATCCGGTGACGGGGGCGGCACGCGCGCGTGACACCCTGGTCGGGTGAGCAGCGAGTTCCCCTCCAGTACGCCTGAGTTCCCTTCCCGCAACCCCGTCGGCGGCCATGTCCCGGTGGCCGGCGGCCTGCACTCCGTGGGGCTGTCCTACGCCCGTGAGCTGGCCGCCGAGACCGTGCAGGTCTTCGTCGCGAACCCGCGCGGCTGGGCGACACCGGCCGGGAACCCGCGCCAGGACGAGGAGTTCCGCGCGGTCTGCGAGGCCGAGTCCATCCCGGCGTACGTGCACGCCCCGTACCTGATCAACTTCGGCTCGCACACCGAGGCGACCGTGGAGAAGTCCGTGGAGTCGCTACGGCACTCGCTGCGGCGGGGACGGGAGATCGGCGCGCTCGGTGTGGTCGTGCACACCGGGAGTGCGACGGGCGGGCGGGAGCGGGCCGTGGCGCTGGCCCAGGTGCGGGAGCATCTGCTGCCGCTGCTGGACGAGTTGACGCACGAGGACGATCCGTTCCTGCTGCTCGAGTCGACGGCCGGTCAGGGTTCGTCGCTGTGCTCGCGGACCTGGGACTTCGGGCCGTACTTCGAGGCGCTGGACGCCCATCCGAAGCTGGGTGTGTGTCTGGACACGTGCCACATCTTCGCCGCGGGCCACGACTTGACCGGCCCGTCCGGCATGCACCAGACGCTCGATCTGCTGGTGGACACGGTCGGCGAGGGGCGGCTGAAACTGATCCATGCCAACGACTCCAAGGACGTCGTCGGCGCCCACAAGGACCGGCACGAGAACATCGGCTCCGGGCATATCGGCGAGGATCCGTTCCGCGCGCTGATGACCCACCCGGCGACCGAGGGCGTACCGCTGATCATCGAGACGCCCGGCGGCAAGGAGGGGCACGCGGCGGACGTGGAGCGGCTGAAGAAGCTCAGGGACTCATAGCCTCGAAGGGCTCGCAACGCCCCTGGGGCTTACAGCTCGGGACCCTCGCCGGGCCCCTCCTGGTACGAGTACCGCTGTTCCTTCCACGGGTCCCCGACGTTGTGATAGCCGCGTTCCTCCCAGAAGCCGCGCCGGTCCGCCGTCATGTACTCGACGCCCCGGACCCACTTCGGGCCCTTCCACGCGTACAGGTGGGGGACGACCAGGCGGAGCGGGAAACCGTGTTCCGCGGTGAGGAGTTCGCCGTCCTTGTGGGTGGCGAAAATCGTGCCCTCGGCGGCGAAGTCGGCGAGCCGGAGGTTGGCGCTGAAGCCGTACTCGGCCCAGACCATGACATGGGTGACGGCGGGTGACGGCGGGGCCGTCTCCAGGATCGTGCGGGCGGGGATGCCGCCCCATTCGGCGCCCAGCATGCTGAACTTCGTGACGCAGTGCAGATCGGCCACGACCGAGTCGTAGGGCAGGGCCGTGAACTCGTCGTGGTTCCAGCAGTGCTTGTCGCCGTCGGCGGTGGCGCCGAAGACCCTGAACTCCCAGCGCTCGGGGCGGAACTTGGGGACCGGGCCGTAGTGGGTGACCGGCCAGCCGCGCTGAAGTCGCTGGCCGGGCGGCAGCTCGGACTGTTCGACCCCTCTCTGACCCATGGCTCCATCCTGACAGACGGGGGCCGGTGCACATGACCGGCTCTGGGCGGATTCGGGCAACTCCTACTAAGCATGCACTTACTGGACGACGTCTTCGCGCCGGTGCAATCATGCGGCGCAACCCGCCAGTTCCCTTGTTTTGGAAGGAGCCTCTGCGATGCAGGGCGACCCCGAGGTCCTTGAATTCCTGAACGAGCAGCTCACCGGTGAGCTGACCGCGATCAACCAGTACTGGCTGCACTACCGCATCCAGGACAACAACGGCTGGACCAAGCTCGCCAAGTACACGCGTGAAGAATCCATCGACGAGATGAAGCACGCGGACAAGATCACCGAGCGCATCCTGATGCTCGACGGTCTGCCGAACTACCAGCGGCTGTTCCATGTCCGGGTCGGCCAGACGGTGACCGAGATGTTCCAGGCGGACCGGCAGGTCGAGGTCGAGGCGATCGACCGCCTCAAGCGCGGTATCGAGGTGATGCGCACGAAGGGCGACATCACGTCGGCGAACATCTTCGAGGACATCCTCGAGGACGAGGAGCACCACATCGACTACCTCGACACGCAGCTGCAGCTGATCGAGCAGCTCGGCGAGGCGCTGTACATCGCGCAGCAGATCGAGCAGCCCAGCTAGGGTCCACCCCTAAGCGGCTTCGTCCAGTTCGGCGAAGACCGACGCGCCCTCTTCCACGAGATCGCGGCGCGGGCAGTTGCCGCGGCCGAGGATGGCCTGGATCCGGCGAACACACGAACCGCAGTCGGTACCGGCCTTGCAGGCGGAGGCGATCTGGCGGGGCGTACAGGCACCCCCACCCGCGTGCTCCTGGACCTGTGCCTCGGTCACCTGGAAGCAACTGCAGACGTACACGCGGATTCACCTCCCGCCGGAACTTGATAAGGCCAACCTAACCTTACCCGGCCCGCAGGTCCTGTAAAAGTGCCGTGGGGCGGGGATCGTATGTGATCCCCGCCCCACGGCACTCTGCTGTAACAGGTGAAACGGTTACTGGTCCCTGTACATCTCGGCGACGAGGAAGGCCAGGTCAAGGGACTGGCTGCGGTTGAGACGCGGGTCGCAGGCCGTCTCGTAGCGCTGATGCAGGTCGTCGACGAAGATCTCGTCGCCGCCGCCCACGCACTCGGTGACATCGTCACCGGTGAGCTCGACGTGGATGCCGCCCGGGTGGGTGCCGAGGCCCTTGTGGACCTCGAAGAAGCCCTTCACCTCGTCGAGCACGTCGTCGAAGCGGCGGGTCTTGTGACCGGAGGCCGCCTCGTACGTGTTGCCGTGCATCGGGTCGGTGATCCAGGCGACGGTCGCGCCGGACGCGGTGACCTTCTCGACCAGCTCGGGCAGCTTGTCGCGGACCTTGTCCGCGCCCATCCGCACGATGAAGGTGAGCCGGCCCGGCTCGCGGTCCGGGTCGAGGCGCTCGATGTACTGCAGCGCCTCCTCCGCGGTGGTGGTCGGGCCGAGCTTGATGCCGATCGGGTTGCGGATCTGGGAGGCGAACTCGATGTGCGCGCCGTCCAGTTGGCGGGTGCGCTCGCCGATCCACACCATGTGCCCGGAGACGTCGTAGAGCCTGCCGGTGCGGGAGTCGACCCGGGTGAGGGCCGATTCGTAGTCCAGCAGCAGCGCCTCGTGCGAGGAGTAGAACTCGACGGTCTTGAACTCCTCCGGGTCGGTCCCGCAGGCCCGCATGAAGTTCAGCGCGTTGTCGATCTCACGCGCGAGCTGCTCGTAGCGCTGGCCGGAGGGGGACGACTTCACGAAGTCCTGGTTCCAGGCGTGCACCTGGCGCAGGTCGGCGTAGCCGCCGGTGGTGAAGGCGCGCACCAGGTTGAGCGTGGAGGCGGACGCGTTGTACATCCGCTTCAGGCGCTCGGGGTCCGGGATGCGGGCCTCTTCGGTGAAGGCGAAGCCGTTGACGGAGTCGCCCCGGTAGGTCGGGAGCGTCACCCCGTCGCGGGTCTCGGTCGACTTGGAGCGCGGCTTGGAGTACTGGCCGGCGATGCGCCCGACCTTGACCACCGGCACCGAGGCGGCGTACGTCAGTACGGCGCCCATCTGGAGGAGGGTCTTCAGCTTGTTGCGGATGTGGTCGGCGGACACCGCGTCGAAGGCCTCGGCACAGTCGCCGCCCTGGAGGAGGAACGCCTCTCCCTTGGCGACGGCCGCCAACCGGGCACGCAGCTGGTCGCACTCGCCCGCGAAGACGAGCGGCGGATACGACGCGAGGTCCGCGATCACTGCGCGCAGAGCCTCGGTGTCGGGGTACTCGGGCTGCTGCGCCGCGGGCAGGTCTCGCCAGGTGTTGCCAGCGCTGGCGCTGGTCTTAGCGTTCACGGTCACGGCCTCAACATTACGGGGTCGTGTCGAGCTGTTTTCGCGCGGCTCGACAGGTGAGATGCCCACACGCTCAGCTGGGCGTGGGGTATGGTGCCTCGCATGTTCGCGCTTTCGACTCAGAACTGGTGGTGGACCGCTCATCCGGCGGCCCACTGACTGCGCGTACTCAACAGTACTTCGCGAAGGCCGCCCGAGGGCGGCCTTCGGCGTTTCCGGGGTCGTTCCTCACCGACAGATCGACAGATCGCCAGATGGCAGAGGAACCATGGACCTGACACAGCTGCTGACCGACGACCGACCGTTCGCCCTGCTGCGCCGCCGCACGCCGGGCCACGACGAGAACACGGTCGAGGTCTTTCTCGGCCCGGTCTCCACCCACGACCGCCTCGCCGACCTCCCCGCCGAGGGCCTGGCCCTGATCCCCTTCCGCCAGATCCGCGAGCGCGGCTTCGACGTCCGCGACGACGGCACCCCGCTGGCCTTCCTCACCCCCGAGGAGTCGTACGGCATCCCGCTCGCCGACGCCCTGGACCAGCTGCCCGCGCACGACGTACGGGTCGAGGGCGGTGGCTTCGACGTCGGCGACGAGGCGTACGGGGAGATCGTCGGACGGGTGCTGCGGGAGGAGATCGGGCGCGGCGAGGGCGCCAACTTCGTCATCCGGCGGACGTACGAGGGCGAGATCCCGGGGTTCTCGCGCAGAGACGCTCTCGCGCTGTTCCGGCGGCTGCTGGTGGGTGAGCGGGGCGCGTACTGGACGTTCGTCGTGCACACGGGTGAGCGCACGCTCGTGGGCGCGAGCCCCGAGGTGCACGTGCGGATGTCCGGCGGGACGGTCGTCATGAACCCGATCAGCGGGACGTACCGCTATCCGGCGGAAGGGCCCACGCCCGAGCACCTGTTGGACTTCCTCGCCGACGGCAAGGAGATCGAGGAACTGTCGATGGTCGTCGACGAGGAACTGAAGATGATGTGCACGGTCGGCGACATGGGCGGGGTCGTGATCGGACCCCGGCTGAAGGAGATGGCCCATCTCGCGCACACCGAGTACGAGTTGCGCGGCAAGTCCTCGCTGGACGTTCGGGAGGTCCTGAAGGAGACCATGTTCGCGGCGACCGTCACCGGGTCGCCGGTGCAGAACGCCTGCCGGGTCATCGAGCGGCACGAGGTGGGCGGAAGGGGCTACTACGCCGGCGCCCTCGCCCTCGTCGGCCACGACTCCGGCGGTGCCCAGACCCTCGACTCCCCCATCCTCATCCGCACCGCCGACATCGACCCGGCCGGCCGGCTGCGGGTCCCGGTCGGCGCCACCCTGGTGCGCGGCTCCGACCCGGCGGGCGAGGTCGCGGAGACCCACGCGAAGGCGGCGGGCGTCCTGGCGGCTCTCGGCGTACGACCGTCCCGGCCGCGCGAGGAGAGCACGCGGCCCCGGCTCGCCGACGACCCCCGGGTGCGCGCCGCCCTCGACGGTCGCCGCACCTCCCTGGCCCCCTTCTGGCTGCGGATGCAGGAGCGGTCCGAGGAGCTGACCGGGCACGCGCTGGTCGTCGACGGGGAGGACACCTTCACGGCGATGCTCGCGCATGTGCTGCGGTCGAGCGGGCTCGATGTGACCGTGCGGCGGTACGACGAGGAGGGGCTGCGGGAGGCGGTGCTCGCGCACGAGGGGCCGGTGGTGCTGGGGCCTGGCCCCGGTGACCCCTCCGACACCGCCGACCTGAAGATGCGGTTCCTGCGGGCGCTGACCGCCGAGGTCCTCCGGGCGAACCGGCACGGTGTCCTCGGCGTGTGCCTCGGGCACGAACTGGTCGCGGCGGAGCTGGGGTTGGAGATCGTCCGCAAGGAGGTTCCGTACCAGGGGGCGCAGACGGCGGTCGATCTGTTCGGGCGGCAGGAGACCGTCGGCTTCTACAACAGCTTCGTGGCGCACTGCGACGACGAGGTCGCGGCCGAACTGGGTGCCCACGGTGTGGAGGTCAGCCGTAGCGCGAGCGGTGAAGTGCATGCGCTACGGGGGCCCGGGTTCGCCGGCGTCCAGTTCCACCCGGAGTCGGTGCTGACGCTCGACGGGGCTGCTGTCGTACGGGAGTTGATGGGTCAGCTGCGGGGCACGAGCACGTTCTCGGAGCGGCGGCCGGCCGTGTAGTCGAGGACGTTGCGGACGGTCGCGTCGCTGATCTGGCCGACGGCGTCCTCGGTGTAGTACGCCTGGTGGGAGGTGACCAGGACGTTCGGGAAGGTGACCAGGCGGGCCAGGGTGTCGTCGTCGACGGCCTCCAGGGACTTGTCGAGGAAGAACAGGCCCGCCTCCGCCTCGTAGACGTCCAGGCCCACGCCCGTGAAGCGGCCCTCGCGCAGTTCGGCGACGAGGGCCGCGGTGTCGATCAGGCCGCCTCGGCTGGAGTTGATCAGGATCGCGTCGTCCTTCATCGCCTTCAGCGCGTCGGCGTCGATGAGCCGCCGGGTGTCCGGCAGCAGCGGGACGTGCAGGGTGACCAGGTCGGACTCGGCGAGGAGCTGTTCCTTGGGGACGTAGGTCATGCCGAGTTCGACGCACGCCGGGTTCTCGGCGACGTCCCAGCCCAGCAGCCGCATCCCGAAACCGTGGGCGATGCGGGTGAACGCCTCGCCGATCTTTCCGGTGCCGAGCACTCCGACGGTACGGCCGCGCAGGTCGCGGCCCATCAGGCCGTCGAGCCGGAAGTCGAAGTCACGGGTGCGGGTCGCCGCGCGGACGATCCGGCGGTTGACGGCCATCGCGAGGGTCCAGGCGAACTCGGCTACGGAGTACGGCGAGTAGTACGAGCCCCTCCAGGGGCGGACCGGTGTACTCCAGCACCGTGCATGTCCAGGCGCCGGCGACCGAACGCACCGTCCAGGGGCTGCGCCCCCGGACCCCCGCTTCGGCCCTGAAGGGGCCTCGTCCTCAAACGCCGGACGGGCTGGGATGCCCGGCCGACGTCAAGAACGTGCCCGAGGTTCAACCGAGGTGCCCAACGGAGGTCAAGAACGTGGCCGGGGTTCATCCAAGATGCCCGGTCGACGTCAAGAGCGCAGCCAAGTCTCAGCCGAAGAACACCCCGACCTCCTCGTACAGCTTCGGGTCCACCGTCTTCAGCTGGGCCGTGGCCTCCGCGATCGGTACGCGGACGATGTCCGTGCCGCGCAGGGCGACCATCTTGCCGAAGTCGCCGTCGCGGACGGCCTCGATGGCGTGCAGGCCGAAGCGGGTGGCGAGCCAGCGGTCGAAGGCGCTGGGGGTGCCGCCGCGCTGGATGTGGCCGAGGACGGTGGTGCGGGCCTCCTTGCCGGTCCGCTTCTCGATCTCCTTGGCCAGCCATTCGCCGACGCCGGACAGCCGGACGTGCCCGAAGGAGTCGAGGGTGCCGTCCTTGAGGACGACCTCGCCGTCCTTGGGCATGGCCCCCTCCGCGACGACCACGATCGGGGCGTACGACGCCTTGAAGCGGGAGGTGATCCAGCCGCACACCTGGTCGACGTCGAAGCGCTGCTCGGGGATGAGGATGACGTTGGCGCCGCCGGCCAGGCCGGAGTGGATCGCTATCCAGCCGGCGTGCCGGCCCATGACCTCGCAGACCAGGACCCGCATGTGCGACTCGGCGGTGGTGTGCAGCCGGTCGATGGCCTCGGTGGCGATGCCCACGGCGGTGTCGAAGCCGAAGGTGTAGTCGGTGGCGGACAGGTCGTTGTCGATGGTCTTCGGTACGCCGACGCACGGCACGCCGTACTCGTCCGAGAGCCGCGCGGCCACGCCGAGGGTGTCCTCGCCGCCGATCACGATGAGCGCGTCGACCTCCTGGGCGGCGAGATTGGCCTTGATGCGGCCGATGCCGTTCTCCAGCTTCAGCGGGTTGGTGCGGGAGGAGCCGAGGATGGTGCCGCCGCGGGGCAGGATGCCGCGCACCGCGGGGATGTCGAGACGGACGGTGTCGCCTTCGAGCGGGCCTCGCCAGCCGTCCCGGTAGCCGACGAAGTCGTAGCCGAACTCCTGGACGCCCTTGCGGACGATGCCCCGGATGACGGCGTTGAGTCCGGGGCAGTCGCCGCCTCCGGTCAGTACTCCGACGCGCATGGAAATATCCCTTCGCCGCAGTTTCCTGTGACAGCCACGCTAATGGTGATCCAGGTCACAGAGGGATGGGCGGGAAGGTCAATTCAGCTGAATTGTGGGGTAGTTGATCTACCCCGTCCGGCTACGCGTCGTCGAGTCCGCGCTCTATCGCGTACCGCACCAGCTCCACGCGGTTGTGCAACTGGAGTTTGCCCAGGGTGTTCTGGACGTGGTTCTGGACCGTGCGGTGCGAGATGACCAGGCGTTCGGCGATCTGCTTGTAGCTGAGGCCCTTGGCGACCAGGCGGAGCACCTCGGTCTCGCGGTCGGTGAGTTGGGGAGCCTTGGGCTCGTCGCTGCCGGCGGCCGGTGCCGGGTCGGAGGCCAGGCGGCGGTACTCGCCGAGGACCAGTCCGGCGAGCCCGGGGGTGAACACCGGGTCGCCGACCGCCGTTCGCCGCACCGCGTCCAACAGCTCTTCCGTGGAAGCCGACTTGAGCAGATAGCCGGTCGCGCCCGACTTCACCGCCTCCAGCACGTCCGCGTGCTCACCGCTCGCGGAGAGCACCAGGACGCGCAACGCCGGGTTGGCGCCCACCAGTTCCTTGCAGACCTGGACGCCGGGCAGCACCGGCAGGTTCAGGTCCAGGACCAGGACGTCCGGGGCGGCGGCCCGGGCCCGGCGTACCGCCTGCTCGCCGTCACCGGCGGTGGCGACCACCTCGAAACCGGCCTCGGCCAGGTCGCGGGCGACCGCGTCCCGCCACATCGGATGGTCGTCGACCACCATGACCCTGATCGGGCCCCGCTGCTCACTCATCGTGTCCCCGCCTTCCCCCGTGCCTTCGGTACCTTCAGCTCGACTTCCGTGCCCTGCCCGGGAATCGAGACCAGCTCGGCGCTGCCGCCGAGGTGCCGCAGCCGCCCCCGGATCGACAGGGCGACCCCGAGCCGCCCCTCACCCTCGGCCTGCGCCAGCCGCCCCTCGGGGATACCGGGCCCGTCGTCCCGTACGGTCACGACGACCTCCCGGGGCTCGTCCTCGACCAGGATCCACGCACGGGCGTCGTCACCGGCATGCCTGCGCACATTGTCCAGCGCGGCCCCGACCGCGGCGGCCAGCTCCTTCGCCGCGTCCGCGGGCAACGGCACCGGAGCCCCGGGCTCGGCGAAACTCACCTTCGCGGCGGCGTACGGCGCGAGCAGCGACCGCAGATCGACCGGCCCGTCGTCGTCCTGCTCGGGTTCTTCCTCCACGGCCCGCACGACCGCGCCCTCCGCCGCGTCCAGCGAGATCCGGGAGACGGGGACCAGTCCGCCGGAGACCAGGGTGCGCAGCGCGATCTCCTGCTCGCCCGCCATCCGGCCCAGTTCGCCCGCCTCTCCGCCGAGCACGGCACCGCGCCGCTGCACCATGGCCAGCACCTGGAGGACACCGTCGTGGATGTCCCGGGCCAGCCGCTCCCGCTCGCGGGTGGTGGCCTCGATCTCCAGGGCACGGGCGAGGGTGCGCTCGGAAGCGCGGGCGACCTCCACGACGTAGCCGATGGCGATGGAGGCGACCCAGACGAGCACCACGTTGTGGACGGTGTCGCGGGCCGGGGAGCCGCGCTCGATCAGGTTGGCGACGGCGACCGGGGTGGAGGCGAACGCGGCCCAGCGCCAGCCGCCCTTGATGGCGAAGGCGAGGACCGAACCCGCGGTCCATATCGACGGCAGGGTGGGGCCGCCGCTGTCGATGTGGTGGGCGTCGGCGGCGACCGGGGTGAGGACGATGCCGGTCAGCGCGATCGCGAGGTCCACGGCCAGGAAGCGCTTGGTGCAGGCGACCGCGCTCTGCACCCGGGGCAGGGTGGCGAGCGTCCAGACGAACAGGACGACATAGAAGGCGATGGCGACGCCCGGACGGTCGAACTGGTCGTACTCGGAGGCGAACAGTCCGACCGCGTACAGCATGGTCAGCACCCGGTAGCCGCTCAGGGCACGCCACAGCGGCTGCTCGACCGACATTCTGATGACGCGCTCGCGCTTGGCCAACTCCCCCACCCCCAACAGACCACCCCGCCTAGGGGCTCGTCTGCTCCTTCTCCGCTTGTGCGAGCGCGGCCCTGGTGGCCTTGTCCGCTTCCTTCTCGGCCTTCGCCGCGTCCGCGATCTGCCGCTTGGCGGCGGTCGCGTAGATGTCGACGTACTCCTGGCCGGAGAGCTTCATGATTTCGTACATGACCTCGTCGGTCACGGCCCGCAGGACGAAACGGTCGTGCTCCATGCCGTTGTACCGGCTGAAGTCGAGCGGCTTGCCGATCCGGATGCCCGGGCGCATCAGCTTCGGCACCACCTTGCCGGGCGGCTGGATCTTCTCCGTGTCGATCATCGCGACCGGGATCACCGGAGCGCCGCTGGCGAGCGCCACGCGCGCGAGGCCGCCGGGTTTGCCGCGGTACAGGCGGCCGTCCGGGGAGCGCGTGCCCTCCGGATAGATACCGAACAGTTCACCGCGCTCCAGGACGTCGAGCCCGGCCTTGATCGCGGCCTCGCCCGCCCCGCGCGCACCCGACCGGTCCACCGGGAGCTGGCCGGCGCCCTTGAAGAACGCGGCCGTCAGCTTGCCCTTCACCCCGGGCGTCGTGAAGTACTCGGCCTTCGCGATGAAGGTCACCTTGCGGTCGAGGACCGCGGGCAGGAAGAACGAGTCCGAGAACGAGAGGTGATTGCTCGCCAGAATGGCGGCGCCCTCCGCCGGAATGTTCTCAAGGCCCTCCACCCACGGCCGGAAGGCGACCTTCAGCGGCCCACCGATGGCGACCTTCATCGTGCCGTACAACAACCGAGTGCCTCCTGTGCTCATCGATCAGACCTTAACCCGGAGCACCGTCAAAGGACCCGACGGCCCTGGTCGGTGTCAGTGCGGTCGCGTACGGTTAACCGCACCTGGACTCGTTCACGCCTCACTGACGCACACCCTTCTTCATGAACATGAACACGCCCCTCTCATGAACAGGAGACCGAAGGTGCCGGTCCTCCCCGGAGCCGAGCCGTACCGCCACGAGGGCGGGGAGGTCGGAGTTCTCCTCTGCCACGGCTTCACCGGTTCCCCGCAGTCGCTGCGCCCCTGGGCGGAGTATCTGGCCGAGCGCGGCCTCACCGTGTCGCTGCCGCTGCTGCCCGGGCACGGCACCCGCTGGGAGGACATGGCGCTCACCGGCTGGCAGGACTGGTACGCGGAGGTGGACCGCGAGCTGCGCGCCCTGCGCGAGCGCTGCTCGCAGGTCTTCGTCGCGGGCCTGTCCATGGGCGGTGCGCTGGCCCTGCGGCTGGCCGCGAAGCACGGCGACGAGATCAGCGGTGTCGTGGTCGTCAACCCCGGTATCAAGGTGCACGGCCTCGCCGCGTACGCCCTTCCGGTCGCCCGCCACCTGGTGCGTACGGCGCCGGGTATCGCCAGCGACATCGCGAAGGAGGGCAGCGACGAGGTCGGCTACGCCAAGGTGCCGCTTCACTCCGCGCACTCGCTGCGCAATTTCTTCCGGCTGGTCGACCGCGAGCTCCCGCAGGTCACCCAGCCGCTCCTGCTGCTGCACAGCACCCAGGACCACGTGGTGCCGCCCGCCGACTCGGCCCGTGTCCTCAGTCGCGTTTCCTCGGCCGACGTGACGGAAATCCTGCTGGAACAGAGCTACCACGTCGCGACGTTGGACCACGACGCGGACCGGATTTTCGAGGAGAGCTTCACGTTCATCGGCCGGCTCGCACCCAGTGTCGGCAAGCAGGCGTCCGACACGGGCCGGGTGAGCGAGCAGGAAGGGACGGCCACAGGTGGCTGAGCACGACTCCGACCGCGAGGGCCTCGAACCGGACGAGCAGGGCGTCCCGTTCGACGAGGAGGCCGCGTGGGCCGCGATCGTCGCCGGATACGGCGACGAGCCCAAGGATCCGCCGGGCGCCAAGCCGTTCAAGTCGATCGAGGACCTGGCGCTGCTCGACCCCGAGAAGAACGACGAACAGCCCAAGGCCAAGGAGCAGTCCGCCAAGGGCAAGGACCAGGACAAAGGCGCGGAGGAGCCGCCGCCCGCCAAGCCGCTGGGCAGCTCCGTCTCGTTCGCGCCCGGTGTCGGCGGTCCCCGTGACTACACCGCGCCGGACTCCTCCGAGGAGGACTTCGACGAGGACGACGAGGGCCACTTCGTGCCGCCGGAGCCGCCACCGCTGCCGGCCGCCGACACGACGGCCAAGTTCGCCTGGCTCGGGGTGATCGGCGGCCCGATCCTCCTGTTGCTGGCGGTACTGCTCGGCTGGGACATGACCTGGTGGCTCGCGACCGTCGGCATCGGCGGCTTCCTCGGCGGCTTCGGCACGCTGGTGATGCGGATGCGGACGGACGACGAGGAGGGGGACGACCCCGGGCGCGGGGCCGTCGTCTGACCCACGAGGACTCGTCCTCTAGCTCGCGGGGATCTTGAGGGCGGCCAGGACCGGGAAGTGGTCCGTGGCCGCCCTCACGTCTGTCTCCGTCACTCCCGGCTGCTCCGACGGCACCCCGCACCCCAGCACCTCGACGCCCTGCGTCGCGAAGATCGCGTCGATGCGCTGGAAGGGGTTGCCGGGGGTCCAGGTGTACTCGTCGCCCCACGGGGTGGTGGCCCAGCAGTCCTGGAGATCCTTGGCCAGCCGGGTGAAAGTCCGGCCTCCGGGGCGGTCGTTGAGGTCGCCGCCCGCGATCGCGTGGTCCACACCCATGCCGGCCAGCCGGTCGAGCAGCATGCCGCCCTGGTCGTAGCGCTCGTCCTCGCGGAGGCTGAGGTGGCAGCTGAGGACGCCGAGCCGGGCGCCGCCGAAACGGACGACCGCGGTCGCGAAGCCGCGGCGGTGTTCGCCGGGGGTGAGCGGGAGGAGTACGTCCTCGGTGCGTTCGACCGTTGCCCGGAGCGAGCAGAGCAGGGCCGGGCCCGCGGCGGTGCCGCCGCCGGAGAGGACGACCAGGTCGGAGGCCGACGCCAGGCGGGCCAGCTTCTTGCGCCAGCGGAAGAAGCGGGGGGCCTCCTGCACCAGGACGAGGTCCGGGGCGCAGGCCCTGATCACCCGGGCCAGGGCGTCGGTGTCGTCGCGCATCGAGCGGATGTTGTAGCTCAGGACGCGGATGATCGCGGAACCGTCGGGTTCGGTGCGGGAGTTGGGGAGCGGCGGCATGTGGATCAATTTACGCCGCGACGGAAACGGCTGCGCGCCCAATGGCTCGGGGCGCGGGGTACGTGCGCGACTGCCGGTCGGATGTGGCTGGTCGCGCGCGCGGGGCGGTAGCCGCAAATCGACTACCGCCCCGCGCCCCTAAAAACAACTCACATGATCGGGTCCGGCTCCCTCGCCAGGTCCGCCGCTCCGACCATGCCCGCCTTGTTGCCCAGTTGGGCCGCGATCACGTCGGCGACCGGGCGCCAGTTGCCGCCCACCAGCCAGCGTTTGTAGGACTTGCGGATCGGGTCGAGGACGAGTTCGCCCTCGTCCGAGAGGCCGCCGCCGACGATGAACGCGGAGGGGTCGAAGAGGGAGGCCAGGTCGGCGAGGCCGGCGCCGGCCCAGCGGGCCAGTTCGCGGTAGGAGTCGACGGCGACCGGGTCGCCCTGCCGGGCGGCCATGGAGATGTGCTTGCCCTCGATGCCCTCGGGGGTGCCGTCGCCGAGCGAGAGCAGGACGTCCGCGGCTTCGGGGGTCGCGTTGGCGCGCTGCTTGGCGTAGCGGACGAGGGCGCGGCCCGACGCGTACTGCTCCCAGCAGCCCTGTGAGCCGCAGCCGCACAGCAGGCCGTCCGGCACCATGCGGATGTGGCCGAACTCGGCGGCCACCCCGAAGTGCCCGCGGCGCAGCTTGTTGCCGATGATGATGCCGCCGCCGAGGCCGGTGCCGAGGGTGATGCAGATGACGTTGCGGTGGCCCTTGCCGGCGCCGAACTTGTACTCGCCCCAGGCCGCGGCGTTCGCGTCGTTCTCCACGACGACGGGAAGGCCCACGCGGGCCTCGACCTTGTCCTTCAGCGGCTCCTGGCGCCAGTCGATGTTCGGCGCGAAGTAGACGGTGGAGCGCTGCCGGTTCACGTAACCTGCCGCGCCGATGCCCACGCCCACGATCTCGTGCCCGGCGCGCGCTCCGTCGACGGCGGCGGCGATGGCGTCGACGATGCCCTCGGGCGTGCCCGGGGTGGGCACCTGGTGGGTCGACAGGATGTTGCCTTCCTCATCGACCACGCCGGCCGCGATCTTGGTGCCGCCGATGTCGACGCCGATGGTGAGTCCCATGAATCCCTCAGTTTCGGTCGAGCCCCGCTACGGCCCACCGTACCCGAGGGCCCGGCGTCGGATCAGCGACGTCGTTCCGGAGAGCGGGCCCTCCGGGACGGGTCCTAGTCGAGGTCGATGCGCTCTCCGGGGCCGGAGTCGTCGCCCGGGTCGCGCAGGTTCTTGAGTTCGCTGTCGCGGGCCGTCCACCGCTGTTCCTGGGCCTGGACCGCGGAGCGGTACGCGGCGAGGAGTTCGTTTCCGGCCGCCGCGAGGTGGTCGAAGACGTCCGGGTTGCGTTCGATGACGGGCTCGACGGCGGCCTTGGCCTGCTGGACGACCTGCTTGACCACCTGCTGGGCGGCCGGTCCCGCGACCTGGCCGAGCAGGGGTGACTGGAGGCCGGCCAGCTTGTCCGTGACGGTGTCGACGAGCTTGCGCAGTTCCTCGGCGGCCGAGCCCGGGGGCGGGCCGTACTGGGTGCGGCGGCGGGCCTTCTCCGCTGCGAGGTCTTCGGCCGCTGCCGTCGCCCAGGCGTCGGCGTCGGTCGCCCGCACCTCGTCGAGCGCCTCTTCCTTGCCGGCCTCGTACGGGGGGAGCTCTTCGCTCATGACGGACTCCTGACTACGGTTCGTCTCTACGACGTTACCCGAATGGGCGTACGTGCTTCACGTCTCCGCACGCACCAATGCTCACCTTCCCTGCGGCCACAGGTCCGGGTCGGGTGTGAAGCGGATCCGGAGTTCACCCTCGCGCAGGGCGGCACCGGCCACGGTGCAGCGGCGCAGGGCCGAGGGCAGGGGGACGATACGGCGGAACGGGCCGACGGTGACGACCAGTTCGTCGCCCCGGCGGACGAGGTCCAGCTCGTCCCGTATCGCGCCGGGCAGCGGGATGTGCCAGACGAGGACCCTGTCGCCGCCGTCCTCGGCGAGCTCGTCGGTCACGGGCCACTCGACCGTGGAACCGGTCGCGTTGACACCGGGCACGGCGAGCGCGGCCAGGTCGTCCGTACCGCGCGGGTCGTGGCCGAGGTGACGGACAGGACGGCAGTCGTACGTGCCCTGCCACTCGTCCAGGGTCTTGCGCTGCTGGACGCCCAGGGCGGCGAGCCAGGTGTCCTCGACGGACTCGGGCAGCACCCGGTTGGCGATCAGCGCATCCGGGCGCAGGCCGCGCAGGGCGAGGGCGAGACCGGCCGCACGGACCGCGTCGGCGCCTGCCGGTCCGGGGTCCGCGACCAGGCGTACGGATGTGTTGCGGTCGGCGAGGACCGCCTCGACGGCCGCCAGTTCCACGTCCCACCGGCCCGCGGTGTCGTAGAGCCACTCCGAGGGCATCGGGACGCCGGCGAGGCGGCCGAGGACCGGGCGCAGGGCGCGGGCCGCCTGGCGCTCCGCGGGGAGGAGGCGGCGGAGGTAGCGGCGGAGTTCCTCGGGGAGGGCGAGGAT
>NZ_JAEQAZ010000260.1 GCF_016654115.1 Streptomyces sp. MBT53
CTACCCCGACCGAGCGGCCGCGCGGGCGGCCGACCTGGCGTCTGCGCGCGTCTGCGTCGGCGCGGGCGGTGGTTGCGCTCGGGCGTGAGATGCCAGCCGCCGCAGATTCCGCACTTGCGGTAGCCGCGGGTCGCCTTGCCGCGCGCACGGGTGGCGCCGAAGGCCGCGCGGGCGGCCGCTCGGTCGGGGTAGCGCCGTCGTCCCGACGGGCAGGTGTCGGACACGACGAACTCCTTGCCGTGGGGGAGGAGGGGGGCCGGGCGCAGTACCGCTGTGGGGCGTGCTGCGCCCGGCAAGGGATCAGGCGGCCTGGTCGACGGCCTGGTCCTCGTCGGCGGGCCGGGGCAGGTACTTGGCGACGGCGAGTTCTTCCACGTCGGACAGCCGGTAGCCCTCCGCCTTCAGGCACAGCAGATAGGCGGCCTGGTGACGGCTGAGGCCCTGCCACGCCTTCGGCTCGCGCACGCTGTACTCGAACGCGGCGGCCACCTGGGCGAACACCTGGTGCCATCCCCTGGCCTTGCCCTGACGGCTGACCAGGTCGTCGAACGGGTCTTCCTCACGGCTGTAGCGGGAGGTGTCGGCGTTGGGGTCCGGGACCCCCAGGAACTGGGCGACGGCCTCGGTGTCGCCCTTCTCGCACCACTTCGCGTACAGGTAGGGCGGGCTCATCACCGTGCGCAGGGCGAACTGCCGCACCGCCTCGGGCAGGGACTTCCCTTGCACAGCCGTCTCACGAAGTCCTCGCGGACCGTCCGCGCGGTCTTCCACGCCTTGTTGCCCGCGATGGTCCGCGCCCGTTCCTCCTTCTCCTTCTCGGTCATGGACTGCTTGGGCTGCTTGGCTCCGGGGCGCAGCTTGTGGCCGTACTGTGCGGGGTCGGAGCAGTACCAGACGGGCTGGAACTCCTCGTCCAGGCGGGCGGCATGGCCGGAGCAGTAGGCGTGCTTGTCCGGCGTGAGCGGAGCGCCCAGGGGCGTGCGCAGGTCGGTCAGCGGCCGGGAGGTGTCCTTCGTGCCGTACGGGAAGTAGTCGGGCAGCAGCGGGATGTCGGCCTCTTTGAGTCCGTCCAGCGCCTTCTGGCGGGCTTCGGTGTCGGCCTTGGTCTGCCGGAGCCGGGCCAGGGCCTGGTCCCAGTGGCCGCGCCCGCCGCCTTCCTCGGCAGCGTCCTTGGCGTGAGCCTCCTCCAGCACCTGGGCGGCGCGGGAGACGTCGCTGACGTCGGCCATTTCGGCCATCTGCATCAGGTCGAAGCCCTGGACGCTGGCACGGCGGAGCTGGGCGTCGTCCAGGCGGGCGGCCTCGCGCGCCGCGCGCAGCTCGGCGCGCTTGATCTTCAGGGCGCGAGCCATCGTCTCGCGCTGCTCCTCGCTCACGTCGATGAGCGCCAGCGTCTCGATGGCCTTGACCCGGTCGCGGTCGTGCATCTGCTCGCGGTGATCGTTCTCGATCAGCGACAGCAGGTGCGTCATCGCGTCGTTGCCCACCAGGTCGGCCCGGACGATGGTGGGGATCTTGCGTGCGGGCCTGCCCTCGGCCTCGGCCGTGGCATTGGCGGCCTGCTGGGCCTGTGTGCGCCGCCATCCCTTGAAGACGCCGTACGTGCCGTTCTCCTGCGGGCGGACGTGGACGGGGTCCTGTACACCGAGTTCGGCCACCGACGCCTTGAGGTCGTCGTCCGGTTCGGTGTCGATGGTGCGGGCGTTGTACTCGTCGCGCACGATCAGCGCGGGGTCGAGGCGGACGATCTGGTCGTGGGTCTCTTCGGGCGTCGACGGCTCCGGCCGCGCAGGCGTCCGGGGTATGGCGGAGGCGGCTCTGGCGGGGGTCGACGCGGTCTTCTTCGCCTGGGGGGCGGTGGACATGGTCGGTACTCCTGTGCTGGTGATGCTCGGCGGGCCGGATATGTCCCGGCCCGCCCGGTCGGCCGGTCAGGCCGTGGGACGGTCGCCGATGGTGACGACCACGCGGATGACGCGTCCGCTGGCGCCGCCCTCGATCGGGGAGTCGGCGACGGCGGGGGAGAGCAGCAGTCCGAGGACGGCGCGCACGAGCGAGCACGTGGTCCGGGACGGCTGGAGGTGGCCGGTCTGCTCGGCGGCGACGCAGATCAGTTCGTCGGTGGCGTCGTCGGGCGTGTAGGCGACCCCACGGCGCAGCAGGTGATCGGCGAGCCGGAGCGCCTTCATCGCGCGGCGGGTGGCGCGATAGCGGGCCTGGGGCCAGCCGGTGGGAAAGGGTGCGGGATCTTCGGCACGCGCCATGGCGGTGTATTCCTCTCGGGCGGCGAGTTCACGGTGTGCAGGTGGGGGGCCACACCGCGTTGCATACTTCGATACTGGATAATAAATGGCCTGGAGGCAAACGGTTATCTCCTGCTCGTGGTGGTTGGGGTCGGGGCGCGGGACCCGAACGCGGGGGCCGGTGGCGTCGGCGGCACGGGGCGTGCGCGCGGCGGTCAGTGGCCGCCGCCTTAAGCGGTCGGCAGCGGTGTGCCCGCCTGGTAGTCCGTGCCCGGCTCGGGCGGGATCGGGTCGCCGGTGGCGAGGTCGGTGCAGTACGCCGCGAACACGTCGGCCGCTTCCATGGGCTGGGGCCACCCGTTGTCGACGTGCCAGCCGCGCAGTACGGAGGTGCTGTCGGTGGTGTACGTGCGGGTGAAGACGGTCGCGTCCCGGAAGGCGATGGAGGTCTGCGCCAGGAGGTGACAGAACATCAACCAGCCTTCGTAGTCGGCGTTCGCCTCGTCCTGGTCGTCGGGCGCGCACTCGACGGTCGCGGAAGCGGAGGCGTAACTCCCCAGGGCGGTGTGGGCGCTGCACACCAGGTGATGGCGTCCCGGTCCGAGGGCGTCCAACAGGGCCTCGAATGCCTGGGCTGCGGTCTCGAACGGATCGGGCAGGAAGGTGGGGTCGGGCATGGTGGGAGCTCCGGAGCGTGAAGCGGGGGCGGTGCGGCAGCCCGCCAGCGGTAGGGCGTGGCGCCGAGCCGGGCGCCTCGGTGTGTCGGTGAGGGTGGGGACCGGACCGCAGGAAGCTGTGCGCGGGCGGGCGGGGCCCGGTGCGGTCACAGGTCTTGCAGGGTGAGGAACAGGCCGATGACCTGGTGCCTCAGCAGCGGGAGGGTATTGCCCTGCGCGTCGGGGCCTCCGGTGAGCAGGACGGGGCCGTGGTAGGGCTGGTGCGTGAAGCCGAATCGCTGGGCGAGGGCCGTTGCGGCGGGATTCACCGGGTGGTTGTAGAGGCCTTCGTCGTCGATCCACATGTCCCACTGGCGGGTCAGGGCGACGACGTCGAACCGGTCGCATCGCAGGGCCGCGCGCAGCACGGCACGGCGCTCGGCGCTGGATGCGCAGTCATGGCCGAACGGCAGGTCGATTTCGACGAGTTGCGCGTCGCAGGTCAGGAGCAGGGCGGTAGGGATCTTGGTCATGGGTGCTTCTCGTGCTCGCTGCGGAAGGGGGTGGTCGGCCCGGCACGCGGGAGCGCGGGTGCGGTCCGGGGGTGACCGCACGGGGCTCGACCGCGTGCCGGGCCGTGGCGGCCGGGCCCCGAACGAAGGGAACGGGCCCGGCCGGTATGTGGCCCGCGCCGTGTCGCGGTGACCGGCGAGGGGCGTGTCAGGTCACGGGTGGCCCGTAGGCGCGGAACCCGCCGTGCCCGGCTGCATGCTTGAGGTAGTCGATCCAGGCGGGCCACCAGTCGGCGTCCTCGATGACCTCCGAGAGGAGCGCGGGGTTCGCGGCCCTGCTGGTCTCGTACGCCGTGAGGGCCGTGTGGATCTCGACGGGGGTGATGATCCAGCCCACGTCGCCGCCGAGCTTGTGGGCGGCGATGCCCTGGGGCTGCGGCACTGTCCAGGACAGCCGTGCCTGAAGAGCCTGGCGGAACCGCTGGACCGCAAACGGCGCCGTGTCCCCCGGTGGGGCCGCAAAGGCCTCCCCGGAGGTGGTTCCGTATTCCTCGGGTGCGGGCCGGTCCGGCGGCTGCGTGGCGGTCAGCATGCCGAAGTGGTCCATGAGCGCCCGGCACTCGCTCATCGCCCAGGTCGTCAGGTGGAAGTGCGCGGTGCGGACCGCTTCCATCGCGTCGTAGGCACGGACGACCTCCACCTGGAGGGCCTGGTACTGCGGGTGGTCGTACGGGAGGTCGAGACCGTCGCGGTGCTCCACGGCCGCGTCGAACGACCTGCTGGCAGCTTCGTACGCGGCGTCTTCGCCCTCCGGGGAGTGTACGAGGTACATGTCGTAGCCCATGCCTGGGACTTCCCTCCGTGCGGATTCGGCGCCCGTCGGGACCGAATCAGTTCGATACTAGATTAACAAGTGGTATGGGTCGGCTATTCCCCGCTTGGCGGCGGCCTGTCCAGAGGGCCGGGGCCGGTCACCGACCCTCCCGCGCGTCCACGGCGTCGGCCTCGCGGCGCGCATCGGCCGCGGTGTAACCCGTCGCGCACCACGGATGGCAGAACTGCCCGGGCGGCGCGCTGCAGGTCTCGCACGTGTCGTCGAAGTCCTCGGGGCTCCACGGCCGCAACGAGCTGCTCATGCCGGGCGGTTCCTGCTGCGCGCGGCCGGTGGGGCATCGGCGGCGCCCCGCTGCCGGGCGGCAGAGCGGCGGGTTGGTCGGCGCGGCCGCTGCTGGGCGCGCAGGGACGCGATCTCCGTGCGGATGCGACCGACGCGGTCACGCTCCTCGCGGGCGGTGCGCTCGGCGTAATCGGCGTATGCGGGCAGGTAGTCGGCGCGGCGCGCGAGCGACCCCGGGTAGTTCATCAGTAGCAGGGCCAGGACGGGGTGCGGCCGGGCGGTGAGCCACCGGGCGGCCGTCCACCAGATGGAGACGGCGGTGCGCGCGTCGCGGCGGTCGGCCTGGGCCTTGCGCTCGAAGCGTGCCGCCTCGGCCTCGCCCCTGCGCATCGACCAGTCGAGGAAGCGCAGCAGGCGGGGGGTCTCACGCTCGCGGGAGGCGTCCAGCAGGCGGTGAAGATCGGGCCGCTGGGCGACGTCCTCGGCGCAGGCACGCATGACCCGGGCGAGGGCCTCGCCCGTTGCGGCAGAGGGCGCGTTCCCGGCCGTCGACTCCACGAGAGCCGTCGCGGTGTGCTGGTAGGGGTAATCGTCGTCCGTCCACCGCACCAGGCCGCCGGTGTAGCCGGTCGCGCTGCCGCGCCTGCGCGGCAGCGACTCGGCCGGCGCGGTGGCGTCCATGGCGTTGACGGATCCGAGACTCACGCGCAGCGCGGTGAACTGGTCCCAACGGCGCGGGTGATGAGTGCCGGTCACGTGCACGAAGCCGCGCAGTATGCCCGTCAGGGCGTACAGGACGGCGTCCTCGCCCTGTGACTGGGCAGTGGCGCGCACCGTGCCGGACGGTGTGTCGATGGTGAGGATGTCGGCGGTCACGGTCGGAACTCCCGTCGTTCGGAAGGGACTTGGGGCGGTGGGCGAGGTCCGCCGCCCCGCGTATGTGCGGGGGCGGCGGACTGCTGGCCAGTGACGAGCTGGCCGGGGTGGCCGTGCCCGCTCGCCGAGACGGGAACGGCGTAGGAGATGTCGGCGGTGTCGGTCGTCGCAGCCTGCGGTGGCCGGCGGGGCCTGCCCGCCGGAAGCGAGCCGGTGCGCTGTGACGCGGGCCGCGAGCGGCGGGCGCTCCTGGACGGGTGGTTCGCGTAGTGCTGGTGGGACTCGAACCCACGACCTCGACGGCTTATAAGACCGGCGCTCTACCAACTGAGCTACAGCACCCCGGATGGTGAGTTGTGCGGGCCGCGCCCCGGTAGGGCGGAGCGGGGCGCGGCCCTGGGAGCGGCCGAGGCTGCGGGAGAGGGCGGCCCCGGCCGCTGGTCAGGTGAACAGGATTCGCGTCATGGTCTCGTCGATCAGCGCTGCGGCCTCCTCGTCGGACATGTCGTCGAGCCTGGCGAGCGCCTCGAAGTCGATCTCGACGTCCAGGTCCGCGAGCCGCTTCTCAGCGATGACGAACTCGATCACTTCCTGCGCGCTGGCGCGCTTGCGGGCCTTCGAGGCTGCGCCGGGGGCGGTGGGCTGGGATGCGGTGTTGTGGTCGTCGGTGGTCATGGCTCCTCCGTGGTGGGGCGGTTGGGGTGGCGTGTGGGTGGACCCGACCGGATTCGAACCGGCGGCGCTGTGCGCTTTTAAGGCACTGGCTCTGCCACTGAGCTACGGGCCCGTGAGGCGGGCCGCCGCCCCGGTGCCGGGTAGTCCGGGGCGGCGGCCCTGGGAGCGGCCACGCGCGGGGAGAGACGCCTGGCCGCTGGTCTGGTCAGTCCCGGCGTGACGCTGGGCGAGGTTGGCCGGTAACTGCGCGGGGAGTCAGAGGTTGTGCTGGAAGCGGTACTGCCTGACGAGTTCCATCGCGGCGTCGCGGACGGCTCTGCGTTCGGTCTTGCCGGTGCTGCGGGCCTTGTTGTAGGCGACCGATGCGCGGACGACTGATCCGGGCCGGGTCAGCCGTGCGTGGACGATCTCGGGACCGTGGCCCGACAAGTCCTGCTTGGTGATGTTGTGGATGGCGGCAGCGATCGCGTGCGCGACGGCGTTCTCGTCGGTGATCGGGACCGGGTCGGTGTCAGCCATGGTCACGTTCCTTTGAGTCCCTGAGGGGGCCTTGAGGTGGCCGCCGCCCCGCACCGCGGGCTGAGGGGCGGCGGCCGGGTGGCGGCCAGGCCGTGGGAGAGAGCTGGCCGCCGGACCGGGGGTGCGCAGCAGGTGCTACGTCGGAGCGGATACCGGAACCGGGAATGCCGTTCGGTAGGTGACGGCATCCGACTCCGGACCGAGCGCTTCGCGGAAGACGTGGCGGATCTCGTCGGCCGTGAGGGGCCTGAGCGCGTGGCCGTCGACCAGCCAGCCGCGCACGGTCTCCTCGCCTGTCGGTGCTGTCGTACCGAGCACGACGCTGCCCTTGGCGACGATGAGACCGAGGGCCACGACTTCCGCGACTGCGGCGGTGTCGGCGTAGACGCCGCGCCAGAGAGCGTCAGCGCCTTCTCCGACGACGTCGAACCAGGCGTAGGCGGTGACGGGTTCCGCGTTCCTCGGACGGACAACGGCGGTGAGCAGGTGGCTTCCGGGTCCTGCCGTCGTCATCAGATCGGTGACGGCGTCAACGGCGTGCGCGGTGACCGGTGCCAGGCGTTCCCGGGCCTGGCTGGATGAAAGGTTATTGGGGCCCATCGGGCGCTTCCCCTCGTGCTTGTTTCGGCGACAGTGGAGGGCGTCACCCCTCAACTAACTTCGATACTAGATAATAAATGCTTGGAAGTCAAGCCCTGCCGGTTCCGGTTCGGGTGCCTGTGAGCGGCACCCGAGTGCCGCTCACAGACTGCCGATCCTGCGGGAGTGGGAGGCCGCCGCACTCCCGCCGGGGCTACAGCGACTACGCCGCTGCGGCGATGGCCATCGCGGAAAGGGCCTGCGTCTCCAGCTCGTAGGCCGCATCCCCGTCATCGAGGGTCTGCGCGGTGGCGGTGATGGCCTGCATGATCCCGCCCGCCGTGGTCTGGCCACCCCTGATGAAGTGGCTGAACACGGACTCCCGCACGCTGTCGGAGAACCGCAACTGCTTCGCCACCAGTTCCACGGCCTCGGTCGGGCTGGTGATCTCGCGGCCTGCCTCCCGCTGGATATCGGCCAGCTTCCGCTCGACGTAGTCGCGGTTCATGAACGTTGCGACCGCGTCACGCGTCTGCGCGGTGATCAGCGCGAGATTCTTCTCCTGGGTGTCCTCCGAGAACCTGACGATCCCCTGGTCCATCCGTGCTCCGAGATGCACCTTGCCGAACGCGTCCTTCGTGATCGTCATACCGTTGCCGCACACCCGCACGACGATGCGGGGCGTGATCGCGTACTTGCCGCTGCCCACCTCGCTGTTGGTGAGAACGAACCCGGCCGAGACGATCGGCAACTGATCGCCCGACTGCCCGGTGAACGGCGACCGGTACCCCCGCAGCAACTCGGGAGCGAGTGCCTCGACGTGCTCGGACTCCACCCGAACGATCATGCGCCGCTCCGTGAGGTCGGCCCCCGTGATCTTCACGGGGTGTCCCGACTCCTCGATGCCCGCCAGTACGGCGGTGAGCATGTCCAGATGGTCAATGATCTTGTAGCCGTCGGAAAGCCACGCACGCAGTACGCCCGGCTCGCCCTTGAAGGCGCGGAGCAGGAAACGGCGGGTCGGGTCTTTCTGCAGCCAGCCGTTGACGTTGAGGTCGTACAGGTCGACTGCCTCGGCGCGCATACGGCGCAGGTAGGCGGTGGGGATCTTCAGCTTGTCGGCAATTCCCTCATCGGCAACGGCGGTGGGACGGTAGGCGCCGTCAGCCTGTGTCACCCCGCTCGGTGTCAGTACCGGCTCCATGCCGGTCACGGTCAGGTTGCCGTCCACGGCGCTGATCGCAGAGGCAGGAGCCACCAAGTCGATCTTGGCGTCCTGGTCCCGCTCAAGGATCTGGAGCAGGTCGTCGAAGGACGCGTTGCGCGCGCCCCTCACCTCGGTGTCCATGGAAGTCGGGTCGGTCTGGTGAGCCACTAGGGGGCTCTCCCTTCGTGTGCTTGGCGATACATCGGCGTCACCCGATGTAGTTCGATACTAGATATATACCCGGAAGTTGGAGCTTCAACCACGTGGATCGGTGGGGCGGTGGGGCGGTGAGCCGCGGTGGCACGGGCACCGCGTGGGAAGCGCCGCGACCTTCGACGCCGCGCCGCTCGTAGAACTATCCCGCCCGGGTCGGGCTCGGTCTGTGGCCTGATCACTGGGCGGGTGGCCGGCGCGCGCCCGGGCCACGGGCCGGCTCCCCCTGCCGGTGGGTGTTGGGCGGCCGTGCCCGGCCACCCAACACCCACCGGGCTAGTTCACCGCCGACGGCGGCTCGCGAGGAGCAGTGCGGCTTCGTGCTGGGCGCAGGTGGCCTTCCGGAAGTACCGCATGGCCACGATGACCAGAACGACCGCACCAGCGGACAGTACGGCGGCAGAGACTTGAAGGGAGCTCATGGGTCACCACCTCACGTCAGCGCGCAGGGTCAACACCAGGGCGTCAAGCAGGCATGCGACTACGTACACGTGGGGCGCCCAACGTTCGAGCCGCGAGGGTCCCGACTCCTCGTAGTCCAGCCACGGGGAGGGCGGATACGCGGTGCATGCCTGCTCGCGCATGGTCACTTGTTCTCGAAGAATCGGGCAATTGCCTTCGCGATGTTGTCGCTCTGGCCTCGGGCGCGGCCCTTGCTGTACGCGTAGCAGGCCACTATGGCGACAATCAGGATGATCACTTTCAGGCTCATGACTTCCTCACTGACCGGGTGCGGCCTCCCGTGGGGGAGGACTGGGGTTCTTGCGGCTTGGCCTCCCGAACGGGGGCGCAGGCGAGATGCGGCCCCCGTCCGGGAGTGTCTGTTACGAGATCCCGTAAAGCAGATCTCCGGGGCCGTCACCCCAACGGCTCATGCCGTCTACGCGGTGCGGGTGGAAAGGGGCCCAATACGTGGGCGGGACTCGGAGGAATTCGCGAGCCTCGTGCAGTTCAATGTGCATGATCTTGCCGAGAATCCGGCGGTACAGTTCCACGTCGTCGCAGTCGGCAACGACGATCGGGAATTCCGCGTACGTGGTGATTTTCTCCGGGTAGCCTTCCGGCGCCAATTCCCGTTCCGACCTGTACGCGGGGAACGTGAACGTGACCTTCACCGTTCCCTCAAACCGGTTGGTGTGATCCTCGGCTTTGATCGTCCAACCGGGCTTGTAGATCAGCTGATTGATCAGCTGCACTGCTGATGCTGCCTCCATTACGGGGCTTCCCTTCGTGTTCGGCGTGGCCGCTCCGGCGTCACCCGGAGCA
>NZ_JAEQAZ010000261.1 GCF_016654115.1 Streptomyces sp. MBT53
AACCCACCCCGCCCCACACCCCACGCCTCGCCCCGCACACACGCCGAAAACATAGAGCCCACGAACCGACCTCGGCGTTGTCACCGCCGCGTGCGAGGATCGGAGATGTAGTGCACACGTGCCAGCGAAGGAGGGCCCGCGATGGCCACGAAGCCGCCCCAGGGCGATCCGGTCCAGGACGCGCCGCAGGTCACCGAGCCGAAGCATGCCGCGGCCGGCCTCCCGGCGATCGGGCACACGCTGCGCATCGCCCAGCAGCAGATGGGTGTGAAGCGCACCGCGCTGACCCTGCTGCGGGTCAATCAGAAGAACGGCTTCGACTGCCCGGGCTGCGCCTGGCCGGAGCCGGACCACCGGCACGCGGCGGAGTTCTGCGAGAACGGCGCGAAGGCGGTCGCCGAGGAGGCCACCCTGCGCCGGGTGACCCCGGAGTTCTTCGCCGCCCATCCGGTGGCCGATCTCGCGACCCGCAGTGGTTACTGGCTGGGCCAGCAGGGCCGTCTCACGCATCCCATGTATCTCCCCGAAGGGGCCGAGCGCTACGAACCGGTCACCTGGGAGCGGGCGTTCGACATCGTCGCCGAAGAGATCGCCGCCCTCGGCTCGCCCGACGAGGCGCTGTTCTACACCTCGGGCCGCACCAGCAACGAGGCCGCGTTCCTGTACCAGTTGTTCGCGCGGGAGCTGGGCACCAACAACCTGCCGGACTGCTCGAACATGTGCCACGAGTCGTCGGGTTCCGCGCTGAACGAGACGATCGGCATCGGCAAGGGCAGCGTCCTCCTCGAGGACCTCTACCAGGCCGACCTGATCGTCGTCGCCGGCCAGAACCCGGGCACCAACCACCCGCGCATGCTCTCCGCCCTGGAGAAGGCCAAGGCCAACGGCGCGAAGATCATCAGCGTCAACCCGCTGCCCGAGGCGGGCCTGGAGAAGTTCAAGAACCCGCAGACCCCGCAGGGCATGCTCAAGGGCGCCGCCCTCACCGACCTGTTCCTGCAGATCCGCATCGGCGGCGACCAGGCCCTCTTCCGCCTCCTGAACAAGCTCATCCTGGAGACGGACGGCGCGGTCGACACGGAGTTCGTCGACGAACACACCCACGGCTACGAGGAGTTCGCCGCCGCCGCGCGGGACGCCGACTGGGACGAGACGCTGCTCGCGACCGGGCTGACCCGCCCGGAGATCGAGAAGGCCCTGGAGATGGTCCTCGCCTCCGAGCGCACCATCGTGTGCTGGGCGATGGGCCTCACCCAGCACAAGCACGCCGTGCCGACCATCCGCGAGGTCGTCAACTTCCTTCTGCTGCGCGGCAACATCGGCCGCCCGGGCGCGGGCGTGTGCCCGGTGCGCGGCCACAGCAACGTGCAGGGCGACCGCACCATGGGCATCTTCGAGCGCCCCGCACCGGCCTTCCTGGACGCCCTGGAGAAGGAGTTCGGCTTCGCCCCGCCGCGCGAGCACGGCTACGACGTGGTCGCCGCGATCCGCGCCCTGCGCGACGGCGACGCGAAGGTGTTCTTCGCGATGGGCGGCAACTTCGTGTCCGCCTCCCCCGACACCGAGGTCACCGAGGCGGCCATGCGGCGCGCCAGCCTCACCGTGCACGTCTCGACGAAGCTGAACCGCTCGCACGCCGTCACGGGCGCGCGTGCCCTCATCCTGCCCACCCTGGGCCGTACCGAGCGCGATCTCCAGGGCGGCGGCGAGCAGTTCGTGACCGTCGAGGACTCGATGGGCATGGTGCACGCCTCGCGCGGCCGGCTGAAGCCCGCGAGCGCCCACCTGTTGTCCGAGCCGGCCATCGTGTGCCGCCTCGCCCGCCGCGTCCTCGGTGCCGAATCCCGCACGCCCTGGGAGGAGTTCGAGAAGGACTACGCGACGGTCCGCGACCGCATCGCGCGCGTGATCCCCGGTTTCCAGGACTTCAACGAGCGGGTCGCCCACCCCGGCGGCTTCGCCCTCCCGCACGCACCGCGCGACGAACGCCGCTTCCCGACGGCCACCGGAAAGGCCAACTTCACCGCAGCGCCCGTCGAATACCCCGAACTCCCGGAAGGGCGCCTGCTGTTGCAGACGCTGCGCTCGCACGACCAGTACAACACCACGATCTACGGCCTCGACGACCGCTACCGGGGCATCAAGAACGGCCGCCGGGTCGTCATGGTCCACCCCGACGACGCTGCCCGGCTCGGCATCGCGGACGGGTCGTACGTCGATCTGGTCGGCGAGTGGAAGGACGGCGTGGAGCGGCGGGCGCCCGGCTTCCGGGTGGTGCACTACCCGACCGCGCGGGGCTGCGCCGCCGCCTACTACCCCGAGACCAACGTCCTCGTCCCCCTCGACGCCACCGCCGACACCAGCAACACCCCGGCCAGCAAGTCCGTAGTCGTACGTCTGGAACAATCGGCGACCGACTGAGCGTTTGCTCAGTAGCCGTAACAGTGATCACGACGAACGGAGTCGGGCCCCATGGGCGAGCAGCAGCAGGTGCAGTTCCCGCAAGAGGTCGTCGACGAGTACGCCGCGCTCGGTGTCGATCTGCCCGCGCTCTTCTCCGCCGGATACCTGGGCTCGCGCATGGGCCTGGAGATCCTGGAGGCGTCCGCCGAGCGCGTCGTAGGGACGCTGCCGGTCGAAGGGAACACCCAGCCGTACGGGCTGCTGCACGGCGGCGCCTCCGCGGTGCTCGCCGAGACCCTCGGGTCCATCGGATCGATGCTGCACGGCGGCAGCACGAAGATCGCCGTCGGCGTCGACCTGAACTGCACCCACCACCGCGGCGCCCGCTCCGGCCTGGTCACCGGCGTGGCCACGCCCCTGCACCGGGGCCGCTCGACGGCGACGTACGAGATCGTGATCAGTGACGAGGAGGGGCGCCGGGTGTGCAGCGCGCGGCTGACCTGTCTGCTGCGGGACGTGAACCCGAATGACGGAATCCCGGCGCGCGCCGCGATCTGACCCCGCACGGTCCATCGGTCCGGGGGCCGATCCGGACGGGGGCCGAACCGTGTCTTCCGCACCCCCGTCCACTCGCCTACCGTTTCCCCATGAGGTTGCCGGCATGAGCGGTATCGGGCCCGTCGAATCCGTCGACTCGCCGGAGGCGAACGGGAGTTACGAAGTCATCGGCGGCGACCCGCCCCATCTGACGGACCGCTGGCACACCCTGTCGCCGCGCGCCCGCAGAGCCGTGCTCGCGGCGGGAGCGGCCGCCGTCCTGGGCATCGGAACCATCCTGCTGCTCCCCGCCGACTCCGCGCGGCAGACCGACCCGCGGCCGCTCGCGCCATGGCCCGCGAACGTCACTTCCTGGCGCTACATCGGACTCGCCCAGACCACCGACTCCCCCACCACGACCGGCTTCTTCCGCTTCGCGGTCGCCGTGGAAAGCGGACCCGCCGTCACTCTGCGGGTCACCGGCGCCGCCTTCAACGGACTCACCGCCCAGGCAGTCCCGGAACCGTCCTTCACCGTGCACACCGGAGCGACCCGCCGCGTCACCGTGGAGATATCCGTTTCCGACTGTTCGGGACTGCCCCTGAATGCGGACCTCGCCTTTCTGGACGTAACGCTGCGTAACACGCGCGCAATACAGCGCCACAGCTTCATCTTCGGCGACTCCTACTCCAAGGACCTTTCCCAGCTCCTCCACAGGGCCTGCAGTACGACAAACGCCAGGCCAGGCCCACAGCCAAGCGGAAGTGCACGTTCTCAAAATGTGGACTGAGAGGGAATTGCGCCAAAACGGCTGAGACCCTCCTTCCGCGAAGGTCGCCAACCGGCACGTCATAACAAGAAAGTCACAAGCCAGCGCACGACGATGCTCATGCCCTCACACCGGGCTTAGAGTCACGGCCAGTCACCGCTCCATCGGGAGTTCGGTACCAGCGCAGCACCCGCAGCCCCCACCGGGGCGATCGTGCCTGCGGAAAGGACAGATTGTGCGACAGCGTTCTCTGGTGATTCTTACCTCCGTTCTCACCACCGGAGCTCTGACCCTCACCGCCTGCGGCTCCCGGGACAACAGCAAGAGCAGTAGCGACAGCTCTGGCACCACCGTCACCATCGGAGTCGACGCCCCGCTGACCGGCGACCTGTCAGCGCTGGGTCTGGGCATCAAGAACTCGGCCGACCTCGCCGTCAAGACGGCCAACAAGACCAAGGCCGTCGACGGCGTCACCTTCAAGCTCGTCGCCAAGGACGACCAGGCACAGGCCTCCTCCGGCCAGCAGAACGCCTCCGCCCTTGTCGCCGACAAGAGCGTCCTCGGTGTCGTCGGCCCCCTGAACTCCTCCGTGGCCCAGTCCATGCAGAAGGTCTTCGACGCCGCCAAGCTGGTCGAGGTCTCCCCGGCCAACACCAGCCCGGACCTGACCCAGGGCGCCGACTGGCAGACCAAGAAGGTCCGCCAGTTCAAGTCGTACTTCCGCACCGCGACCACGGACGCCATCCAGGGCCCGTTCGCCGCCGAGTACATCTACACCACGGCCAAGAAGAAGAAGGTCTTCGTCATCGACGACAAGAAGACCTACGGCGCCGGCCTCGCCGCCACCTTCACCGAGGAGTTCAAGAAGCTCGGCGGCACCGTCGTGGGCACCCAGCACATCAACCCCGACACCAAGGACTTCTCCTCGGTCGCCACCCAGGTCAAGAACTCCGGCGCCGAAGCCGTCTACTACGGCGGCGAGTACCCGCAGGCCGGCCCGCTCAGCAAGCAGATCAAGGCCGCAGGCGCCAACATCCCGCTGGCCGGCGGCGACGGCATCTTCGACCCGACCTTCATCAAGCTGGCCGGCCCCAACAGCACCGGTGACCTCGCCACCTCCGTCGGCGCACCCGTCGAGACCCTCGACTCCGCGAAGAAGTTCGTCGCCGACTACAAGGCCGCCGGCTACTCCGAGGAGTACGGCGCCTACGGCGGCTACTCCTACGACTCGGCCTGGGCCATCATCCAGGCCGTGAAGTCGGTCGTCGACGCCAACAACGGCAAGCTGCCCTCGGACGCCCGCGCCAAGGTCACCGCCGCCATGCAGAACGTCTCCTTCGACGGAGTGACCGGCAAGGTCTCCTTCGACGAGTTCGGTGACGCCACCAACAAGCAGCTCACCGTCTACGCCGTCAAGAACGGTGCGTGGGCGGCAGTCAAGTCGGGCACCTTCTCCGGCTGACCCTCCCGCACCACTCACGAGCCGCGCGGGGCGCTGTTCCACAGGCGCCCCGCGCGTTCTCGCATCCGGCCCCATCCGTCGAAAACATCCGAAATAGTCTCGGAGGACATGCGGTGAACGAACTGCCGCAGCAGCTGGTCAACGGCCTGCTACTGGGATCCATGTATGGGCTGGTCGCCATCGGCTACACGATGGTCTATGGCATCGTCCAGCTCATCAACTTCGCCCACGGCGAGATCTTCATGACCGGAGCGTTCGGCGCTCTGACGATCTACCTGTACGTACTGCCCGACGGCACGTCCATGGTGATCGCCCTGCCGCTGATGCTCATCGGCGCGATCGTCGTCGCCGTCGTCGTGGCCGTCGGAGCGGAACGGTTCGCCTACCGCCCGTTGCGCAGCGCCCCGCGCCTCGCGCCCCTGATCACCGCCATCGGCCTCTCCCTCGCCCTGCAGCAGGCGGTCTGGGCCTGGTACCCGAAGGCCAAGTCCTCGATCACCTTCCCCCAGATCGACGGCGGCCCCTTCCACATCGGCAGCGTCACGATCCAGACCGGCGACATCTTCCTGGTCGTCGCCGCCCCGATCAGCATGGCCGTGCTCGCCTACTTCGTCATGAAGACCCGCACCGGACGCGGCATGCAGGCCACCGCCCAGGACCCCGACACCGCGAAGCTCATGGGCATCAACACCGACCGCATCATCGTGATGGCCTTCGCCCTCGGCGCCACCTTCGCCGCCATCGGCGGTGTCGCGTACGGCCTCAAGTACGGCGAGGTCAACTTCAAGATGGGCTTCCTGCTCGGTCTGAAGGCGTTCACCGCCGCGGTCCTCGGCGGAATCGGCAACATCTACGGCGCCATGATCGGCGGAATCGTCCTCGGCGTCGCCGAGACCCTCGCCTCCGCCTACATCTCCAACATCCCCGGCATGGAGCAGTTCGGCAGCCAGTCCTGGGCAGACGTATGGGCCTTCGTGCTCCTCATCCTCGTGCTCCTCCTCAGGCCACAGGGCCTGCTCGGCGAGCGCGTCGCGGACAGGGCGTGACACCGATGACCACACAGACCACCGCACCCGAGACCCCGGACACCCCCTCCGAGGCCCCCCAGAGCGGCCTCATCGGCATCCCCCCGAACATCGCCCGCGTGCTCACCACCGCCGGCGCCGTACTCACCGTCGTCTCCACGTTCATGTCGTGGACCTGGACCTCCGACTTCCCCGGCGACCTCACCGTCTACGGCTACCCGGGCGGCCTACAGGTCCTCGTCCTCATCGGCGGCGTCCTCACCGCCCTCTTCGCCCTCGCCGCCCACGGCGTCAAGGGCCTCCGCCACGTCGTCCCGGCCGGCGGCTACGCGGCCCTCAGATTCGCCGCCCTCGCCACCTTCGCCACCGCCTGGTACACGGTCATCGCCATCAGCGACGAACTCGGCGGCATCGTCAACCTCGACCCCGGCGCCTTCGTCGTCGCCATCGGCAGCCTCGCCGCCCTCGTCGGCTCACTGGCCCTCCCCTTCGAGAAGCCCCTGCCCGACCCGATCGACCCCGACGACACCTCCTGGGAGCAGTTCAAGAACAAGGCCTCCCACAAATGGGAGACCGTCAAGGCGGCCTTCGCCGCCGGCTCCCCCCGCCCGGTCGGCCAGCTCCCGTCCTACGTCGAGATCCTCGTCATCGTCGCCGTCATGGCTCTCAGCCTGCTCGTCTTCACCTACGGCATCGGCACCCAGTACGACGAACTCTTCATCGGCTTCCTCATCACCGCCGGCTTCGGCTTCGCCGCCCTCAACAAGTCCGGCCTCGTCGCCCAGGCCACCGAGATCACCGGACGGCACCAGAACATCACCGTCTGCGGCGCCTTCGTCGCCGCCGCCCTCTTCCCCTTCACCCAGACCGACGACCAGTACGCGACCATCGGCGTCTACATCCTGATCTTCGCCACCGTCGCCCTCGGCCTCAACATCGTCGTCGGCCTCGCCGGCCTCCTCGACCTCGGCTACGTCGCCTTCCTCGGCGTCGGCGCCTACGCCGCGGCCCTCGTCTCCGGCTCCCCCAGCTCCCCCTTCGACGTGCACTTCCCGTTCTGGGCCGCCGCCCTCGTCGGAGCAGCCGCCTCCCTCGTCTTCGGCGTCCTCATCGGGGCCCCCACCCTGCGCCTGCGCGGCGACTACCTCGCCATCGTGACGCTCGGCTTCGGTGAGATCTTCCGCATCACCGCCAACAACCTGGACGGAACCTCCGGCCCCGACCTCACCAACGGCTCCAACGGCATCTCCTCGATCCCGGACCTGAAGATCCTCGGCTTCGACCTCGGTGCCCCCCACGACGTCGCCGGCTTCACCATCGGCCGCTTCGCCAACTACTTCCTGCTGATGCTGATCATCACGGCCATCGTCGTCCTCGTCTTCCGACGCAGCGGCGACTCCCGCATCGGCCGCGCCTGGGTCGCCATCCGCGAGGACGAGACCGCCGCCCTCGCCATGGGCATCAACGGCTTCCGCGTCAAACTCATCGCCTTCGCCGTCGGCGCCTCCCTCGCCGGCCTCGCCGGCACCGTCCAGGCCCACGTGACCTACACCGTCACCCCCGAGCAGTACCAGTTCGCCGGACCCATCCCCCCCAACTCGGCCTTCCTGCTCGCCGCCGTCGTCCTCGGCGGCATGGGCACCATCGGCGGCCCCCTCATCGGCGCCTCCCTGCTCTACCTCATCCCCAACAAGCTGCAGTTCCTCGGCAACTACCAGCTCTTCGCCTTCGGCGTCGCACTCATCCTCCTGATGCGCTTCCGCCCCGAAGGCCTCGTCGCCAACCGGCGTCGCCAACTGGAATTCCACGAAGAGGCCGAAGCGCCCACAGTCCTCAGCAAGACAGGGGCCTGACCACACATGACTACCGACACCACCACCCAGGGCAGCACCCCAGGCGCCACCGCCCCCGGCCAGGTCGTCCTCGACGCCCGCGGCGTGACCATGCGCTTCGGCGGCCTCACCGCCGTACGCAACGTCGACCTCACCGTCAACAGCGGCGAGATCGTCGGCCTCATCGGCCCCAACGGCGCCGGCAAGACGACCTTCTTCAACTGCCTCACCGGCCTCTACATCCCCACCGAGGGCGAAGTCCGGTACAAGGACAACGTCCTGCCCCCCAAGTCCTTCAAGGTCACCGCCGCCGGCATCGCACGGACCTTCCAGAACATCCGCCTGTTCGCCAACATGACGGTCCTGGAAAACGTCCTCGTCGGCCGCCACACCCGCACGAAGGAAGGCTTCTGGTCCGCCGTCCTGCGCGGCCCCGGCTTCCACCGCGCGGAAAAGGCCTCCCGCGAACGCGCCATGGAACTCCTCGAGTTCATCGGCCTCGAAGCCAAAGCCGAACACCTCGCCCGCAACCTCCCCTACGGCGAACAGCGCAAGCTGGAGATCGCGCGAGCCCTGGCCAGCGAACCGGGCCTGCTGCTGCTGGACGAACCGACCGCCGGCATGAACCCGCAGGAGACGCGGGCGACGGAGGAACTCGTCTTCGCCATCCGCGACATGGGCATCGCCATCCTCGTCATCGAGCACGACATGCGGTTCATCTTCAACCTCTGCGATCGCGTCGCCGTACTCGTCCAAGGCGAAAAACTCGTCGAAGGCGACAGCGCCACCGTCCAGGGCGACGAACGTGTCATCGCCGCCTACCTCGGCGAGCCCTTCGAAGGCGCCCCCGGCGCCGAAGAAGCCGCCGAGGTCGACGCCGCCGAGGCACACTCCGACACCACGACGGACGCCGCGCCCGGCAAGGAGAACGACCGATGACCGCACTCCTTGAGGTCGAGGACCTCCGCGTCGCCTACGGCAAGATCGAAGCCGTCAAGGGAATCTCCTTCAAGGTCGAAGCCGGCGAGGTCGTCACCCTCATCGGCACCAACGGCGCGGGCAAGACCACCACCCTGCGCACCCTCTCCGGCCTGCTCAAGCCCGTCGGCGGCCAGATCAAGTTCGACGGCAAGTCCCTGAAGAAGACCCCCGCCCACCAGATCGTCTCCCTCGGCCTCGCGCACTCCCCCGAGGGGCGGCACATCTTCCCCCGCATGACGATCGAGGACAACCTCCGACTGGGCGCGTTCCTCCGCAGCGACAAAGCCGGCATCGACAAGGACATCCAGCGCGCCTACGACCTCTTCCCCATCCTCGGAGAACGTCGCAAGCAGGCCGCGGGAACCCTCTCCGGCGGCGAGCAGCAGATGCTGGCCATGGGCCGCGCGCTCATGTCCCAGCCGAAACTGCTCATGCTCGACGAACCCTCCATGGGCCTCTCGCCGATCATGATGCAGAAGATCATGGCGACGATCGTCGAGCTCAAGGCCTCCGGCACGACGATCCTGCTGGTCGAGCAGAACGCCCAGGCGGCGCTGTCGCTCGCAGACCACGGCCACGTCATGGAGGTCGGCAACATCGTCCTCTCCGGCACGGGACAGGACCTGCTGCACGACGAGTCCGTACGCAAGGCGTACCTCGGCGAGGACTGAGGTAACGTCCCCGCTTTTTCTACGACGAGGCCCGCGCCCCCAGCTTGGGGGCGCGGGCCTCGTCGTAGTCACCGTCCCACGTGTCAGCCCTTCGAGGACTTCTTCTCGTCCGCGTCCTGGATGACCGCCTCGGCGACCTGCTGCATCGACATCCGGCGGTCCATCGACGTCTTCTGGATCCACCGGAACGCGGCGGGCTCGCTCAGCCCGTACTCCGTCTGGAGAATCGACTTCGCACGGTCGACCAGCTTGCGGGTCTCCAGCCGCAGCGTGAGGTCGGCGACCTCCTGCTCCAGCTGCTTCAGCTCGGTGAAGCGCGACACCGCCATCTCGATCGCGGGTACGACGTCACTCTTGCTGAACGGCTTCACCAGGTACGCCATCGCACCGGCGTCCCGGGCCCGCTCGACGAGGTCGCGCTGCGAGAAGGCGGTGAGCATCAGCACGGGCGCGATGCCCTCCTCGGCGATCTTCTCGGCCGCGGAGATACCGTCCAGCTTCGGCATCTTCACGTCGAGGATCACGAGGTCGGGCTTGTGCTCACGGGCCAGCTCGACGGCCTGCTCACCGTCACCGGCCTCACCGACGACGGTGTACCCCTCTTCTTCGAGCATCTCTTTGAGATCGAGCCGAATCAGGGCCTCGTCCTCGGCGATGACGACACGGGTCGTCAGCGGAGGCACGTGCGACTTGTCGTCGTCGGGCGCGTCTACGGGCTGGGGCGACTCGGGGGCGGTCACGGGGGCTCCTCGTTCAGGGCACGGGGGTAGTGCTGGGCAAGAGCCTACCTAGCTGCGCCTCTGCGCGGAGACCCGGTACACTCCTCTCGGGTTGGCCAGCCGGGTTGGCGGAATGGCAGACGCTGATGTCTCAAACACATCTGTCCGAAAGGACGTGCGGGTTCGACTCCCGCACCCGGCACCTCTGAAGCGGAGGTTCACGTTCGCGTGAACCTCCGCTTTTTGCTGCGTTCAATGTCGATCAGTCACGCAGAGTGTTCGTATGAACTTTCACGGCACTCAGGTTCGACAGCAGGCGCTGACGCTGCTGCGCGACGGCGCGAGGAATGCGGAAGTGGCTCGCCGGCTCAACGTCCCGCTCGGCACCATCGGCTACTGGAAGCACCTGGACCGCGCGAAACGCGGCGAGTGCCCGGGGAAGCACGACCCGAAGTGCCCACGCTGCGACGGACGAGACCTGGACCTTGCGGCGTACAGCTACCTACTCGGCCTCTATCTCGGCGACGGCCACATCAGTCAGTACTCGGAGCACCGCGTGCCCAACCTCATGATCACGTGCGACGAGTCATGGCCCGGTCTCATGGACAGCTGCGAAGAAGCCATGCGCGCCGTCTTCCCCGACAATTCCGTCTGCAGAGTCCGCAGGACCGGCTGCCGCAACGTGAAGGTCTACTCGAAGCACCTGCACTGCCTCTTCCCCCAACACGGGGCCGGCAAGAAACACGACCGTCGTATAGCTCTCGAACCCTGGCAGCAGGACATCGTCGACGCCTACCCCTGGGAATTCATCCGCGGCCTCATCCACTCCGACGGCTGCCGCATCACCAACTGGACGACTCGCATCGTCGCCGGTGAGCGCAAGCGCTACGAATACCCCCGATACTTCTTCACCAACAAGTCCGACGACATCCGGAAACTCTTTACCGACACCCTCGACAAGGTCGGCGTCGGATGGACCACCCTGGCCCGCGGCAGCGACCCTTTCAATATCTCCGTCGCCCGCAAAGCCTCAGTAGCCATCATGGACACCCACGTAGGCCCCAAACACTGACCCCCGCCGCCTACTTGGGGCTGTCGTCCTCGCCGACATGGTGTACGCGGACAAGGTTCGTGGAGCCGGCGACTCCGGGGGGCGAGCCCGCCGTGATGACGACGATGTCGCCCTTCTGGCAGCGGCCGTGCTTGAGGAGGAGTTCGTCGACCTGGTCGACCATCGCGTCCGTGGAGTCGACGTGCGGACCGAGGATCGTCTCCACGCCCCAGGTGAGGGTGAGTTGGGCGCGGGTGCCCGGGTCGGGGGTGAAGGCCATCACGGGGATGGGGGACCTGTAGCGGGACAACCGCCGTACCGTGTCGCCGGATTGGGTGAAGGCCACCAGGTACTTCGCGCCGAGGAAGTCGCCCATCTCGGCGGCGGCCCGGGCCACCGCGCCGCCCTGGGTGCGGGGCTTGTTGCGTTCGGTCAGCGGGGGCAGGCCCTTGGCGAGGATGTCCTCCTCGGCCGCTTCGACGATGCGGGCCATCGTGGTGACGGTGGCGATGGGGTAGTTGCCGACGCTGGTCTCGCCGGAGAGCATCACCGCGTCCGTGCCGTCGATCACGGCGTTCGCCACATCGGAGGCTTCCGCCCTGGTCGGGCGGGAGTTCTCGATCATCGAGTCGAGCATCTGCGTGGCGACGATGACCGGCTTGGCGTTGCGCTTGGCGAGTTTGATGGCTCGCTTCTGGACGATCGGGACTTGTTCCAGAGGCATTTCCACGCCGAGGTCTCCGCGCGCCACCATGATGCCGTCGAACGCGGCGACGATGTCGTCGATGGCCTCGACCGCCTGGGGCTTCTCGACCTTGGCGATGACGGGGAGGCGGTGGCCTTCCTCGTCCATGATGCGGTGGACGTCGTCGATGTCCTTGCCGCTGCGGACGAAGGAGAGGGCGATGACGTCGAAGCCGGAGCGCAGCGCCCAGCGGAGGTCGTCCTCGTCCTTGCCGGAGAGGGCGGGGACGGAGACGGCGACTCCGGGGAGGTTGAGGCCCTTGTGGTCGGAGACCATGCCGCCTTCGACGACCTTGGTGTGGACGCGGGGGCCGTCGACGGAGGTGACTTCGAGGCAGACCTTGCCGTCGTCGACGAGGACGCGTTCGCCGGGGGTGACGTCGGCGGCGAGGCCTGAGTAGGTGGTGCCGCAGGACTGGCGGTCGCCTTCTGCGCCCGCTTCGACGGTGATGGTGAAGGTGTCTCCGCGTTCAAGGAGTACGGGGCCTTCGGTGAATCGGCCGAGTCGGATCTTCGGGCCTTGAAGGTCGGCGAGCATTCCGATGCTGCGGCCGGTCTCTTCGGCGGCCTTTCGGACGCGGTGGAAACGCTCCTCGTGCTCGGCGTGGGTGCCGTGGCTGAGGTTGAAGCGGGCTACGTCCATTCCGGCTTCGACCAGGGCTTTGATCTGGTCGTACGAGTCGGTGGCGGGGCCCAAAGTACAGACGATTTTTGCTCGGCGCATGGTTTGAGCCTAGGCCTTACCGGTGGGTAGGGAATTGGTCGCGCATGACTACTCAACAACCTTTGGGTGAAGGGTTATTGACAAGGCTTGAATGTGCGGCGGGGTGCTCCAATGAGCGTTCGAATCGGTGAATTGGGATCTCCGGTCACAGGCTCGGGGGTGCCATGGTGAAGCGGGCGTTGACCTGGGCGTAGACGTGTTGCCGTTGGGGTTCGAGGTCGAGGGGTGCGGCGGCGGTGTCCTCGGCGGCCGCGCCGGCGAAGGACATGGAGCGCATACGGCGCTGGGGTGATCCGTAGGTTTCGGCGTTCTCGGCGCCGATGTCGGCGAGTTCCACGAGGGCGGCGAGGGTGGTGCCGAGCGCTTCGGCGTATTCGCGGGCGCGTTGGACGGCTTCGCGTACGGCTTGCTGGCGGGCCTGGCGGTGGACGGGCGAGTCGGGGCGCAGGGCCCACCAGGGGCCGTCGACGCGGGTGAGTTCGAGGTCGGCGAGGCGGGTGGTGAGTTCGCCGAGGGTGGTGAAGTCGGTGAGTTCGGAGGTGATGTGGACTCTGCCGTGGTAGCGGTGGACGCGTTCGCCGCGGCCGTGCTTGGTGAGTTCGGGGGTGATGGAGAAGCCTCCGGTTTCGAGGCGTTCGACGGCTTCGCCGTAGCTTTTGACGAGGTCGAGGACGGTGGCGTTGCGGCGGGTGAGGTCGTCGAGGGCGGTGCGGCGGTCGGTGCCGCGGGCGGCGACGGTGATGCCGATGCGGGCGATCTCGGGGTCGACTTCGAGGCGGGCTTCGCCGCGGACGGCGATGCGGGGGGCGTCGGGGGTGCCGTAGGGGACGGCGGGTTGCTGGTCGTCCGTGCTGGGGGCGGTCATACGTCCCACTCTGTCAGCCGTGCCGCCTGCTGGTCATCAGATCGAAACCTGCGGGACCTGTCGCATCCAGTAAGAAGCAAGTAAGAATCTACGCGCGTTGTTGACCGTTTCCCGAGGAGATCTAGACATGCCCTTGAACCGCCGGAAGTTCCTGAAGAAGTCCGCCGTGACGGGTGCGGGGGTGGCGCTGGCCGGTGCGGCGGCGGCTCCGGCGGCGCAGGCCGCGGAGAAGAAGAAGCCGGGCAAGCCCGCCAAGCGGTACTCGCTGACCGTCATGGGCACGACCGACCTGCACGGGCATGTCTTCAACTGGGACTACTTCAAGGACGCGGAGTACTCCGACGCCAAGGGCAACGCGATGGGTCTGGCGCGGGTGTCGACCCTGGTGAACCAGATCCGTCAGGAGAAGGGGCGGCGGAACACGCTGCTGCTGGACGCGGGCGACACGATCCAGGGCACTCCGCTGACGTACTACTTCGCGAAGGTGGATCCGATCACCGCGAAGGGTGGTCCGGTGCATCCGATGGCGCAGGCGATGAACGCGATCGGGTACGACGCGGCGGCGCTGGGCAACCACGAGTTCAACTACGGCATCGAGACGCTGCGGAAGTTCGAGGACCAGTGCCGTTTCCCGCTGCTCGGGGCGAACGCGCTGGACGCGAAGACGCTGAAGCCCGCCTTCCCGCCGTACTTCACCAAGAAGTTCCAGGTGCCGGGTGCGCCGCCGGTGAAGGTGGCGGTGCTGGGGCTGACGAACCCGGGGATCGCGATCTGGGACAAGGCGTATGTGCAGGGGAAGTTGACGTTCCCGGGGCTTGAGGAGCAGGCGGCGAAGTGGGTGCCGAAGCTGCGGTCGATGGGGGCGGACGTCGTCGTGGTGTCGGCGCACTCGGGGTCGTCGGGGACGTCGTCGTACGGTGATCAGCTGCCGTACGTGGAGAACTCAGCGGCGCTGGTCGCGCAGCAGGTGCCGGGGATCGACGCGATTCTCGTGGGTCACGCGCACGTGGAGATCCCGGAGTTGAAGGTCACGAACACGGCGACGGGGAAGACGGTCGTGCTGTCCGAACCGCTGTGCTTTGCCGAGCGGTTGAGCGTGTTCGACTTCGAGTTGGTCTTCGAGAAGGGGCGTTGGACCGTCGAGTCGGTTGCGGCCTCACTGCGGGACGCGAAGACCGTCGCCGACGACCCGAAGATCACGCGCCTGCTGCAGGACGAGCACGCGTTGGTCGTGGAGTACGTCAACCAGGTGGTCGGTACCGCGACGGCGACGCTGACGACGGTCGACGCGCGGTACAAGGACGCGCCGATCATCGACCTCATCACCAAGGTCCAGGAAGACGTGGTGAAGGCGGCGTTGGCGGGGACGGCGTACGCGTCGCTGCCGGTGATCGCGCAGGCGTCGCCGTTCTCGCGGACCTCGGAGATCCCGGCGGGCGAGGTGACGATCCGGGATCTGTCGGGTCTGTATGTGTACGACAACACGCTGGTGGCGAAGTTGCTGACGGGTGCTCAGGTGCGGGCGTATCTGGAGTACTCGGCGGAGTACTTCGTGCAGACGGCCGCCGACGCGGTCGTGGACCCGGAGAAGCTGACGAACGCGAACGGCCGTCCGGACTACAACTACGACTACGTGTCCGGGTTCTCGTACGAGATCGACATCGCGCAGGCGGCCGGTTCGCGGATCAAGAACCTGACGTACAAGGGTGCGGCGCTGGACGACGCGCAGCAGTTCGTGCTGGCGGTGAACAACTACCGGGCCAATGGCGGCGGTGCGTTCCCGCATGTGGCGTCGGCGACCGAGGTGTGGGCGGAGTCGACGGAGATCCGGACGCGGATCGCGGAGTGGGTGACCGCGAAGGGTGTGCTGGATCCGGCGGACTTCGCCTCGGTGGACTGGAAGTTGACGCGGAACGGGACGCCGGTCTTCTAGTGCCGGCCTGTCTTCCAGTGCCGGCCTGTCTTCCAGTGCCTGCCTGTATTCCAGTGCCTGCTGGAGCCCTCACCTTCCTTCGACGAGGGGGGTGAGGGTGCGGGCGGCCTGGCGGGCCTGGGGGATCTGGGCCTGGGGGTCGAGGCCGAAGGTGGTGAAGGCGGTTCGGCCCGGCAGGGGGTAAGGCTCTTTGCCGGTCAGGGAGTTGAGGATGGTGGCGCTGCGCCAGGCGGCGAGGCCGAGGTCGGGGGCGCCGACGCCGTGGGTGTGGACTTCGGCGTTCTGGACGTAGACCTGGCAGCCGGCGCCGGTGACGGAGGGGTCGAGGACGAGTCTGAACTGCTCGTCGACGCGCGGGCGTTCGGCGCTGTCGCGGCGCAGGTAGGGGTCGAGTCCGGCGAGGATGCGACCGAGGGGGCGTTCGCGGTAGCCGGTGGCGAGGACGACGGCGTCGGTGGTGAGGCGGGAGCGGGTGTTCTGCTGGAGGTGTTCCAGGTGGAGTTCGACCTTGGTGGTCGCGATGCGGCCCGCGGTGCGGACGCGGACGCCGGGGGTGAGGACGGCGTCGGGCCAACCGCCGTGCAGGGTACGGCGGTAGAGCTCGTCGTGGATGGCGGCGATGGTGTCGGCGTCGATGCCCTTGTGGAGTTGCCACTGTGCGGTGACGAGGCGGTCGCGGACGGGTTCGGCGAGGGCGTGGAAGTAGCGGGTGTAGTCGGGGGTGAAGTGTTCCAGGCCGAGCTTGGAGTACTCCATGGGGGCGAAGGCCTCGCTGCGGCCGATCCAGTGGAGTTTCTCGTGTCCCGCGGGGCGGTTGCGGAGCAGGTCGAGGAAGACCTCGGCGCCGGTCTGTCCTGAGCCGATGACGGTGATGTGCTCGGCGGCGAGGAAGGTCTCGCGGTGGGCGAGGTAGTCGGCGGCGTGGATGACGGGGACGCCGGGTGCTTCGACGAGGGGTTTGAGCGGGTCGGGGACGTAGGGGGCGGTGCCGATGCCGAGGACGATGTTCTTGGTGTAGGTCCGGCCCAGCGCCTCGGCTTCGCCGTCGCTGTCGAGCTGGGTGAAGTCGACCTCGAAGACGTCGCGTTCGGGGTTGAAGCGGACGGCGTCGACCTGGTGGCCGAAGTGGAGTCCGGGGAGGCTGTCGGCGACCCAGCGGCAGTAGGCGTCGTACTCGGCGCGCTGGATGTGGAAGCGCTCGGCGAAGTAGAAGGGGAAGAGCCGGTCGCGGGCCTTCAGGTAGTTGAGGAAGGA
>NZ_JAEQAZ010000262.1 GCF_016654115.1 Streptomyces sp. MBT53
TCCTTCGAGACGACGGGCGCGGCGTACGGCGCGCCCGTCGTCTCGAAGGAGAGGGCTACATGCGAGGCAGCGCTGTTCACGTCGCGCCAGAAGCGCTGTACCGGGTCGGAGGAGGACTGGCCGGAGGTGCCGCCGGCGCGGAAGACGCGGTCGACCGCCGAGACCAGGAGCTCCACTGCGAGGGCGAGGTCTCGGGCGCCGCGGACCGCTGCCTCGCCGTCCGGGACGTGTTCCGTGCCGTCGGCCACGGCCGCCGTACGCAGGATGAGGAGTTCCGCGGCGTCCACCTCGGCGGCCGAGCGGGCCAGGGCGACCTGGGTCGAGGGCTTCTCGCCGACGGCCTGTCCCCGGCGGTCGACGCGCGCCCCGGTCCGGGCGATCCAGGCCCGCAGCGCGCCCCGGGCGGCGCCGACCAGCGGGGCGGCGAACGGCAGCGCGCTCACGGCGTACATCGGGACGAGGTGACAGCGCGCGTCCGACGCGGGTGCCTGTCCGGCGTGGACCGCTGACCGGGCCAGTGTCCGGTGCTCGGGCACGAACGCGTCGGTCAGGAGGAGGGTGTCGCTGCCGGTGCCACGCATCCCCACGGTGAACCAGCTGTCCTCGATGGCGAAGTCGGCCCGGGGGACTGCGAAGAACCGCACTTCGGGGCGCGCGTCCGGGTCGACGGGGCCCTCGGCGGGCACGGCCGCGCAGGCCAGCGCCCAGTCGGCGAAGTGCACCCCGCTGATGTACTTCCACTCACCGCTCAGCCGCCAGCCGCCGGCCACCGGTTCCGCCTTGCCGGACGGCATGAGCGCGCCCGCGAGCAGCGCGTCGGGGCCGTCCGCCCAGATGTCGGCCTGCCCCTCCTCGGGCAGGAACGCCCCGTACCGCCCGGCGTACGCGGCCAGCGAGGCGGCCCAGGCGGCCGAGGTGCAGCCCTCCCCCACCAGGCCGACCGCCGAGGTCACCTCGGCGAAACCACCCGCTTCGCCGCCGTGGGCCCGCGGTACGAAGTGCCGGGCGAAGCCCGCGTCCCGCACCGCCTCGACCACCTGCGGCGAGAGCCGCCGGGCACTCTCCGCCTCGTCCGCGTACCGGGCCGCGATCTCCGCGACCATCGGCGCCCCGGCCACCACCGTCGACTTGTCGCCTGCTGCCATCCTGCCCACCACTTCCGTCGGGAACGGCGACAGTGTCCCGGTCACGGCCCGTGACGGAGCGCACCCCGGGCCGAGACCGGCCGACGGTCACCCGCCCGGCACGGAAACCGGCACGCCAAAGGGGGCGCCCCGGGTCCTTCCGGGGCGCCCCCTTTGCCGTACGACCGCTGACTGCTAGATCCGCACCTCGACCGTGCGCGCCAGCCGGTCGTGGAGGCCGCGGCCGTCGCGGTCCCAGATCAGGGCCGGGATCGCGACGCAGAGCAGGGCGGAGCGGAGCAGGGCGCGGAGGGGATTGGGGCGGCCGGTGTCGAGGGCGTAGACGCGGAGGCCGAAAAGGCGCTTGCCGGGGGTGAAGCCGATGGTGCCGACGGTGAGGAGGCTCAGGACGAAGAAGACGAGGAGAGCCCAGTTGCCGGTCGCCTCCGGCTTGTAGCCGTGGGTGAGCAGGCCGTATGCGATCAACAGGCACAGGGCCCAGTCGACGGCGAGGGCGCCGAGGCGGCGGCCCGGGCGGGCGATCGAGCCGGGGCCGTGCTCGGGCAGGCCGAGCTGCTCACCGCGGTAGCCGAAGTCGACACCTGCCCGCTCCGCGGCCTCCCGGGGCCCGGAGAGCCATGAGCCGATTGCATCCCTGTTGTCCACCCGTCCACGGTACTGCCCCCGTTCTGCCATGCGGACAGGAGGGGCCAGGCGGCTCAAGACCGGTTAACTTGGGCGAAACAAATGGGTCACGCCTGAGAAATCCCCCGTCCCTAAGGTCGGGTCCAGCGTGTGCCACCGCACTGGCCGCACGAACGAACTACCACCCCGGCACGGACGGTCGGGAGTAGGAGGAGCTGGATGTTCCAGAACGCCGACGAGGCCAAGAAGTTCATCGCGGACGAGGACGTCAAGTTCGTCGACGTCCGATTCTGCGATCTGCCGGGTGTGATGCAGCACTTCACGCTGCCGGCGACGGCCTTCGACCCGGACGAGGAACTCGCCTTCGACGGCTCCTCGATCCGCGGCTTCCAGGCCATCCACGAGTCCGACATGGCGCTCCGCGCCGACCTGTCGACCGCGCGCGTGGACCCCTTCCGCCGCGACAAGACGGTCAACATCAACTTCTTCATCCACGACCCGATCACGGGCGAGCAGTACTCCCGTGACCCGCGCAACGTGGCGAAGAAGGCCGAGGCGTACCTCGCCTCCACCGGCATCGCCGACACCGCGTACTTCGGTCCCGAGGCCGAGTTCTACGTCTTCGACAGCGTGCGCTTCGACACCAAGTCGAACGAGGCCTTCTACCACATCGACTCCGAGGCCGGCGCCTGGAACACCGGTGCGGTCGAGGACAACCGCGGTTACAAGGTCCGCTACAAGGGCGGCTACTTCCCGACCCCGCCGGTCGACCACTTCGCCGACCTGCGTGCGGAGATCTCCCTGGAGCTGGCCGCGTCCGGCCTCCAGGTCGAGCGCCAGCACCACGAGGTGGGCACCGCCGGCCAGGCCGAGATCAACTACAAGTTCAACACGCTGCTCGCCGCGGCCGACGACCTCCAGCTCTTCAAGTACATCGTGAAGAACGTGGCCTGGCGCAACGGCAAGACCGCGACCTTCATGCCGAAGCCGATCTTCGGCGACAACGGCTCGGGCATGCACGTCCACTCGTCGCTGTGGGCGGGCGGCTCCCCGCTCTTCTACGACGAGGCCGGCTACGCGGGTCTGTCGGACATCGCCCGCTACTACATCGGCGGCATCCTCAAGCACGCCCCGTCGCTGCTCGCGTTCACCAACCCGACGGTGAACTCGTACCACCGCCTGGTCCCCGGCTTCGAGGCCCCGGTCAACCTGGTCTACTCGCAGCGCAACCGCTCCGCCGCGATGCGCATCCCGATCACGGGCTCCAACCCGAAGGCCAAGCGCGTCGAGTTCCGCGCGCCCGACTCCTCCGGCAACCCGTACCTCGCCTTCTCCGCCCTGCTCCTGGCGGGCCTTGACGGCATCAAGAACAAGATCGAGCCGGCCGAGCCGATCGACAAGGACCTCTACGAGCTGGCCCCCGAGGAGCACGCGGGTGTCGCCCAGGTCCCGACCTCCCTCCCGGCCGTCCTCGACCGTCTCGAGGCCGACCACGAGTTCCTCCTCGCGGGCGACGTCTTCACGTCCGACCTGATCGAGACGTGGATCGACTTCAAGCGCACGAACGAGATCGCGCCGCTGCAGCTGCGCCCGCACCCGCACGAGTTCGAGCTCTACTACGACGTGTGATCCAACCGATCGAACCGATCGCCGGGTGCCCCCGTCTCTCTTCGGAGAGGCGGGGGCACCGTCGTACACACACACTGTTCTACGCAGACTGTTTTCCGGGAGGGGCAACGGGGATGGGACAACAGGGCGACGAGGAGCGCGAGTTCGACATCAAGTGGGCCGACGACGCCGAGCACAAGGAGCCCTCCGCGCGGGCGCGGATGCTCGCGGCGCGCTGGAAGGAGAACCCTCCTGGGCCGGTGCCGTTCCGGGGTGAGCCCGAGGGGGTGGGGCCGCGGCGGTCGTCGTGGATGTCGACGGTGATCGTGTTGGGGAGTGTCGTGGGGGTCATCGTGTTGTTGGGGTACGTCAACTTCCGGGCGCCGTGATGGAGATGGACCGGAAGCGTGGCGAGAAGCTCGACCTCGGTGATCCCCTCGCGTGGCTGTGGCTGGACGAGGCGTTGCGGCGTGAGCCGTACGCTCCCGCCGGGCTCGCCGAGCCCGAACTCGCGATCGCGCTGTGCCACCGTGACGGCAGGATCAGGGAGGCGGCACTCCAACAGGCCGTCGGGTACACGGTGTTGCTGCCGCTGGTCGTCGTCCGGTGTGCCGACTGGGTCGGGCAGGTGCGGGAGCGGGCACGGGAGTTGCTGGCCGAGGCCCTCGACGTGGAGACCGGCGTGGCGCTCGCGCCGCTGATCCTGCTGTTCGGGCGGCGGGGGCGGGGTGGGTTCGCCATCGAGTTGCTCGACACGGTGCTGCGCCGGGCGTCCCTGGAACAGCTCGCTCCGCTCTTCGTCGACACCGACCGTGCCGTGCGTCGGCATGTCTACCGGCTCGCTGCCGAGAGGGGTCTCCTCTCCCCCGCCGAACTCGCCCGCGCCGCCGCCCGGGACGCCGACGCGGTCGTACAGACCCTGTGCGCGGATGCCACGCTGGCCGCCGTGGCGAAGGGCGGGGCGTACGACGAGGTCGTCGGGCCGCTGCTCGGGGCGCGCAGTCCGCGGGTCCGTTCCGCCGGGGTCACCTTGCTGCGGCCGGCCGGGCGGGCCGATCTCGCGGTGGGTTTCCTGGCCGACCGGGCGGCGGTCGTACGGGCCTGTGCTCGGTATGTCGTACGGCAGGACGGGGTCGATCCGCTGCCGTTGTACCGGGCGTGGTGCGCGGCGCCGGAGCCGGTGCCCGGGGCCGTGATCGGGCTGGCGGAGTGCGGTGGGCGGGCGGACGCCGAGCTGCTGTGGACACTCGTCGGTCATCGGACGGCCGCGGTGCGGGCGCGGGCCGTGGCCGGTCTGCGGGTGCTGGACGTGGCGGACGTACGACGGCTGTGGCCGCTGCTGGACGATCCGGCGGCCGGGGTCGTGCGGGAGGTGACGGCCGCGCTGTTGCCGTCCGCGGAGCTGGTGCCCGAGGAGTGGCTGACGGAAAGGCTGGGGGCACGGTGGCCCCGGCCGGTGCGGGTCGCCGCGTTCCGGCTGCTCGACGCGCGGGGCGGGGGCGTCAGGCGGCGGGCGGCCGAGGCGTTGTCGGACGATCCGGACGTGAAGCTGCGCGGGTGGGCCGAGCACGCCGTAAAGCGGAGGTGAGGACCGGACCCGGATTCACAGGCACCTTTTGCTCCGCCTAGGCCCGATCGGGACCGCTTCATGGGAGAGGCCGGGTGCACACTGGGCGTTGGGACGAGTGCCTGACTGCGGGGTGATGGCAGATGCAGAGCCGCTTCCGGAGCGACCGGCGGCTGACCGTGCGTATGGGTCTGACGCTGTTCCTGCTCGGGCTGTTGTACGTGGCGTTCGTGGCCGCGCTGATCGTGTTGCTGAAGTCCTGGGTGCTGGTCGTGGTGGTGGCCGGCGGGCTGCTCGTCGCGCAGTACTGGTTCTCCGACCGGATCGCGCTGTACGCGATGAAGGGCCGGATCGTGGAGCGGGAGGAGTATCCCGATCTGCACGGTGTGATCGACCGGCTGTGTGCCGTGGCCGACATGCCCAAGCCCGTCGTCGCCGTGTCGGACATCGACATGCCGAATGCGTTCGCCACCGGGCGGAACGCCGACAATGCCGTCATCTGTGTGACCACCGGACTGCTGCGGCGGCTGGAGCCGGCCGAGCTGGAGGGTGTGCTCGCGCACGAGCTGTCGCACGTGGCGCACAAGGACGTGGCCGTGATCACGGTGGCCTCGTTCCTCGGGGTGCTCGCCGGGCTCATGGTGCGGTTCGCGTTCTACTCGCAGATCTTCCGGGGCAGGAAGGACCAGAACACCCTTGCCGTCTTCGCGGGGATCATGGGGATCTCGGCGGCCGTGTACGCGATCAGCTTCCTGCTGATCAGGGCACTGTCCCGGTACCGGGAGCTGGCGGCGGACCGGGCGGCGGCCCTGCTCACCGGGAAGCCCTCGGCGCTGGCCTCCGCGCTCACCAAGGTCGACGGGGACATCGCCCGGATCCCGACCAAGGACCTGCGGACCGCGCAGGCCTTCAACGCCTTCTACTTCACGCCGGCGACCGGCACCGAGCCCGGTATCTCGAAGTACTTCTCGACGCACCCGAGCCTGGAGCAGCGGCTCGACCAACTGGGGCGGATCTCCGCCGAGTTGGGTGAGGCGGCGGTGCCCGGCATCGACAAGGCGGGCTGAGTATGGGGTTGCTGGACATCCTGCTCGGCCGTACGAAACCGGTCGCCCCCGATCTCGACCAGCTGTTCGCGCTGCCCTCGGCGGCGGTGACGCTGGAGGCGGCGGCCGGCTTCAGGGCGACCGGGCGCGGTGCGGTGTGCTTCGCCACGGTGGAGGGCGGGGCGTTCGAGCAGACGCACCGGGAGGTCCAGGCGCTGCTGGACGCGGACTCCGAACGCACCGGCCCCCCGGTGGAGTTGACCCAGGACGCCTACGGCTACTCGTGGCTGGTCTCGCACCGGGCGCCCGACCAGTTGTCGGCGCTGGTCAACGATCTGCACGCGGTCAACAGCGCGATGGAGGTCAACGGCTTCGGGCCCCAACTGCTGTGCTCGCTCGCCGGGTTCGAGGATGACGGAGGCAGGCGGCTCGCGCTCGTCTATCTCTACAAGCGCGGCACGTTCTTCCCGTTCGCGCCGCTGGCCGGGGACGGACAGCGGCGCGACAGCTCGCTGGAACTGCAGGTCAGGTCGATGCTCGGCAACGACCTGCGGATCGAGCAGGATCTGAGCCGGTGGTTCCCGGTGTGGGGCGCCCCCGGGTTGTAGATCCTGCCTACTTCTTCTCCCGTGCCTGCCGACGCGATTCCAGGGGGCGTTCGCGCTGGTAGCGGCGCTCCCACTTGGCCTGCTTGTCACGGCGGTCGCGGTACGCGCGGTAGCTCGACGGGGTCGCTCCGCCCCCCGAGGAGGAGCCCCCGGCCGACGAGGACGACGTAGAAGACGTGGACGACGACGAGTCGCGGCCGTACTGCACGTACAGGAAGAGGACGGCGACCGCGGCCAGCCACCAGACGTGGTTGCCGAAGCCGAAGACGACCAGGACGACGGTCCCGGATATGACGATGGTGCCCATGACGGGCCTCCGTGGGCGTGGGTGTGTACGAGCGGTGATCTGTTGTGGGCGCGACGGGGCGCTGGGGGAGGGCGTCCGGCCGTCGGTGCGTAGAGAGTAGCCCCGAGTCCGCGGGGTGGTACCTGTCCTGCCGAAAGCGGTGGTGGGCAGCTCCGCAACGTGTGTCCAGCGTAGGGGCGCGATCACTCGGCGTGCATCTGCTTTTTGGGCGGCCCCCTGGTCGCCCCTGTCAGATCCCCGGTGCCGCCGTCACCACACCCGCCGTCACCGCCGCGTCCAGTGCGGCGTGATCGGCGGCGGTCTGGCCGGCGTAGGCCGAGGCGAAGTCGGCCACGGCGTGTTCGAAGGTGTCGGTGCCGCCGAGGTACGCGGCGATGGCGACGCGGTCGCCGGAGCGGGCGTGGGCGCGGGCCAGCGCGGTGCCGCACAGGCGGCCGTAGGCGAGGAGTTCGGCCGGGCTCATGCCGGCGACGTCCGCGGAGCCCTTCATGTCGCGCAGCTGGCGCCAGTAGAAGGCGCGGCCCTGCGGTCCGGTCATCCAGCCGAGGAAGATGTCGCTCGCGGCCTGGAGCAGCCGCTGGCCTGCGACGACACGATGACCGGGGTGGACGTACGGTCCGCTCGGCAGATGCTCCTCCAGTACGGACTTCCGCGCCTCCTTGATCTGCAGGAACAGCGGGTCGTCCTGGTCGCGGCCGGAGAGCAGCACGATGAAGCAGCGGGTGCCGACGCTGCCGACGCCGACGACCTTGCGGGCGGCGTCGACGAAGCGGTAGCGGTCGAGCAGCAGGCGGCGCTCCTCGGAGAGGGTGGAGCGGTAGTCGCTGAAGATCTTGCGTACGGCGGCCATGTCCGAGGCGCCGGCCGGTTCCAGGAGGGGCGGGTCCTGGACGATACGGCGGCGGCCGTCGACGGTCTCGGTGAGTTTGCCGACGGCGTGCAGGCTGGTGCGGCGGCGGGCGCGGGTGAGGCTGGACTCGACCCGGCGGCGGTTGCGGGCGGAGCGGACCAGGGGCAGCAGGCTGTCGGCGTCGATCCGGTCGTACCAGACGGCGAGTTCGCCCTTGCGGGCCAGGGCACGCAGGGCCGTACGGTACGTGGCGGTCGCCTCCAGCGCCGCGCGGTGGGCCTTGGTGTCGCCGTGGCCGTTCTCGCGGGCGGCGACGGCGATGCTGGCGGCGAGGCGTTTGACGTCCCACTCGAAGGGGCCCGGGAACGTCTCGTCGAAGTCGTTGAGGTCGAAGAGCAGGGCGCGTTCCGGGGACGCGTACAGGCCGAAGTTGAGGAGGTGCGCGTCCCCGCACAGCTGCACGGTGAGTCCGGTGTGCGGCTGGGACGCGAGGTCGGCGGCCATCACGGCGGCCGAGCCGCGCAGGAAGGCGAAGGGGGAAGCGACCATCCGGCCGTAGCGGATCGGGAGGAGTTCCGGGAGCCGGTCGCGACCCTGGCGTTCCAGTACGGCGACGGGGTCGGGGCGGTCCACGGAGGGGATCCAGCCGGCGTGCGCGGACCGGGCAACGCGTTTGCGCGCGGCACGGCCACGCTCCGCTCGGTCGGCCGGTGTGGTCATGTACGCAGTGAAACGGGGTGGGCGTGGGGGCGCACTCCGTGCACGGCGATCAGGTGAACGAACAGACTGTCCGCCCACCGACCCACCCGTTTACTGTCGGTCGAGAAGTCACCCTTTCAGGCTTTCAAGCGGAGGTCCGGATGAGCAGCCCGCGCCACATCACCGCGGCCGAACGGCGGACCCGGCTCGCCCTCCGCCACCGTCTCGCCGCGAGCACCCGCGCCGGAACGCCCGAGGAGGTCGCCGACTCCCTCGTCGCCCTGCACGGCACGGACCCGGCGACGGTGTTCCTGGCCGTGGGGGCGCGGCTGGCCGACCCGACTGTCACCGTGGACGAGACCGCCCGCGCCCTGTACGAGGACCGCACGCTGCTCCGTATGCACGGCATGCGGCACACCGTGTTCGTCTTCCCCGCCGACCTGACCGCCGTCGTGCACGCCTCGACCGGACTCGCCGTCGCCGCGCGTGAACGGGCCTCCCTGGTCAAGGACATGGCCAAGGCGGGGGCGCCGGACGCGGTCTGGCTGAAGGAGGTCGAGGACGCGACGCTGGCCGCGCTGGCCCGGCGCGGGCAGGCGACGGCTGCCGAACTCGCCGAGGACGAACCGAGGTTGAGGGAACAGTGGGTGTACGCGCCCGGGAAGAACTACGAGGGCGTCCACACCCTCTCGACCCGGCTGCTGAGGGTGCTGGGGGTCGAGGGGAAGGTCGTACGGGGCCGTCCGCTCGGCGGCTGGACATCGAGCCAGCTGCGCTGGGCGGTGGCACCGGAACATCCCGAACTCGACGTGGCCGAGGCCCAGTCGGCCCTGCTGCGCCGCTGGCTCACGGCCTGCGGCCCGGCCACCGAGGCCGACCTGAAGTGGTGGACGGGGTGGCGGGTGACGGAGGTCCGCCGGGCCCTGGCGGCGATCGGCGCGGAGCCGGTGTCCCTGGACGAGGGGGCGGGTTACGTCGCCGCCGGGGACGTCGATCCGCCGGCCGACCCCGCCGAACCGTGGGCGGCCCTGCTGCCCGGGCTCGATCCGACGGCGATGGGCTGGCAGCACCGGGACTGGTACCTGGCACCGGAGTTGCGTCCCGCGCTGTTCGACGGCAGCGGCAATGTGGGGCCCACGGTGTGGTGGAACGGGCGGGTGGTGGGGAGTTGGGCGCAGCGGCCGGACGGGGAGATCGTGTGGCGCGTGCTCGACCGGACGGATGTCGGCGGGGAGGCGGAGGC
>NZ_JAEQAZ010000263.1 GCF_016654115.1 Streptomyces sp. MBT53
CCTCAAACGCCGGAGGGGCTGATTCGGGGTCGCTGTACCTCGTAGAAGAAGCAGCCGTACTCGACGGCCCGGACGTGGACGAGGACCACGTCCGGGTCGGTGAAGGCCCGGTGGAAGGCCTCGTCGTCGACGGTGTCGACCAGTTCGCCGCCGAGGATGTGGCCCTCGGCCGAGTAGCGGCGCAGCACCCGGTGGTCGTCCGCGAAGGGGTGACCGGAGCCGGCCGCAGGCCCCCCGCACTCCTCCGCGTGGATGAACACCGGTCCCTGCTCGTCGTACGCCCCCGGATCCACCCCCGTTTCCGCCGCCCAGCGGCGCAGCGGGGCGTAGGAGACCAGGGCGATCCGCTCCCCCCGCTCGCTGCGGCGCAGGCAGCAGCGGAGCGGAGCGCCGCCCTCCTCGTCGAGTGAGGGAACCATTCCGCGCCCCGCATCGTCAGCAGAGCGCAGCTCCTTCAGAACCGTGGGGTCGATGGGTCGTGCCGTGTACGTCGTCATGACTCCAGGCTCGCGCTCGTCCGCCCCGCTGACCGGCGGGATACGGACATCGCGTTCGGGTCAGGTCCCGTGGAAGGATGGCGCAACCCACACATAACGAGGAGATGACCGCGTGCCTGGCACAAACCTGACTCGCGAAGAGGCGCAGCAGCGGGCGACGCTGCTCACCGTTGACTCGTACGAGATCGATCTCGACCTCTCCGGCGCGCAGGAGGGCGGGACCTACAGGTCCGCGACGACGGTGCGCTTCGATGTGACGGAGGGTGGCGCCGAGTCCTTCATCGACCTGATCGCCCCGGCCGTCCACGAGGTGACGCTGAACGGCGACGCCCTCGACCCCGACGAGGTCTTCAAGGACTCGCGGATCGCGCTGGCCGGACTGTTGGAAGGGCCCAACGTCCTGCGGGTCGTCGCGGACTGCGCTTACACCAACACCGGTGAGGGACTGCACCGGTTCGTCGACCCCGTCGACCAACAGGCCTACCTCTACACCCAGTTCGAGGTCCCGGACGCGCGCCGCGTGTTCGCGAGCTTCGAGCAGCCGGACCTGAAGGCCACCTTCCAGTTCACCGTGAAGGCGCCGACGGGCTGGACCGTCGTCTCCAACTCCCCGACGCCCGAACCCCGGGACGACACTTGGGTGTTCGAGCCGACGCCGCGCATCTCGACGTACATCACGGCGCTCATCGTCGGGCCGTACCACTCCGTCCACAGCGTGTACGAGAAGGACGGGCAGAGCGTCCCGCTCGGCATCTACTGCCGGCCCTCGCTCGCCGAGTACCTCGACTCCGACGCCATCTTCGAGGTGACCCGGCAGGGCTTCGAGTGGTTCCAGGAGAAGTTCGACTACCAGTACCCGTTCAAGAAGTACGACCAGCTGTTCGTCCCGGAGTTCAACGCGGGCGCGATGGAGAACGCGGGCGCGGTGACCATCCGCGACCAGTACGTGTTCCGGTCGAAGGTCACGGACGCCGCGTACGAGGTGCGGGCCGCCACGATCCTGCACGAGCTGGCCCACATGTGGTTCGGCGACCTGGTCACCATGGAGTGGTGGAACGACCTGTGGCTGAACGAGTCGTTCGCCACCTACGCCGAGGCCGCCTGCCAGGCGTACGCCCCCCAGTCGCGCTGGCCGCACTCGTGGACGACTTTCGCCAACTCCATGAAGACGTGGGCCTACCGGCAGGACCAACTGCCCTCCACCCACCCGATCATGGCCGAGATCAACGACCTCGACGACGTCCTCGTCAACTTCGACGGCATCACATACGCCAAGGGCGCGAGCGTCCTGAAGCAGCTCGTCGCGTACGTCGGCATGGACGAGTTCTTCGCGGGCGTGCAGGCGTACTTCAAGCGGCACGCGTTCGGCAACACCCGGCTCTCCGACCTCCTCGGCGCGCTGGAGGAGACCTCCGGGCGTGATCTGAAGACCTGGTCGAAGCTGTGGCTGGAGACGGCCGGCATCAACATCCTGCGTCCGGAGATCGAGACCGACGCCGACGGTGTCATCACCGCCTTCGCGATCCGCCAGCAGGCCCCGGCGCTCCCGGAGGGCGCGAAGGGCGAGCCCACGCTCCGCCCGCACCGCATCGCGGTCGGCCTGTACGAACTCGACGAGGACACCAGCAAGTTGGTGCGCGACGAGCGCGTCGAGCTGGACGTGGACGGCGAGTTGACCGCCGTACCGCAGCTCGTCGGCAAGCGCCGCCCGGACGTGGTGCTGCTCAACGACGACGACCTGTCGTACGCGAAGGTCCGCCTCGACGAGCAGTCGCTGGCCTTCGTCACCGAGCACCTGGGCGACTTCGAGTCCTCGCTGCCCCGCGCCCTGTGCTGGGCCTCGGCCTGGGACATGACCCGCGACGCCGAACTCGCCACCCGCGACTACCTCTCCCTCGTCCTGTCGGGCGTCGGCAAGGAGTCGGACATCGGTGTCGTGCAGTCGCTGCAGCGGCAGGTGAAGCTCGCCATCGAGCTGTACGCCGACCCGGCCGCCCGCGAGGCGCTGCTCACCCGCTGGACGGACGCCACGCTGGCGCATCTGCGCTCGGCGGAGGCCGCGAGCGACCACCAGCTGGCGTGGGCCCGGGCGTTCGCGTCCACGGCCCGCACGCCGGAGCAGCTCGACCTGCTGGACGCCCTGTTGGAGGGCACGCAGACGATCGAGGGCCTGGCCGTCGACACCGAGCTGCGCTGGGCGTTCGTCGAACGCCTCGCGGCCGTCGGCCGGTTCGACGAGGCGGAGATCGCCGGCGAGTACGAGCGGGACAAGACGGCCGCCGGTGAGCGTCACGCGGCGACCGCCCGGGCCGCCCGTCCGACCGAGGAGGCGAAGGCGGAGGCCTGGGCGCAGGTCGTCGAGTCCGACAAGCTCCCCAACGCCCTTCAGGAAGCGGTGATTTCGGGCTTCGTCCAGACCGACCAGCGCGAACTGCTGGCGCCGTACACGGAGAAGTACTTCGCGGCGGTCAAGGAGATCTGGGACGCCCGTTCGCACGAGATCGCCCAGCAGATCGCGATCGGCCTCTACCCGTCGATCCAGGTCTCCCAGGACACCCTGGACCGCACGGACACCTGGCTGACCACCGCCGAACCCAACGCGGCCCTGCGCCGCCTGGTCTCGGAGTCCCGCTCGGGCGTGGAGCGCGCCCTGAAGGCCCAGGCGGCGGACGCGGCCGCTTCGTAGTCACTTCGTCTACGGCCATGAGGGCGCCCGGCGTGCAGCCGGGCGCCCTTTGTCGTCCCTCAGCCCGGGAACATCCCGCCCGTGACATTCACGAACGTGCCGGTGATGCTCGCCGCGTGGTCCGAGGCGAGGAACACGGCGGTCGCGGTGATCTCGGCGAGGGTGGGGTTGCGGCGGGTCATGCGCAGGCTGGAGAGGTGGTCCAGGATCCCCTGGATCGCGGCCTCGTTGAGGTCGGGGTTGACCTTGCCGAGCTTCTCGATGGTGAGCGTCTCGGGGATGCCCGCGGCCCAGATCCCGACCGCGCGCACCCCGCGCGGGCCCAGCTCCATCGCCAGGTTGCGCACCAGGCTGTCGGTCGCCGCGTCGGCGGGACCGGTGCCGCCCATCATCGGACTGCCGTGCGCGGAACCGCTGTTGAGGGTGAGGACGACACCGGACCCCCGTTCGGCCATGCGGCGGGCGGCGGCGCGGGCGGTGATGAAGTTGGCGCGAGTGCCGTTGATCACCGGCGCCAGGAAGGCGTCGACGGGCATGTCGGTGATCGGCAGGCCCTGGACGTCGCCGCGCGAGACCAGGTTGAAGGACACGTCGACGTCCCCGACCCGGGCGAGGTGTTCCTCCACGGCCGTCTCGTCCAGCGCGTCGAGGACGGCCACCTCGGCGTCCTTGATGTCACTGGCTACGGCCTCCAGCGTCTCCAGAGTCCGTCCCACGAGGTGGACACGGGCGCCCTCGGCGGCGAAGGCACGGGCGACCGCGCCGCCGATCGAGCCGCCGGCGCCGTAGATGACCGCGGTCTTGTCGGTGAGCAACATGGTGAACTCCTAGTGGGTCGAGATGTACGTGTCGTTCGTGTCGGCCATACAGACGCACGGGGAGCCCACCACTCATCGGTCACAGCCGCAGCGGCAGTCCGAAGGCCGGGAACAGGTGCGGTTCGAAGGACGTGATCTCGGCGATCCGGTCGTCGGCGTCGAAGCGGAGCACGTCGAGAACCTGGGCGCGGTAGACGGTCGTACCGGGCCGTCGGACGTAACCCCCCGCCGCGAGTTGCCCGTTGGCGCGGGCGGGGAGATGGCGCCAATGCCCCAGGAACATGGGCGAGTCGGCGTCGAGACTGACGCTCAGGAACTCCACGAGCGCGTCACGGCCGACGAACCAGAACGGGTTCGGTGGCATGGTGAGGGTGACGTCCTCGCTGAGCAGCGTGGCGACCTCGGACAGGTCGAGGCGTTCGGCGGCGGCCATGTACCGCTTGACCAGGGCGCGTTGGTGCTCGGTGGGCCCCTCGGCCGTCCAGTCCGCACGGCGGCCGGGGAGCCGGTCGCGCAGGGTGGGGCGGGCGCGTTGCAGCGCGCTGTTGACCGAGGCCACGGTCATGTCGAGGGCCTCACCGGTCTCCACGGCGGTCAGCCCGAGGACGTCCCGCAGCACCAACACCGCGCGCTGGCGCGGCGGGAGATGCTGGACGGCGGCCAGGAAGACCAGTTCGAGGGTCTCGCGGGAGACGGCGGCGGCCTCCGGCTGCTCCTCGGCGGAGGGCAACTCGTCGTCGGGGTAGGGCTGCAGCCAGGTGATACGCGCGGGCGGCTCCCCGCCGCCGTGGTTCATGCCGGGCAACGGCTCGTAGCGCTTGGGGCGGCGGGCCGTACGGCGCTGGAAGTCCAGGCAGGCGTTGGTGGCGATGCGATACAGCCAGGTACGGGCACCGGCCCGCCCCTGGAAGGTGTCCCGGGCCCGCCAGGCCCGCAGGAACGTCTCCTGCACCAGATCCTCGGCGTCGTCGTACGACCCGGTCATGCGGTAGCAGTGGACCTGGATCTCACGGCGGTGGGACTCGACGAGCGCGGCGAAGTCGCCTTCGTCGAGGGGGACTTCGGCGACGGCGGGGACTTCCGTAACGGGTGCGTGGGTGACGGATTCCTGAGCGGTGTCGCGCGCCGTGCGGGCCACCCGCCGCAGCCGCGCGACGGTCGACGACAGGTCCGTCACCCCGGAGTAGAAGACGGAGGGCGGCTGTGGCACCAGCTCCTCCACCTGCCGCCCGATCTCCTTGATCAGCCCCTCGACACCGACCTCGGCACTCCCCCGTCGCTCCCGGTAGGCCTTCTGTCGGCAGGCGGCGGAGCAGTACACGGAACGGCGACCGGTACGGCCCGTCCGTGCGGTGAGCGGCTTGCCACAACTGGGGCAGGATTCATCGGCCACGGGCGCCTCCGGCGTTGCGTCACGGCGTTCCCGCGTGACGCTACCCCCCGAACGGAAACGGCAGGGGTACGCGCACCGAGTTGTCCGGCCACCGTGGCACCGAACGCCAGCGCCATCCCCGCCACCTGCACCGGCGTGAGCGCCTGCCCGAGCGCCGCCCAGCCGACGACGGCCGCGGTCAGCGGGGACAGCGGGCCGAGCAGGGTGACCTGGGTGGCGGAGAGCCGGCCGATGCCGCGGAACCAGAGCCAGTACGCGACCGCCGTGTTCGCCAGCGCGAGGTAGAGGTAGCCGCCGACCGCCCGGCCGTCGAGCGCGGGCGGCGCCCCCTCGACCAGGAGGGCGACGGGGGCTATGAGCAGTCCGCCGGCGGTGAGCTGCCAGCCGGTGAGGGCGAGCGGGCCGACGCCGTCCGGGCGGCCCCACCGCTTGGTCAGCACGGTGCCGGTGGACATCGAGGCCGTGGACGCGAGGGCCGCGAGCACACCGACCGGGTCGAGCGCACCGGCCGCCTTCAGTACGACGAGACTGACGCCGAAGGCCGCGAGGGCGCCGGTGAACACGCTCCGGGCCGTGGGCCGCTGCCCCAGCAGAACCGCCGAGAGGCCTACGACGATCAGCGGCCCGATCGACCCGACGACCGAGGCCATGCCGCCCGGGAGCCGATACGCGGACAGGAACAGCAGCGGGAAGAAGGCGCCGATGTTCAGCGCGCCGAGCACCGTCGCCTTCCACCACCAGGCCCCGCGCGGCAGCACCCGGGCCAGCGCGAGGAGCACCAGACCGGCGGGGAGGGCCCGCATCAGGCCGGTGAAGAGGGGGCGGTCGGGCGGGAGGAACTGGGTGGTGACGGCGTAGGTGGTGCCCCAGGAGATCGGGGCGAGGGCGGTGAGGACGATGGTGGTGGAGCGGTTCATGCCATCCCCTTCATACTCCTTCATACTTCTTCATAAGTAACTTGCCACTAATTAGCTTAGCCGCAAGCAACTTTCCGTCAAGTCACTTTCTTGCGGACAACCCGTCGCCCCGCCGATACTCGACGCATGAGTGCACGCCCGGAGCAGCGCAAGGACCCCGTCGACGCGATCGTCGAGCAGTGGGCGGTGGTGCGGCCCGACCTCGACACCGCCGCGATGGAGGTCTTCGGGCGGATCTTCCGGCTCTCCCGGGCCATGGGCGACAGCATGGAGAAGGCGTACGCGTCCTACGGCATCTCACGCGGCGAGTTCGACGTCCTCGCGACCCTGCGCCGCGCCGACGAGCCGTACACCCTCTCGCCACGCCAACTCTCGGCGACCCTGATGCTCACCACAGGCGGCATGACCGGCCGCCTCGACAAACTCGAACGCGCCGACCTCCTCCGCCGCTCCCCCGACCCGCACGACCGACGAGGACTCCAAGTGACCCTGACGGAGAAGGGGTTGACGTTGATCGACGAGGCGGTGGGAGCGGGTCTCGCCGCCCAGACGGCGGCCCTGTCCGGCCTCGACACGGAACAGGCCGGCCAACTGGCCGACCTGTTGCGGGAGTTGCTGTCGTCGACCGAGCGGTAGCCGCTCCTGGAAGGCCCGTTCAGCCGACATGCTCGGCCAGCGCCGCCCCGACCGCGGCCGGGTCGGCGTCGTCGGCCGCCCAGGCCACGTATCCGTCCGGGCGGACCAACAGGGCCGTACGGCGGTCGCTCGCCCAGCGTTCCGGGGTCAGTCGGTCGCCGTGGGCGCCCTTCGGGTCGTAGGCCTCCGGTGTGATCAGTACGAACCGGCCGCCGCGCAGGGCCTCGTAGAGGCGGGTGCCGTTCGCGAGGGAGATGTCGGGGGCGCGGGTGCCGGTCAGGTGGTGGGTGCCTCGGGGGGCCGGGTAGGCGTAGCCGATGCCGGTGAGTTGGCCGAGGGCCTTGCGGCGGGCCGGAGTCACGTGGTCGAGGACCGTGGTGAGGGTCGCGCGCAGGGCGAGGGTCCAGGGGCGCTTGGCCATCGCGAGGCGGACGATGCCGCCGCTGCTGCGCAGGACCGCCTTGCCGACCGGGTGGCGCTCGGACTGGTAGGTGTCGAGGAGGGTCAGGGGCGCGTGGCCGCCGAGCACCGCGGCCAGTTTCCAGCCGAGGTTGGCCGCGTCCTGGAGGCCGGTGTTCATGCCCTGGCCGCCGGCCGGGGTGTGCACGTGCGCGGCGTCGCCGGCCAGGAAGACGCGGCCCACGCGGTAGGCGGGTGCCTGGCGTTCGTCGCTGTGGAAGCGGGACATCCAGCGGGCGTCGCGCATCCCGAAGTCCGTGCCGAGCGCGAGCCGGGTGATCTCCCTGACCTCGTCGAGGTCGAGGGGCTCGTCGTCGGCGGCGTCGCGGGCGCGGTTCCAGCCGATGACGCGGTAGTAGCCGTCGCCGAAGGGCGCGATGAAGGCGAAGGCGTCGCCGACCGTGGCCACGGTGAGCAGGGTGTCGGGCTTCTCGTCGAGCAGGACGTCGGCGAGGACGACGGAACGGATGACGGACCGGCCGGGGAAGGGCAGCCCGATGGCGTCCCGTACGGCGCTGCGCATTCCGTCGGTGCCGACGACGTACGCGGCGTGAAGTGACTCGGACGGCCCGGTGGGTCCGCGGACCTCGACGGTCACGCCGTCCGCGTCCTGCGTCAGCCCGGTCAGCTCGGTCTCGTACCGGAAGTCCACCCCGGCCTCGACCGCGCGCCGCAGCAGCGCCTTCTCGACCTCGTACTGCGGGAGGACGAGGAGGTGGTTGAAGCGGGACGGGAGGGGGGTGAGGTCGATGGTGAGGCGGCCGAACAGGCGGAGCCGGTCGAGGGGTTGGCCCAGGGCTTCGAGCTCGTCGGCGAGGGCGCGGGCGTCGAGCTGCTCCAGGGTGCGGGCGTGCAGGACGAAGGCGCGGGAGAGGTTGCTGATCTTCTCGGGGCGCTTCTCCAGCAGGGTGACCGGGACGCCGGCGGCGGCGAGGTCACCGGCCAGGAGCAGGCCGGTGGGGCCGGAGCCGACGACGATGACCGGGGCGGCGGCGGGAACGGGGGCCGGGACGGGGGCGGTGTGGTTCATGGTGACCTCCTGGGGTCGACAGTGGTGTCAACGGTTGTTTGCCAACGCCTGTTGGCCAACGCTCGTTGATGAGACTAGGACCGCCTCCCTGGACTGTCAACACGTGTTGGCCTACGCTTGTTGGCATGAACGTCAGCGCCAGCACAAGCGACACGGGCTCAGGCCCGAGCCCCAACCCCCGCCGCTCCGACGCCACCCGCGCCGCCATCCTCGAAGCCGCCCGCGAGCGCTTCGCCGCCGACGGCTACGAGCGCGCCACCATCCGCGCCATCGCCAAGGACGCCCGGATCGATCCGTCGATGGTGATGCGCTACTACGGCAACAAGGAGGGGTTGTTCGCCGCGGCCGTCTCCTACGACCTGCGGCTGCCGGACCTGAGTTCGGCGGCGCGGGACGAGGTGGGCCACGCGCTGGTGACGCACTTCCTCGCCATGTGGGAGGAGAACGAGGAGCTGACGGCGATGCTCCGGGTCGGCGCCACGAACCAGGGCGGGGCCGAGCGGATGCAGGCGATCTTCCGGGAGCAACTGCTGCCGGTCGCACGGCAGGCGTGCCCCGACCCCGAGCAGGCGCCGACGCGGGCCGGGCTGGTCGCCTCCCAGCTCCTGGGGCTCGCGCTCACCCGCTATGTGCTGCGCATCCCGCCGACCGTGGCGCTGACCCGCGAGGAGATCACGGTCTGGCTCGGGCCGACGGTGCAGCGGTATCTGACCGCGCCGAGCCCGTGAGCGGACATGCCAAGGGCGCCCGCCTCACCGCTGTGGGTGATGCGGGCGCCCTTCGGAAAAGGTGGGGTCAGGCCTTCGTGCCGGTGGCGGACTTGGCCTTCGGCGCACGGTCCTTGGACTTGTCCAGCACCATGACGAGGCCCGCGATGATCGCGAACAGCGCGAGCGGGCACAGGACATAGAGCCCCAGCGTCTCGGCGACGCTCAGGCCGGAGCCCGGGTCGTCACCGTCGTCGCGGGTGAGCGCGAGCGCGGGGGACGTCATGAGCAGCATCATCAGCGTCGTACCGGCAGCCAGGGCGCCGGCGCGCAGGGCGTTCTTCTTGTCCACACCGCAAAAGTAGCGAACGCCCGAACGAGCCGCGCGCCCGGGGGTGCCGTATGGGGCGTAAGGGCGTCACGGCGCCCCTTCCGCGACTCCGTCCGGGCCTGGCCCCGCGCCCTCACCCGAGCCCGTTCCAGCACCCGCGCCCCCGCCCGAACCCGTTCCGGCACCCT
>NZ_JAEQAZ010000264.1 GCF_016654115.1 Streptomyces sp. MBT53
GCTTGTCGCCGAAGCTCTTCGGCTTCGGGGTCGGTGTCGGTGTGAGGTGCGGGGTCGGGGTGGGTGTGGGGGTGGTTTTCGGGTTCGGCGTGGGGGTCGGCTTCGGTTTGGGCTTGGTGTTGATGTCGGGGGTGTCGAACTTCTTGTTGAACTTCGCCCCGTTGCCCGTGATGTCCTTGAACGGGTTGTGGCCGTTGAAGATGTTCTTGAGGTTCTTCTTCAGGTACTTGCCGACGTCCGTGAGCAGGCCGTGGAACAGGCCGGTGAACGCGCCGAAGACACCGTCCTGGACGATCTGCGACCAGTCGAAGCCGTGCGGGCGGCGGCCCTTGGGCGCGCCGAGCATCATGGCCAGCCGTACCGCGAAGGTGGTGAACGCCTCTTCGATCGCCTCGGTGAGGCTCGGCAGCAGATGCGTCTTCTTCAGCAGCCAGTCCATCAGCGTGAGAATGGCGACCCGGCTGCGGGCCTTCGCCACCGCGGCCTGGCTGGAGGCGGACCCGCCGGTGAACGCGGACAGCACCGCGATGACCATCAACTCGATGAGCAGCCGCACCAGTTCGGCGATGATCTGCCACTTGGACTCCATGATGTCCATGGAGGACTTGGTGCGGGACTGCCCGATGCCGTCGAGCTGGTCGGCGAACTCCTTCAGGTAGTTGACGCCGTCGCTGTCGAGGAACATGTGCATCGCGCGCACATAGTTGTTCCCGACCTGCGGCGGCAGCGCGCGCCCCACCCCGCCGGCGGTCTGCTCGATCAGGTCCGAGAGGTCACGCATACGCCGGCCCAGCCGCTCGTACGGCTTGCCGTTGGCGTAGGCCATGTCCTCGTCGGCCTGGAGGAACTTCTCGCCGATGAGCACGAACAACAGGTTGTTCAGCTGGGGCGTCGCGTGGATGGTCATCAGGGGCGGTCCGCCGCGTCAGTGCTTTCCGTTGTGCGAACCGGTGTTGGTGTCGCCCGTGCTGGAGTCGTGGATGGCGTCCAGTACGCCGTTCTGGGTGCCCAGCACGCTCTTGAGGTTGGTGAGGGTGCCGTCGCCGATGCTGACGATGGCCTCGGACAGGGACGAGCCGGTGGTGACGGACCCCTCCCGCTGTTCCTTCTCCTGCGGGCGCATCTGCTTGGCGAAGTCGTCGTCGTGTCCGGGCCAGCCGGAGGTGGACGACACATCGGTGATGAACTCGCTGATCATCTCGTTGGCCAGCCGGCTGATCTGCTCGATCTGCCGGGTACCGGCGATGAGCGCCGCCGGGCTGGCGGAGTAGGCGTTCGACATCGTCTTCTCAGTCCTCCGGGTCTTCGCTGATCTCGTCGCGGAGCCGGCCGGCCCCGCGCCGTCGGCCGCCCTTGGGGCCCTCCAGCACACCGGGCCCGAAGATCTTGTTCCAGTCCACGTCGAAGCCGGCGATCTCGGGCGCCTCGGGGTTGGCCTTGGTGAACGGCTCGAAGGTGGCCATGACATGGCGGGCCATCCGGGCCCGGGCCTCCTGCACGGCCTCCAGCACGCTCGCGGCGAGCTGACCGGCGGGCATGGTGCGGTACTTGTCGTCCAGGAAGGTCAGCGCGCGCAGGTCGCCCTGTGCGCTGACGGTCACCTCGACGGCGCGGTCCGCGGAGCGCACCGTGCTCTCGGCGTGGGCGAGTTCGCTCTCGGCGCGGGCCACCGCGGCCTCGGTGGCCTCCAGTTCGGCCATCGCCTTGGCCAGCCGCTGCTCGATCGACTCACTGCTCATCCGGCACCTCGTGCGCTGTCCCGGCCCCGAATTCCCGTGTCCGGTCCCGTGTCCGGTCCTGTGTCCGGTCCCGTGTTCATCGGCCGATCACCGCCGGCGAGCCGCCCTCGTCCGTGCCCCAGACGTCCTCGTCCTCGGTGAGCCACGCATCGCGGGCGCGGTCGCCGCTCTCGGTGGAACGGCCGTTCTGGCCCGCGCCGTTGCTGCCGGGGCCGCCCACCGGGTACGGGGCGCTGGACGTGGTGGGCCGGGTCAGCACGACGTCCTCGTCCTCGTCCACGGATGCGGCACGGGTGTTCCGGCCGCGTCGGGTGGAGGTGTTGGACGGGTCGGTGAGGACGGCCCGGGTGCGCTCGGTGTTGCCGCCCTGTCCGCCGCCTCCGCCGCCCATTCCGCCGCCCATGCCTCCCATGCCGCCCATCCCCATCGGGTTGAGGGGGGTGCCGCCGCCCGACGCGCTCTGGGCGTCGGTGGAGGCGGCGGCGAGGGTGCTGGTGTCGAGGGCGTCGGAGCGCAGCGCGCCGCCGGTGTAGGGGGTGCTGTCGTAGTCGTCGTAGCCGCTGTCGAGGCCCGAATCCAGGCCGCCGCCGGACGTGTTGAGGCTGCTGCTGCCGCCGAGGCCGCCGCCGTTGGGGCCGGTCGTGGTCGTGTTCAGGCCGCTGGTGTCGAGGCTGCTGCCGTTGTTCAGTCCGCTCGTGTCGATGGTGCTGCCGTTGTTGAGGCCGCTGGTGTCGATCGAGGACGAGGGGAGGCCGGTGCCGTCGATGTCGGTGGTGGTCGTGTGGCCCGAGGGGTCGGTGGTGGTGAGCGCGCCGGTGTCCGGGTTGAGGGTCTGGACGGAGCCGTCGGGGAACTTCGTGGTGAGGGTGCCGTCGTTGTTGAGCGTGGTGGTGGAGCCGTCCGGGTTGGCGAAGGAGTCGCCCGGGTTGAGGTGCGAGGTGGTGACGTTGCCCGAGGGGTCGGTGACGGAGATCTGACCGGTGTCCGGGTTGAGGGTCTCGGTGGAGCCGTCCGGGAAGTGGGTGGTCACCGAGCCGTCGGCGTTGAGCTGGGCCGTCGAGCCGTCCGGGGTGGTGAAGGAGCCGGCGGTCGGGTTGAGCTGCGACAGCGAGGTGGTGCCGTCCGGGTTGAGCGTGCTGACCTGGCCGGTGGTCGGGTCGAGGGTCTGGCTCGTGCCGTCGGGGAACTTCGTGGTGAGGGTGCCGTCGTCGTTCAGGGTGGTGGTCGAGCCGTCCGGGTTGGTGATGGTGGCGCCCGGGTTGAGCTGGGAGACGGAGGTGGTGCCGTCCGGGTTGGTGGTGGTGACCAGGCCGGTCGACGGGTCGATGGTCTGGGTGGAGCCGTCCGGGAACGTCGTGGTGAGGCTGCCGTCGCCGTTGAGCTGGGTGGTGCCCCCGGTCGGGGAGGTGAGCGTGGTCGAGCCGTCCTTGGTGGAGTCGCTGCCGGGGTTCAGGAGCGACGGAGTCAGCAGACTGCTGGCGAGGTTGCTCAGGTCGTTGCCGCCCGAACCGTCGTTGTTCAGAAGGCTGTTGCTGTTGAGGTCGTCGAGTCCGCTGCCGACGTTGTTCAGGCTGTTGCCGAGGTCGTCGTTCAGGTTGTTGAGGCTCGAGTTCAGGCCGTCGCCGATGTTGTTGAGGCCGTCGTTCAGGTTGGTGCTGAGGTTCGTGCCGAAGTTATTGAGGCCGTCGCCGATGTTGTTGAGGTTGTCGTTCAGGCCGTCGTTGAGATTGTTGAGGTTGTCCCCCAGGTTGTTGAGGTTGTCGTTCACGTTGTCGTTGAGGTTGTTCAGGTTGTCGCCGAGGTTGTTGAGGTTGTCCCCGAGGTTGTTCAGGTTGTCGTTGAGCTTGTCGTTGGCCTCGTTCGCCTTGTCCTCGGCGATCTCGTTCTCCTCCTTCTGGAGGACTTCGGAGAGCGTCTCGTTGTTCTTGTTCTTGACCTCCTGGGCGAAGGCGTCCTCGACATCGGCCCAGGCGTTCTTCACATTGCTGAGCGCATCGATGGACGGCTGCTTGAGCAGGGAGTCCGCGTGGTCCGACCAGCTCTTGACGGCGGCGTCGGCGACCTTCTGCCAGGTGGTCTTCTGGGTGAGGTCGCCGTACTCGGGGACGGTCTGCTTGAACGCGTCGGTGGTCGAGTAGGTCGTGACGGCGGTCTCGCCGGCGGCGGTGGTCTCCTCCAGCACGTGGTTGATGTTGTTGTTGATGACCCACTGACTGATCTCGTCGAGGATCTTCTTCACGTGGTAGTGCGGGTCGTGCTGACCGTCCGACGCCCAGTTGCTCCACGCGGTCTGCAGGTCGGTGATCGCCTGCTTCAGCGCCTGCTGCGCGGCGGCCAGTGCGTCGCTCAGCTTCGACTTCGGGACGTAGCCGCCGAGGGTGGTGTTGGTCGCCGTGTAGTCGCTGCCGCCCAACTGGGAGACGTAGCCGTCGTAGTTGGTCTTCAGCTCGTCCAGCAGATGCCAGAAGAGGCTGGCCGCCTTGCCCTTCCAGGCCGCCTGGTCCTCGCCGAGCGAGGTCATCCACTGGTTGACGATGTCCGAGTGGTCCTTGAAGAACTGCACCACCCGGTCGAAGGACTGCCCGGTGGTCTCGAAGGACAGCATGTCGACGGCGTTGGCGTCGACGACCGACAGCCCGCTGTACGAGAAGCCCTGCGTCGAGTACGGCGACACCAGGATGTGGTCGAGGACCAGCTTGCTGCCCGAGATGTACTGGGCCATCGGCCCCGAGTCCCACTGGACGTGCGAGTACGAGCCCTCGAACGCGCCGCCGCCGACGATGTCCCCGCCGCTCCAGAGCGTGGCGCGGCCGTTCTCGTCGACGGTGACGCCGATCATCACGATCCGCGCCTTCTTCATCTCGACGCTGCTGTGCGCGCCGTCCCCGCCGGCGTCGTAGAAGGCAAGGTCGTAGTCCTCGCCGCTGTTGACGTGCCAGCCACCGATCGCCGAGTAGTCGGCCGCGGTCACCGACCTCATGTCCATGCCCTGGATGTCCATCCGGAACAGCTTGAGGTTGCCGAAGGAGTCGTCGTTCGAGCTGCTGAGCTTGGTGAACAGGCTCGACCGGGTCGGGATCGTATAGCCGGTGAAGTCGGTGACGGCCTGGGCGAAGTAGTCGTCCGGGTCGTAGGTGGGGGACCCGGAAGAAGGAGTGCTGTCGGCCATGGGGCGGAACTCCGCTGCTGGGAATGTGGGGGCGGGGACAGGGAGAGAGCGGGGTGCGGGGCCCGGGGATCGGCGGGAGTCGGCGGGCCCCGCACCGGCCTCAGGTCTTCGAGTCGCTGCCGCTCATGTCGCCGTCGACGGTGTCGAAGATGTCCAGCAGCTTCTCGCCGTCGATCGAGTCGAGGCTGTCGCCCTGGGTCTTCAGCAGCTTGGTGATCGTCTCGTCCAGCGCGTCGTCGATGTCGTCGAAGAGCGTCTTGTGATCGGTGAGGATCTTGTCCAGCGCGGTCGCCTGCGTCTTGAGCGCCTCCACGAGCGTGCCCCCGCCGACCGGGTCCGAGCTGTCGCCGCCGTTCATGAGGCCGATGCGCAGGATCTTGGCGAGGCCCTGGGCCGAGCCGGCACCGGTCTCGGCGATCAGGTTCTTCAGCGACCGGACGCCGGCGTTGTCCTTGCGGATGGCCAGCAGGTCGTTGATGAAGTCGGCGACGTCGGTGTTCTTGAAGTTCTTCAGCGCGGTCGAGTCGAGGTGGGTCAGATCAGCCATGGGTGCCTCCGCGGGCGGAACGCGCCGGACCTGGCGTACGGGCGCGGCGACGGAACGGGAAGGAGCCTGGACCCGCACCGACCGCGAGGAGACCGGTCGGTGCGGTGCGGCCGGCTCAGCGGCCGATGGTGACCTCGGACCACATCTGGCTGAGGGAGTTCTCGCTGTACTTGTAGCTGTTGGAGATCTCGTTGAGGAGCTGCGAGTGCGAGGTGAGCAGCGTCTCCATGTTCTGTACGGCGCCGTCCCAGGCCGCCTGCTTCTGGCGGTAGGTGTCGGCGTCGTTGCCGTACCAGGTCTTGGACAGCTCGCCGAGTTCGGCTTCGAGGTTGGACAGCGTCTGCGCGATCGCCTTGGTCTGCGCCACCATGTCGTCCGCGGCGTTGGACATGTGGTTGTAGCTGACGTAGATGACACCGTCGGACAGGTTGTCTGCCACAGCTTGCCTCTCTTACGCGATGGGGGGGACCGGACGTGACGGGGAGGTCAGCCGGCGAGCTGGTCGAAGGCCGACTGGGCCGCGTTGTACGCCTGGTTGATGGAGTCGTTCGAGGAGCCCTGGGTCTTGTTGTGTTCCACGAGGCTCTGGTTCAGCCGGTCGATGACGTCCTCGAGGTTCTTGAGGATGACGTTGCACTGGCCGTCCCACTGTGCGAGGAGCTGGCCGTACTGGCCGCCGTCGCTGCCCTGGTAGCCGCTGCCCAGGGCGGAACGGGTGCTGTCGACGTCCTGGCGGATCTTCACGATGCCGCTGAAGGCGCTCTCCAGGGCCTGGATTCCGTTCCGGGTCGAGCCTTCGCTTGACTGCTGGCCATCTCCAGCCATCGTCCCACCTTTCGCAAGTCGATCTACAGTACGAGTGCAACTGAGCCTAGGTTGACGGAAGTTGCGGGGGCAACGAACTGAGGAAGATCTGAGGTTGCATCCGGCTTACCGTCAAATGCTTTTACTGCTAGGCAACTTGACCGGAACACGAGCCTCCGCGGATTCCGGTTCTGGGCCTGTTCCGGATTGGCGTGAACACGATCCCGATCGGCGTGAATCCGTCAGTTCGCCGACGCGGAGAGCGAGTTGGGGTTCACGGACGACTGCGGTGCCCCGGCCGAACCGCCCACCGGGGCCCGTCCGGCGATCGCGGCCGGACCCGATCCGGTCCCACCGGGAACGGACCCACCGCTCCCACCGCTGCCGGACCCACCGGTCCCGCACTGCGCCGCCGCACCCGGCGCCTGTGCCGCCCCGCCCGAGTCCGAGGCGGCGGCCCGTGCGCTCAGCTCCGGCCCGGTCGGCAGCATCGCCAGCAGCGTGGACGGCACCTTGACCGGGGTCGCTCCGTCGTAGCCGAGGGCGGCGAGCGCGTTCGCGTCCGGGATGCGGTACTTCACACCGTCGTCGCCGATCAGGAACGTGGTGTCGCCGACCGTCTCACCGGCCGCGCCCAACGCCCTTGCCAGCGTGCCGTGTCCGGGCCGGGCCACCACCCGGTCCACCGGCACGCAGGCCGCGGTCAGCGCCGTCGGGTCGGCCTGCGCCGCCGGGGACAGCGCGGACTCGGCGACCCGGACCGAGGTCACCCGCACCTGCCCGTCGGCCGGGTCGACCTGGGCGCACACCGACTCCCCCGCCGCGAGCGCCAGCGCACTGGGCGGGCTGTCCGGCAGGCCGGCGACCGAGGGGTCCGTCCCTGCCGACCCCGGCGCCTGGTGCGCGCGCAGGTCGGAGACGTCGATCGTGACGACGTTCGGGGCCCCGCCGTCGTACGCCTCCGTGCGGGTGTCCGGATCGCCGAGGAGCAGCGCCGACTGGGTGTCCGTCACCGGGAGCAGGCCGTCCTTCTGCAGGAGGTACTCCTGGTTCCCTGAGCCCGCGACCACGCGGAAGACCTGCCCGATCCGGGTGGCCCGGCCGCCCAGTTCGGGCCCTGCCGTGCCGCGGCCCTCGACCTTCGGGGTGGCCAGGTCGGGGCCGGTCACCAGGGCGTCCAGGAAGGCCGCCGACACCGGGCGGGGGGTCACGGACGCGTAGCCGAGAGACTCCGCCGCGCCCGAGTCCTCGTCCAGCTCCAGCCGGCTGCCCTGCCACACCAGGTAGGTGTGCTTGTCCGGGCCCTTCACCACCAGCGCCGACTTCGCGCCGACCGAGGCGGTCTCCACCGGGGCGCCCGGCACGAGGGTCGTCTGCGCGCCGGAGCCCGTCGAGCAGACCTGCCACGGCGAGGACTCCAACTCCCCTGTCGACGGTACGGAGTCGGGGGCGCCGGTGATCCCGACGGGCCGGCCGACCGGGGTGCCCGCGAGTGACGCCGAGCCGACCGACGTGGTCTTCAGGTCGGCGCCGCCGATCAGCACGGCCGAGGCGTAGTTGCGCACCGGGCGCAGCCGGCCGTCGGCGTACAGGTAGCGGGCGCCGGTGTCCTTGTTGACGATCAGGGTGTCGCCGCTGCGCCAGGCGTCGTTGCCGCCCGGCCTGAGCAGCCCGTACACCAGCGCGCCACCGCAGACCAGCACGCCGACGATCAGCCCGACCAGCGCACCTCTGCTGGTCCGGCCCAGGGGGCTCTCCGGTGCGTCCGGGTCGGCCAGCAGCATGCCCGAGGTCAGGCGGCCCATCATGAACGTGTGCGCTTGCACCTGGTCGCGCTTCGACCGCACGCTTTCCTCCTGCTCGGTCGTTCAGGTTCAGGTTCTGGTCGGGTCGGCCCTCGCGGGCGGTCAGCCGAAGATGCCGCGAAGGGTGCCGAAGACACCCAGCAGCCACAGCGTCAGCGGCAGCAGGGCGATCGCCAGCAGGGAGTGCAGCAGTTCCGCCGCGCGGCCCCAGTACGGGACCAGGCGGCGGCCCGGTACGGTCCACACCGCGACCGTGAGCGCCGCCGCCACCGCGAGCAGCCCGGCGACCAGCAGGGTCCGCTCGGTGCCGGACAGGCGCAGGCCCCAGCCGAACGCGAGGAGCAACAGGCCCCAGGCGCCCGGGAGCACGAGCACCAGTCGCTGGGCCGTGTTGACCAGGCCCCGGCCGTGCAGGAGCAGCAGCAGCGACAGCACCAGGGCGACCAGCAGCGCCGGGAGACTGGGGCGGCGGGCCAGGGCGACCAGGCAGGCCGAGGAGAGCACTCCCGTCGCGCCGTAGAGCGCGGTCATCCACTCGCCGGCGAGTTCGGTGCGGATCGTCACGTCGTTGCCCCGGTAGGGCTCGATGCCCTCCTGCAACTGTTCCGGGGTGGTCGGCAGCGGGGGCATCCGCATCCCGGCGAACTTGAACGACAGCGAGGGCACCAGGCCCCCGAGCAGCACCGTCAGCGCGGCGATCACCCCGGCCGCGGCGGCCGGCCGTACGTCGAACACCGTCATCAGGGCGCCGCCGGTCGCCACGGCGAGCGCGACCAGTGCCGAGGCCAGGAACAGCGGGGTGCGGGTCGCGGAGGCCGCGAGGGCCAGCACCGCGCCGCCCGCCCAGGCCGCCGCCGCGCCCAACAGCCGTGCCCCCAGCACCTGGTGGGCCTGCGGGCCGCTCAGTTCACCGCCCGGCACCAGCCAGCCCGCGAGCGCGAGCGCCGGGGACGCCAGCAGCCCCAGGACCGCACCGGTCGCCGGATCGTCCACCGCCCGGCTCGCCGACGCGGCCCCGGCCAGCAGCAACAGGCCCGTTCCCACGGCGGTGGCCGCGCGCAGCGACGCCGGGGCGCCCGGCAGGGCCAGCAGGACGAGACCGGTCAGCACCGCCAGCGCGAGCAGGCCGCGCAGCAGCCGGCGGGCCGCCTCCGGGCTCCAGCCGTGCAGCCGGTCCCGGGTGACGGCGGCGATGCCGTCGACCAGGTCGTCGAGGCGGACTTCGGGCAACGCCTCGGTGCGCGGGCGGAGATGGAGCGCCTCGCCGTCGGTCAGTTCGAGGGAGGCGAGGGTCGCCTCCTCGTCGAGCGGCCGGCCGCCGAGGCGCTGGAGTATCCAGCCGTCGTGTTCGAGGCCGGTCTCCTCGGCCTCCTCGCCCGCGTACCGCAGCACCGTGGGCAGCAGGTCGGCCACGGGCACGTCGGACGGCACGGCGAGGTCGATGGTGCGGGCCGGTGCCCGCACGGTCAGATGGCACAGGCCGGTCACGGAAGTGTCGGTCATACCGGGGCTCACGTCTCCTGGACATCGAAACGGGGGCACGCGGCGCGGCGTGCCCCCGTTTCGATGTC
>NZ_JAEQAZ010000265.1 GCF_016654115.1 Streptomyces sp. MBT53
CCCTGACCCCCACGGCCGCCCTGCGCGCCCACTTCCTGGACCGCCTCGCCGCCCGCGACCCGATCACGGGCCTGAACGACCACCCCGACGTGCTCAGTTTCATGGACCTGCTCTACGGCACCCCGAGCCTCCAGACCGGCCTGGTGCAGCGCTACCGCAGCCAGGAGATCGACGCCCTCACCGAAGCCCTGGCCCACCCCGACCTCAACACCGCCGACCCCACCCCACTCACCAGACGCCTCGCCGCCACCCACCTGATCGTCGTCCAGCAGGAACTCGGCATGGCGAACTGGCGGACGATGGCCGCGGGCCGTACCGCCGACGAGGCCTACGACGACGCCGTCGCCGAGGCGGAGCGCGCATACGGTCAGCTCATGACCGGCCTGGACACGATGTTCCCGGCCTGAGCGGCCTGAGCGGCCCGAGCGGCCGGGACGGTGGGCGGCGGGCGTTGGCACACCCGACGGTGTAGTTGGCTACACCATGCATCCGGCACCCTGCTCTCCCGCGCCGACCGCCACCCGGTGCCAGCCTGGTGAGCATGGGTACGACAGTGCGGCAGGCGACGCGGGCGACGGTTCAACTGGCCAGAGGTGTGGCCATGACCCTCGGGACATATCTCTTCGTCACCGCGCTGCTGATCGCGACCATGGGGACGTTGTTCGTGGTCGGCGCCTGGATGCTGCCCGAGGTGGTGCTGCTGGTGCGCCGGATCGCGGGCGCCAGGCGGCGGCAGGTCGCCGAGTGGAGCGGGCGGGAGATCGCGGAGGCGTACCGACCGCTGGACGGAAGGCCGTTGCGGGAGCGGTTCGTCGTGGCGGTGCGCGATCCCGGTACGTTCCGGGACCTGCGGTGGATGTTCGCCCAGTACGCGTACGGGCTGCTCGGACTGCTCGCCGTCCCGCTGTGGATCGTAGGACTGCCCGTCGACGGTGTGTGGTGCGGGTTGTTGCGGCGCCGGGCGCTGGTCCTGCCGCTGCTCGGGCGGCTCGCGGATCTCGACGCGCGCTGGTCGACGGCCCTGCTGAAGCCGTCGCCGAAGGCGCTGCTCACCGAGCGCGTCGAGGAGCTCGCCGAGACCCGGGCCGGAGTGATCGCCGCGCACGAGGCCGAACTACGGCGTATAGAAAGGGACTTGCACGACGGGACTCAGGCGCGGCTGGTGGCGCTGTCGATGCGGATCGGACTGGCCAAGCGGGCCTACGACCGGGACGGCGGCGGTGATCCGGAGGCCGCCCGGCGGCTGCTCGCGCAGGCGCAGGACCAGGCGGAGGAGGCGCTGACGGAGTTGCGGCACGTCGTGCGCGGTATCCACCCGCCGATCCTCACCGACCGCGGGCTCGCCGGTGCCGTACAGGCGCTGGCCGCCGGCAGTGGGCTTCAAGTCGCCCTGGATGTGCAGGAGTTGGCGACCGGTCCGCGGGCCCCGGCCGCGGTCGAGGCCGCCGCGTACTTCCTGGTCGCCGAGGCGCTCACCAACGCGGCCAAGCACAGCGGCTCGGACCGCGCGGAGGTCCGGCTCGCCCGGGTGCCGCACGGGCTGACGGTGTGCGTACGAGACGAGGGAAAGGGCGGTGCCGAGGAGGCGGACGGCACCGGACTGCTCGGACTGCGCCGCCGGATCGCCGCCCTCGACGGGACCGCATATGTGAGCAGCCCCGCCGGAGGACCCACGGTCGTCGCGGCGGAGCTGCCCTACACCTGGTGAACAGGGGTCAAAGAACGGTCAGTTGGAGAAGTAGAGGTACTTCCAGCCGGTGTACGTCGTCGAGTTGACGCTGTCACCGGACGAACCGTTGATGTACGCGGCCCGGATGCGGGCCTTGATGCCGGACTGACCGGGGGCGCCGAGGTTCACCGCGACCTTGCCGTTCGTGGCGAGGCCGAAGTACTCGGAGTCGGAGTCGTACCAGTGGCCCTGGTAGTAGACCTGCAGGTCGAGCCGCTCCTTGCGGTTGGCGTAGTAGGTCATCGTCGTGGTGACGATCGGCGCCGAGTTCTTGTGGAACCAGTAGTACGACGTCGAGCCGATCTTCGCCGTCTTGTAGTGCTTGCTGATCGCGGTGGAGACCTTGACCTTGGCGTACGCCGTGACCTTCACCGTCTTGGCCGCGTAGCGGGCGTCACCGGCGAAGACCGCGGAGACGGCGGTGTCGCGGGTCATGTCCACGGTCACCGTGAGGTTGCCGCTGGAGTTGACCTTGCCGGTCTTGACCAGCTTCTTCGGCTTGTCGGCGCCGAAGGGGTCCGAGTAGATCGCGACCGTGCGGTTCTTGTAGGTCTTGCCGAGGTGCGCGGTGAACTTCACGTCGGCGCCGTACGCGTACAGCTTGCCGTTGTTGTTCAGGCTCAGGCTGGCGGCCGCGCGGGACACGGAGACCTTGTCCGAGGCGCTGACCGGTGAGTGCGTGCCGTCGCCCGCGTACGAGACCTTGTACGTGACGGTGCCGCCGGCCGGCGGGGTGTCGGTGAAGGAGTAGGTGCCGTCCGCCTTCACGGTGACGGCGGGCAGCGCCTTGCCGTTCGGGGTCTCCATGTCGGTGCGGGCGACCTGGAGTTGGACTCCGCTCGGCAGTGGGACGGTCGCGGTCAGCTTGCCCGTCACCGTCAGCTGTTTGGCCCGGGCGGCGCTCGACGGGGCGTTCACCGTCAGGGACGGGTTGTTCGTCGTCGTGTCGGTGAGGGCCTTGAGGCTGTACGCGCCCTCCGTCCCCACCAGGGCGAAGATCCGTGAGGAGTCCGGGGCCCACGCGACAGCGGCGGTCTGGGACGTGCCGGTCGAGTAGGTGCGCACCGGCAGGGCGGTGTCGGGCCGGTAGACCGAGATGGTGGCGCCGTTGACCTGCGCGACGAGTCCGTCGGCGGCGATGTCGGCCCGCTGGCCCGTGGGGTAGGCGCCGGCCGCCGTGAAGTCGCCGTTCGCGTACGTGTCCCGCTGGGTGCCGTTGAGCAGGACCTGCGCGGTGCCGGGGACCAGGTCGATGTCCCCGATGCCGCTGTTCAGCGTGTAGTCCATGAAGTGCCAGGCGAGCAGCGTCGGTTGGGCGCCGGTCACGTCGAAGACGGCCTGCGAGTCCGAGGAACTGCCGGTGTCCGCGGCGGCCAGCAGACCGGGCGCGGCCGGGTCGGCGTCGAGCAGCGCCGGGTTCCAGAGCCCGGGCCACTGATCCTTCGGGAACTGCGCGAGCGTCACCGGGTCGGTTCCGCTCGCCGGGTCCACCGCCGGGTCGACCGACCCGAGGTTGCCGTCCCACTGATCGCCGTAGCTGAACCAGACCTTGCCGCCGGCGAAGGCGACGTGCCCCGGACCCTTGTCGGTCGCGACGGCGTAACGTGCCTTGACGTCGAGCGTCGCCGCGTCGAGCGCCACGATCTCGTGACTGCCCTGCGCCGCCGCGTACAGCGTCGCGCCGTCGGCGGACAGTGCCAGATCGGAGACCCCGCTGATGCCGCTCGTCGACGCGACGGTGGCCCCGTTGTAGTCGGCGGCCACGACCAGCCCCGCTGAACGGTCCCCCACGAACACCCGGTTGAGAGCGCCGTCCACGACGAGGCCCCCGGGCGAGGCGACGTTGGCGGTGGCCGCCGAGGCCGTGCCCGTCGCTACGACGCTGAGCGCCGCCGAGCCGAAAAGAACCGCGAGCGCTGTCGCGGTGGAGATGCTGCGCATCCGCACGTGTTGTTCCCCCCACAAGGAAAACCGGTCAGGAGACCGGGAGTTGAGAGCGCCGCGCAGCACCCGGACGTGACCGCGGACGATAGTCGCGGTGACGCGCGGGGCGCGGCTGCTATGCGCAGCGTATGGCATGCCTGTGACAGGTGGGAAAGGAGTTATGGGGTTGTCGTGTACGCGAGGTGTTTGGGAGGCTCGCGATCACCACGACGAGGGGGCGTTGATGAGTGAGGCGGCCGGACGGCGGCGGGTGTGGGTGTGGCTGGGGGTCGGCGCGCTTGTGCTCGTGGCGGTCGGTGGCGGTGGTGCCTGGTTGTACCGGGACGAGTTGTTCCATCCGTTCGGGGATCCGCGGGCCTGCGACGGGAGCGACCTGAAGCTGCCGGGGGTGATCACCGCCGGGGGCGCGACGATCCCCACCGGCGCGTCCGACGTTCACTACTACACACAGAACGGCAGCGCCGAGGTCACGTTCACGAGCGGGCTGACCAAGGACTACCTGTACCGCGCGGGCATCCTCCCGGAGGGGAAGGCACTGTTCGACAAGAAGTACGGGACGCACGCGGAAGCCGACCCCGAGATCGCGCTGCCGGCCGGGCTGTGCGGTTCGCCGTTGCGCGCCCCCGCCTGGGTGTACCGCTCCACGGCTGCCGACGGCACGAGCGTCGACGTCACCGTCGAGCAGTCCACGGTGTACGACGACGCGTTCCGCTTCCCGGCCAGGGCCGTGGTCAGCTACACCACGCCCTGAGCCGGGCCTCCGCTGCCGGCGTACGTCAGTTCTGGTGGACGGAGTTGTGGCCCGGCCCGCCCGACAGGACGTCCGTGCCGGTGCCGCCCCACAGCGTGTCGTTGCCGGAGTTGCCGTAGAGGGTGTCCGCGCCGGCGTTGCCGTAGAGGACGTCGTTGCCCGTGCCGCCGTAGAGGTAGTCGTTGCCGGCGCCGCCGCTGATCCTGTCGTTGCCGGTGCCGCCGGTCAGGCTCTGGCCGCCCGCGCCGCCGGTGATCGTGTCGTTGCCCGCGCCGCCGTCGGCCGCGCTGCCCGTGGTGGTGATCGTGTCGTTGCCGTTGCCGCCCTGGGCGATGGTCATCGCGCCGGCGTGGATGGTGTCGTTGCCGTTCTCGCCCCAGCCCACCGAGTACTTGCCGAGGGTGAGGGTGTCGTTGCCGGTGCCGCCCGAGACGTAGTTGCCGTCGACGCCGCCGTCCTCGGAGTACTTGTCGTTGCCTGCGCCCAGGTCGGTCGCGGCGAAGTAGTACGTCTGGGCCGTCCTGTTGTGGTACGTGAGGGTGTCGTTGCCGTCGCCGAGCGTCAACTGCAGGGTGGGGTAGGGGTCCTGGCTGTCGAACGTGGTGACCGTGCAGGAGACCTTGGTGTGGTCCGCGGCGGTGGGGTAGGCGCAGCCGGTGCCGGGCTTGATGGTGACGACGTCGTCGATGACGTAGGTGATCTTGTCGGTGCCGGTCGTGTGCGTCGCGGTGACGACCGCCTTGTTGGCCTGGCCGGCGGCGGCCGTGTACAGGACCTCGTTGCCGCCGTTGCCGAGTGCGGCGGTGGCCGGGGCGGTGGCCGCGCCCGCGGTCCCGGCGAGAAGCAGCGGGGCGGCCAGGGCAGTGCCGAAGGCCAGGGCCATGAGGCGACTGACAGAACGAGTGGACATCGCACAACCTCCGTGGAACGTAAGGGGAGTTGGCGGATTCCGAGGAATTCGAATTCCGACACCGCGTACGACCCGCCCTTCCGGAGCTTGGTTGTGCGCCTTTTCGCACGGGAGTTGTCCCGGTGCGAAACGTCAGCCGTGATTCAGCGCGAATTCATGAAACCGTCCGCGGATCAATGACAACCATCGCTATGCGGCACGGGCCGGTTCCGTCGTGTCACGGCGGAACGCTCAGCCGAAGCGGCCCGCCACGTAGTCCGCCGTCCGCTGGTCCTGCGGGGAGCCGAAGACGTCGTCGGTGGCGCCGGCCTCCACGATCCCGCCGGGGGTGCCCTGTTCGGCGAGGAAGAACGCGCACTGCTGGGAGACCCGGGCGGCCTGCTGCATGTTGTGGGTGACGATCACCACGGTGACCTGCCCGGCCAGTTCGTGGATCGTCTCCTCGACCCGGCGGGTGGAGGTCGGGTCGAGCGCCGAGCACGGCTCGTCCATGAGCAGCACCCGGGGGCGTACGGCGAGGGCGCGGGCGATGCACAGCCGCTGCTGCTGGCCGCCGGACAGCGCGCCGCCGGGCTGGCGGAGCCGGTCGCGGACCTCCTTCCACAGCCCGGCCCGGGTCAGCGACTCCTCCACCAGCTCGTCCTTCTCGCGCCGGTTCACCCGCGTCCCGGTCAGGCGCAGACCGGCCACGACGTTGTCGTAGATCGACATCGCGGGGAACGGGTTCGGCTTCTGGAAGACCATGCCGATACGGCGACGGGCGTCCGTCAGCCGCCACGAGGCGTCGTAGATGTCCTCGCCCTCGAAGAGCACCTCGCCGCCGAAGGCCGCCGACGGGATCAGCTCGTGCATCCGGTTGAGGGTGCGCAGGAACGTCGACTTGCCGCAGCCGGACGGGCCGATCAGCGCGCTGACCTGGCCCGCGGGCATGGTCAGCGACACCTGCCCGAGCACCTGGTGGGTGCCGAACCAGGCCGATACGGCGCGGGCTTCGAGGGTCGCGGGGGCGGCTGTCGGGTCGACGACGGGGAGGACGGCGGTGTCGGTCACGGTGTCGGTCACGGTCATGTCGGGTTCCCTCGCTTCACAGCAGGTTCGGCAGCAGTTCGGTGGTGCGCGTGGCGACCTGGAGGCCCAGGACCGCGACGAGCGGGGCGAAGACGATCCACGTCTGGTGACGGCCCCAGCGGTGCCAGGCCCATACGGCCGCCACGGCGGCCAGCAGCAGCGCCTGGAGCCACATCACCAGGGGCCACGGCACGCCGTCGGGACGGGCGAGGGGTTCCTCGGAGTCCGGCAGGGTGCCGGAGCGGATCACCGCGGCCGGGGTCTGGAAGGCGGTCGAGACAAGGTCGGCGTCCACGCGCAGAACACCGGAGGGCATGAAGTGCGGGCCGGTGGCGGTGACCAGGACCAGGCGGCCCTTGCCGGCGGCGAGGGCGGCGGGCGCCGGGTCGCCGGCCCGGCGGACGTCGGCGACCTGGTACCTCGCCGTGCCCTGACCGGTGGTCACGGTGAACATGACCCCCGCGCGCAGCTCGGCCAGCCGCCCGAACGGGCCGCCGTAGGCCGCCGCGCGGCCCATCAGCACGCTGGTGCCGGACTGTCCGGGCAGCGGGGTGTCACGGCGGTGGCCCGGGCCGTCGGTCAGCACCGTGGAGTCGGTGCCCTCCAGGACGACCTGGCTCAGACCCAGGGACGGTACGCGGATCAGGGCCACCGGGGTGCCGGGCGCGAGGAGCTTTCCCCGCTGGTCGGTCTGGGACACCGGGGCGGTACCCAGGGCGAGTTGACCCCGCAGCTCGTCGAACGAGGCGTGCTGCGCGGAGTGTTCCTGGGCGCCGCTGAACACGAGCAGCTGCGCGGTGATCCCGAGCAGCAGCGCGGCGAGACTCAACAGGCCGCCGCGCGCGAGGTGGCGGACGGCGGTGACGCTCCGCGCGCCTCGCACGAGCGTGCGCGGCACGGCCGGAGCGAGCCTGACGGGGGTGGCGACGGTCACGGCGGCCCGCCTCCTTCGCTGTCTTCGTCGTAGGGGCCGCCGGGGAGACGGTGGGGTCTCCCCGGCCGCACGGTCAACTGGTCGTGGATCAGGTGGACTTGATGGTGAAGTTGGCGCCGGACTTGGTGTTCACCGTCGTCGAGCCCGCGTAGTAGGCGTGCAGGGTGTGCGTGCCCCGGCTCAGCGTCGGCAGGGTGAGCGTCGCCTTGCCGCCGCTCAGCGTGGCGGTCGCGATGACCCGGCTGCCCTCGTAGATGCGGACGGTGCCGGTCGGCGTGGTGCCGGTCGCGGTGACCTTGACGGTGACCTTCGCGTGGGCCGTGTGGCCGATCGAGGCGGGCGAGGTCCTGGAGACCGCCGCGGTCGCCTTGGTGACCTTCAGGGAGACGGTCGCCGAGGAGGTGTTGAGCTTGGTGGCGCCGCCGTAGGAGACGGTCAGGCTGTGCGTGGCGACCTTGAGGTGGTTCGACACGTTGACGGTGACCTTGCCGGAGCTGTTCAGCGTGCCGGTGCCGACGACCGTCGAGCCGTCCTTCACGGTGACCTTGCCGCTGGGGACGACACCGTGCGTGCCGGTGACGGTGACCGCGACCTTCGGGGTCGTGCCGTACGCGGTGGTGGCGGTGGTCGCCTTGGTGGTGCTCGCGTACTTGACGGCGCCGGTCCAACTGGCCGCGGCACCCGTGCCGTTGACGTTGTTGGCGGTGACCGTGGCGGTGTACGTGCCGGTCGCGAGACCGGTGAAGGAGTACGACGTGGTGGAGGCCGGGACGTCCTTGGTGGCGACGAGGGCGCCGTCCGCGTCGGTCAGCGTGATCCGGTAGTCGGTGACCGGCATGGCCGGGACGATGCTGCTCGGGGTCCAGCCGAGCTTGAGGCTCGCGTCGCCGAGCGTGGACTTCAGGGCGGGCGCGTTCGGCACCGAGTGGTCGAAGGAGCTGGACTCCTCCAGGCCGCCGAGCTTGGCGTGCTTGGTGAGGGAGATGGAGCCGTTGTAGGACTCGTTGACGAAGCCGAACTTGGCGATGACGGACTCGGCGGCGTCCGACGCCAGCTGCGCGGTGTGGCTGCCGCTGGTGACGAAGACGTCGTACAGGTCCTTGTCGTAGAAGATGCTGGTCGGGTCGATCGCCCGGCTCGGCACGACGTTGTAGACGTCACGGCCGAACGTCGCGTTCTCGTAGTAGGCGTTGACCGGGGCCAGCTTGCCGTTCACCGTGGTGACCGGGCTGGTGGCACCGTCGTCGCCGGGCAGCTGCACGGAGGCCAGGTGACCGCCGGCGGCCGCCGCCGTCTTGCTGTAGTCGGGGGAGACGCCGTTGTTCTGGGCGATCCAGGAACCGACGGAGAACGGGACGAGCGCGCCGTCCTCGGTGAGGGCCGAGTTGGCCTGGTTCTCCTGGACGACGGTGACGCTCGCGGCGACGTCGAGGTCGGCCACGCCGATCGCGTTCAGGAAGAACTTGCGGGTGCCGGAGTTCTGCTGCGGGATCTTCGGGTGCACGGTCTGGCCGTTCACCACGGTCAGCGCACCGATGTAGATGTCGTGCAGCTGCTTCACGGTCAGGGTGTCCAGGGCCGAGCCCTTGACCGCGACGCCGACCGCGTCCCGCGCCATCGGGATGTAGGTGAACGCGGTGCCGGAGCTGGACGGACCGCCGGAGGAGCGGGCGAAGTCGACCTGGCCCTTGACCGAGGCACCGGACGAGTCCAGGTCGCCGGTGAGCGACTCGCTCAGGGCGGTGCGGCCGCCGCCGGAGCCGTTCGGGCGCAGGAAGGTCGTGCCGCCGGAGCGGGTGGTGATCTTCGTGCCGAGGGCGCCGGTGCCCGGCTCGATCGCGTCGTACGACGCGATGCCCGCGCCGTTCACCGACTTCACGCCGGTGGTGGCGTAGCTGGTGCCGTTGACGGTGTCACCGGCCAGGGCGTTGGTGACGTCCTGGGTGGTGTCCGACCCCACGCCGACAAGCTGGCGGAAGGTGCCGGCGGGGGTGGGGTCGGCGGACGCCGGGCTCGCCAGAGCCAGCGTGCCGGACACCACGGCGGCGGCGACCATGGCCGCCGAGAGGCGCATTCTGCGCATTGCGGTTCTCCAGAAGGTGTGCGAGGTGACGTCGGGTGAATCTGAGAGGGTGGTGCGAGCCGTCCGCCCCGACTGCCTTTCGGGGCGGACGGCGGTTCTTGGGGGAGCACTTGTGTCTCCGGGGACTGCAGTTCTTAGGGGCGCGGGGCTGTGTTAATTTGCGGCTCCGCCGCGTGGGCGCGACCAGCCACGACGCGCCCGCAGCCGACGAACTACCGTCTGTGCAGAGGCAATCGACAACCGCCCCCCGCCGGCCAACGGCGCCCCAACCCCGGCCACCGCACCAAGCGCCGCACCAACAGGCACGGCATAGCGCAGCGGACTCGCAGGGTCGGCAGGCGTCGTCCCCGCCGCCGTAGTCGCAACGGCCTGGCCTCCGTCGTACGACGCCGACGCGCTGGGCGAGACACTCGCACCGGCACCCGCGCCACCGGCACCCGTACCGCCGCCGCCCGCAGTCCCACCGGCACCCCCGGCGGAGCCACCCGCACCGCCGCCGGAGGCAGACGTGCCACCCCCGTCGGCGGAGCCACCCGTGGACTTCGGAGCGGTGTAGGCGACGAGCGCGTCGGCCGCCTTGCCGGCCTGGACGCGCAGCTTCGTGGAGAGCGGCGCGTAGCCGTACGGCAGCCTGCCCGGATCGGCCCCCTGCGTCTGGCCCGCGCCGGAGGCGTACCGCAGCAGTGCCGCGTAGTCCTGGCGGGCGGCCTTGCTCACCTTGCCGGGCCGTACCGCCGCGTACACCAGCTCGGTCAGCGGATACGCGCCCTTCGCCGTGGCGTTCGCGGGCGTGACCTCGGGGACGCCCGAGCCCGTGGCGGTCGCGGCCGCCGCGGTCAGGGCGGCCGCGGTCGGGGCCACGTACGTGCCCGCGCTGTTCTGCAGCTGGGCGGTCTGCAGGCCGTAGCGGGCGGCGGAGGCCGCGTCCGTGATGGTGATGACGAAGCGCGAACCGACGATCTGCGGGCCGGAGTTCTTGTACGCCGGCGGGGTGGACAGCGGGTCCCAGGCGGACTTCCACAGGGTGTCCGCACGGCGGGCGTGCAGGGCGCCTGCGTGCATGTCCTCCACATAGGGGTGGAAGTCGATCATGCACTGCTTGTTCGTCGCGGGCGCGCCCGAGCCCGGCGGGATCGTGCACCACGGGTCGCTCTTGGGGTAGTCGTCGGTGCTCGCCGGGTCGAAGGCGGTGCCGGTCGGGTTCAGGTCCGCGTTGGTGCTGTAGTACGGGTTGACCCGCATCCCGTCGTCGTCGGGGACACCGGCGAGGAACCGCCGGGCGTCCTGGTCGGCGAGGATCCACCGCCAGATCGCGCGGGCGGAGTCGGAGTGGCCGAGCGAGGTCAGCAGATCGGTGTCGGTGGCCGGGGTCTCGGCGACCGACAGATAGGCGAACTCCGGGTTCAGCGCGATGAATTCGGGGTCGGTGGCGAGCCCGGACGGGTTCTTCCGCGCCCAGCCGTATCCCTTGACCGCCGTACCGCTGATGACCGAACCCCAGGTGGAGCTGCGGTACGACTCGGTGAGCAGCTTGGCGACCAGGCGGGCGTTCAGCTTGATGGACTCGACCTTGGTGCCGTCGAGTCTCTCCTCGGACGCCGGTGCCCCGGACGCGGATCTGCGTTCGATCGTGAATCCGATGACGGCTCCGGAGAGGGCGACCGGCGCGTACGTCGTCGTGTCCGACGGCGCTGTCGTGCCCGTGTCGGCCCCGAGTCTCCGGGTGGTGAACGCGAGACCCGTCGAACCGTCCGCGATCAGCCGGGACCGGGTGTCGGGTTCGCCGAACTCCGTGTAGCTGTACACCTTGCCGGCCGAGCAGAGCCGGGCCTGCCAGCTGGTCATCGCGTCCGCCACCAACTCGCTGCCGGTGGTGGGGCGTTCGTCGGCGCCCAGGGGGCAGTTGGTGCCCACGCTGTTGAAGTCCAGTTTCACCGCGATGCGGTTCTGCCAGTTGGTGGAGGAGACCGGGGAGCCGGCGTTGACCTGGCTCTGGTCCGCGTACGGCTTGCCGTCCAGGTCCATATGCCCCTGCGGGACGATCACCAGCCAGCAGGAGCGGGGCTTGGTCACGCCGTCGGTGGTGACGGGTACGCCGCAGCCGAGGTGGGGCGCCTCGTTGGCCGTCTGGATCTCGAAGAACTCCTTGCCGGTGCCGTCGGCGCCGGTGCGGGCGAAGTCGACCTCGTTGGTGGTGTTGCGGCTGAAGAACTTGTTGTTCTGGGTGTTGGTGGTGATCGTCGTGCCGTCCACCGACTTGAAGGGGACCTCGCCGGGGGCGTTCGGGTTGGCGGCTCCGTACCGGTTGTCCTGGCCGTAGTTGGTGGGGTCGGCGCTGTAGAAGATCTGCCGGGTGTCGTCCTGGCCGTTGCCCGGCCAGCTGCTCCGGTCGGTGGTCGGCGAGGCGCCGTACTGGCACTGGGTGCGCGACGGGCCGGGGTTGGCGGGGACCGTGCCGTCGTCGTCGCCCCAGCACTGCATGATCTGTACGAAGTCGGTGTTGAACTGCGTGCCCGCGAAGGCGGTCGGGGTACCGCCGGTCCAACTCACCGTCACCGCCTGGCTGGTGAGGTGGGTGGTCTGGTCGACGGTGAACTTCATGTCCTTGAATTCGCCCCGGCCGGAGACGGTGACGGCGGAGGTCGCCGGCGCGGCTGTGGCGGGCGGGGCGGACTGTCCTACGGCGAGACCGACCAGGGCGCCGATGGCTGCGCCGGCGACGAGGCGGACCAACAGCCTCGGCTTCGCCCTCGGCGGGTGCGGGTGCGGGTGCGGGTGCGGGTCCTGGGGTGTGCTCGTCATCGTGAACTCACCTCGTCCTTGCGGTCGTTGGTGCGGCTCGTGATCAGGCGGGAGGCGATCGACGGCAGCAGCAGGAGGCCCAGGATCAGGACGGCCGCCAGCAGCATCAGGGTCTGGGTGGTGGTCCAGCCGTGTTCCGTCGAAACCGCGACCGGCTGGGCGAGGGCGACCGTGCCGTCCGCTGCCGCGGCTGCCGCCGTGCCGGTGCCTGTGCCGCCGGCACCCGTGCCGGTTCCGCCTGAGGTCAGGGCCTGGCCGGTGTCCGGGTCGACGGAGGGTTGTGCGGAGCCGCCGGTGCCGCCGGTCGTGCTGGTACCTGTGCCGCCCGTCGTGGTGCCGCCGGAGGTGGTCGTGCTGCCCGAACTTCCGCTGCCGGTCGACGACTTGGCGCCGCCGCTGCCCGTCGTGCAGGCCGTCGCGCCCTGCTTGTCACAGGCCGAGGGGTAGGGCGCGGTCTCCGCCAGCTTGTTGTGGCCGTCGGTGGTGAAGGTCGGGTTGTTGCAGTTCCTGATGTTGATGTTCTGCGCCCGCACGCCCGGGATGCGCTTGATCTGGTCGAAGCCCGCCTTCACCAGGTTGATCGGGAGGGGTGAGTAGCCGAGCGACGGCGCCTGTTGCTGGCCCTGGCACATGAAGTAGTAGGAGAAGGCGCCCAGCGTCTTGCCCTTGTCCTTCGTGAACGTGCCCTGCACCTTCAGCGGCAGGATCATGTACGAGTAGCTGGAGAGCGGGTAGTTGCGCTTGTCGGTGTCGTTGTAGACGCCGTTGAGCTGCTGGGTGAGGTAGTCAGCGGAGCTCTTGTTCGTGTTGATCTCCGCCTTGAGCAGCGAGACCGCGACGTTCTTCGGGGTCGGCTCGGTGTAGTAGCCCGCGTGGTTGAGGACCTTGGCGACCGGATAGTGCGCGTTGAGGGCGTAGGAGTAGTTGACGTAACCGATCGCGCCCTCGCCGTAGTTCTGGGCGATGTAGCCGGCCACGCCGAGGTCGCCGGACTGGGCGATCATGCCGGAGACGGTGGGGTAGTAGGAGGTCTGGCCACAGGCGCCGGAGCGGCCGACCTTCGCGCAGTACGCGTTCCAGAGGGACTTGTGCTGGGCCGCCATCCACATCGTGAACTGGGCGGTGGAGCCGGAGCCGTCGGAGCGGACGACGGGGACGATGGTGCGGTGGGGGAGCGCGAGGCCTGGGTTGTCGGCCTTGATCACCGGGTCGTCCCAGGTCTTGATCGCCCCTGTGAAGATCTTGGTGACCACGGCGCCGGAGAGGCGGAGGTTGGTGACCCGCTTGCCGTTGACGGTCAGGTGGTACATGAACACCGTGCCGCCGGCCACGATCGGCATGTAGGCGTACGAGCCCGAGCCGGGGCGTTCCGCTGCGCTGCCGTCGGTGGGGTGGGTCTGGAACGGGATGTCCGACACCGCGAAGTCGACTGTGCCGCTGAGGAATTGGCGCCGTCCGTCGGAGGAGCCGGTGCCTGCGTAACTGATCCGCATGCCGTACTGGTTGACCGCGCGGCGCCATTCGTCCACGGCGTTCTCCGCCCAGGTGGAACCGGCGCCGGAGATGGGGGTGTAGCTGTCGGCGGCGGCGGGGCCGGCGAGTGGCCCTGCGAGGAGCGCGAGGAGCGCGACGAGGGCGGCGAACACGGCGCCGAGCGCCCGCAGGGGGCGGGGGAGGGTGAGATGGCTGGGCATCAGGTGGTCGTCTCTCCGGGCGCGGGCGGGTGGGTGGCGGGGTTTTCGTTCCCACCCGCACCACCCGTGACGGT
>NZ_JAEQAZ010000266.1 GCF_016654115.1 Streptomyces sp. MBT53
GGGCGTGAGGCTGGGAGTAGGGGTGAGGTTGGGGCTGGGGGGAGTTGTCGGGAGCGGGGACGGGGACCGCGGTGGGAGGGACGGGCTTGCCGAGGCCCGGGGCGTGCGGGTTGCCGGTGCCGACCGGGGGCTGGCCGGGGAGGTAAGGGGCGCCCGTGGGAGCCGTGTCGGGCCGGCCGGTGGTCGTACGGTCGCCGTGGGCCGGGGCGCCCGCACCCGTGAACGTGTCCACCGGTGACGGCACGCCGGGGCGCGGCGCGGCACCGTGCCAGGAGGAGGTGTTGCGGACGCCGTAGGGATCGGCGATCTGCCCCGGCGGCGTACTGCCGCCCGCGCGCTCCACCCCATGCCCACCGGCATACGGCGGCTGCGCCGACGGTAGCGCGGCCGAACCGCCCGGCTGCGCACCGCCGTTCTCGCCCTCGGCGGCGGGCCGGGCGCCGGGCAGCGCGGGCCGTCCCGGCTGCTGGGCCTCCTGCACCCGGGCCGCGGCACGCGCTCCCGCCCGGTACGCGGCGATGGCCCCGGCCCGCGCGGCCCGGACGTCACCGCCGGTGTCGACTTCCCTGCGGGCCAACGCGGCGGACGCCCCGCTCCCGCTCCCGCCACCGCTCTCCGCCCCGACTCCGGGCAGCCCTCCGGCAGCCCTGGCCTCGATGGCGGCCCGCCGGGCGGCCTCGGGGTCCACGCCGGCGGGACTCACGGCACGGCTGGGACCACCGGGCCCTTCGTCGTGGCCCGCAGCGCTCGGGACCACGGCACGGCCCGGACCACCGGCGGCTCCAGCTCCCATGCCCGTTCCCGTTCCGGCTCCGCGGAAGTCACCGGGTATAGCAGGGGCCGTAGAGGCGGCGGGTGCCGTGGAACCGGTAGGAACTCGGGGAGTTGGAGGAGCGGTGGCGCCTCCGTGCTGGGCGGTGTGTCCGTGCTGTCCGCTGCCGGCCTCGGGCTCGCCGTCCTGCGGGGGCACCGGGTCGTAGCCGCACAGTGCCTCCTCCGCCGCGCCGACCGCGAGGCCGGTCAGCATCACGCGGCCGTCGTCGCAGACCAGCACCGTGCGCGCGGTGATGTTCCGGTGCACCCAGCCGTGCGCGTGCAGCACCCGCAGCGCCATCAGTACGTCGGCGGCGACCTCGGCCGCCCGGTACGGCGACAGCGGCTTCTCGACGAGCAGCGCGGACAGCGGCTGGGCGGACACCAGTTCGCTCACTATCCACAGCGAGCCGCCTTCGGCGAACACGTCGAAGACCTGGTCCAGCCGGGGGTGATCAGGGATCCGCGCGGCGGCCTGCGCGGCCTCGACCGCACGCCGTACCGCCGGATCGGTGGGCCGCCGCGTGGCGGTGCGCGCCGCGGCCGGCCGTCGGGCGCCCCGGTCGCGGGCCGTGAACCCGTCGGGCAGCCCGTCCTCGCCGAGCACCTCCGCCTCGACGACTTCCGGCAACGGCACCTGGCGTACCAGGACTTCCTGTCCGCTGTAGGTGTCGAAGGCCCGGGTCTCGGTGAGTTCGTACTCGTCGGAGGGCGGCAGCGGCAGGCGGTAGCGGTCGGCGAGCACCCGACCCGCATAGTCGTCCACGTTGCCTCCCCCGGCCGCCCGGTTGGTCAATTCCGTTCGCCTTGCGGCCCGTTCCGCCTGCATACCTGGATGCGTACGGTCCGCAACCACTCACGATACGTGCCGGAGGCAACCCACAAAGAGGGGTTGACGGATCTGGCGCGCCAAACCCGGACCCACCCGCCTCACGACTTCGGTTCGAACGTCTTCGTCAGTGTCGTCCAGGTGTCCTTACGCAGCTCACTGTCCCAATTGGCGGCTTTCGCGGTGTACATGAGCGCATAACCGAGATGACTGTTGACGACGAATCCGCGGTCGATGGTCCGGTACTTCGTCCCGCCGTCCGTGTAGGTGAACTCCCAGTCGGCCGTGTTCCAGCTCCGGTAGTCCACCTTCTCTATGCCGATCCGCGTGTACCCGGAGCGCGTCATGTACTGCTCCTGGTTCTCCCAGTCCGCCACCGGATTGTTCTTCGGCGTACTGGTCCAGGCGATCAGCAGTTTCTGCCCGTCGGGGCCGACCAGCCTGACTCCGGCGGAGTCCGTCGACTGGTACGACCATCCGGCGGGCAGGCCTATGGAGAAGCCCTGGCTCCCCTTGTACGTCTTCACGACCGCGGCGCCGCCCGAGGTGCCGTCGGTCTCGTCACCGCTGCCGCCGGACGCGCTCGTACCGGTGGACGTCGACGTGCCGCCCGAGGCCGACGCCGTCGACGAGGAGTCGGCCTGGTCGCCGCCCGTGCTCGCCGTGTCGCTGTCGTCCTTCTTGGTGTCGGTCCCGCCGCTCGCACTCGCGCTCGCGCTGGCGACCGTCTTGCCGCCGTCGTTCTTCTTCGAGCCCTTCGAGCCGCTGCCGTCACCGCCGCCGAGCGTCAGCGCCAGCACGGCACCGATCACCGCGAGCACGACGACCACCGCGATGATCACCAAGGTCCGCTTCGGCACCACATCGGTGAGCGGTGCCCTCGGCACGGGCCGCGGCGGCAGATCCGGCGGCGTCATCACGGGCCACCCGGAACTCCGCCCACCCGAACCCGAGTTGGCCCCCCGAGCACCCACCTCGTGCGTCGCACCCGGGTCCTTGGCACCGGAGTCCCGCAGCCCTGTCTCCCGCAGCCCGGACGCCTGAACACCCGACGCCTGCACACCCAGGTCACGTGTACCCGGATCACGCGTACCCAGGTCACGCGTACCCGCGTCCGGCGCATCGGCCTTCGCCGCCGAACCGGCCGATGTCTCGGCGCGGGTCACCGCACCGGCAGCGCTCCCGGACCGAGCCGAAGGCACACTGGGGGTCCGAGGTTCGGCGGTGCCGGCGCCCGGACCGCCGGCCACGGAACCCGCGGTCCCCACAGCAGCCGCACCGGCAGCCGCCGCGCCCTTCGCACCGCTGGAGTCACCGGCTTCCGAAGTACCGGCAACAGCCGCACCGGCACTCGCACTTGAGCCACGCGAGCCACCCGGCTTGCCGGCCACGGGAGTTGGCCCCGAGTCAGCCGCACTCGTCCCCGCAGCCGCCGAAGTCGCCGCCCCCGCCGAACTCCCCGCGGCCTTCCGCATCGACCGGAACGCCCCGCGCAACCGCTCGGCCCCCGCCGAACTCCCGCCACCGCTCTTCTTTCCGCCGGGCCCCGGCTGCGCGGGCAACGGCACCACCGCCGTCGCGTCCACCGGAGGCACCGGCTCCGGCTCGGCCTTGGGCTCGGGCGCGTGGATCACCGCGTTGAGCATCGCCCGGGCACCGGCGTCGTCGAGACGCTGGGCGGGGTCCTTGTTCAGCAGGCCGTAGATGACGTCCTTCAACGGCCCGGCGTTCTTCGGCTCCTCCAGCGGCTCGGTCATCACCGCGGTGAGCGTGGCGATGGCGGAACCCTTGTCGTACGGCGGTGCGCCCTCGACCGCCGCGTACAGCAGGCCGCCGAGCGACCACATGTCGGCCGCCGGGCCCGGCTTGTGCCCGCGGGCCCGCTCCGGGGAGATGTACGAGGGCGCGCCGACGAGCATGCCGGTGGAGGTGATCGACGGGTCGCCCTCGACCTGGGCGATGCCGAAGTCGGTGAGCACGACCCGGCCGTCCTCGGCGATCAGCACGTTCGACGGCTTCACGTCGCGGTGCAGGATGCCCTCGCGGTGCGCGGACCGCAGGACGTCGAGTATCGCGAGCCCGACCTCCGCGGCGCGCCGCGGCTCCAGCAGGCCGTCCTCCCGGATGGCCTCGGCGAGCGACTTGCCCTCGACCAACTCCATGACGATCCACGGCCGGTCGTCCTCGTCGACCACGTCGAAGACTGTCACCGCGCTGGTGTTGCGGATCCGCGCGATGGCCTTGGCCTCGCGCAGCGTCCGTGTGATCAGCCGCCGTTTCTCGTCCTCGTCGATGCTGGACGGGAACCGCAGCTCCTTGACGGCGACCGTCCGGCCCAGGGTTTCGTCCTCGGCACGCCACACCGTGCCCATGCCTCCGCGGCCGAGCACTTCTCCCAACCGGTACCGCCCGGCGAGAAGACGCTCGTTCTTGTCCTGACGAGTGTCCTGACGGGATGTCCCCGCCCGCTCCGCCTCCGACATGCGTCCCCTCATGCAACCCGCCCTGACAGAGCCTCCATTGTCCCCCACCGAACAAGTGCCCAACGCCCAGGGGGCCCTTCGCCGCGCGCCCCCTGCACATCCCGTCGGATATCCGCCGCAGGTCACACAGCCAAGCCGGGCAGGATGACCGCCGAGAACGGAGGTTCGCGATGCCCATCCCTCGGACACTGCTGGTCATTCCGGTGTCTTTGGCGCTCCTCTGCCTGTCCCCGGCCGCCTCCCGGGCCGGTGCGACGGCGACCCCGAACGCCCTGGTCCCGCTGCTGGTCACCCGGGGCAGAGCCCCCGGCGCGGCACTGCTGGCCCGCTACCGGACCGGCCCCCGCGCGGTGCGGGCCGGCACCGACTACGCGCAGGCCGGAACGGGGATCGGCCGTGCCGACCGCTTCCGCGCCGGCAGCATCACGAAGACCTTCATCGCGACGGTAGTCCTCCAACTGGCCGCCGAACACCGGCTGTCCCTGTCCGACACGGTGGAGCAGCACCTGCCGGGCCTGGTGCGCGGAGCGGGCAACGACGGGCGCGCGCTGACCCTGCGTTCCCTGCTCACCCACACCAGCGGCCTGTACGACTTCACCGCGGCCACCGGGGGCACGGTCCCCGTGTCACCTCTTGAGGCCGTCCGTATCGCGCTCACCCACCCTCCGGCCGATCGAGGCCGCTTCTCCTACTCGAACACCAACTACGTGCTGCTCGGCCTGGTGATCCGGCAGGTCACCGGCCGCTCGTACGCCACCGAGGCCGAGCGCCGCATCATCGCTCCGCTGGGTCTGACGGGCACCTCCTTCCCGGGCTCCCGCACCACTCTTCCCGCGCCGCACGGCCGCGCCTACGCGACCGACGGCTCCGACGTCACCGATCTCGACCCGCGGGTGGCCGGCGCCGCGGGCGAGCTGGTGACCACGCTCGCCGATCTGAACCGCTTCTACTCGGCCCTGCTCGGCGGCGGACTGCTGCCCTCGCACTGGCTGCGCGAGATGCTCAACACCCGTACCGCACACGGCTCGTACGGCATGGGGCTGTTTCCGGTGAGGCTCCCGTGCGGCACCACGGTGTGGGGACACAACGGCCGGATCTCGGGCAGCTACGTGCGCACCGCAGCCACCGTCGACGGCCGGCATGTCCTCACCTTCCGGGTGAACACGAGCGAGATCGCAGACCCCGGCCTCGAACCGGCCCTGCTCGCTGCCGAGTTCTGCCCCCGCACCTCGTAGAACGGCCGGGTTCCGGACAAAGATCCCAGCTCGCGACACTCGTTCGAGTGAAGCCGACGGGTACGCCCGGCGCAGCCGACCGCACCGGGCGTCGACCGGCCGCACCCGCCCGCCGCCCGCTGTCGGCCGTCGACCGCTGTCGGCCGTCGGCGGTCAGCCGTCGGCTACAGCGGCGCGATGTCCGGCGCCCCCAGCCGCGCCGCGTCCGCGGTCAGGTCGTCGGGCTGGAGCTGGGACTCCCGCTCGGCCTCCACCCGCTTCTCGTAGTGCTCGACCTCACGCTCGATCTGGTCCTTGTCCCAGCCGAGCACCGGCGCCATCAGCTCGGCGGCCTCGCGGGCGCTGCGCGTGCCCCGGTCGAAGGTCTCGATGGAGATGCGGGTGCGGCGGGTCAGCACGTCGTCCAGGTGCCGGGCGCCCTCGTGCGAGGCGGCGTAGACGACCTCGGCGCGCAGATAGTCGTCGGCGGCCTGGAGGGGTTCGCCGAGGGTGGGGTCCTTGGCGATGAGGTCGAGAACCTCCTCCGCCATCGAACCGAAACGGTTCAGCAGGTGCTCCACGCGCACCACATGGATACCGGTCCGTGCGGCGATCCGCGCCCGCGCGTTCCACAGCGCCCGGTAGCCCTCCGCGCCGAGCAGCGGCACGTCCTCGGTGACGCACTCGGCGACCCGCATGTCGAGCCCGTGCACCGCCTCGTCCACCGCGTCCTTGGCCATCACCCGGTACGTCGTGTACTTGCCGCCCGCCACGACGACTAGTCCCGGCACCGGATGCGCCACGGTGTGCTCGCGCGACAGCTTGCTGGTGGCGTCCGACTCGCCGGCCAGCAAAGGCCGCAGCCCCGCGTACACGCCCTGGACGTCGTCTCTGGTCAGCGGTACCGCGAGGACCGAGTTCACATGCTCGAGGAGGTAGTCGATGTCGGCGCTGGACGCGGCCGGGTGGGCCTTGTCGAGGTCCCAGTCGGTGTCGGTGGTGCCGACGATCCAGTGCCGGCCCCAGGGGATGACGAACAGCACGGACTTCTCGGTGCGCAGGATCAGTCCGCTGCTGGAGTTGATGCGGTCCTTGGGGACGACCAGGTGGATGCCCTTGGAGGCGCGGACGTGGAACTGTCCGCGCTCGCCGACCATGGCCTGGGTGTCGTCGGTCCACACGCCCGTGGCGTTCACGATCTGCTTGGCGCGGATCTCGTACTCGCCGCCCGCCTCGACATCCCGCACCCGGGCGCCGACCACCCGCTCGCCCTCGCGCAGGAACCCGGTCACGCGCGCGCCGTTGGCTACCTTCGCGCCGTACGACGACGCCGTGCGCACCAGGGTGGCCACATAGCGGGCGTCGTCCATCTGGGCGTCGTAGTACTGAAGGGCCCCGACCAGGGCGTCCTTCTTCAGCGCTGGTGCCACGCGCAGGGCGTGACGGCGGCTCAGGTGGCGGTGGGTGGGCAGGCCGCGTCCGTGCGCGCGGGCCATGGACATCGCGTCGTAGAGCGCGACGCCCGAGCCGGCGTACAGGCGCTCCCAGCCCTTGTGCTGGAGCGGGTACAGGAACGCCACCGGCTTCACCAGGTGCGGGGCGAGCCGCTCCAGGAGCAGTCCGCGTTCCTTCAGGGCCTCGCGGACGAGGGCGAAGTCGAGCATCTCCAGGTAGCGCAGGCCGCCGTGGATGAGCTTGCTCGACCTGCTCGAGGTGCCGGACGCCCAGTCGCGCGCCTCGACCAGTCCCGTGGACAGGCCGCGTGTCACGGCGTCCAGGGCGGTGCCCGCGCCGACCACGCCCCCGCCCACGACGAGCACGTCCAGTTCGCGCTCGGCCATTCCCGCCAGTGCCTCGGCCCGCTGCGCCGGACCCAGTGTCGCTGTCCTCACCGCTGCCTCCCGCTATCGGTAGCGCCGGCCGCACCCGTTCGGCGAAGCCCGGTTCGTATCCCTCCTGCCCAAATTCTGACCGGGTTGCCCGACTTCAGCCACCACTCGCCCCCAGCCTGTGGACAACAATCACAGGACTGCCGAAAAACACAGCCGTCCAATACCGCATAACGGTCATATTTACTCCTAGTCTGACATTGCGCTCGCTCGTTCTGTCCACAGGGCTTGCGCACCTGTCCCGCTTCGGTTACTGGGAAGGACGGCCCACGCCATGCCCGCAGATCTCGCCGTCATCGGACTCGGTCCTCTCGGCCTGCCCCTGGCCCAGGCCGCTGTCGCCGCCGGTATCGCCACGGTCGGCTTCAAGACCGGCCCGGAGGCCGGCTCCCTCAGCCCCGCCGAACTGCGCCGGATGCTCTCGGGGGGCTTCCGGCCGGCCACGAACCCCGCCGAGCTCGGCCGTGTACGCACCGCCGTGATCTGCGCGCCGACACCCCCGGACGCGGACGGCGACCTCGACCTCAGCCAGGTGGAGACGGCCGCCCGCGCCCTCGCCGCGCACCTGCGCCCGCACACCACGGTGATCCTGGAGTCACCGGTGCACCCCGGCACCACCGAGGACTTCCTCCGCCCCCTCCTCGAAGAGGGATCGGGCCTCCGCGCGGGCCGCGACTTCCACCTCGCCTACTCCCCCAGCCGCGTCGACCCCGGCAACCGCGACTTCACCCCCGCCAACACCCCCAAGGTGATCGGCGGCCTGACCCCGGCCTGCACCGAGTCCGCAGCCGCCTTCTACGGCCGGCTCACCGACAAGGTGGTACGCGCGCGTGGCCTGCGCGAAGCGGAGACAGTGCAGCTGCTGGAGACCAATTTCCGGCACGTCAACATCGCCCTCGTCAACGAAATGGCCGTCCTGTGCCACGACTTGGGCGTCGACCTCTGGGACGTCATCCGCTGCGCGGAGACCAAGCCGTTCGGCTTCCAGGCCTTCCGCCCCGGCCCCGGCGTCGGCGGCCACGCCGTCCCCCAGGACCTGACCGCACACGGCGGCCGCCCGCTCCGCATGGTCGAACTCGCCCAGCAGGTCAACAACCAGATGCCGCGTTACGTCATCCAGCGGGCGGCCACGCTTCTCAACGAGCACGGCAAGTCAGCGCGCGGGGCACGGGTGTTGCTGCTCGGCGTCACCTACAAGGCCGACCTCGCCGACCAACAGGCCACCCCCGCCCAGGAGATCGCGATCCGCCTGATGGAACTCGGCGCCTCCGTCAGCTACCACGACCCCCACATCCCCTCCTGGAGCGTCCTGGACCGCCCGGTCCCCCGCGCGGACTCCCTCTACGAGGCGGCGGCCGACGCCGACCTGACGATCCTGCTCCAGCAGCACCGGACGTACGACCTCCAAGGCCTGTCCGTGAAGGCGCAGTTGCTGCTGGACACGCGGGGGGCCACGCCCACGGGGGCGGCGCACCGGCTCTGAGCACGAAAACGACTGGTCACAGGGCCACATCAACCTGCTAATCTCCCCCCACTCGTCGCACAGCTGTCGCATATCCGTGCGCGCGCATCTCCGTTTCACCTTTTCTGTCTTCACATCCCGTGGGGGGATTTCTGTCATGAGCCAGTCAGCCACGCCACCGCAGCCACAGCCGCAGCCCGAGGCGCAGGACCAGCCGCAGCAGCCCGCGCCGCCGCAGCCGCAGCCGGTCGACGGCAACCCGTACGCCCAGCAGCCCGGCGCGGTACCGCCGCCCCCGGCACCGAGCGCGCCGTACGCCCCGCCGTCCCCGTCCGCTCCCGCGCTGAACAACATCGCGGTCGGCCTGGTGACCGCCGTCGTCGTCGCGCTGGTCGCCGCCGGCATCTACGGCTTCGTCATCGGCACCACCAAGCACGAGATCGGCTGGGCGGCGGTCGGCGTCGGCTTCGTCATCGGCCTGGCTGCGGGCAGGCTCGGCGGGCGCAACCCCGCGCTGCCCGTGGTCAGCGCGGTCCTGGCCCTCGGTGCGGTCTACCTCGGCCAGCTGGTCGGCGAGGCGATGATCGGCGCGGACGAGCTGGGCGTGAGCTTCAGCAAGGTGTTCTTCGACCACTTCGGCGTCGTCCAGGACGCCTGGAAGGCCGACGCCGACCCGATCACCTTCCTCTTCTTCGCCATCGCCGCGTTCGCCGCGTTCTCGGGGGCCAAGAAGGCTGCGCTCTGACACCGGCGCGCGGGTTGTGCAGGGGGCGCTTGGGGCGGGGTGTGCGT
>NZ_JAEQAZ010000267.1 GCF_016654115.1 Streptomyces sp. MBT53
GGACCCGATCCGTCCGGTCGGCCAGGGTCGGGGCGTCAGTGGGTGTGTCGATGGGCAGGCCCGTCGGTGAGCCGGTGAGTCCGGCGGTGAGCTGTCGCCAGGTCGGCCAGTGAGCCTGCGGTCGGTGCGTCGATGGGCAGGCCCGTCGCGCAGTCGGTGGGCCTGTCGGTCGGCAGCGGGCTGTCGTCGGGTTTGTCGGTGGGACTGCGGCCGGCTGGACCCGATCCGTCCGGTCGGCCGGTCACCGGGCCGGTGAGTTGGTCGAGCCGGTGCGCGGAACCGGCCTCTGGGGCGGTGGGACCGGCCCGTTGGCCGGGCGGTGGTCCGCCGGCGCCCGCACCGAGAGCTGCTCGGCGTGTGGTCGCGGGCGAGGGCAGGGTCGTAGCCGGGACGGATCGGTACCGCGTCCTTTCTCGCGGTCTGCACCGTGACGGGTGGAGAGCGGCTGCGGGAGGACATCATGACGGGCGCGGTACCGGGCGCCTCTCGGGGCGGAGCGGCGGGCGGGCGGTGCCCGGACGCTTCCCTCGGGCTCCGGTACGGGCCGAGCGGGGCCGGGACTCCCACCCGGCGCCGTTCGGCCCGTACCGCCCGCTCTGCCCCCTGTACTGCCCCCACCCCTGGCGCACCCCAGGCACCCACCCGGCGCCGGCGTCGGCCACCGACCGGCAGACGGCTCGTGCCGGCGTCGGCGGCCGGCGGTTGGTGCCCGGCGGCAGGCGCCCACGCCGAAGTCGGCAAGCGACGACCGACAGTCGTACCGGAGCCGGCAGACGAAGGCCCGCGCTCTCAACGAACCCGGAGGTGGAGAACGGCAACCGCCAGAGGCATCCGCACCGGCGAAATCCAGCCGCCCTTCCGGCGGGAACCGATCGTCCCCAGCGTGCTGGTCGAGTGGTCGAAGCCCTGCCCAATCGGGGCGAAAGCCACGGTGAACCGGAGTCCTGCTCTGATTCACCACCCCTGGGTCATCACATGGCGCGATCCGCATTCCTATGATGGGCCCACGACACCGCGGGCCGCTGCGACCAGGCAGTCCGACGCGGTGCAGACGCGGCGTGATGGTGGAGGGGTCGATGACTCAGGGGGCCGGTCAGGGACCCGAGGTGGAGCGGACGGCGACGTTGCGCGACTTCCGGGTGCCGGCGTATGTCCACGAGACCGGTCCGTACGCCGACAGCGCGCAGCCCGGCGGCGCCGTACGACCCGACGAGGAGGCCTTTGACGAGGCCTTCGAGGAGGCCTATCCGGAGGGCTACACGCCCACCCGGCGCGATCTGCCGGTCATCCATCGGGGTGACACGGTTCAGGTCGCGGTGGACCCGGCGCCGGTGGGCATCCCGCGGCAGTCGGAGGGCCCGGGTCCGCTGTTCGTCGTAGGTGACGTGCACGGCTACCTCGACGAACTGGTGGACGCACTGCGGGAGAAGGGCCTGATCGACGCGGCCGGCAACTGGTGCGCGGGCACCGCGCGGCTGTGGTTCCTCGGCGACTTCACCGACCGCGGCCCGGACGGCATCGGCGTCATCGACCTGGTGATGCGGCTGTCCGCCGAGGCCGCCGCGGCCGGCGGCTACTGCAAGGCACTCATGGGCAACCACGAGTTGCTGCTGCTCGGCGCCAAGCGGTTCGGCGACACCCCCGTCAACTCCGGGGCGGGCACCGCCACCTTCCAGGCGGCCTGGCTGCTCAACGGCGGCCAGAAGACCGACATGGACCGCCTCCAGGACGTCCACCTGCAGTGGATGTCCCGGCTGGACGCCATGGAGCAGGTCGACGGGCATCTGCTCGTCCACTCCGACACCACCGCGTACCTCGACTACGGCGACTCGATCGAGGCCGTCAACGACAACGTCCGCGAGACCCTCACCCGCAACGACGCGGACGAGGTGTGGGACGTGTTCCGCAAGTTCACCAAGCGCTTCTCCTTCCGCGACGAGGGCGGTGCCGAACATGTCCGCTCATTGCTCGACATGTACGGCGGGACCCGGATCGTGCACGGCCACAGCCCGATCCCCTACCTCCTGGGCGACGTCGGCTCCGAGGACGGCGAGGACAGTGCCGGCCCCGTGGTCGAGGGACCGCACGTCTACGCCGAGGGACTCGCCATCGCGATGGACGGCGGAGTGACCATGGCCGGAAAACTGCTGGTCCAGCAACTGCCGTTGGATATCTGAGCGTTTAACGGGCAGACGTCCCCCTCGGAGGACCGGCGGACGACAGCGCTGGCCAGGGGCCAATTTCTGGAAACCCCCTGTCACCGTGTGCCGTCGCCGCTCTACCATCGGCTTATCCGTAGCAGGCTCCCCTCCGTTTCTGCCCGACGGCTCGTTGGCATGCGAGCCCCAAGCCCTACGGAGCATCGGGGGATGCACATGAACAGCGTTCCGCAGCACCTGCACAGCGAGGACCGCCAGGAGTACGAGCGGATCCTCGACGAGGCGCTGCGCTCCGCCCCTACCCGCCCGGAACTGGCCGCTGTCGGTAAGCGGCTCAACCCCGAACAGCTGCGCACCATGGCGCTGAACGCCACCGCACTCATCACGGCGGCCGCGGCGACCGAGTACCAGCACTACGTGAAGGTCCGCGAGGAACTGCGCCAGCCGGCGTCGTCCACCCCGTCGACCGTCCACGAGCCCGACTCCATGGAGCCGGGCGGCGTGGGCGCGATGGGGCTCGCCACCACCCTGGGGGAGGCTGCCGAGGGTGCGGGTGCCGTCGCCGTCGCCGCCGTCCTCACCCCCGTCCTCGCCGGCACGGCCGCGGCGATATTCCTGCTCGTGGGTTACATCCTCAAGATGCTCACCCCCGAGCCCGCGTTCGCGCAGACCATGCTCACCGCCGGCTGGGTGTTCGGCGCGATGACCGCCGCGGCGATCCTCGTCGCCGCCATCGGCCTGCTCCTCACGGCCCTGCGCAACCGGCCGACGTTCGACGCCGACCCCTACGGAGAGTCGGGCGGTGAGGTGGCCCGGGCCAGGGAGGCCTGGCACGACGCCCTTCTGGAACGCGGCATCCTGCCGTTCCTCCAGGAGGCGCTCGCGGCCCCGGGCACGGCGGCACTGCGCCGTACGACACCCTCGGCACCGACCAGTCGCATGCCACACCTCGGCTACGACCGTCCGGGCTTCTCCAGCCCCGACGACGGCCCGGAACCGGGTCACCGTCCGAGCTTCAGCAGCCCGGACTTCAGCAGCCCGGACTTCGGGGGGCCCGAGCACGCGCCGGAGTAGCCCCTCGGCTTGCGCCCCCACCCAGGGGAGCGCAAGCCGAACACCCGGTTTCACTGAATACGGCGAATTATCTGCGCCGCGGCCCTTTCCACCGGGGTGCGGCTGTGTACGTGTACTAGTGCGAGATGAAAGAGCGCCGGTGCGAGAGGGGCCCACCGGTGAATGCGATCGGCGCGCAGCATGTATTTGATCACCGCCGAAGGACGGAAGGGAACGAAATCAATGGTCTGGTGTTCCCATCTGTCCGCCACCCCTCTGCTCATACGCGCCTGCATATCGGCGCACCTCACGTCCTTGAGCCGGGCGTAGAAGTGAGCACTCCACTGCCGCTTCTCGATGTCCAGCACGAAGGCGAGCATTTCGAGTGCGAACTCGTGCGGTTCTATGGCCAGTTCCTCGCGCATGCCGCGCCGCGCGACCGCGTAGAGATCCGGGGCGCTCCTGCCGGACGAGTCGATGTGCCGTGACATGCCCTCGTTGACGGACGAGTTCCAGACGCCCGAGGCCACCCGGACCCTGTTGCTGCGCTGGCTGACGATCAGCATGTCGTCGGCCGTCACCACCGCGATGTTCACCGCGAGACTGCATTGCAGAAAAGCGGGTGCCGAGAGCGGGTCCTCGGGATCGAGATAGCGCGAACGAGGAGTGGTCCCGTCGGACAGTCGACGGTCCAATTGCTGGGCCGCGAGAAAAGTGTAGTAGTCCGTCGGACGCAGACGAAGGTGGATTTCCGGCTGTTCGTCGAGCGCGGTCCGGGAAATACCGACCGTCTCGACCGCGTATCGCGGCCCGTTCCACAACGGTGTTCGTCCCTCTGCCTGCAGTCGCGCGCTTTCTTCCTCGATCTCGGCCCGCCAGCCCACCATGTCCGGGGGCAACTCGATTTCCTGGTCCAATACCTGGATGTAGACGGCCTGCGCCGGTATGGACGACTCCCCGTCGCCTTCGACGATCAGGGCGGAGGTGTGCAGCGGACCGAGGGAGAACGTCCCCCACACCGGGCTGGACTCCTCCCGCCGGCGCAGCCCGCGTACCGCGCTCTTCGAGCGGGCGCGCAGCCTGTACCAGCCGTTCTGCAGCGGATCCTGGAACAGCACCGCGACCAGCATGCCCAGCACCGCGCCGACGACCCCGTTGCCCAGATCGATCCCACCCATGCCAGGCAGGGTAGAGACCTTGATCGCGGCCCGCGTGATCTTCTCTCTTCCGTTACGACGCCCACTTCCGTTCCGACGTCCAGCGGGGTCGGCCGCGACGGACTCGTACGGGGGTTACCCGGACCCCGCATTCGGCGGGCAGCCCCATCCTCCCCCGCGGCTTGACCGGGTTGGCTGGTGATCGTCACCGATCAGGACCAGGAGCAACGGGGGATTCGGACATGCAGACACCGTCGTCGAGGAGGACCGGCGCCGCCGTACTGGCAGCGGCGCTGCTCGCACTGGCCTCACCCATGGCCGCGACCGCCACCACCGGACACCCCACACCGAAACGCCCCTCCCACGCGTACGACGAGGCCATGCTCCGGCGCGACCTGGCAGCCGTACGGCAGGCCGGAGGCGGCGATGTGAACGTGCTGGCCAGGGTCGACGGACCGAACGGCGCACCCCTCATGGCCCGCATCGGCACCCGTACGGCCGGCTCCACGGCCCCGATCCCCTGGAACGCGCACTTCCGGGTGGCGAGCACGACGAAGACGTTCGTGGCGACCGTCGTCCTCCAACTCGTGGCGGAGAAACGGCTGTCACTCGACGACACCGTCGAGCACTGGCTGCCGGGAGTCGTCACGGGCAACGGCAACGACGGCACCCGCATCACCGTCCGCGACCTGCTCCGCCAGACCAGCGGCCTCTACGACTACATCGACGACCCGGAAATCCAGGACCGCCTGTTCAACCACTTCGACGAGGTCCGCTACGACACCACCCCGGCGGCCGACATGGTCGCGGTCGCGATGAAGCACCACCCGCTCTTCGTCCCGCAGCCGGGCGGGGCCACCCGGTGGGCGTACTCGAACACCAACTACCTGCTGGCCGGGATGATCGCCGAGAAGGCGGGCGGCGCGAGCTGGCAGGACCTGGTCGCCCACCGGATCATCGCGAAGCTCGGACTGCGCAACACCTCCATTCCCGGGCTCGACCCGTTCCTGCCCGACCCGCACGTGAACGCCTACCTGACGACCGCCGACGGCAAGCGTCTCGACGTCACCGATCACAGCCTCCAGCACACCGCGGACTCCGGTGTGGTGAGCACCACCGCCGACCTGAACACCTTCTTCCGCGCCCTGGCCGACGGCAGGCTGCTCCCCGCCGCGCAGTGGCGCGAGATGCGGCAGACCGTGCAGCGGACCGACGACCCGGAGGACGTGGCCGAGATGCCCGAGGGCACCTACGGCCTCGGCCTGCGCAAGATCCCGCTCTCCTGCGGCGGTTTCTACTACACCCACGAGGGCGACGGAGTCGGCGTCAACACCCGCCCCGCGGTGAGCGCCGACGGCCGACGCGCGGTGACCGTCTCCATCACGACCACCACCGCGCCCCCGGACCTCACCGCCCTCAACCGCGCGACAGGCACCCTGGTCGACCACGCCCTGTGCGACAACGCGTCGACCAAGGGCTCACCGAAGAGCTAGGCCGTGTCCGACCCGGCCGGTCGTCGTCAGTCGGCGATCGGCAGGTACACCCGGTTGCCCGCCGCCGCGAACTCCTTCGACTTCCGCGCCATGCCCTCCTCGACCTCCGCCTTGGTACCCCCGTGTTCGCGGCGGATGTCCTGGGAGATCTTCATCGAGCAGAACTTCGGCCCGCACATCGAGCAGAAGTGGGCCGTCTTGGCCGGCTCCGCCGGAAGTGTCTCGTCGTGGAACTCCCGTGCGGTGACCGGGTCGAGGGCCAGGTTGAACTGGTCCTCCCAGCGGAACTCGAAGCGGGCGTCGGACAGCGCGTCGTCCCACTCCTGTGCACCTGGGTGCCCCTTGGCGAGGTCGGCTGCGTGGGCGGCGATCTTGTAGGTGATGACGCCGGTCTTGACGTCGTCACGATTAGGCAGGCCCAAGTGCTCCTTGGGCGTGACATAGCAGAGCATGGCCGTGCCCCACCAGGCGATCATCGCGGCACCGATGCCAGAAGTGATGTGGTCGTACGCAGGCGCGACGTCAGTCGTCAGCGGGCCGAGCGTATAGAACGGAGCTTCATCACAGATCTCCTGCTGAAGGTCGATGTTCTCCTTGATCTTGTGCATCGGGACATGTCCCGGGCCCTCGATCATGGTCTGTACGTTGAAACGCTTCGCGATCGTGTTGAGTTCCCCGAGCGTCCTCAACTCGGCGAACTGTGCCTCGTCGTTGGCGTCCGCGATCGAGCCGGGGCGCAGGCCGTCGCCCAGCGAGTACGTGACGTCGTAGGCGGCGAGGATCTCGCAGAGCTCCTCGAAGTTCTCGTAGAGGAACGATTCCTTGTGGTGGGCCAGGCACCAGGCCGCCATGATCGAGCCGCCGCGCGAGACGATGCCGGTCTTGCGGTTGGCCGTGAGCGGTACGAACGGCAGCCGTACGCCCGCGTGGACGGTCATGTAGTCCACGCCCTGTTCGGCCTGTTCGACGACCGTGTCCTTGTAGATCTCCCAGGTCAGTTCCTCGGCGCGGCCGTCGACCTTTTCGAGCGCCTGGTAGAGCGGCACCGTGCCGATGGGGACGGGGGAGTTGCGCAGCACCCACTCGCGGGTGGTGTGGATGTTGCGGCCGGTGGACAGGTCCATGACCGTGTCGGCGCCCCAGCGGGTCGCCCAGGTCATCTTCTCGACCTCCTCCTCGATGGAGGAAGTGACCGCGGAATTGCCGATGTTGGCGTTGACCTTCACCAGGAACCGCTTGCCGATGATCATCGGCTCGATCTCCGGGTGGTTGACGTTGGCCGGCAGCACCGCCCGTCCCGCCGCGATCTCCTCCCGGACCACCTCGGGCGAGACCTTCTCCCGTACGGCCACGAACTCCATCTCGGGCGTGATCTCGCCCCGCCGCGCGTAGGCGAGTTGAGTCACCGCCGTGCCCTCGCGTCCTCGGCGCGGCTGCCGCGGGCGGCCCGGGAACACCGCGTCGAGGTTGCGCAGTCCACCGCGCGGTGACGTGTGCTTGATTCCGTCGTCCTCGGGGCGGACAGGGCGGCCCGCGTACTCCTCGGTGTCGCCCCGGGCGATGATCCAGTTCTCCCGCAGCGGTGCCAGCCCCCTGCGGACGTCGGTGTCGACGAGCGGATCGGTGTACGGGCCGGAGGTGTCGTACAGCGTCACGGACTGCCCGTTGGTGAGGTGCACCTGACGGACCGGCACCCGCAGATCGGGGCGCGAGCCCTCGACATAGCCCTTGTGCCAGCCGGCGGACTTCCCTGCCGCGGGGGACTCCTCGGCCCCCGTCGGCTGCTCGGCCCGCGCGAACTCCTCGCCCGGAATGGGCTGTTCGTCCTGGCTGAAGGCAGACGTGTGTGCGTCCTTGTTGGTCATGAGACCTACTCCCTACGCCGGCATTACCCGGTAACAGGTTCGGCGGTCGACGCAGCGGCTTCCGTCAGCCGATGTTTCATGTGAAACATCACTCGATTCAGGTGACGTTTCCCGTGAAACATCGCAGAGACGGAGGTCAGCGCCCTCTCAGCCCGGTGCTCCGAGCTCCCGCGTGTGCAAAGGTGCCTCCACGCTAGCGTCATATGTGGCGCGGTGAACAGTGGGCCTCCGGCGTTCTTGCGATGATCGGGCGGTGACCACGACGCAGCAGCCCCCGTACCCGCCGACCGGGCCGCCGCATGGCCATGACCACGGCCACGGTTCCGATGGCGACCACGGTTCCGGGTCCGGGGACGACCACAGCTCCGGTGGGGACGGCGGGCACGGTTCCGGCGCAGGTGGTGGGCACGGTCACTCGCACAGTCACGGTCCGGCCGCACCCGTCTCCCGGCACCTCCGGAAGGTCATCGCGGCGATCCTGATCCCGTTCACGGTGGCGGTCGTGGTCGGCATGGTGGTGCTGTGGCCGGGCGGCGCCCCGTCCCACAAGCGCACCGGCGTCGGCTTCGACCGGCAGACACAGCAGGCGACGGTCACCAAGGTCGTCAGCGTGAGCTGCGCCTCCGTGAACGCATCCGGCGGAGGCTCGACCGGGGACACCTCCACCGCCGAGGGCTCCTCAGCGGCACAGGAAGCGGCCGGCACCTGCAAGAAGGCCACGGTCACGGTCTCCACCGGCAAGGACAAGGGCCGTACGTTCACGGAGATCGTGCAGCCCGACCAGTCACGGCAGTTGCACCAGGGCGAGAAGGTCGTGGTCGCCTACGAGCCCTCCGCGCCCCGGGACCTGCAGTACTCGGTCACCGATGTGAACCGTAAGTTCCCGATGGCGCTGCTCGCGGGCATCTTCGCGCTGGCCGTCGTGGTGGTGGGCCGGCTGCGCGGTGTCATGGCACTGATCGCGCTGGCCATCAGCTTCATGATCCTCAACTTCTTCATCCTGCCCGCGATCCTGCACGGCTCGAACCCGCTGATCGTGGCGGTGGTCGGGTCGAGCGCCATCATGCTGATCGCCCTCTACATGTGCCACGGGCTGTCGGCCCGTACGTCCGTGGCGGTGCTCGGCACACTGATGTCGCTGGTGCTGATCGGTGTCCTGGGTTCGGTGTTCATCGGCTGGGCGGCGCTGACCGGCAACACGGACGACAACACGGGCCTGATCCACGGGCTGTATCCGTCGATCGACATGAGCGGTCTGCTGCTCGCCGGCGTCATCATCGGTTCGCTCGGTGTGCTCGACGATGTGACGGTCACGCAGACGTCGGCGGTCTGGGAGCTGCACGAGGCCAACCCGTCGATGGGCTGGCGCGGGCTGTACCGCGCCGGCATCCGGATCGGCCGCGACCACATCGCGTCCGTCGTCAACACGCTCGTCCTCGCCTACGCGGGCGCCGCCCTGCCGCTGCTGCTGCTCTTCTCCATCGCGCAGAGCAGCGTGGGGTCGGTCGCCAACAGCGAGTTGGTCGCCGAGGAGATCGTGCGCACGCTGGTGGGCTCAATCGGCCTGGTCGCTTCGGTACCGGTCACCACGGCGCTCGCGGCCCTGGTGGTCTCGGCGGACCGGCCGGGACGCGAAACGGCTCCGGCGGGGGTTGCCACGGCGGCCACGGCGGCGCCGGGTGCCGGGCCCACGACAGCACCCGGTGGCAAGTCGGCGCCGGCGCGCGGCGGTAAGGGCCGACGCCGCAAGCACTGAGGACGGCGGGAACCGCCGCACGGAGCCACGCAGAAGCGTTCCTGCGACCTCCAGGCTCCCCCAAGCTCCTCAGGACTCCTCCGGCTTTCCCGGGCTCCTATCGGGCTCCTGGACTGCTCCCGGCCCCTCTTGACCCCAGCGGCCTTTCAGGGCCCCGCAGATGCCGCCTGCAGCTTCGGGCCCGTTGGCGAAGCGTTACGCCAACTCGCCCCGCCGCCACGACAACGCTTCAGCCGGCGCTCTGTTCCTCCGCCAGGATGCGGTCCAGTGCCTCGTCGAGGTGGGCGTCGAAGTCCGCGAGCGCGCCCTCCTGACCGAGCGGAACCAGCCGGTCGGTACGGTCGAGGAACGCCACCAGCGGGGCCGCGCCGGTGCGGAACAGCGCCTGGTCGCCCCCCACCTGAAGCCTGATCAGCACCTCGCCCAGCGTCTCGGGATCGACCGGCTCGATCCGGACATCACCGTCCCCGGACGCCCGGCCCACCCCGTCGATCAGCAGCTCCCGGCCGAAAGCCCAGGTCACCGGGGCATCCCCCGGCAAGTGGAAGGTCAGCCGTACGGCGTACGGATCGCATGTCTCGTAGCCCAGTTCGACCGGGATACGGAAGGAGAGCTCCTCGGAGACGAGGAAGCTCATCATGACCTCTGCCTGTACGGACTCGCGCATCGCCTATCCCGTCAATTGCCGCCGACTGGCCGGGAATGATCCCCGTGACACTGAAGGAATATTGCTGAAAGTACACAACAGATCACAAGGAGTAAGTTTTCAGATACTGATAGAGAGCGCGAGCGACCCCAGCAGCCTGCCGACCTCGGTCTGACCGCGCCGGGTAGCGGTCGAGGTGGTCGCGCCGGGCGTCCTCGTCCAACTGGGCCAGCAGACACTGGCCGATCGCGTGCGCGTGCCCCGTCTCACGGAAGTCGGCCCACTCCTCGACCGCCGGATTGCCCGGGGTGTCGGCGACGCACATGACCTCGATCTCGCCGTCGCGGTACATCGCGTAGTAGACCGGTACACCGATCGAATCCCGCCAGGCCGCCAGCGCGTCCACGAGCGTGCTGCGACGTTTCTCCTGCGCTCCGCTGCTGCTCAGCCTCTCGGCCGCTTCGCCGAGGAAGAACAGCCCTTTGTCGCGCCGGAGATAGCCCTCGTGCACGAGGG
>NZ_JAEQAZ010000268.1 GCF_016654115.1 Streptomyces sp. MBT53
ATGCCGACCCGGTCGCCGACCTCGACTCCGGCGGCGAGGCAGGCCGCCGCCGCGCGTTCCACCCGGGCGCCGAGTTCGGCGTACGAGATCCGGGTCCGGCCGTCCACGACCGCCTCGGCGTCCGCGTACCGTTCCGCGGCCGACCGGACCAGGCCCGGGATGCTGCCCCATTCCCTGTCTCCGCGCATGAACGGCCTCCCTGTACCCAGTAGCTGACTGTCCGTCAGATTAGCTGTAGCCTGACGACCTGTCAGCTTTCCCGGTGTCACTCGGAGGTGCACGGAGAATGGCCGGACAGCGCATGGCCGGACTGAAGGACGCGACCGCGATCGTCGGCATCGGACAGACCTCCTTCGCCAGGCAACTCCCCGAGGACGAACGGACCTTGGCCTGTCGTGCCGTGCTCGCCGCGCTCGACGACGCGGGCATCGCACCCGGCGAGGTCGACGCCCTCGCTTCCTACACGATGGAGGAGACCGACGAGGTCGAGCTGGCGAAGGCGGTCGGCTTCGGCGACCTGACCTTCTTCAGCAAGATCGGGTACGGGGGCGGCGGTTCGTGCGCGACCGTCGCCCATCTCGCCACCGCCATCGCCGCCGGGCAGGCGACGGTGGGTGTGGCCTGGAGGTCGCGGAAGCGGGGCAGTGGGGCGAGACCGTGGACCAACACCGACCGCCAACTCCCCACCCCCGCCCAGTGGACCCGCCCTTTCGGACTCCTCCGGCCGGCGGATGAAATAGCCATGCTCACCCGTCGCTACATGTACGAGTACGGGGCGACCCGCGACCACCTCTTCAACGTCGCCCTCGCCTGCCGCAACCGCGCCAACCAGAACCCGGCCGCGATCATGTACGACCGCCCGCTCACCCGCGAGATGTACATGACCTCCCGCTGGATCAGCGAACCCCTCTGCCTCTTCGACAACTGCCTTGAGACGGACGGGGCGTTGGCCTGCGTGGTCGTCTCCCGCGAACGCGCCCGGGACTGCCGCCGCACCCCCGTCCACATCCACTCCGCCGCCCAGGGCCTCCCCGCCCAGCACCACGGCATGGTCAACTACTGGAACGACGACCCGCTCACCGGACCCGCCTGGACCGCCGCCCGACACCTGTGGAAACACGCCGACTTCACCCCGCAGGACGTCGATGTCGCCCAGATCTACGACGCGTTCACCGCCCTCGTCCCGCTCTCCCTGGAGGGCTACGGCTTCTGCGGGCGCGGCGAGGGCGGCGCCTTCACGGAAGGGGGCGCCCTCGAGATCGGCGGGCGGCTCCCCCTCAACACCAGTGGCGGCGGACTCTCGGAGGCGTACGTCCACGGCTTCAACCTGATCAACGAGGGCGTACGGCAGTTGCGCGGCACCAGCACCGCCCAGGTCCCGGACGCCGCCACCTGCCTGGTGACGGCGGGCGAGGGCGTCCCCACCTCCGCCCTGCTGCTCACGAAGTGAAAGAGGAGTCGACCGCCATGCTCACTCCCGTCACCGACACCGACGGCGCCCCCTTCTGGCAGTACGCCCGCGCCGGCGAACTCCGCGTCCAGACCTGCGCCGACTGCGACGAGCCCCGCTTCCCGCCCCGCCCCTGCTGCCCCCACTGCCAGTCCTTCGCGAGCGAGTGGCGGCAGGTGAGCGGGCGCGGGCGGGTGTGGTCGTACGTCTTCCCGCATCCGCCGCTGCTGCCCGACTACGCCGCCGTCGCGCCGTACAACGTGATCGTCGTCGAGCTGGTCGACGTCCCGCGGATCCGGCTGGTCGGGAATCTCGTGAGCGAAGCCGGGGCCGCGCTCAACTCCCTTTCCCCAGGCCGGATTCGGATCGGGGCACGGGTGCAGGTGGTGTTCGACGCGGACGGGCTTCCGCAGTGGGTTCTGGAGCGGTCATGACGCTTCGGATCGCCGCCGACAAGGACACCGGGGTCGCCGTCGTCACCCTCGACCGGCCGCACAGGCTCAACGCCGTCGACCTCGCCACGGCCGCCGAACTGGCCGCCGTATGGCGGGAGTTGCGGTTCGACGACACCGTACGGGCCGTCGTCCTCACCGGGGCCGGGGAGCGGGCGTTCTGCACCGGCCTCGACCGGGACGCGGTCGTCCCGCAGCCCAACTCGCCCTACATGCAGGACGATCCACTCCTCCACATCGGACCCAAGGCCAACGACCTGTGGAAACCGGTGATCTCCGCCGTGTCCGGGATGGCCTGCGGCGGGGCCTTCTATCTGCTGGGCGAGAGCGAGTTCGTCGTCGCCGACCCGACGGCCGTGTTCTTCGACCCGCACACCACCTACGGCATGGTCAGCGCCTACGAGTCGGTGCTGATGGCGCACCGGATGCCGTACGGCGAGGTGGCGCGGATGATGCTCATGGGGACGGCGGAGCGGATCTCGGCGCAGCGCGCGTACGACATCGGGCTGGTGTCCGAACTCGCGCCGCCCGGCGGGGCGTTGGAGGCCGCCGTGACCTGCGCGGCCGTCATCGCCGGGTGTCCGACCGAGGGCGTCCAGGGCACCGTACGGGCGCTGTGGGCGGCGAAGGAGGCGGCGCGGGCGCAAGCCTATGCGCAGGCGCCGCCGCTGATCGCACTCGGAAATCTGCCCGACGAACGGCAGGCGGAGCTGTTCGCCGGGCGGCGGAGCGGCGAGTTCCGGACCCGGTGAGGGACCTGGTGAGGGTCAGGTCCCCGGGGTCGCCCTGGGGTCGACCTCGCAGTGGTCGATCGGGGTTGAGGTGCCGAGCACGGGCACCCGGACGGTCGCCCTGCCCTTGGCCGGGACCTTGACGTCCGCGTAGTTGAAGTCGACCTCGTTGTCCTGGGCGTCCTTGAAGGTGACGTCGACGGAGAAGGTGGCCTTGCTGCTGTTCGGGTTGCTGACCTCGACGGTGGCGTACTGCTTCTTCGCCGTCGCGCAGCTCACCAGCTTCGCCGTACCGTCCTGGAGGCTGCTGGTGCCGCTGCCCGAGGTGGCCGTAGAGGTGGGTGTGGAGCGGTAGTCGGGCCGGTGGGTGTACGAACTGCCGCCCGACGAACCGCCTGTTGTGCTGGTCGACGTGTCGTGGTCCTGGCTCGAGCTGCTGCACCCGCCGCCACCGCCGCCGCTCCGGTGACGGCTGGTGCTGTGGTGCCGTCCGGTGGAGAAGCCGGTGAGGGTGAGAACCGTCAGTGCCAGTACTGCCGTGAATCTGAGCCTGCGCCCCCGCGTCTGCATCCGATCATGGTACCGACCCCAACGGGCCCCGCTCACGCGGTCCTTGCGGTGCCCGTCCCCTTCTCCGCGTCGAGGGCGTACACGCAGCGGTCCTTGCTGCACGCGTACACGACACCGTCCCGGACGACGGGCGCCCCGGTGATCTCGCCGCCGGTCGCGAGCTTCCAGCGGAGCCGGCCGTCGTCGGCCTTCAGGGTGTAGAGGAGGTGGTCGGTGGAGCCGAAGTGGATCCGGCCCTCGGCGACCGCGGGGGCGCCCACGATGTCGCCGCCCGCCTGGAAGCGCCATTTGGGGGTGCCCGTGACGGCGTCGAGCGTGTAGAGGCCCTTGCCGCTGCCGACGTGGACGTGTCCGGCAGCGACCAGGACGGGTTCGATGGAGGCGCGCGGTTCGGTCGCGATGCGCCAGCGGTCGCGGCCGTCGGCGGCGTCGAGGGCGTAGACCGTGCCGAGGTAGTCGGCGAGGTAGATGCCGCCGCCGGTGACCGCCGGTCCGGGGGCGAAGGTGGGGGCGCAGAGGAAGACCGCGGGGGCCTCGAAGTGCCAGCGGACCCGGCCGCTCGCCACCTCGACGGACAGGACGCGGGTGCCCGCGGCGACGTAGACCTGACCGTCCGGGGCGGCGGTGACCCGTACGGGTACCCCTCCGCAGGAGGCCGCGTCGCCGATCGGGTACGACCAGCGCTCGTCGCCCGTCCGGGCGTCCAGGGCGCGCAGCCGGGCGTCCTGCCACACGTAGACCGTGCCGTCGTGCAGCGCCGGGCCCGCCTCCGGGGACTCGAAGTCGGTCTGCGCGCCGGTCACCTGCCACAGCTGCTGCCCGGTGGCCGCCTCCCAGGCCTGCACTCCGCCGCCGCGCGTCCCGGTGACGACGGTGCCGCGCTCGGCCTTGAGGGAGTACACCCAGGCCTCGGTGGACAGCCGCCACAGGTCACCGCCCTCGCGGGCGTCCAGGGCGAAGAGGGTGGGCCCGTCCGAGGCGTGGATACGGCCGTCCGCGACCGCCATCGACCAGGCGACGTCGCGGGTCTTGAAGGAGCGGCGCCCGGTCTGCACGTCGAGGGCGTGCACCTCGAAGGAGGTGACGTAGACGAGGTCGCCGTCGACGGTCGGGGTGCCCCAGACGTCGTTCGACATGCGGAACCGCCAGGGGCGCCAGCCGGAGGCGGTCTCCGGGGGCAGCGGCGGCGGTACGGGTACGGCGGGTCCTACGGCGGCGTCGGTGCCGTTGACACCGGGCCGGGGCCGGGACCAGGAGGCGACGAGGCCCGCCTCCGGAGGGGGTGCCTTCACGGCGGCGGCGCGGGCGTCGGCGACCCGGGGTCCGGGACCGATCGGCACGGGCGCGCCGGCCAGCCGTACGGGCCCGGTGTCGGGGGCGCCGACCGGGACGGGCACCACGGGGTCGTGGGAGGGCGGCGGCGGTACGGCGGCGCGACCGCCACCGCTGCGGCCTGTGGTGGGCGTCGGTTTCACGGGCGGGCGACCGCCGCGCCGGGTCTCGATGAGGGTCACCGCGCGCTCGGGCAGCCAGGCCGAGGCCGTACCGCTGTCGTCGGATCCTGAGCCGAAGAGGTGGGGCGCGAGTTGGGCCTGGAGGTCGGCCGGGTTGGGCCGGCCGGTGGCCTCCATCTGCATGCAGGACTCGATGAGGGGGCGCAGTTCGTCCGGGAGACCGGCGAGGTCGGGGCCCTCGCGCAGCAGCATGAAGACGGTCTCGACCGGGTTGGCGCCGTGGAACGGGGGGTGGCCGGTGGCGGCGAACACGAGCATCGAGCCGAGCGAGAACACATCGCTGGCGCCGGTGACGCTGCGGGAGTCCTTGGCCTGCTCGGGGGACATGTAGGCGGGGGTGCCCACCGCCACGTTCGTCATCGTCAAACGGGTGTTCGACACACCGGAGGCGATACCGAAGTCGATGACCCGCGGCCCGTCCTCGACGACGAGGACGTTGGACGGTTTCAGGTCCCGGTGCACGAGCCCGGCACCATGAATGGACTGCAGCGCCTCCGCGACCCCCGCCGCGAGCCAGCGCACCGCCTGGGCCGGCATCGGCCCGCACTCGTTCACTATCTCTTCGAGGGAGGGCGCGGGCACGTAGGCGGTGGCCAGCCACGGCACGGCGGCCCGGGGATCGGCATCGACCACGGCCGCGGTGTAGAACCCGGAGACGGCCCGCGCGGCCTCGACCTCACGCGTGAAACGGACCCGGAAGAGCTGGTCCTCGGCGAGTTCCGTCCGTACGGTCTTGATCGCCACCCGCCGGCCGGACGCCGAGCGCGCGAGATAGACCAGCCCCATGCCGCCCGCGCCCAGCCGTCCGAGCACCTCGAACGGCCCGATCCGCCGCGGATCGTGCTGCGTCAGCTGATCCACCACTTGCCTGCCACCTCCCCGTACGGGCCACGCCACCCACATATGTACGCGACCCCGTGCAGCGTCTCACCACCGCACCGCCATGGCGGCACGCACCCTGATTCTTCCTGGCCGGGCCACAGGTTGCGAACCCGGCGACTAATCGGGGTGTCTCGGCATATCTCCGGACAAACGTCCAGGTGTCAACGTTGCTGCAGCGCGAACGACGCCCCTTGATTGTCGGTGACGACGGCCACATTTCCGTACGACGTCTCGAAGGGCGGGACCTGAACCCGCCCGCCGAGCCGCTGCACGGCCCCCAGAACAGCGCTGATGTCCTCGACCCGGAAGTGAACGAGGAAATGCGGCGGCATCTCCACCGGGAACACGTCGGACACGGGCGCCCGCCCGAAGTCGGGGGCGGCCTCCGGTCCGAAGAGGGCGTCTGTGAAAAGTCCGCCGTAGAAAGTGTTCGCGCTCTCCGTGTCGCGGGCGTACAGCTCGGCCCAGCCGAAGGTGCCCGCCTTGTGCCGGACGCCGAAGCCGGGATGACGGGCCGCCTGCCACAGCCCGAACACGGCACCCTCCGGATCGGCGGCGAGGGCGGCCGTGCCCAGTTCCCCCACCGGCATGGGCGCCATGAACACCTGTCCGCCGGCGTCCCGGATCCGCCCGGTCAGCCGCACCACGTCGGGCGTCGCGAAGTACACCGTCCACACGGTCGGCATCCGCCCGTCCGCCTTGTGGGCGAGCGCCGCGACGGCCTCACCGTCCTTGCGGGCCCATACGGAGCCGCCGTACGCCTCCTCGAAGGTCCACCCGAAGAGCTCACCGTAGAACCGCCTGCCCGCAGCCAGGTCCGGCAGCTGCGCGTCCACCCAGCAGGGGACGCCCTCTCCGTACGTCTTTTCCTTCGCGGATGCCCTGTTTTCGGCCATACCGTCAAAGTAACGGCGCCGCACGCACCCCGCAGACCAGGCACACCACCCTCTGGACCCTCGTGCACCCCATTTGCAGTCGGCCGAATCGCGCTCCGATCACCCCTCGGTAAGCTGACGGCATGACAGGACAAGTGCGTACCGTCGACGGCCGCGTGGCCGGCCGGCGTGGGCAGGCGACCCGGCAGAAGCTGCTCGACTGCCTAAGCGAGATGCTCAGCTCCTCCCCCTACCGGGACGTCAAAGTCATCGATGTCGCCCGGAAGGCGGGGACTTCACCCGCGACCTTCTACCAGTACTTCCCGGACGTCGAAGGCGCCGTCCTGGAAATCGCCGAGCAAATGGCAACGGAGGGCGGGCAGTTGACCGAACTGCTCGCCGGCCGGTCATGGGTCGGCAAGGCCGGCTGGCAGACCTCCCAGGAACTCGTGGACGGATTCCTGGAGTTCTGGCGCCGGAACGACGCGATCCTGCGGGTCGTCGACCTCGGAGCGGCCGAGGGCGACAAACGCTTCTACAAGATCCGCATGAAGATCCTCAACTCCGTGAACAACTCCCTCTCGGACGCGGTCGCCGAACTGCAGTCCAAGGGCAGGGTCGACAAGGACGTGAACCCGGCGGCGGTCGCCGGTTCACTGGTCGCGATGCTCGCGGCGGTCGCCTCGCACCAGAAGGGTTTCCAGACGTGGGGTGTCAAGCAGGCTGAACTCAAGCCGAACCTGGCGCTGTTGGTCCACCTGGGCGTGACCGGCAAGAAGCCGACGAAGTAGCGGTTCCTGCTTCCCAGGTTCTGACTTCTCAGGTCCCAAGTCCTGTCTCGCGGGCGGCGGTTCACCCAGGTGGACCGTCGCCTGCCCTGCGTGTGTCCCTACGTGTGTCCCTACGTGTGATCTGGAACAGCCGGATCTCGCGGTCCACCCGCGCCTGATAGGTGGCGTACGGCGGCCAGAACACGAGGGCCGCCTTCCACACCTCGGCCCGCTCCTTCCCCTCCAACAGCCGTGCGGTGACCGGGATTTCCGCACCCTTCCAACTGATCTCCGCGTCGGGATGGGCGATGAGATTGCCCGTCCAGGCCGGATGCCCCGTACGCCCGAAGTTGGACCCGATGAGAACCCACCCGTCCTCAACCGGCATACAGGCGAGCGGAGTACTGCGCCGCTGCCCGCTTCTGGCTCCCCTCGCGGTCAGGATCACCCCAGGCAGCATCTGGGCGCTGAGCAGCACCTTCCCGCGGGTCAGCCGGTGCACGGCCCGGTCGAGGGCGGGGATGACATGCGGGGCGACGCGAGCGAACACGGGCGTCGACGAAACCTTCTGTACCAGCCGCACACCGATCACACCGTCACCTCACGGCTCTCGAAGAGACGCGCACCCTCGGCGGCGTACGCCCGCAGCCGGTGCACCGGCCCGAAGAGCAGTTCGTCACCGGCGGCACGCTTGAAATAGAGATGGGCCTCGTGCTCCCAGGTGAACCCGATCCCCCCGTGCAGCTGAATCCCTTCGGCGGCGGCACCGCGCAGGGCCTCCAGCGCCTGCGCGAGAGCGATCCCGCCGACCCGCTCCCCGTTGCCGATGGCCCAAGCTGCGTAGTAGGCAGCCGACTTGGCCGCCTGCACCTGCACATACACATCGGCCAGCCGGTGCTTCACCGCCTGGAACGACCCGATCGCCCGCCCGAACTGCTCCCGCTGCTTGACGTGTTGCACGGTCCGCTCCAACGCCCGGTCGGCGGCCCCGACAGCCTCGGCGGCAAGCACGGCGGCGACGGTGTCACCGAGCACGGAAAGCTCTCGTAGCAACCGCGGGCTGTCATCGACCCCCAGCAACTCCGCTTCCACATCCCGCAGTTCGATGCGCGCCTGCGGCCGGGTCGCGTCGAGCGCGGTCTGCCGAGTCCGTACGAGCCCGTCGGCGTCCCCTTGGACGAGAAACAGCAAGGTCCGCGACCGGGCGAACCCGCCTGTGTGGGCGGCGACGAGGAGCAGCTGGGCGCCGTGCCCGTCGAGCACCTGCGCGACCTGCCCGTACAACCGCCAGCCGCCGTCCCCCAGTTGCCTGGCCTGCACCCCGCCCGCACGCCCGCCGCCGGCCCACTCGCCGTCGTTGGGGCCGGTGAGGGCGAGGGCGGTGGTGAGGGCGGGGCCGGGTATCGCGAGGGCGGCGGTCAGCGAACCGGCGGCGATACGGGGCAGCAGCGTCGCGCGCTGGGTCTCGCTCCCGAGGGCGAGGACGAGAGGAGCGGCGAGCACGGCGGTGGCGAGCAGCGGGGAGGGCGCGAGAAAACGGCCCGTCTCCTCGCAGGCCAGGGCGAGTTCGGTGGCCGTACAGCCGACACCGTCGTACGACTCCGGAAGCGCGAGCCCCGGCAGCCCGAGCCGGTCGGCGAGGGCGGCCCAGAGGGCGGGATCGTGCCCGACCGGACTGTCGACGGCGGCACGAAGGCTCTCCGACCCACAACGCTTGGTGAGGAGTTCGCGGAGGGTACGGCGGATCTCGTCCTGCTCGGCGGTGAAGCTGGCGTCCATGACACTTCCCTCCAGATCTGACGGTCCGTCATATTAGGAGTCCGGGCACGATATGCACAGAGGGAGGAGCCCCTCATGACAGCGGGGAGCCGCAAGGTCGCCGTAGTGGGCGTGGCACTGTCCGACTGCGGACGGGTCGACGACACGACGCCCTACGCGTTGCACGCCCAGGCGGCCCGCCGCGCACTGGCGGACGCGGGCCTGGACCGGACGGTGGTGGACGGCTTCGCGTCAGCCGGCCTCGGCACCCTGCCCCCCGTCGAAGTGGCCGAATACCTGGGCCTGCGCCCCACCTGGGTCGACTCGACGGCGGTCGGCGGCTCCACCTGGGAGGTCATGGCGGCGCACGCGGCGGACGCGATAGCGACGGGCCACGCGAACGCCGTGCTGTTGGTCTACGGCTCCACGTCCCGCGCCGACATCAAGGCGGGCCGCAGAACCGGCAACCTCTCCTTCGGCGCGCGGGGTCCACTCCAGTTCGAGGTCCCCTACGGCCACACGCTGATCGCCAAGTACGCGATGGCCGCGCGCCGCCACATGCTCGAATTCGGCACGACCATCGAGCAGTTGGCGGAGGTGGCGGTACAGGCCCGGGCCAACGCCGCGCTGAACCCCGAGGCGATGTTCCGCGATCCGATCACCGTGGACGACGTCCTCTCCGGCCCGATGATCGCGGACCCCTTCACCAAACTGCACTGCTGCATACGGTCCGACGGCGGCGCGGCGATACTCCTGGCCGCCGAGGAGTACGTACGCGACTGCCGTACGGCACCGGTCTGGATACTCGGCACCGGCGAACACGTCTCGCACGCCTCAATGTCCGAATGGCCCGACTTCACGGTGTCCCCGGCGTCGGTGAGCGGCCGCCTGGCCTTCGAACGAGCCGGTGTCCGCCCCGAGGAGATCGACTTCGCCGAGATCTACGACGCCTTCACCTACATGACGCTGGTGACGCTGGAGGATCTGGGCTTCTGTTCGAAGGGGGAAGGGGGCGCGTTCGTGGAGAAGGGACGCTTGCGGGTGGAGGGCGGCGAACTCCCCGTGAACACGGACGGCGGCGGTCTCTCGGCCCAACACCCCGGGATGCGGGGGCTGTTCCTGCTGGTGGAGGCGGTCAGGCAGCTACGAGGAGAGGCGGGCGCTCGTCAAGTCAGGCTTGGGGAAGGGGAGTTGCCGCGTCTGGGAGTTGCTTCCGGGACTGGGGGATGGTTCTGCTCTTCTGGGACTGTGGTGTTGGGGCGGGGTTGAGGGTGTTGGTCGTGAGGTTTCTTGTTCAGTGAACGTCGGGCCACTCGCTTCTTGTCAGTGTCGGGCCGGAACGGACCAAGTAAAGGGCGCTCCCTACGGTCGCGTCGCCTACGGCGATTCCGCTGCGCTCCACCCTTGACTAGGCCCGCCCCAACCCGTCTTAGAAGCGAGCGAGCAGCCCAGAAGAACGGGGTCCCAGGTACGTCCCCCCTCCACCTGGGCTGCATCCGCACCCGGCGGAGCGGAT
>NZ_JAEQAZ010000269.1 GCF_016654115.1 Streptomyces sp. MBT53
CCTCCCCACCGGAGGCTGGTCCAACCCCCTCCTCCTGATCGCCGCCACGCTGCTCGTCGTGGGCGCCGTACTCGGCAACTGGTTCGCGCTGCTGCTGGGTTGGCTCATCGCCTACGCCTCCAAGCGGCTGACCGACGCCGAGACGAAGGCGGCGGTGATCGGTCTGCCGACGGCGGCCGTCGCGGCCGGGATCGTCTGGCTGTGGGGCCGCAACGACGGCCGCTGGGGCACCCCCATCGCGCACGGCCACATGAACGACGCGATCTCCCAGACCTGGCCGTGGGTGGTGCGGGGCGCGGCCGTCGCGTCTGCCCTGTTCCTGGTGTGGCGCTCGCAGCGGCAGCGGTAGGGCGATCGAGGGCCCGGTGGGATCGTCGTGGCGACTGGGCACAATGGCCCATATGACGTCTTACTCCTCGCCCGCCCCGACCGTCGGTTTCGACCTCGACATGACCCTCATCGACTCCCGGCCCGGCATCCACGCCTGCTACCTGGCGCTGGCCGAGCGGACGGGGACGTACATCGACGCCGATCTGACGATCACCCGGCTCGGGCCACCGCTCGCCGACGAGCTGATCAACTGGTTCCCGGCGGACCAGGTGCCCGCCGTGTCCGACCTGTACCGCGAGATGTACCCGTCGATCGCCATCGCCGCGACCCCCGCGATGCCCGGCGCCCGTGAGGCGATAGCGGCCGTACGGGCGGCCGGCGGGCGGGCGGTCGTCGTCACCGCGAAGTACGAACCCAACGCGAAACTGCACCTCGCGCACCTCGGCATCGACGCCGACGCGGTGATCGGCGACCTGTGGGCCGAACGGAAGGCGGAGGCGCTGCGCGAGGAGGGCGCGAGCGTCTACGTCGGCGACCACGTCGGGGACGTCCGCGGTGCCCGCGGCGCCGACGCCCTGTCGGTCGCGGTCGCGACCGGGCCGTGCGATGCGGAGGAGTTGCGGACGGCCGGTGCGGATGTCGTGCTCGGCGATCTCACCGAGTTCCCCCGATGGCTTTCGGACTACCTCGTGACGCGCGCCTGACGGCGCCCGGCGGCCACGGACTGGAGCACACCGGCCGCGGCGAGCAGAAATCCGACGCCCATGAGCATGCTCAAGAGGTACATGTACGTCGGAAAAGGCGTCGTATGGAGCAGCAGCGGTACCACGGTGACGAGTGTGGCCACCGCACCGACGAAGAAGACGATGGCACCGGCACGGATCAGTCGGTCACCGGCCACGGCGGAATTCGTTTGGGTTTTGTCACGCACTCGACCAGGGTAGTTCCCTGCGCACAGGAACAGTCCGGCGACGTCTTGTCACCGGCCTGAAGACCATTAGCCTTGGTACCGGCAGTTCCCCAGCGTTTTCCGAGCAGTTTTCCGACGAGTACGAGGACGAGGACAGACGTGCCCACCGGCAAGGTCAAGTGGTTCAACAGTGAGAAGGGCTTCGGCTTTCTCTCCCGCGACGACGGCGGCGACGTCTTCGTCCATTCCTCGGTACTGCCGGCCGGAGTTGACGCCCTGAAGCCCGGACAACGCGTGGAGTTCGGGGTCGTCGCCGGTCAGCGCGGCGATCAGGCACTCTCGGTCGCGCTGCTCGACCCGACCCCCTCGGTCGCGGCGGCCCAGCGCAAGAAGCCGGACGAACTGGCCTCCATCGTCCAGGATTTGACGACCCTCCTCGAAAACATCACCCCGATGCTGGAGAAGGGCCGCTACCCCGACAAGGCCTCCGGCGGCAAGATCGCGGGCCTGCTGCGCGCGGTCGCCGACCAGTTGGACGTATAGCCCGCTCCACAACTCTGTTCTACGGGAATTCGAGCGCACCCGGCCCGAGGGGCGGCACCAGCCCCTCGGCCGCCGCACGCGTCAACAGCCCCCGGATCGCGGCATATCCGTCCTCGCCGAGGTCGGCGGTGAACTCGTTGACGTACAGGCCGATGTGCTGGTCGGCGACGGACGGGTCCATCTCCTGGGCGTGGGCCATGACGTACGGGCGGGAGGCCTCCGGATCGTCCCAGGCGGCGCGCACGGACGTCCGGATCGAGTCGGCGAGCAGGTTCAACCGCGCCTCGCCCAGGGACCGTTTGGCGATGATCGCGCCCAGCGGGATCGGCAGCCCGGTGGTCGCCTCCCAGTGCTCGCCCATGTCCGCGAGCTTGTGCAGCCCGTAGTTCTGGTATGTGAAGCGCGCCTCGTGGATGACGAGCCCCGCGTCGACCTTCCCGTCCCGCACGGCCGGCATGATCTCGTGGAACGGCATGACGACGATCTCGCCCACCCCTCCCGGAATCGTGTCCGCCGCCCAGAGCCGGAACAGCAGATACGCGGTCGACCGCTCGCTCGGCACGGCGACCGTACGACCCGTCAGGTCCACACCGGCGTCCCGGGTGAGGACCAGCGGCCCGCACCCCCGCCCCAGCGCACCCCCGCAGGGCAGCAGCGCGTACTCGTCGAGCACGTACGGCAGCACGGCGTACGACACCTTCAGTACGTCCGACTCACCTCGTTCGGCCATGCCGTTGGTGATGTCGATGTCCGCGAAGGTCACGTCGAGCACGGGCGCGCCCGGCACCCGGCCGTGCGCGAGGGCGTCGAAGACGAAGGTGTCGTTCGGGCAGGGGGAATAGGCGATCTGCAAAGGCTCAGTGGCGGTCATGCCTGTTTCCAACTCTCCAGTACGGGCGCGCACTTCCCGAATCCCTCGGTCAGGGCCGCGAGCGCGTCGCCGATGCGCCAGGCGGCGCGGTCGCGCGGGCCGACGGGGTTGGAGACCGCGCGCAGTTCCAGGACGGGCACACCGTGCGCGACGGCCGCCTCGGCCACGCCGAAGCCCTCCATCGCCTCCGCGAGGGCCCCGGGGTGGCGGGCACGGAGTTCCGCGGCCCGGGCCGCCGTACCGGTCACCGTGGACACGGTCAGTACGGTTCCGGTGCGCGCGCCGGTCGCGGTCGCCAGCGCTCGTACGAGTGCGGCCGGCGGACGGTGGGTGACGGTGCCGAAACCGAGTTCGGTGACCGGGAGAAACCCGTCGGCCGTCTCCGCGCCCAGGTCGGCGACGGTGATCTCGTCGGCGACCACCAGGGAGCCGACGGGTGCCCCGGGCTGGAAACCGCCGCCGATCCCGGCCGAGACGACGAGGTCGTAGCGGGTGCCGGCGAGGGCGGTCGCGGTGCCGGCGGCAGCGGCGGCCGGGCCCACCCCGACGGCGAGGACGGTGAACCGGTCACCGGTCAACGCCCGTGCCACCGCGTCCCGTTCGGCCGGGACGGCGGTGGCGACGAGGACGCGTGGGGACGACGTGGTCAGGAGTCCTTCTTGAACTTGAAGGACCAGAGGCCCTTGACCGTCTTGTCGCCCTCCTTGATGGAGACGACGGTCGAGTTGCCGGTCGCGCCGTACTGGGTGTTGAAGAACACGCTGCCCGGGATCGTCCGGTAGGTCTTCTTGCTGGAGTCGGTCAGCGGCTGACCGTTCATCAGGATCGTCCAGCCGTTGTCGGCGATCTTCGGGTCGACACCGAAGCGCACGGTCTCGTCCGGGTCGACCGAGATCGACGTGGAGGCCTTGAGGCACTTCGCCAGGTCCGCGGTCTTCACCGCGTCGCCGTCGTTGTAGCAGGTGGCCTCCGTGTGGACCGAGTTCCTCCCGACGGTGATCGTCGAGATCGGCGTCGGCTTGTCGCACGCCGACAGGACGAGCAGTCCGGCGGAAACGGCGCCGGCGGCGGCGACGGCGCGGCGGCGTCGCACAGCGGATTGCATGGTCATGGGGCGAAGGCTATCGGGCCCGTCCACTCCTCCCCCCACGTGGGGTACGGCGTGCCGGGCGGGGACCGAGGGTTAGGCCACTCGCGGGCGCCCGCCGGTCCCGTGCCGGGCCGAGGAGAGCAGCCCGCGCAGGGTGGTCAGCCAGCCCAGGGCGATGACCGCGGCGGCGAGCGTGAAGCCGAGGGCGCCGTTCAGCGGCATCACGATGCCGATCGCGCCGCCCAGCACCCACGCCATCTGGAGCATCGTCTCCGAGCGCGCGAACGCCGACGTCCGCACCAGCTCGGGCACGTCCCGCTGGATCAGCGCGTCCAGGGACAGCTTGGCCAGCGCCTGGCAGAACCCGGCCATGGCGGCGAGACACGCCACCAGGACGGCGCCGAAGAAGATCGCGGCGGTGATCGCGGCACCCAGCACCAGCGCGACGACGGTCACGATGATGAGTTCCGGCGCCCGCTGCCGCAGCCCGGATCCCACGGCCGTACCGAGCGCGTTGCCGACGCCCGCCGACACCGCGACTATGCCCAGCGACACGGCCGCGCTCTGCCCGGTCATCGGATGCTCGCGCAGCAGGAACGCGAGGAAGAAGGTCAGGAAGCCGGACAGCCAGCGCAGCGCCGCGTTGGCGCCGAGCGCGTGGGTGACGGCGATACCGACCGTGCGCAGCCCCGGCCGCTTGACCTCCTTGGGATGCGGGCCGTGCAGATGGTTCTCGTCGGCCGCGAGGAGCGCCGTGTCCTCACCCTTGGCGGAGTCGACCTTCGGGTCCAGGAAGAAGCACAGGACCGTGCCCGCCACGAAGATCACGAAGGCGCCGTAGAGCGGCCAGGGATCGCCGACGGCGTGCAGCCCGCCCGCGATCGGGGCGGCGACACCCGTGGCGAGAAGCCCGGCGAGGGTGACTCTGGAATTCGCCTTCACCAGCGAGATACGGGGCGGCAACAGTCGGGGCACCACGGCGCTTCTGACGACGCCGTACGCCTTCGAGGCGACCAGCGCGCCCAGGGCGGCCGGGTACAGCTCCAGGCTGCCGCTGGCGACCGCGCCGGAGATGATCAGCGCGAGGAGGGCACGGGCCAGCATCGCGGCGGCCATCGCGGCGCGGCGCCCGTGCGGAAGCTTGTCGAGAAGGGGCCCGATCACCGGCGCGAGAACGGTGAACGGCGCCATCGTGATCGCGAGATACAGGGCGACCCGCCCCCGCGCCTCATCGGTCGGTACGGAGAAGAAGACGGTCGACGCGAGGGCGACGGTGATCATGACATCGCCGGCGCCGTTCACCGCGTGCAGCTCGATCAGCCGGCCGAGGCCCGACTCGCCCGCGCCGTGCGCGTGGGTCGCCTTGCGGATGCCCCGGGCCGTACCGGTGACGGGGAAGTGCAGGGCACGACCCATCGCGCGGACGGAACCGCCGACCCGGCCCGAACCGCCACCTCGGATGTTCCCCTTGGCTCCACCGACACCGGTGGCACCTTGGGGCGACCTCGCGGCTGCCACCCCGTCATAGTGCCCCGAGAACGCCGCGAGTAGTGCCGTTACCGCACGTATGGCGGCCTGTGGGAGTGGATTCAGTGCCGTTGCACAGGTCTTTGCGTGAGCGTGCACGGGTCTTGGGCCGACGGCCGCGCAGGATTTTCGAAGCAGCCACAGGCATCACACGCAGGTACCCACAGGCATCCACAGAGGCGTCCGCAGGTCACTGTTTGATCGCCGCGCACCGCCCGAGGGGCCGTCGGTGTGGGCGCATGGCCCGGGAGAAGGTAGCGTGCGTAGCGCGCCGTGGCGATTGTTCTCGGCCGCGCGCCTCTCGGCCATCCCGCAGAATGGATGGCGTAGGCGTGCCCGAGCGCGATCGGGCGCGGACGTCGACGCGGCCCTCCACCAGTGCCCTCAAGGGCCTGGTACATGTCTTTCAGCCGCTCCGTCCGCTCCCTTCGCCGCAACAGGCGCACCCGTGAGACGGCGTAGGAGAGAAGCGATACCTGTGAGCGCAGCGACCACGCGAAGCCGCACCCCCGACCGCCTGTGCGCCGAGGCCGTCGACCTCGCCCGTGCCGCAGCCGAGGAGGCCGCCGCGCCCGGCGTGGTCGGCGAACACGCGGGCTTCGAATCCGAGGGCGACCGTGTGGTCACGCACTTCTTCGAGTGCAAGGAGTTCGGCTACCGCGGCTGGCGCTGGGCGGTGACGGTGGCGAGGGCGTCCCGCGCGAAGCTGGTGACGCTGGACGAGGTCGTCCTGCTCCCCGGCCCCGACTCCCTCCTGGCCCCCGAATGGGTCCCGTGGAGCGAACGCCTCCGCCCCGGCGACATGGGCCCCGGCGACCTGCTCCCCACGGACGCGGAGGATCTGCGCCTGGAGCCCGGCTACACCGGCGAGGACGAGCCCCCGCCGAACTCGGCCGTCTCGGAGGAGATGGCGGAACTGGTGGAGTCGGAGGACGCGGAGGTGACCGCGGGCGCCCCCGCGACCCTCCCCATGGCCCCCACCCGAGGCTCGATCGCCGCGGTCGCGGAGGAACTCGGCATCCGCCGGGCCCGAGTCCTCTCCCGCTACGGCCTGCACGTCGCCGCCGACCGCTGGGAGGACGGCTACGGCCCCAAGACCCCCATGGCCCAGGCTGCCCCCGCGGCCTGTGTCAGCTGCGGCTTCCTGGTCGCCGTCGGCGGCTCCCTCGGCCAGGCCTTCGGCGTCTGCGCCAACGAGTTCTCCCCGGCCGACGGCCACGTGGTGTCCTTGTCCTACGGCTGCGGCGGCCACTCGGAAGCAGCCGTCATGCCCAAACCGCCCCAGCCCCCCGCCCCGGTGATCGACGAGACGATGGTCGACCCCTTCCCGCTGCGCCCGTCGGCGGACTCGGGTTCGGTGCCGGTGGGCGTGGACGAGGATTCGGCGGAACTGGGCCATTCGTAGCGGCCCAAAAGCGTGACACCTCCCACCGAAGCGTCACGCTTTTCTCCCACACCCCCCGGCCCCCTTGGACTACAGCGCGGACCGCGAAAGGATGTCCGCGCTCTGTCAACCATGTGAGGGGATCGGTGGATGAAGCAGAATCGGCTCGGCCGCAGCAAGGTGCAGGTCACGGAGCTGGGTTTCGGGGGCGGTCCGCTCGGCGGGCTCTTCGAACCGCTCGACGACGAAACCGCGGCGAAGGCCCTTGAGGCGGCGTGGGACAGCGGGATCCGATACTTCGACACCTCGCCCCACTACGGAATCGGCCATTCCGAACGCCGTATCGGCAATCTCCTGCGGAGCAAGCCGCGCGACGAGTGGACCCTGTCGACGAAGGTCGGCAGGTTACTGGTCCCGCAGGACCCCGAGGGCCGGACGGACGAGCCGTTCCAGGTCCCCGCCACACACCGCCGGGTATGGGACTTCACCCGGGACGGTGTGCTGCGCAGCGTAGAGGACTCTCTGGCGCGCATCGGCGTCGACCGGATCGACGTGCTCTACCTGCACGACGCGGAGGAGCACTTCGAGGACGCGTTGCGCGAGGGCGTTCCGGCCCTCACCGAACTGCGTGCCCAAGGGGTAGTAGGGGCGATCGGCGCAGGGATGTACCACCCGGGCAAACTGACCCGGCTGGTCGAGGAGTCGGACGTAGACGTGGTCATGCTCTCCGGCCGCTACACCCTGCTCGATCACAGCGCCCTCGACACCCTCCTCCCCGCCTGCGCGGACCGGGGCATCTCGGTGCTCGCGGCCTCGATCTTCAACTCCGGCCTCCTCGCCACGGCCCGCCCGTCCGCGAGCGCGACCTTCGACTACGGGCCCGCCACACCGCAGACGCTCGACCGCGCACACCGCATAGCGGATGTCTGCGAGGCCCACGACGTGACACTGCCGGCCGCGGCGATGGCCTTCCCCCTCCACCACCCTGTCGTCGCGGGCATCGTCGTAGGCATGCGCACCGAGGACGAAGTCCGCCGCAATGACACGGCGTTCGGCCTGGACATCCCCGCACAACTCTGGGACGACCTACGAGCCGAGGGCCTCCTGGACGAACGGGCCCCCGCACCCACCGCGCGATCCAACCCCGCCTGACGAACCCGGACAACTCCTAGTGGCGGCGTACCGCAACAACCGCCGAACTGGCCGGTGTTGTGAGTACTTCAGTCGCCTCCAGGGCCGGATGAGTGAGATAGAACAGGCGCAGTTCATCCACTTCACCGCCGAAACGAGGCGGCCAACGGGGCGAGGGCGTGAAGTCGTCCAGGATGAGAAGGCCACCAGGAGCAAGCAGCTCGACGACCCGCTCGGGATCCTCACGCTTGCCCCCGCCGTCGCAGAAGAAGGCATCGAACGGGGCGTGCTGCTCAAGCAGCCGCCAGTCGCCCGTGAGGACGCTGACGCGGTCGTCGTCCGCGAAGACACCGGCCGCCCGGCGGGCCAGCTCCTGGTCGCGCTCCACCGTGACCAGCCGGGCACCGGCACCCAGCCCACTGCACAGCCAGGCGGTACCCACGCCCGAGCCGGTCCCGCTCTCCGCGACGACTCCGCAAGGTTTCGCGGCAGCGGCCAACACGAGCAACCTGCCCACCTCAGGGATACAGCTGTGCATGAATCCCACCTCGGCGGCAACCCGCTCCGCGACCACCACACGAGGCGGAACCGAACGCTCGGCCATGATCACGACCCCCCTTTCACCATGACACGGGTTCGTCGGACCGACGCCCCACCAGAGCGTGCCCCCGATCCCCCATGCTTGGCTCACCGGATGAACGAGATGAACCTTCTCCTGACGTCCAGCGGCCTACGCAACGAGACCCTCCGGAACACCCTCCGAGACATGCTGGGCAAGCCGTTCAGCGCGGCCAACGTCGTATTCGTCCCCACAGCCTCCGTAGCCGAACCCGGCGACCACACCTGGCTGGTCGAGGACATGACCCGGCTGCACGCCCTCGGCTGGCGGCAGTTCGACATCCTGGAACTCAACGGCCTGCCCCGCCAACTGGTACTAGACCGACTGCTCCACGCCGACGTCGTCTACGTCGAGGGCGGCAACCACTACCACCTGGCCCGCAGCATCACCGCCAACAACCTGGGCACCGGCTTCCTGGAGGCACTACAGAGCAGGGTCTACGTCGGAGTCAGCGCCGGTTCGATGATCTTCAGCCAGAACCTCACCGAGCACTCCGCCGAAGTCATCGGCGACACCGCAGATCTCCACCTCCTCGGCGCGAAGACCATGGACCCACCGTTCGCCCTCTTCGACTGGTACCTCAAACCCCACCTCTACTCACCGGACTTCCCCGAGCGCGACGACGCCTGGGCCGACCGCATCACCGAACGTGCCGACTTCCCGATCTACTTCATCGACGACGACACGGCCCTCCGCGTCCGAGCCGGCGAGGTGGACGTAGTCACCGAAGGCCGCTGGCGATTCCACCCGTGACTCGACGACTGGTGCGGAGCCACGCACCCGCAGCCGCCGACGAAACGGGAGTGGGGCGTGGCGGTACGGCGAGCCCG
>NZ_JAEQAZ010000026.1 GCF_016654115.1 Streptomyces sp. MBT53
CGGGCGCACGCGGCGAGCGTGGAGAAGGTGCGCGCGCTCGGCATCGAGATCGTCACCGACTCCGAAGTGAGCGCGCTGCAGGGCGAGTTGGGGGTGGAGCGGGTCGAGGTGCGGCACCGGGTGGAGAAGACCGTCCGGCTGCTGCCGGCCCGTACCGTCGTCGCCGCCCTCGGTTTCATCGCCGATCTTGGACCGCTCCAGACCTGGGGACTGGAACTCCAGGCCCGGCGGATCGCCGTCGACACCCGCATGGCCACCAACCTCCCCCGCGTGTTCGCCGCCGGCGACATCACCGACTACCCGGGCAAGGTCCGGCTGATCTCGGTGGGCTTCGGCGAGGCCGCCACCGCCGTGAACAACGCGGCCACCGTCATCGACCCGGAGGCAGCGCTGTTCCCCGGGCATTCCACCGAGAAGGAGAGCTAGTCATGGCCTACGTCATCGGATCGGCCTGCGTCGACATCATGGACCGGTCCTGCATGGAGGAGTGCCCGGTCGACTGCATCTACGAGGGCGAGCGCAAGCTCTACATCAACCCGGTGGAGTGCATCGACTGCGGCGCCTGCGAGACGGCCTGCCCCGAGCAGGCGATCACCGTGGACCGGCTCGCCGACCCGGAGCACCGGGCCGACAACCGCCGCTTCTTCGAGGAACCCCTGTCCGGCCGTACGGCCCCCCTGGGCACCCCCGGCGGGGCGACCGCCCTGGGCCCGGTGGGCGCCGACACGGCGTTCGTGAGCGCCCTGTGAGCCGCCGCGGGTGGCGCAAATCTGCGCTTCCAGGGGTGGCGCATTCCTGCGCGTCCCGCGTGAATTCCAAGCGAATGCTGCACCGCAACACGGCTACACCACAGCCGACCCACACTCCTCCTTACCAGTCCCACGGAGGGGAGTGAACACGGTCCCATGACGGAGCGAACAGTCCTGGCGGGAATGACGTTGGTCGACGGCACAGGAGGTGCCGCACGGACCGACATGGCCGTGGTGATCGACGGTGCCGTGATCACCGAGGTTGGTGCCGCGGAAACGGTGGCGACACACCCGGCGGACACGGTGTACGACCTGCGGGGGATGACCCTGCTGCCCGGACTCATCGACTGCCATGTGCATCTGCGGTCCAACGCGGGCACCCGGCCGCAGGACGTGCAGCTGTGGAACATGCTGACCTCGACGGAGGAACAGACCCTGCATGCCGCGGCCAACGCCCGTGAGGCGCTGCGGTCGGGTTTCACCACGGTCCGGGACACCGCGGGCTCGCTGCCCGAGGTGGCCGTCAAGCACGTGATGGACGAGCACGTCCTCGACGGGGCGCGGGTCGTCGCCTCGGGGCTCGTGGGCATGACGGCGGGGCACGGCGACATGTTCTGCCCGGCCACGCTCGACGAGAAGCGGATGTGGCCGCCGGCGGACGGAGCGGACGAGTGCCGCAAGCGGGTCCGGCAGTACGCCCGGATGGGCGTGGACCTGATCAAGATCTGTACCAGTGGGGGCACGCTCTCGGTCGGCGACAAGACCGGGTGGCGCAACTACACGGACGCCGAGATCGACGCGATCGTCGACGAGGCGCACGCCCTGGACCTGCGGGTGGCGGCCCACGCGCACACACGGGCCGGGATCACGGCGGCGCTGGTCGCCGGGGTGGACACCCTGGAGCACGGCTCCGACCTCGACGAGGACCTCGTGGAGCTGATGCTGGGGCAGGGCACGTTCCTGTGCCCGACCCTGTCGATCAGCGAGTTCATGACGGAGCACGGCTCCGAACGCGGTCTGGTCGCCGAGCAGTTGGACAAGGCGGAGGCGCTGCGTGAGCGCCGGCTGGAGTCGGTGCGCCGGGCCCATCGGGCCGGAGTGCGGATCATCGCGGGCAGCGACTCCTCCAACACGATGCGTTTCGGGAACCACGCCCGCGAGCTGCAGCTGCTGCACGAGCAGATCGGCATGACTCCGGCGGAGGTCCTGGTCGCGGCGACCTCCGCCGCCGCCGAGGCCCTCGGGCTCGGTGCCAGGACGGGGACGGTCGCGCCCGGCAGGTGGGCGGACCTGCTGCTGGTGGACGGCGACCCGCTCGCCGACCTGAGTGTGCTCGCCGACCGGCGGCGGCTGCGCGCGGTGTTCCGCGAGGGCCGGGCCTTCGACCCGAACGCGGCCGAGGCCGTGCCCGGCGCGCTGGCCGCGCGACACCGCACTTCCGATCCGGACCGCCCGACTACGGCCCGGGCGTCGGCACCCGCCGTCGCGATCTAGGAGAGATCCAGTGCTGCGCTACCTCTCGATCCGTCTGGTCCGCTCGCTCACGGTGGTCCTCTGTCTCAGCGCCATCGTGTTCGCCCTGGCGCACCTGGTCCCCGGCGACCCGGCGGCCCTGATCGCCGGCGAGAACTCGACTCCCCAGCTGCGCGCCCAGATCACCCATCAACTGGGGCTCGACCAGCCCGTGTGGTCGCAGTACCTGAGCTGGATCGGGCACGCCGTGCGGGGCGACCTCGGTTCGTCCCTGCTGGACGGGCAGAGCGTCGGCGCCCAGGTCGCCGCCCGCCTCCCGGTGAGCCTGGAACTCGCCGTCTACGCGGCGGTGATCGCGGTCCTGTGGGGCATTCCGGCGGGCATCTGGTCGGCCATGTACCAGGGGCGCGCCAGGGACCGGGTGGTCAACAGCGCCGCGTTCCTCGGACTCGCCGTCCCGCCGTTCGTGGTCGGCACGGTCATGGTCCTGCTGTTCAGCACGCTGGCACCGGCCTGGCCGCTGTTCTCCTTCGTGCCGTTCTCGCAGGACCCGCTGCTCAACCTCCAGGTGCTGCTGCTCCCCGCCGTCTGCCTGGGCATCCCGTTCGGCGCGACCCTCTGCCGCTACATGCGGGCCGCCGTCCTCGACGTAGAGGGCCAGGACTTCATGCGGACGGCGGCGGCGAAGGGCGCGGGGCGACGGCGGCTGATGCTGCGGCACGCGCTGCGCAACGCGCTGGTGCCGGTGGTCACCGCCGGCGGGCTCCAGCTCGGGGTGCTGGTCGGCGGCACCGTGATCATCGAGCAGGTCTTCGCGCTCCCCGGTCTCGGTTCGCTGATCGTCAACTCCATCACCCAGCACGACTTCACGGTGATCCAGGGCGCGATCCTCGCCCTCGGTGCCTCCTATGTGCTGATCAACCTGGTGACCGACCTGGTCTATCCCCTCATCGACCCCCGAATCCGGACGACAGGAGCACGCCGTGACGGTTGAATCCACCGCGCCCGCCGTCACCGTCCCCGCGGCACGCCGGCGCAGGCCGCGCCTCGGCTGGAACGCGACGCTGACGACAGGTGTCTGCGTCCTCGGCGGAATGGTGCTGCTGTCCCTGGTCATAGGCGTCTTCGGCCGCTACGCGGCGACGGACGTCAGCGACTCGCTGCTCACCGGCCCCTCGGGCAGCCACTGGCTGGGCACCGACAACCTCGGCCGTGACCTGTTCACCCGGACCTTCGGCGCGGCCCGGCAGTCCCTGCTGGTGGCCTTCGGCGCGACCACGCTCGCCGCGCTCATCGGCATCCCCATCGGGCTCGTCGCCGGCTACAACGCCCGCCGGCTGGACGCGGTCCTGATGGCGGCGATGGACACCGCGATGTCAATACCCTCTGTCCTACTGGCACTTGTGCTCGTGTCGGTCTTCACCCCGGGCATGTGGGTCCTCATCGCGGGCATGGGCCTGATCTTCGTCCCGTACTTCGCCCGGATCGTGCGGGCCCCGGCGCTCACCGTCCGTGAACGCGACTTCGTCTCGGCGGCGCGTATCGCGGGGGTACCGACGCCGGTGATCATCGTTCGGCATGTGCTGCCGAACGTGCTGTCGTCCGCGCTCGTGCAGTACGCGAACACGGCGGCGACCTGCGTTCTCGTCGAGGCGTCCCTGAGCTATCTGGGCCTCGGCATCCAGCCTCCGACGCCCAGTTGGGGCCGGATGATCTTCGAGGGCCAGCGCTATATGAAGGACGCGCCGCTGCTGGTGATCGTCCCCGGCGTCACCCTGGCCATCGCCACCGCGGCCTTCGGTCTGATCTCCGACGGCCTGCAGGAACAGCTCAACCCGCGCGGCAAGCGCCGTACGCCCTGAACGGGCCCCCGCACCACGTCACCTCACCCTCACGTTCTTGAGAAACAGGCGGTCACGATGACGAACCACACCTTCACGCGCAGAGGCGCGCTGGCACTCGGCGGCAGCACATTCGCCGGCCTGTTCCTGGCGGCCTGCGGCGGTACGGCCACCACGGCCGGCAGCACCTCCGGGAAGCCGGTCGAGGGCGGAACCCTCACCATCGGGCTCGACGGGGAGCCCACGGTCGGCTTCGACCCGCAGGTGGCCCAGGCGTTCTTCGACCAGCAGATCGTCGCGCAGTTCTACGAGGGTCTGCTGAGCCTGGACAGCAAGGGGCAGATCAAGCCCGGTCTCGCCAAGAGCTACCAGCAGGTGGACGCGACCACCCACCGCTTCACGCTCCGCGACGGGGTCACCTTCCACGACGGCACCAAGCTCACCACCGACGACGTGATCTTCAGCCTGGAGCGGCTGATGGACCCGGCGATCAAGTCGCCGTACACCCAGCAGTACCGGATCAAGACGGTCACCGCCGTGGACGCCAGTACCGTCGAGGTCAAGCTCAGCGCGCCGCAGCCGTCGCTGTACAACTTCCTGGCCCGGCCGTGGAGCGGGGCCATCATGAGCAAGAAGTGGACGACGGCCCAGAGCGCGAACCAGCTCAAGCAGTCGGAGAACGGCACCGGGCCCTTCTCCCTGAAGAAGTGGTCGAAGGGCATCTCCATCACGCTCTCCGGCTACAAGGGCTACTGGGACAAGCCGAAGCCGTATCTCGACACCGTGATCTACCGGCTCATCCCCGACGAGACCTCCCGGGTGGCCTCGCTGCGCTCCAGCTCGGTGCAGCTGCTGTCCTTCCGCGATCTGCGCATGGTGAGCGACGTCAAGAGCACCAGCGGTGTCACCGAGGCGAACGGGCCCCTCGTCTCCAGTGTCTGGCTCAACATGAACACCCTCAGCGGGCCGCTCGCCGACAAGCGGGTGCGGCAGGCGTTCAACCTCGCCATCGACCGCGAGACCCTCATCAAGACGCTGGGCAGCGGCTCCGCCAGCTTCGGTTACGTCATCCCGCCGCAGGACCCGTACGGCATCACGCCCACGACCTCCGACCCGATGTACCAGCACAACCAGTCGAAGGCCGTGGCCCTGCTCAAGGCCGCGGGCAAGAGCAGTGTCAGCATCGAACTGACCGCCCCGAGCGATTCCGCCTACGGCCCGGACATCTCCGCCCTGGAGCTGATGAAGGCGCAGCTGTCCAAGGTCGGCATCACCCTCAACCTCAAGCTCGTGCCGTTCGCGAGTGTCGTGCCGAAGGTGCTGGGCGGCGACTACACCGACATGATCATGCTGACCAGCGTGCTGAACGCCGACCCGGCCCAGTACCTGGACCTGTGGTTCGCCAAGGGCAGCCCGGCGACCAAGGTCAAGGACCAGCACCTGTGGGACCTGATGGCCGCCGCGAAGAGCGAGCAGGACAATGCCAAGCGGATAACGCTCTACCACCAGCTCGCCCAGTACATCGCCGACGAGGCCTATCTGCTGGTGCCCTACGCCAAGGCGGTGCGCGGCGAGGCCTGGAGCAACCGCCTGCACGGCTACCAGCCGGACGCCACGGCGACCCGTCTCAACCTCAAGAACGCCTGGCTGACCTCGTGAAGGCGGACACCCTGACTCCCGCTCGGGCCGGTGCCGGAAAGGACGGCACCGACCCGGTCCTCGACGTCTCGGGACTGCGCATCGGCTTCGGCGGCTCGGACGTCGTCTCCGGTGTGGATCTCCGTGTCGAACAGGGCGAAGTGGTGGGCCTGATCGGCGAGAGCGGCTGCGGCAAGTCCAGCGTCGCGCTCGCCGCCATGGGGCTGCTGGGCCCGGGCGCCGACGTCCGGGCCGACCGGCTGGTGGCCTGCGGTACGGATCTGCTGGGCAGCGGCGACGCGGAGCTGGAGAGTCTGCGCGGCGACCGGGTCGCGATGGTCTTCCAGGAGCCGATGACCTCGCTGAACCCGTGCATGCGGGTCGGCACGCAGGTCGCCGAGGTGCTGCGGATCCACGGCAAGGCCGGCCGGAAGGAGGCGGAGGAGCGGGCGGTGGACCTGCTGCGGCTGGTGGAGATCCCCTCCCCCGAGCGCAGGGCCCGGCAGTACCCGCACGAACTGTCCGGCGGTATGCGGCAGCGCGTGGTCATCGCCATCGCGATGGCGGGCAACCCGCGCCTCCTGCTGGCCGACGAACCGACGACCGCGCTGGACGTCACCGTGCAGGCCGAGATCCTGCGCCTGCTGCGCACGCTCCAGCAGGAGCACGGCATGGGCATGTTGCTCATCTCGCACGACCTCGGTGTCATCACCGCGATGTGCAGCCGGGTGCAGGTGATGTACGCCGGCCAGGCGGTGGAGTCCGGCACCGTCGACCAGGTGCTGAACGCGCCCCGGCATCCCTACACCCGGGCGCTGCTCGCAGCGGTGCCCCGGATGCGGGAGGGCGACGGCACCCCGCTGACCGCGATCCGCGGCCAACTCACGGACGACGCCCGCCGGTTGCCCGGTTGCCGCTTCGCGCCGCGCTGCCCGCTGGCCGCCGACGCCTGTACCGAGCCCCAGCCCTTGCGGCCGGTCGGTGACGGGTGGGTGTCGCGCTGCTGGCGTGACCTGGACGACGCCCCGACCGCAGCCGGAGGAAACGATGACTGAGACGCAGCCCGACCCGGCCGGGAGCGAGCCGCTGCTCGAACTCTCCGGTATCGGGCACGAGTTCGGCGGTCGCCCGGGCCGTTCCGGTGTCCGCGCGGTCGACGACATCACCCTCGCTCTGAGTCCCGGCGAGACGGTCGGCCTGGTCGGCGAGTCCGGGTGCGGCAAGAGCACACTGGGCCGGATCGCCACCAGGCTGTACCGGCCCACGCGGGGCGCGGTGCGCTTCGAGGGCAAGGACATGACCCACAAGCCGAAGAGCGCCGACCTGAAGGCGTTCCGGCGTGCGGTGCAGATGGTGTTCCAGGATCCCAACGGCTCGCTGAACCCGCGGCTGCCGGTGGGCGCCAGCATCGAGGAACCACTGCGCGCCCGGGGCGTGGCACGCGCCGACCGGCGCACCCGGCTGGCGGAGGTCCTGGAGGAGGTCGGCCTCGACGCGTCGGCCGCCGCCCGCTATCCGCACGAGTTCTCCGGCGGTCAACGCCAACGCCTCGCGCTCGCGAGGGCGTTGGCCCCGCAGCCGTCCGTCATCGTCCTCGACGAGCCGACGTCGGCGCTGGACGTCTCCATCCAGGCGCAGATCCTCAATCTGCTCCAGGAGATCCAACAGCGCGACCGCATCGCCTACTTGTTCATCTCGCACAACCTCGGTGTGGTCCGCCACCTGAGCGAGCGGGTCGCGGTGATGTACCTCGGGTCGATCGTCGAACTCGCCCCGGCGAAGGAGCTGTTCGCGGATCCGCAGCACCCGTACTCGATGGCGCTGCTCTCGTCCGTCCTGGAGCCGGGGGACGACGGGCCGGGCGAGCAGATCGTCCTCAAGGGCGAACTGCCCTCCCCCTCGGACATTCCGGCGGGCTGCCCCTTCTCCTCCCGCTGCTGGCTGGCCGACGACCGCTGCCGCAGCGAACGCCCCGCGCTCACCGAACAGACACCGGGCCATCTGACGGCATGTCACAAACCAGGGAGTCACTGATGACGGACCCACTGCGTCGCGGCTACGCACCCAGCCGTTTCGGTCAGTTGCACTATGTCGAGTGCGGTACGGGCGAGCCCGTGCTGATGCTCCATCAGACACCCCGGTCCTGGACCGAGTACCTGCACGTGCTCCCCCGCGTCGGTGCCGTGCACCGGGCGATCGCCATGGACACCCTGGGCTTCGGCGCCTCCGCGAAACCCGACGAACCCCACTCGATCGAGCGCTGGGCGGACGCGGTCGACGACCTGGTCGAGGAACTGGGCCTGGAGCGCTTCCATCTCGTGGGCCACCACACCGGCGGGGTGATCGCGGTGGAGGTCGCCGCGCGCCACGGGAAACGGGTCGGGAGCCTGTTCCTGTCCGGCACCCCCTTCATCGACGACGAGAAGCGCCGCACGGTGAACTCGCGCAAGCCCGTCGACCATGTCGTCCCCAGCCCCGACGGCTCTCATCTGCTCGAACTGTGGAACCTGCGGCGCCCGTTCTACAAGGACGGCGACGAGGCCGCCCTCAACCGGTTCATGGTCGACGCGCTCACCGTCCTGGACCGGGTGGAGGAAGGGCATGTGGCGGTCCGGGGCTCGATGATGGACCAGCGGCTGCCCCATGTCACCGCCCGCACCCTCGCCGTCTGCGCCTCCGAGGACCACTTCTCGATGCCGGGCCTGGAGAAGTTCGCGGACGCCGGCTGCGAGACGCTGGTCATCCCCGGCGGACACGTCCCCGTGCCGGAGCAGCTGCCGGAGGAGTTCTCCCGGCACATCCTCGACTGGGTGGCGGCGGGATGACCACCGCCGGCACGGTCCGGGAGGGCGACGAGCGGCCCAATTCGGTCCTCGGCAAGGTGAGTCTGATCCTGTCGGCCTTCGGCGACGACGACTTCTCGCTGGGTCTGGCCGAACTGCGGGACCGTACCGGCATCGCCAAGGCCACGGTCCACCGGCTCTGCCAGGAGCTCGTCGCCACCGACTTCCTGGAACGGGACGGCTGCAACTACCGCCTGGGCGTGCGGCTCTACGCGATGGGTCTGCGCTCCCCGCACCAGCGCACGCTGCGTGCGGCGGCCAGGCCCGTCATCGAGAGCCTCGCGCAGAGCCTCGACAACGCGGTGATCCTGGCGATCCCGCACGACTCCGAGCTGCTGTGCGTCGAGAACCTCGGCACCCACCGCAACCAGGCCCGCTCCACCGCCGACGGCAGACGCATGGAGCTGCACTGCACCGCCGCGGGCAAGCTCACCCTCGCGCTGCTCCCCGAGCAGTACCCGCTCGGGGAGGTGCTGCACTCGTCGGTCCGCCGCACCCCGCACACGCTCGGCCCCGCCCAACTGCCCGGCGAGATCCGCCGTATCCGGGAACAGGGCTACGCGATCGAGGTCGAGGAGAAGCGCCTCGGCTACCTCGCCGTCGCGGTGCCGGTACGCGGACGCGACGACACCTACCTGGGCGCCCTGTCGGTCATCGCGCCCACGGCCGGCAGCAGGATCACCCGGCTGCTCTCGGCCCTCACCCAGGCATCGACCATCATCACGACCCGACTCGCCCGCTACGACTCCCTTCACGTTCCCCTCTAGGAACGGGCCCCGCACCGCTCTCGACCAGGGCCGCCACGAACCCCTCGGGGTTGTCCCCCATCATGTGGTGGCCCGCGTCGGGGACTTCCACGACCGGGATGCCGGCCTGCCGGACGGCGGGCTCGTCCGCGTACGGGCGACTGCGGGTGCCGATCAGCAGCACACGCGGCTGCGGAAGGCCGTAGAGGAGCTCCCCTGTTCCCGGGTTGGTCCCGGTCACCAGGCCGACGGCGCTGCGGTGCACGATCGCGGGGTCGGCCACGCGCATGCGGGCCGCGTAGTCGGGTTCGAGGCCCGCCAGGACCGTGTGGAATCCGTGGCTGACGAAGTCCTCCTCGCCGTACGCCGCGATGGCCCCGCTGAACAGACCGCCGCCCGCGCGCAGGTTGGGCTCGGCGACGACGAGGCGGGAGACCAGGTCGGGGCGGGCCGCGGTGAGGACGATCGCGATCGCGCCGCCCATCGAGTGGCCGACGAGCACGGCGTCGGTGATCCCGCAGTGGTCGAGGACGGCGGCGACCGTCCCGGCATGGGCCTCCAGGGTGCCCGGGAAGTCCTGTGGGCGGTCGCTGTAGCCGTGGCCGAGGAGGTCGACGACGATCGCGCGTCCGCCGCGCAGGTCGGGGTGGGCGGCGATCCCCGCGAAGTCGGCGGATCCCGCGCAGCCGAGGCCGTGGACGTAGACCCGGGCGGGGCCGTCGCCGGGGAGGTCGATCCAGCGCAGCCGGCCGCCGGCCTCGGGAAGGTACAGGGAGCGCATCTGTGGTCCTCGACAGCCTTGAGAAATAGGGACGTCGGTGCTCATCGCCAGACGCGCTCGCCGTCCGGTACCGCGAGGAGCTGGTGGGTGCCCTGGGGTTCGCGCAGCGGTACGACGCCGACGCAGCGGCCGTCGCGGTCCAGCAGGCGGCCCATGTGTTTGACCGTGCGCAGGACCACCGAGCGGTCGTCGATCACCAGCCGGGGCAGCCGTCGCGACAGATGCGCCTCGAAGGTGTGCACATCGGCCAGGGCGCGCAGCCACACGTCGATCACCAGGTTGTGCGGTCCCGCGGTGATCGCGCAGGAGCGGACCTCTCGGACACTGGACAGGACCCGGCTGGTCTCCTCCAGGTACTGGGCGGGCACCGACGCGAAGTACACCGCCGACAGCGGCCAGCCGGACAGCGGCCGGGCCAGGTCGCAGCGCAGGCTGACCCGGGAGGCCAGCAACGACTGGAGGCGGCGGCGCACGGTGGTGAGGCCGACGCCGGTGGCGGTCGCCAGGGCGCGGATCGACATCCGGCCGTCGGAGCTGAGCAGTTCGAGGAGGTGCGCGTCCAGGGAGTCCCAGGGCGCGGCGGGGCCGGTGCCGGTGTCGGGCGGTATGTCCGAGGCGTGGCTCGCCTCGATGCGGGCGCACTGGGCCGCGTCCAGGCTGCGCAGCCGCCAGCGGCTGCCCTCGGTCGGCACGCCGGTGGAGACGTGGGTGCGGGTGGCCCGTACACCCGGGGTCTGCTGGAAGAGCCGGGTGGTGAGGTGGGCGAGTTCGTCGAGGTCCCTGGTCTGCACGGCGGTCACGATGTCCCGGCCGCCCGCGGTGATCTTGACGTTGGCCACGACGTGTTCGGCGGCGAGGGCGCGGGCGACCTCCTCGGCGACGCCCGGCTCGGTGTCGACCTCGACGATGCCGGTCACCACGATGCGGGAGTCCGACAGCCGCGGGTAGGCGGTGACCCACGCGAGCCCCGCGTCCTCCAGCCGCTGCCAGCGCCGGGCGACCGTCACCGGGTTCACGCCGAGGACGTCGCCCACCAGGGTCCACGGGGCCCGGGGGTGGATCTGCAGCGCGTGCACGACTCCGCGGTCCAGTTCGTCGAGATCGGCGGCAGTGAATTCCTGCGCCTCCTGGGACGGCGCATTCCTGCGTGCCCGACTGAAATCGGGATCGGAAGCTGCACCGTGGCCCGGCGTTGTCTCGTCCATTGCAGACTCCCTTTCGCCTGTTCCTGATACCGAGGTTCCCCACCCCAGAGGTTCCTGATACCGAGGAGTGATTCGGTCCCACCATGACGGATGCCATGACGCAAGAGACCTTTCGGACCGCTTTGCGCGTCGAGAACGCCCGCCTCATCGACGGTACCGGTGCCGTCCCGGTGGCCGACGCGGTCGTCGTCGCGGACGCGACGGGCACGTTCACCTACGCCGGACCTGCGGCTACGGCCCCGCCCGTGCCCGGTGACGGCCCGGCGGTCCGGATCATCGACGCCGGCGGCCGGACCGTGCTCCCCGGGTTCTTCGACTGCCACACCCACCTCGCGTACGCGCAGGGCTCGCCGCCCGGGCGGCGCGGCGAACTCGACCCGGTGCTCGTCACCTACGACACCGCGACCCGGCTGCGGCAGACCCTGGACGCGGGCATCACCACCGCCCGTGACCTGGGCGGACTGTCCGCCGGATTCCGTACCGCCGTGGCGACCGGCCGGATCGTCGGCCCCCGGCTGCACACCGCCGTACGGATCATCAGCCACACCGGTGGCCACGCCGACTTCCGTCTCCTGGACGGCACGGACCTCAGCGGCGGTGAGATGGCCGAACTGGCCGACACCGTGGACGAGTCCCGGCTCGCGGTCCGCAGGATGCTGCGCGCGGGCGCCGACGTGATCAAGATCTGTGCGAGCGGCGGCATGGCCAGCCCCTACGACCAGCCCGAGGACGAGGGGCTGATGGAGGAGGAGATCCGGGCCGTGGTCGACGAGTGCCGGCGCCACGGCGGCAAGCCGGTCGCCGCGCACGCGCAGGGCACCGCGGGCATCCTCAACGCGATCCGCGGCGGTGTCACCAGCATCGAGCACGGATACGGGCTGGACGAGGAGGCGCTGGAGCTGGCGGGCGAGCGGGGCACCTTCGTCGTGCCGACCCTGTCCACCGTGTTCGCGGGCATCGACAAGGATCTGATGCCGGAGCACCACTACCAGAAGAAGGTCCGCTGGTCGGGCATCACCAAGGAGAACATCGCCCGCGCCATCGACCGGGGCGCCCGGATCGCGCTCGGCACCGACGCGGCCGTGTGCCCGCACGGCCAGAACCTGCTGGAGCTGCGCTTCCTCGTGGACCTGGGCATGGACCCCATGGCCGCGATCGTGGCCGGCACCCGTGTCTCCGCCGAGCTCCTGGGCCTGTCCGACCGGCTTGGCACCCTGGCCGCCGGCAAGACCGCCGACCTCGTCATGTGCGAGGGCGACCCGCTCAAGGACATCGGCGTGCTCGGCGATCCGGGCAACATCGTGTGCGTCGTCCAGGACGGTGTCGTACGCAAGGATCTGCTGCCCCCGGCCGGGGCGCGCTGACGGCCTCACCGGCGGAGGGCCGGCAGGACCGAGGAGCCGATGGTCTCGATGAGGTCGGTGGGCGGGTCGTAGGAGCCGACGTGCTGGAGGAAGACGTCGGTCACTCCCGAGGCGCGCAGGGTGCGGAGTCGTTCGGTGATCTGGGTGGGCGTGCCGAAGAGGCAGAACTCCTCGGCGAAGCGGACGGCCGTCTCGTCGCTGATCCAGGCCGAGCAGATCTCCACGGCCGCGTCCCAGTCCTCGGCGTGCACGAGGTCCGGGTAGACGCCCTCGATCGTCGCGGGGACGTCGACCTCGATGCCTGCGAGGGCGAGGAAGGACGCGCCGCCGTTCTGGGCGATCGAGGCGCAGATCGGTTTGATCAGGCGGGCATCGGCCTCGATGTCGTCGGTCACCTCGCAGAACGCGGACACGGTCACCGGCAGTTTCCCGTCGCTCCGGCCGGCCGCCTCGGCACCCTCCCGGACCCGGGCCAGGGCGGCGGTCAGGGTGCGCGGTGAGACTCCGCTGAGCAGGATGACCCCGTCGGCGATCTCCCCGGCGAGGCGCAGGTTCCGCGGTCCGCTCGCCGCCAGGTGCAGCGGCACGGACGGCTGCGGGTCGCGGAGCCGGGAGCGGACCTTGCCCTCGAAGTCCCACTCCTGCCCGTCCAGCAGAGCCCGCAGCATGGTCAGCCCCTCGCGCAGCGCCGCCGAGCCGGTCTGCGGCAGGCCCACGGGTCCCACGGAGCTGTTGCCCACGCCGAGGCCGAGGGTGAACCTGCCGGGCGCGAGTTCGGCGACACTGCGCGCGGCCGACGCGACGACGGACGGATGGCGGGTGGCCAGGTTGGTGACGGCGGTGCCGAGGCCGATCCGCTCGGTGGCGAAGGCCGCGGCGGTGAGGGTCGTGAACACGTCCCGCCACAGCAACTGCGAGTCGGGGAACCACACTTGGTCGAAGCCGAGATCCTCGGCCCGGCGCGCGGTCCGGGCCACCCGGTCCGCCCGGTCGCAGGGCGGGATGCGCACGCCGATCCGCAGCGGTTCCTCGTCGACGTCCACCGGGTCGACGCCCACCGATATGTCGCAGTTCATGAAAAGGACCCTAGGGACGAGCGGGAGGCCACCGAATAGCAGCGGTCCGCTCAGCGATCCGCTGCCGGATTGTGCGCCGACACTGCTGAATGCGATGAGCGGGATCGGTTGGACGCGCGCGGCGGGCGCGGGCAGAGTGGGCGCGGTGAACCACATCGCAGATCCGGGGCGCTACGACAGCACGATGCGCTACCGCCGCACGGGCCGCTCGGGGCTCGACCTGCCCCTGCTCTCGCTGGGCTACTGGCACAACTTCGGTGACGACCGCCCGTTCGAGACCCAGCGCGAGATCGCGCTGCGCGCCTTCGACCTCGGCATCACCCACCACGACCTGGCCAACAACTACGGCCCGCCCTACGGCGCCGCCGAGTCCAACTTCGGCCGACTGCTGAAGCAGGATCTCGCGCCGTACCGGGACGAGCTGGTCGTCTCCACCAAAGCCGGCTGGGACATGTGGCCCGGCCCCTACGGCCAGGGCGGCGGTTCCCGCAAGTACGTGCTGGCCTCGCTCGACCAGTCCCTGAAGCGCACCGGCCTCGACTACGTGGACATCTTCTACTCCCACCGCCTCGACGCCGGCACCCCGCTCGAAGAGACCATGGGCGCGCTGGACACCGCCGTCCGCCAGGGCAAGGCGCTCTACGTCGGCATCTCCTCCTACGACGCGGAGCGCTCCCGCGAGGCCGCCGCGATCCTGCGTGAACTGGGCACACCGCTGCTCATCCACCAGCCGTCGTACAGCATGCTCAACCGGTGGATCGAGCACGACGGGCTGCTCGACGCGGCGCGGGACGAGGGCTTCGGGGTCATCGGTTTCACGGCGCTGGCGCAGGGGCTGCTGACCGGGCGGTACCTGGACGGGATCCCGGAGGGCTCGCGGGCCGCTCAGGGCACGTCGTTCGACGCGGGCTGGCTGACCGAGGACATGGTGCGCCGGCTGCGCGCGCTCAACGACATCGCGGCCAAGCGCGGTCAGACCCTGGCGCAGATGGCGCTCGCCTGGGCGCTGCGCGACGAGCGGGTCACCTCGCTCGTGATCGGCGCCTCGCGCACGGAGCAGCTCGAACAGAACGTGGCCGCGCTGGACAACCTCGACTTCAGCGCCGAGGAGCTGGCCGAGATCGACTCGTACGCCGTCGACGGCGGGGTGGATCTGTGGCGGGACGCGCGGACTGGGAAACTCGGCTGAGTTCCGAGGTGCCGCCTGGCGCCTCGGAGGACGCAGCGGAGGCGTGGAGTACATGACAGTTGACGGCTCGGTGGAGAGCACGGACGGCAGCGTCGGCGGCGAGGGGACCGTCCCGACCACGCAGGCGGTGCTGGAGTCCCTGACTCCCAGCGCGACCTTCCTCGTCGTCACCGTGGAGCCGGGTGGCGAGGAGGCGGTGCGCCAACTCCTCGGCGATCTGGGCGGGTTGATCCGCTCCATAGGGTTCCGTGCCCCGGACGGGCGGCTCAGTTGTGTGACCGGTGTCGGATCGGAGGCGTGGGACCGGCTGTTCGACGGGCCGCGCCCCGCCGAGCTGCACCCGTTCCGCGAACTCACGGGTGACCGCCACACCGCCGTCTCCACCCCCGGCGACCTGCTGTTCCACATCAAGGCCGTACGGGCCGACCTGTGCTTCGAGTTGGTCACCGAGATCATGGGCCGACTGGGCGGCGCGGTCGCCGTGCGCGACGAGGTGTCCGGGTTCCAGTACTTCGACGTACGGGATCTGCTGGGCTTCGTCGACGGCACGGAGAACCCCGTCGGGGAGACGGCCCGCCAGGCCGTGGTGATCGGTGGCGAGGACCCGGAGTTCGCGGGCGGCAGCTATGTGATCGTGCAGAAGTACGTCCACGACATGGCGGCCTGGAACGCGTTGACGGTGGAGCAGCAGGAACGGGTCGTCGGACGCACGAAGTTGACCAACATGGAGATGGACGACGACGTCAAACCGGCCGACTCGCACATCGCCCTCAACGTCATCACGGGCCCGGACGGCACCGAGCGGAAGATCCTGCGCGACAACATGCCGTTCGGCAGCGCGGCACAGAGCGAGTTCGGCACCTACTTCATCGGGTACGCCCGTACGCCCTCGGTCACCGAGCAGATGCTGCGCAACATGTTCCTGGGCACGGACTCCGCGTCCCACGACCGCATTCTGGACTTCTCCACGGCCGTCACCGGGAGTCTCTTCTTCGTCCCCTCGGCGGACTTCCTGGACGACCTGCCCGCTTCCCCCGGGCAGGCAACTTAAGTGAACGGTTAACCAGCCGTTGACACCCCTGTCCGCCGGGCGCCCAATGAGGCCCGGACACGGCGCTCGGCCGACCGGCCAACTGCCGTGCAGGACAGGGGGATTGCGGTATGCAGGTTCCCGCTCCGTTCGAGTACCAGCGGGTCGGCAGCGTGGGCGAGGCAGTCGCGCTGCTCGACCGGCTGGGCGACACGGCACGGCTGGTCGCCGGCGGGCACAGTCTGATCCCGATGATGAAGTTGCGGCTGGCCAACTTCGAGTACCTGATCGACATCAACGACCTGCACGACGAACTGGGTTACGTCCGTGTCGAACCCGGACTGATCCGCATCGGCGCGATGACCCGCCACCGCGAACTGCTGGAGTCGGACGAACTGGCCGCCGCCTTCCCGGTGTTCCGCGACGCCGAGCGGGTCATCGCCGACCCCGTGGTGCGCAACCGGGGCACGCTCGGCGGCTCCCTCTGCCAGGCCGACCCGTCCGAAGACCTGTCAGCCGTATGCACGACCCTCGACGCCAGCTGTGTGATCCGGGGCATGGACGGCCAACGGGTCGTATCCATGGAGGACTTCCACCGGGGCCCGTACGAAACCGCCGTGGGCGACGCCGAGATCCTCACCGAGGTCCGCTTCCCGGTCCGCCCGAACGGATCCAGCGCGTACGAGAAGGTCGAACGGCGGGCCGGTGACTGGGCGGTGGTCTCGGCCGGTGCCGCGGTGTGGCTGGACGACGACGGACTGATCGCGGACGCCCGGGTCGGTCTCGCCGCCGTGGGACCGAACACTGCCGGAATCCCCGGCATCGCCGACGCCCTGCGCGGCCGGCGCCCGACCGAGGAACTGTACGGCCAGGCAGGGGACATCGCCGCCGAGGCCTGCTCCCCCGTGACCGACCGGCGCGGCAGCGCCGAGTACAAGCGCCATCTGGCAAGGGAGTTGACCGTGCGCGTGCTGCGCCGGTCGGTGGCCCGCATCGACGGACAGGAGGTGTGATCGTGCAGGTCAGTATGGTCGTCAACGGCGAAGAGGTCACCCGGGAGATAGAAGGGCGGCTGCTGCTGGTCCACTTCCTGCGCGACCACCTCCGGCTGACCGGCACCCACTGGGGGTGCGACACCAGCAACTGCGGTACGTGCGTGGTGTGGTTGGACGGCGAACCGGTCAAGTCCTGCACCGTGCTCGCCGCGATGGCGGGCGGACACGAGGTGCGCACCGTCGAGGGGCTCGAACAGAACGGTGAACTCGACCCGGTACAACGCGGGTTCGTCGAGTGCCACGGCCTCCAGTGCGGCTTCTGCACGCCCGGCATGATGATGACCGCGCGTGCGCTGCTGGACCGCAATCCCGACCCCTCCGACACGGAGATCCGGGAGGCGATCTCGGGGCAGATCTGCCGCTGCACCGGTTACGCGACCATCGTCCGGTCGATCCGATGGGCGGCTGCCGAGGAGGCGGGGACCCGAACTGCCCTTGACGCACAGGCCACTTCAGGGAGCGCGTCATGACCGCCGTCTCCGAGAACGGCCACCGCACCGCGTTCGTCGACAACGACAAGAAGCCCTGCGGCCACGGCCGGATGCTCCGCAAGGAGGACCCACGATTCGTCCGCGGCAAGGGCCGCTACGTCGACGACCTGGACCTCCCCGGCATGCTCCATCTGGCCGTCCTGCGCTCGCCGTTCGCGCACGCCCGCGTCCTCTCCGTCGACACCACCCTCGCCGAGGCCCACCCGAAGGTCCGCCTGGTCGTCACCGGCGCGATGCTCGCCGAGAAGGGTCTGGCCTGGATGCCGACCCTCTCGAACGACGTGCAGGCGGTCCTCGCCACCGACAAGGTCCGCTTCCAGGGCCAGGAGGTCGCCTTCGTCGTCGCGGAGGACCGCTACGCGGCCCGGGACGCACTGGAGTTGATCGATGTCGAGTACGAGCCGCTGGATCCGGTGATCGACGTCCGCACCGCCCTCTCCCCGGACGCGCCCGTCATCCGCGACGACCTGGAGGGCAAGGCCGACAACCACTGCTTCGACTGGGAGACCGGCGACGAGGCCGAGACCGAGGCGGTGTTCGCCCGTGCGGACGTCGTGGTCACCGAGGACATCGTGTACCCGCGTGTGCACCCGGCGCCGATGGAGACCTGCGGCGCGGTAGCGGACTTCGACCAGGTCGACGGCCGCCTCACCCTCTGGTCCACGACCCAGGCCCCGCACGCCCACCGCACCCTCTACGCGATCGTCGCCGGGCTGCCCGAGCACAAGATCCGGGTGATCTCCCCCGACATCGGCGGCGGCTTCGGCAACAAGGTGCCGATCTACCCCGGTTATGTGTGCGCGATCGTCGGTTCACTCCTCACCGGCAAGCCGGTGAAGTGGATGGAGGACCGCGCGGAGAACCTCATCAGCACCGGCTTCGCCCGCGACTACGTGATGCGCGGCGAGATCGCGGCCACCCGCGACGGCAGGATCCTCGCCGTCCGCACCCAAGTCCTCGCCGACCACGGCGCGTTCAACGGCACGGCCGCACCCGTGAAGTACCCGGCGGGCTTCTTCGGCGTCTTCACCGGCAGCTACGACATCGAGGCCGCCCACTGCAAGATGACCGCCGTCTACACCAACAAGGCACCCGGCGGCGTCGCTTACGCCTGCTCCTTCCGCATCACCGAGGCCGTGTACCTGATCGAGCGGATCGTCGACTGCCTCGCCTACGAACTCGCCATGGACCCGGTCGAGTTGAGGATGAAGAACTTCATCCGGCCCGAGCAGTTCCCCTTCCGCACCAAGACGGGCTGGGTCTACGACTCCGGCAACTACGCGCCCACCATGGAACTCGCCAAGGAACTCGCGGGCTACGACGCCCTGCGCGCCGAGCAGGCCGAGAAGCGGGCCCGCGGTGAACTCATGGGCATCGGCGTCTCGTTCTTCACCGAGGCGGTCGGCGCGGGACCCCGCAAGGACATGGACATCCTCGGCCTCGGCATGGCCGACGGCTGCGAACTGCGGGTGCATCCGACCGGCAAGGCGGTCGTACGACTCTCGGTGCAGTCGCAGGGGCAGGGGCACGAGACGACGTTCGCGCAGATCGTCGCGGAGGAACTGGGCATCCCGCCCCAGGACATCGACGTCGTGCACGGCGACACCGACCAGACCCCCTTCGGCCTCGGCACCTACGGCAGCCGCTCCACCCCCGTCTCGGGCGCCGCCGCCGCGCTGGTCGCCCGCAAGGTGCGGGACAAGGCCCGGCTGATCGCCTCCGGGATGCTGGAGGTGTCGGTCGCCGACCTGGAGTGGGAGAAGGGTTCCTTCCATGTCGCGGGCGACCCCGAGGCCTCGGTCACCATCCAGGCCATCGCGATGCGGGCGCACGGCGCGGGCGACCTGCCCGAGGGAGTGGAGGGCGGGTTGGAGGCGCAGATCTGCTACAACCCGGAGAACCTCACCTATCCGCACGGCGCCTACATCTGCGTCGTCGACATCGACCCGGGCACGGCGAAGGTGACGGTCCGCCGCTTCGTCGCGGTGGACGACTGCGGCACCCGTATCAACCCGATGATCATCGAGGGCCAGGTGCACGGCGGCCTCACCGACGGCGTCGGCATGGCGCTGATGGAGATGATCTCCTTCGACGAGGACGGCAACTGTCTCAGCGGCTCGCTGATGGACTACCTGATCCCCACCTCGCTCGAAGTCCCGGACTGGGAAACGGGGTTCACCGTCACGCCCTCCCCGCACCACCCCATCGGCGCCAAGGGCGTCGGCGAGTCCGCGACGGTCGGCTCGCCGCCCGCGATCGTCAACGCGGTGGTCGACGCCCTGAAGCCGTACGGCATCCGGCACGCGGACATGCCGCTCACACCCTCGCGGGTGTGGGAGGCGATGCAGGGCCGACCGACTCCGCCGATCTGAAGGTGACTGTGATGACCGGCAAGTTGAGTGCGCGGGCCCTCGAACTCACCGAGCGGCGCGTGCCGTTCGTCCACGCACGCGTGGTGCGCGCCCAGGCACCCGCCTCGGCGCACCCGGGCGACGAGGCCATCGTCCACGGCGACGGCACCATCGACGGTTTCGTCGGCGGCCAGTGCGCCGAGGGCTCGGTCCGTACGGCCGCGCTCGGCGCCCTGCACGACGGCGGACCGCTGCTGCTGCGCGTCCTGCCGCAGGGGGACGCCGAGTTCCCCGAGACACCCGGGGCACGGGTCGTCATCAACCCCTGTCTGTCCGGCGGCGCGTTGGAGATCTTCCTGGAGCCGGTGCTGCCGCCGCCGCTGATCGAGGTCGTCGGGACCACGCCGGTGGCGGAGGCATGCGTAGCCTTCGCCGCACTGCTCGGCTACGCCACCGCACGCTCGCTGCCCGACGGCCCGCCCTCCGAGCACACGACGGCGGTGATCGTGGCCGGGCAGGGCAGGGGCGACGCGGAGTCCCTGCGCGCCGCCCTCGACGCGGGCGTCGGTCATATCGCGCTGGTCGCCAGCCACCGCCGAGCCGCCGCCCTCCTCGACGAACTCGGCCTGACGGAGGCTGAGCGGGCCCGCGTCCAGGCTCCCGCCGGGCTGGACATCGGCGCCCGTACGCCGCCCGAGATCGCGCTGTCGATCCTCGCGGACGTGGTGCGGGTCGTCCATGCGGCGAAGGCTCCCGTGCCCGAGCGCCCTTCCCAGGCCGTGGACCCGGTGTGCGGGATGACCGTCACCGTGGGCGCGGACACGCCTCATCTCGCCACCGGGGACGGGGAGTTCTGGTTCTGCGGTACCGGCTGCCGGGACCGCTGGTCCACAGGTGCCACGGGGTGAGCGCACTCTTCACGGACGCCGACGACGTACGGCGGCGGCTCGACGAGGTCGGCCACCTCGTCGACGACGGCACAGCGACCGCTCTCCTCCTCGCCACCCTGCTCGACCGGCCGCTGCTCCTGGAGGGCGAGCCCGGCGTGGGCAAAACCAGCGCTGCGAAGGCCCTCGCCAAGGCCCTCGGCACCCCGTTGATCCGACTCCAGTGCTACGAGGGACTGACGGCGGGCGAGGCCTTGTACGAGTGGAACTACCAGCGCCAGTTGCTCGCCGTCCGGCTCACCGAGGCACATGGGCGCGAGCTGTCCGACGCCGACCTGTTCAGCGCGGAATTCCTGCTGGACCGGCCCCTGTTGCGGGCGGTGCGTCATCAAGGCCCATTGCCACCGGTCCTGTTGATCGACGAGATCGACCGGGCCGACGACGAGTTCGAGGCCCTGCTCTTCGAGTTCCTGGGCGAACGGTCCATCAGCGTCCCGGAGTTGGGCACCTTCACCGCCGTACGGCCGCCCGTCGTGGTGCTGACCTCCAACCGCAGCCGGGAACTCCACGACGCGCTGCGCAGGCGCTGCCTCTACCACTGGATCGACTTCCCCACGCCCGAGCGCACGGCGGAGATCCTGCGCCGGACGGTACCGGCCGCGAACGAGCCGCTGATCGCGTCCACCACCGAATTCATCGGCCGGGTAAGGGAGTTGGACCTCGACAAGGCGCCCGGCATGGCGGAGGCCATCGACTGGGTCTCCGCCCTCGCGGCACTGCGGGTCGCGCGGCTGGCCCGCGACGACATCGTCCGCACGCTGAGCACGGTCGCCAAGAGCCCCGACGACCGCATCGCCGTCGTCGGGGCCCTCGACGCACTCGGCTATCCCGAAGAAGCGAGGAGACCATGAAGATCGACAACGAGTTCAGCGTCGGTGTGCCGGTCGAGCGGGCGTGGCAGGCGCTCACCGATCTGGAGGCCCTCGCCCCGTGCATGCCCGGCGCCGAACTCACCGGCGTCGACGGCGATGTCCACCGGGGCAAGGTCAGGGTCAAAGTCGGGCCCATGGTCAGCCAGTTCGCGGGGACGGCACGCTTCGTGGAGCGGGACGAGGCCGCCCATCACGCCGTGATCAGCGCGGCCGGCAAGGACATGCGCGGGGGTGGCAACGCGTCCGCCACGGTCGACGCCCGGTTGCGCGGCGAGGGTGCGGCCACGATCGTGACGGTCAGCACGGACCTCAACATCAGCGGCAGGCTGGCCCAGTTCGGCAGCGGCATGATCAAGGAGATCTCGGAGAAGCTGTTCGCGCAGTTCGTGGCGAACGTGGAGACACAGCTGCTGGCGACGCAGGACCAGCCGGAGGAAGTACCGACGGCGGAGGTGGAAGTGGAGGCGGAGGCTCAACCGGTCTCCGTGGCGCCGCCGCCAGTGCCGGCCGAGCCGCTGGACCTGATGCAGGTGGCCGGCGCATCGGTGTACAAGCGGCTGATCCCCGTCGTCGTCGCGGCCGTCGTGGTCGCCGTGGTGGTCTATCTCCTGGTCCGATGACACCAACAGGTCCGCTGCTGCCCGCCGTCGACCGGGCCGCCTTCGCCACCGCGCTGGCCACCCGGCTCAGGGAACACGGCGTGCCGGTGGGTCCGACCGCCACAAGGGACTTCGTGCTCGCGCTCGCCGCGGTCCCGCCCAGGACGCGGACCTCGCTGTACTGGACGGCCCGCGTCACCCTCGTACGCGACCATCCCCAACTGGCCCGCTTCGACGAGGTCTTCGACGCGGTGTTCGGCCAGTCCGTGCTCGCCCTCGACCCGAACGCGCGCCGCGATGGGCACGACGCGGGGGCCGGAGGCCAGGACTCCGGAGGCACCGACTCTCACAGCAGCGCCTCCGTCGGTGGTTCCGGTCTGCCGTGGGTGACCCTGCCGCCCGCCGTGGACACCGCCGACCACAGTGCGGACCACGTCCTCACCGTCCCCGAGCGGCTGCCGAGCGATCTGGCGGCAGCGGTGGACACACCGTTCGGTGAACTGAGCGCCGAACAGGCCGAGTTGCTGGGCCGCTGGCTGGAGTCACGGCTACGGGAGTGGCCCGTGCGCCGCAGCCGACGCCTGGCCGTGCGGACCGGCGGTCATCGGGTGGCGGTCCGGGAGACGGTGGCGCAGGCCCGGCGCACCGGTTGGGAGCCGGTACGGCTGGTCCGGGCGGGGCCGGTGGACCGGCCGCGCCGGGTCGTGGTGCTGTGCGACGTGAGCCGGTCGATGCAGGCGCAGACGGTGGCGTATCTGTACCTGATGCGGGCCCTCGCGGTGACGACCCGTGCCGAGGTCTTCGCGTTCGCCACGTCACTAACTCGGCTCACGCCGGTGCTCGCCCATCACTCGGCGCAGGAGGCCTTCGACGAGGCGACCGAGCGGGTCACCGACCGCTTCGGCGGCACCCGCATCGCCCACTGCCTGGGCACCCTCCTCGCCTCGCACCACGGCGGCACCCTGCGCGGCGCGGTCGTACTGATCGCCTCGGACGGCTGGGACGGCGATCCCCCGCACCACCTGGCCAAGGTCATGGCCAGACTGCGCCGCCGCGCCCACACGGTGATCTGGCTCAACCCCCGCGCCGCGGCCCCCGGTTTCACCCCCCGCACAACGACGATGACGGCGGCCCTGCCGTACATCGACCTACTCTTGCCGGCAGACAGTTTCGGCGCGCTGTTACGGGTACCGGCCGAGATCGCAAAGCACGGGAGGTCGCGCGAAGCGCGCCTCCCAGGGGCGCGGGGAACTGCGCGACCGGCCCCCACCGGCCCGCAGAAAAACGACTACAGACCCATCGGAGCCCTCAACTCCACAACGTCACATGAATAGCCGGCCGAAACCTCCCCGCCGTAACCCCCGCACCCCGCAACATCGCCTGCGTCGCCCGAGGCGTAGTGACAAACCGCCGCAACTCCGCGGCAGCGGCCGGCGCTTCACGTTCGGGAAGTGTGAGCAGGTTCCACGAACCCCGCGCGGGCAGTTGGGGCCCGTTCAACCGACGGAGGTCACCCTCGGCGAGATCCTTGGTCACGGCGAAGGCGACCGCGAGAGCAACTCCCTTGCCCCGCTTGGCCTCGTCGACGGACGCGGCATGGCTCTGAAAGATCCGCTGGTTGTGTTCCGGGACACCCAGCCGCCGCAGCACCGACGGCACCATCCCCGTCCGCCCGACCGCCGAGGGCCCCAACAGCCAGGTCTGGCCGCGCAGTTCGGCCGCACCGACACTCGCCGAGGTGGCCAGCGGATGGTCGGACCCCACCACAGCGATCACCTGGTAGTTGAGGAAGTGCGTGCAGGTCATCGTGGAGTCGAGGGTGGCGGGGCGGGGCCCGATGGCCACGTCGACGGAGCGGGTGAGCAGCAGGGAGGCGAAGTTCTGCGGGCTGTGCACGCTCAGTTCGACGTCGAGATCGTCCGCGCGCCCCGCGAACAGTTCGATCAGACCGGGTGCGGCATGTTCCGCGAACAGGCTCGACGCGGCGACGCGCAGCAGTCGCCGTCCGGAACCGGCCTGCTTCACTTCGAGGATCGTCCGGTCCTGGAGTCCGAGCATTTCGGCGGCCCGGCTGGCCAGCCGCAGTCCGCCGGGGGTGAACGCGAGCCCGTTGGCCGTGCGGGCGAAGAGCTTGTCGCCGAGTTCTCTGCGCAGATGGGCAATGTGGATCGACACGGCCGACTCGGTCACGGCGAGGTCGGCCGCGGCTGCCTTCACGGAACCGAGGCGGACGGTCGCTGCGAAGGCCCGTAATTGCGCCGGGGTCAAACGGAACCTCCCGCACTCACCACGGGTGCCCATTCACCTGTGCCGTGGACCTCAAATTAGCGCACCTGTTCGCCGAGAGCCATGGTCGCGCCGAGAGCCGCGGGGACACAGGAAAAGCACAGGCAGGAGAGTTCAGCGGTGCGCCAAAGCCCGTACATCGCAAGGGTGTTGACGTGCGCACATCCGACTGCGAAGGTCTGGACCTGGCGCATCCAGTAGCGCCCCCACAGCCCAGAACTGGAGTCGGCGTGCCCGAACTGACACCCCCCACCGACAGCCCGGCGAGATCCCCGAAGTCCCGCGGCCGGCGCCTGCGCCGTTCCGCCGTCGTCACCGTGCTCGGTGCGTTGGCCCTCGTGGTCGGACAGGCGACGGCCGCCCAGGCCAATGTCCTCACCCTGCTTCCGCAGAACGCCGACGGCCTGGAGCAGACCTTCTCGCCGGCCTACGACTACGACGGCGACGGCTGCTACGCCACGGCCGCCATCGGCCTGGACGGCACCATCAACCCCGGGCTGAAGCTCGGCGGCGACGTCAACGAGCACTGCCACGACATGGCCCAGCTGAACAACGCCAACACGTACTCCCGCGAGAAGTGCAACAACGACTGGTGCGCGGTGATGTACGCCAGTTACTTCGAGAAGGACCAGGTCACCCTGGGTCCGGCGGCGATCGGTCACACCCACGACTGGGAGCACGTCGTGGTGTGGATCAAGGACAACACGGTCCAGTACGTGTCGGTGTCGCAGCACTCCGCCTACCAGGTGTCGGCGGCCTCGGGGGTGCGCTTCGACGGCACACACCCCAAGATCGTCTACCACAAGGACGGCATCGGCTCGCACGACTTCCGCTTCGCCAACACGAACGACGAGCCCGCGGAGAACGCCACCGGCAACTGGTTCTACCCGCGTCTGGTGGGCTGGAACGGCTACCCGGCGGGCCTCAAGGACAAGCTCCTGGCCGCCGACTTCGGTTCGGCCACGCTGAAGATCAGGGACAGCGACTTCAACTACGCCCTGTCCATCGCGAAGCCGTCCGGCATCTCGTTCGACCCGAACGCGTGATGCCGGCCCGGCCTCGGAGTCGGTGTCACGGGCGGGTCTCGTAGCGCGGTTTCGGAGTCGGGTGGATGTTCTGGTTGAGGCGGAAAACGTTGTCCGGGTCACGGTCGGCCTTGATGCGGGCCAGCCGGGCGTAGTTGCCCCGGTAGCTGGCCCGGACACGTTCCTGTCCCTCGTCCATCATCATGTTCACGTAGGCGCCGCCCGCCGAGTACGGGTGCAGGGCCTCCTGGTAGTCGACGGCCCACCTCTTGACGAGTTCGGCGTTGGCGGGGTCCCTGTCGACGCCGGCGAAGACGGACGCCCAGCGTGCGTCGCGATACGCCCACGGGGTCTCGTCGTTGCCGACGTCGTGGGCGGCGCCGTCGATCGGGTAGAGGTGCATCGTGGACTGCGGGGTGGGAACCTCGGCGCCGAACTTGGCGTGGAGTCCGACGGCTTCGTCCGGCAGGTCGTTGACGAAGTCGGCGCGCCAGTACCACTGGTCGCCGGGCGGGTAGAGCCCGTCGAACATGCCCTGCATGTCGGGGTGTTGCATGGGTCCGGCCGCGTGCAGCAGCGGTGCGGGCAGTGCGTCGAGCAGCGGAGCCATCTCGCGGGCGGCGGCTTCGGTGTCGCCGCCGGTCCAGCACCACACCACGCCCGCCGTCTTGCGTAGTTGGATCTCCTCGGGGAACGGCGGGGCGGGCGGCACGCTGCCGTGCAGGAAGAACGCGTTCAGTTCGCGGGGTGCGGTCGGCAGGAACTCCCGGTAGGCGGTGAGGACTTCGGCGCTGATCTCGACCGGCCAGAAGGTGGGTCCGGCGACGACCGTGCTGATCTCGTGCAGCCGGAACAGGAACGAGGTGACGACGCCGAAGTTGCCGCCGCCGCCACGGACCGCCCAGAACAGGTCGGTGTTCTCGTCGGCGCTCGCCCGCACCCGGCTGCCGTCGGCCAGCACGAGGTCGGCCTCCAGCAGGTTGTCGATGGTCAGCCCGCACTTGCGGGTGAGGTGGCCGAGCCCGCCGCCGGTGGCGATACCGCCGACGCCGGTGGTGGAGATGATGCCGCTGGGCGTGGCGAGCCCGTACGCGTTGGTCGCGCGGTCCACCTCGCCCCAGACACAGCCGCCGCCGACCCGGACCGTACGGGCCCCGGGGTCCACCTGGATCTCCTTGAGCGGGGAGAGGTCGGCGACCACTCCCCCGTCGACGGTGCCGAGTCCGGCGCCGTGGTGGCCGCCGCCGCGCACCGCGAGGGGCAGGTCGTGGGCGCGGGCGAAGGCGATCGCGCGGGCCACGGCGTCCGCGTCGGCGCAGCGCGCTATGAGCGCGGGCCGTTTGTCGATCATCGCGTTGTAGACGGCGCGGGCCTCGGGATAGGCGGCTTCGTCCGGGCCGATCAACTCCCCGGTGAAGTCGGTCAGTTCACGGCGGGCGTCCTGTGCGGGTGTGCTGGACATGGGGTCCCCGTTTCTTGGCGCTCTGGATGACCCGCTTGTTGTATTTCGCCCGTACCTGTGCCGTCATCCGTGCGCGTCACCCACGTTGACGCACCCGGCTACCTACGTTTCGCCGTACGGCGGCAGCCCGAGCTCCGCGGCGCGCGCGGCTGCCTGCCGTCTGGTGGGCGCGTCCAGCTTCTCCAGGACGGCCCGCACATGGTTGTCGACGGTACGGACGGACACGACGAGCCGGTCGGCGATCTCCGGGTTGGTCAGACCGTCCACCAGCAGTCGTACGACCTGGAGTTGGCGGTCCGTGAGACCGGCCGGGTTGCCCCGGGTCGCCGCGTGCGGGCCGCGCGGGACGTGGCTTACGCCGAGGCGGCGCAGTTCGGCGCGGACCAGTCGGGCGAGGGGTTCGGCGCCGAGGGCGTCGAGTTGGGCGAGCGCGGTGAGTCTGTCGGCCGGGTCGGGGCTCTCGGCGAGCGCGGCGGCGTGTTCGTAGGGACACCCGGCCTGCTGCCAGAGGTCCGCGGCCCGCTTCCACTCCCCGGCCGCCTGGAGCGCGTACGGGTGGTCGCTGTCGTCGGCGGGCACGGGCGGCTGCCCGGCCTTGCTGAGCCAGTAGCCGAGTTCGGCCCGATACCGCCCGTAGCCGAGGCTCCGCGCATGCGCGTGGACCGGCCCGGCGGCCTCGGCGGCCGCCGCGTGGTCGCCCCGCAGCCAGGCGGCCTCCGCCCGTACCGCCGCCACCGGACCCGTGCGCTGCAGCTCCCCGGTCCCTACGGCGATCTCCCAGGCCTGCGTGAGGGGTTCGTCCGCGCCCGGCCTGCCGCACCGGACGCGCACGCGGGCCAGGACGGTCAGCGCGGGACAGCGGGCCGGTACGAACTCGTGCATCCCGTACTCGGCGTGCCGCTCGGCCTCCTCCCAGTCGGCGGCGGCCAGCCGGCGCATGGCCTGTTCGACGTGCAGGTAGTTGAGGAACCCCAAGTGCTCGGCGCGGTCGGCGAGTTCCATGGCCGGGGGCAGGAAGCGGTCGGCCTCGGCGTACTGGAGGTTGTCGAGGAGGGTCCAGATGATGTTGGCGTAGGACCGGCAGGCGTGTTCGACCTCGCCGGCGGCCAGTGCCACCGCGAGGCTCTCCTCCAACTGCCGTCGCCCGTCCGGGTCTCCGCTGCGCCAGCGGGCGGAGCCCACGTTGTTGAGGGCGTGGGCCAGGATCGCGGGGTCGTCCACGCGCCGGGCCAGTGCGATGGCGCGTTCGCCGTGTGCGATGGCCTCGGTGAAGCGGTCGGACAGCATCCGCAGCTGGGCGGTGTTGCTGAGCGCGAGCGCCAACAGCCGGTCGTCACCGGCGTGTTCGAGGACGGCGATGGCCTCGCGCGCCGCGTCCCGCGCCTCCTCCGCGTGGCCCGCCCACCATTGGATGCGGGACAGCCAGCGCAGATCCGCGCCGAGCGCGAGGGCGTCGCCGAGGGAGCGGCGCAGGGCCACGGCGTCGCGCTGGGCGGCGACGGCCTCGACGGAGTCGGCGAGGGTGTAGCACTCCACTGCGTAGCGTTCGAGCAGGTCGGCGAGTTCGGCGGGGGTGTAGCGGTGCCGCTGTCGCAGCACGAGCCGCAGATGGGCGGCGGCCTCGCGGTGGGCGCCCGCCTCGGTGGCGTCGCGGGCGGCGGCGGGACCGTAGCGGGCGATGGCGTCCTGGTCGCCCGCTCGCGCCGCGTGGTGGACGATACGGGCCGGGTCGGAGCCGGGCCGGGCCACGAGCGCGGTGAGTACCCGCCGGTCGAGTTCGATTCGGCGGGCCGCGGGCAGCGAGTCGGCGACGGCCCGGCGGATCAACTCGTGGCGGAACGCGACCCGTTCGGGGGTGACCGTGAGCAGTCCGCGCTGTTCGGCGGCGGCGAGCCCGGCCACGCCGTCCGCCAACAGCGTGTCGACGAGGGTGCGTTCGACGGCGGAGGGCACCACGGCGAGTTGTTCCAGGGCGTCGACGCTGCGACCGTCGAGTCCGCGCAGCCGGGCGAGCACCGCGTCGACGACGGTCGGGGGCACGCTCCCGGTGCCGCCGGCCGCGAGGATCTCGGTGACGAAGAAGGGGTTGCCCGAGGTCACCTCGTACACCTGGGCGGGGTCGAGACTGCTGGCCGAACTGAGCGTGTGCACGGCCGACTTGGAGAGGCGGGCCAGCGGCAGCCGGTGCACTCGGTCCGCGCGGGACACCTGTCCGAGGAGGTGGCGCAGCGGGTGCTCGCGGCTCAACTCGTCGTCCCGGTAGGTGAGGACGAGTACGGCGGGCAGCTGTGCCATCCGCCGGACCAGGAAGCGCAGTGCGTCCAGTGAGGCCTCGTCGGCCCAGTGGACGTCCTCCACGACGAGTACCGCCGGATGCGGTACGCCGGACAGCTCTCCCAGCAGGGCTTCGTAGACGCGGTGGCGGTCGCCGCCCTCCATGACGGCCCGGGCGAGTTCGGCGCCGACGCTGCCGATCAGGTCGCGGAACGGGCCGAGGGGGCGGCGGGTGGCGAGGTCGTCGCACTGGCCCAGGAGGATGCGGGTGTGCTGCGGCAGCCGCTCGGGCATGGCCCTGACCAGGCTGGACTTTCCGATGCCGGCCTCGCCGAGGACGAGCGCGACGGATCCGGCCCCGTCCGCCGCCTCACGCGCGGCCGTGGCCAGCCGTACCAGCTCCGGCTCGCGTTCCAGGATCCCCCGATCCACGGCGTCGATTCTGCCACTCAGGGGGGAAATCCCGTACGGGTGTCACATTCCGGACCCGCCCGGCTCAGCGGGGAGTTCGAGCACCCCGCTGCCCCGGCCGGACCGGTCTGATCTGGTGCCGGCGGCGCGGTTTGGGGGCGTCGAGCATGCTGACGCCGTTGTAGCTCCGGCCGTGCAGGTAGAAAGTGGGCGCGGCGACGAAGGTGACGGCGATGGCGATCACGCTGATCGGGAAGAGGACCGGCAGCGACTGTCCCTCGGGGAGGGTCTTGCCGCCCTCGTGAATGGCGTAGGCGAAGGCGGCGAAAAAGACGACGGCACAGACCACGCCGATGATCCGGAGGACGGCGGCGAAGGTGCGGGTGAAGGACTGGTCGCGGACCTCGGCCAGCAGGGACGCCGAACACTCGGTGCAGGTCAGCTCCACCGTCTGTTTGCCCGACGGGGGCCGCTTGACCACGTAGTGGGCGGCGGACCAGGTGATCGTGCGCGTCCTCGGTGTGAGGAAGCCGCCCGCGACCTTGTCGCTGAGTATGTGCCGGACTGCGACCTCCGCGGTCCCCGCTGTGTTCATGGTTCCTCCGACACGCGCCCTGACGATCATCACGAAGCCCGGACAGTGTGACCTGTGGGAACCGGCCGCTCAATGGTCCTGGCGATTTCTTTTCCTTCGCCTACAACTTCTCAACTCAGGCACGGCCTGCGGGACTTCTCCGGTCGCACCTCTTGACGGCTTTGGTGCAGACCTTTAGGTTCACCAGCCAACAGACCTCCCATGAATGCACTCTGCGCTCACATATGTGAACACGCGTGTTCACCTCTCACCGCCCTCCCGCCGGCGGCGTCCACCCCCCACCCCAGGACGAAAGGCCCCCTCGTCATGCAACGCCTCGCCCTGCGCTGCGCCCTCGCGCTGTCCCTCGGCCTCACCGCCGTCGGCACCCTCGGAGCCCCCTCCGCCTCGGCGGCGACCGGCACCATCACCGGCCTGGCCGGCAAGTGTCTCGACGTGGCCGGCGCGAGTTCGGCCGACGGCACCGCCGTACAGCTCTACGACTGCAACGGCACCGCCGCCCAGCAGTGGACCGTCGGCACCGACGGCACCATCAGAGCCCTCGGCAAGTGCCTCGACATCACCGGCAATTCGACGGCCAACGGCGCCCAGCTCCAGCTGTGGACGTGCGCGGGCAGCGCCAACCAGCAGTGGACGGTCACCGCCGCGCGCGACATCGTTAACCCGGCCGCCAACAAGTGCCTCGACGTCACCGGGAGTTCCTCGGCCAACGGCACCCGCACCCAGATCTGGACCTGCACCGGCGCCGCCAACCAGAAGTGGACCGCGCCCGCCGCGGGCGGCACGACCCCGCCCACGACCGCTCCGATGGCCGTGGCGCCGTATCTCTACAACGGCTGGGGGAATCCGCCCAGCCCCACGACTGTCATGAACGCAACCGGCGTGAAGTGGTTCACCCTCGCGTTCGTCCTGAGCAACGGCTACTGCAACCCGCAGTGGGACGGCGGCCGGGCGCTGACCGGCGGGGTCGACCAGTCGACCATCACCACCGTGCGCGCCAACGGCGGTGACGTCGTCCCGTCCTTCGGCGGCTACAGCGGCAACAAGCTGGAGAGCTCCTGCTCCAGCGCGAGCGAGCTGGCCGCGGCCTACCAGAAGGTCATCAGCGCCTACTCCCTCAAGGCCATCGACATCGACATCGAGGCCGACGCGTACAGCAACGCGACCGTGCAGCAGCGCACGGTCGACGCGCTCAAGACCGTCAAGGCCAACAACCCGGGCATCAAGGTGTACGTCACCATCGGCACCGGGCAGAGCGGCCCCGACACGAGCCTCATCAACCGGGCCGCGTCGTCCGGGCTGACCGTGGACGCATGGACGATCATGCCGTTCGACTTCGGCGGCGCGGGCCAGAACATGGGCACGCTCACCCAGAGCGCGGCCGAGGGCCTCAAGACCGCGCTGAAGAACGCGTACGGCTACAGCGACGACGCGGCCTACCGGGACATGGGCATCTCGTCCATGAACGGCATCACCGACAACAACGAGACCGTCACCACCGCCGACTTCCAGACCATCCTGAGCTACGCGCAGGCACACCACCTGGCGCGGCTGACGTTCTGGTCCGCGAACCGTGACCGGCCCTGCCCGGGCGCCTACCCGAACGACGACACCTGCTCGGGCGTGAGCCAGAGCAACTGGCAGTTCACCAGCATCTTCGCCCAGTACACCGGCTGACGGACGCCCCCTGCGACTTTCCTCCCCAACCCCCCATCACCACAGGAGAATCCGTGCTCAGACGGAAAAGACTGACCGGCCGCCACGTGATACCGAGAGCGCTCACGGCTGTCGCGCTCGTGGCGACCACCGTGACCGGCATCGAGTTCGCCGCGCAGGGCTCGGCGAGCGCGGCGAGCACGGCCGCCGCCGCGATACCGACCGGCTACACCACCGTGGTCAACAAGGGCAGCGGCAAGTGCGTCGACGCCCGCTCGGCCGCGAGCGCCGACGGCACCGCCGTCCAGCAGTACACGTGCAACGGAAGCACCGCGCAGAACTGGCAGTTGGTCGCCACCGACAGCGGCTACTACCGCGTCAACAGCAACCTGAACGGCGCCGAGGCCTGGGACGTCACCAACGTCTCGACCGCCGACTCCGCGCCGATCCAGCTGTGGACGTACTCCGGCGGCAACAACCAGCAGTGGCTGCCGGTCGTCGAGTCGGACGGCGCCTACCACTTCGTCAACCGCAACAGCGGCAAGTGCCTCGACGTGCCGAGCGCGTCGACCGCCGACAGCGTGCAGTTGGCGCAGTACACCTGCAACGGCACGGCCGCGCAGTCCTTCACGCTGAGCGGCGGCGGTACGACGAACCCGCCGGGCACCCCCGACTTCGGCCCCAACGTGACGGTGTTCGACCCGTCGATGTCGGCGTCCAGCATTCAGTCCAAGCTGGACTCGGTCTTCGCCCAGCAGCAGACCAACCAGTTCGGCTCGGCCCGCCAGGCCCTGCTGTTCAAGCCGGGCACGTACAGCGCGAACGCCAACGTCGGCTTCTACACGCAGGTCGCGGGTCTCGGCTTCTCGCCTGACGACGTGACGATCAACGGCGCGGTGCACGCGGAGGCCGACTGGTTCCAGGGCAACGCGACACAGAACTTCTGGCGCGACGCCGAGAACCTGTCGGTCAACCCGACCGGCGGCACCGACCGTTGGGCCGTCTCACAGGCCGCGCCGTACCGGCGCATGCACGTGCGCGGCAACCTGGCGCTGGACGACGGCGGTTGGTCCAGCGGCGGCTTCATCTCCGACACCAAGGTCGACGGCCAGATCCAGTCGGGAACCCAGCAGCAGTTCCTCACCAGGAACTCCACGATGGGCAGTTGGTCCGGCTCCAACTGGAACATGGTCTTCGTCGGCGACCAGGGCGCACCCGCCCAGTCCTTCCCGACGTACACCAACGTCGCCAGCTCCCCGACGATCCGCGAGAAGCCCTTCCTCTACGTCGACAGCGCGGGCGCCTACCAGGTGTTCGTGCCCGGGCTGCAGTCCAACGCCGTGGGCACGACGTGGAGCGGGAAGACCCCGGCGGGCAAGTCGCTGCCGATCGACCAGTTCTACATCGTCAAGCCCGGCGCCACCGCCGCCGACATGAACACGGCCCTGGCCGCCGGCAAGAACCTCCTCGTCACCCCGGGTGTCTACCACCTCAACCAGACGATCAACATCACGCGCCCCGACACGGTCGTCCTGGGCATGGGCCTGGCCACCTTCGTGCCGGACGGCGGGATCACCGCGATCTCCACGGCCGACGTGGACGGCATCGAGCTGGCGGGTCTGCTGGTCGACGCGGGCACCACCAACTCCACGACGCTGGTGCAGATCGGCCCGTCCGGCTCGACCGCCTCGCACGCCGCCGACCCGACGCAGTTGTCCGATGTCTTCGTCCGCATCGGTGGCGCCACCATTGGCAAGGCCACCAACTCGGTCGTAATCAACAGCGCCAACACGATCATCGACCACACCTGGATCTGGCGTGCCGACCACGGCAACTCCGGCACGGTCGGCTGGACCACCAACACGGCGGACACCGGACTGATCGTCAACGGCGCCAACGTGACCGCGTACGGCCTGTTCGTCGAGCACTTCCAGAAGACCCAGGTCGTCTGGAACGGCAACGGCGGCCGGACGTACTTCTTCCAGAACGAGATGCCCTACGACCCGCCGAACCAGGCCTCGTGGATGAACGGCACCGGCAAGGGCTACCCCGCCTACAAGGTCGCCGCCGGAGTAACCACCCATGAGGCGTGGGGACTTGGCAGCTACTGCTACTTCAGCTCCAACTCCAGCGTGGTCGCCGACCATGCCTTCGAGGTGCCGAGCGTGTCCGGGGTCAAGTTCCACGACATGGTGACCGTCTCGCTGGGCGGGGTCGGCACGATCAGCCACATCATCAACAGCACCGGCGGACCGTCCAACTCCAGCACCAACGTCGCCTACTTGACCAACTACCCGTAGACCCGAGACCGCACGGAAAGGATCGATCACTCCATGAACAGCATCAGATCCGGTTCCACCCGCGCGCTCCTGCGGGTCCTCCTCCTGCTGGCGACGCTGCTCGGCCTCGCGTCCGTGCCGCCCGCCGCCCAGGCGAGCACGGCGGCGACCCCGTTCAAGATCCTCGCGCTGTACAGCGGGACCTACGACGCTGCGCACATCGACTTCGACAAGGAGGCGAACGTCTGGTTCCCGCAGCAGGCGGCGGCCAACGGCTACACCTACACGTCCAGCACCAACTGGGACCTGCTCGCCAACGGCGGGGTCAACGCGTACCAAGTCGTCCTGTTCCTCGACGACCTGCCGCAGACCGCCGCCCAACGCTCCGGTTTCGAGGCGTACATGAGGGGTGGCGGCGGCTTCATGGGCTTCCACGTCTCCGCCTTCACGACCGACGCGGCGAGCTGGTCCTGGTACCACAACACGTTCCTCGGCTCGGGGAACTTCGTGTCCAACACCTGGGGTCCGACCTCGGTCACCCTGAAGGTGGAGGACCATTCGATCCCGCCCACCGCCGCCCTGCCGGCCACGTTCACCTCGTCGGTCAGCGAGTGGTACAGCTGGTCCAACGATCTGCGGCAGAACCCGGACATCAAGATCCTGGCGTCGATCGACCCGAGCAGCTTCCCGGTCGGCACCGACCCCAACCAGTCCTGGTACAGCGGGTATTACCCCATCATCTGGACCAACACGAAGTACAAGATGCTCTACGCGAATTTCGGCCACAACGCGATGAACTACACGACCAACACACGCCTGTCGTCGACGTTCGCGAGCGCCACCCAGAACCAGTTCCTGCTGAACGGTCTCAAGTGGCTGGGCGGGGGCGACACTTCGACGCCGCCGACGGACACCCCGATCTCCGAGACCTCCTGGTACTCCGTGCAGAACGGCGGCAACGGCACCTGTGTGGACGCCCGTTCGGCGGCGACGGCCAACGGCACGGCGATCCAGCAGTACGCCTGCAACGGCACGACGGCGCAGCAGTACCAGTTCCGCTCCACCGACAGCGGGTACATGGAGATCACCGCGCGCGGCAACCCCGCGCAGGTCATCGACGTGACCGACCGCTCGACGGCGGACAACGCGCCGTTGCAGCTGTGGGCCTACTCCGGTGGCACGAACCAGCAGTGGCAGCCGGTGCGTGAGACGAGCGGGCGCTACCACTTCGTCGCGCGGCACAGCGGCAAGTGTCTGACGGCCGCCACCGCGGCGACCAACAGCGTCCAGCTCACCCAACGGACCTGTGACGGCTCGACCGCGCAGTCCTTCACGCTCGCCGTGCAGTCCTGAGCCACCGCACGGCAGAACAAGGGCGCCTCCCACCGCACGGACGCGGTGGGAGGCGCCTTTTTTTCACCGCTAACAGATGACTGTTGTCATCGGTACAGATCACTGTTATCGTCGATTACATGAACACGAGATCGCTGATTATCGAGGCGGCGGCGGAGCTGATCGCCCGGTCGCCGAGCGGCGATGTGTCGACGCGCGCGGTGTGCGAGGCGGCGGGTGTGCAGCAGCCGGTCCTCTACCGCCTGTTCGGCGACAAGGACGGGCTGCTCGCGGCGACGGTCGACCACGTGTGGGACCAGTACCTGGAGACCAAGCGCGCGGCCGAGAAGTCGGCGGACCCGCTGCGGGACCTGCTCGCCGGCTGGGACAGCCATGTGGCGTTCGCGCTGGCGCATCCCAACGCCTACAAGCTGATGTTCGCCCCCGCCCTGCGGGCCACGCCCGAGGCGGCACAGGAGGCCCTGCGCATCCTCCGCGAGGTCCTGGACCGGCTCGCCGCGCAGGGCAGGATGCGGATCGCGCCCGAGATCGCCGCACAGATGGTGATGACGGCGACGACCGGTGTAGCACTGGGCCTGATCACGCGCCCCGCCCTCTACCCGGACAAGGAGCTGTCGACCTCCGTCCGCGACGCGATGGTCCGGGCGATCCTGCTGGACCCCCCGTCGGACCCGACGGTCCACGACGTCCGGACGGCGGCGGCCACCACCCTCCTCTCGTCACTGGACGACCTCACCCCCGAACCCTTCACGCCCGCGGAGTCGGCCCTGCTGGGCCAGTGGCTCACGCAGATCCCCCGCTCCGGGAAGGACACCCACCATGCCTGACACCGAGACCACCACCACCCGCGTCGCCCTGGTCACCGGCGGCTCCGGCGGCATCGGCCGCGCGGTCGCCGAGCGGCTGGCCAAGGACGGCATCGCGGTCGGCGTGCACTACGCCGGCAACAAGGCGAAGGCCGACGAGACGGTCGCCGCGATCGTCGCGGCCGGCGGCCGAGCCATCCCGGTCGGCGGCGACGTCGCCGACGAGGACGCGATGGCCGCCGCGTTCGACGCGGTCGAGGCGGAGTTCGGCGGCATCGACGTGGTGGTGAACACCGCCGGGATCATGACCCTGTCCCCCATCGCCACCATGAACCTGGACGACCTCGACCGCATGCACCGCACCAACATCCGCGGCACGTTCGTCGTCTCCCAGCAGGCGGCCCGCCGGGTGCGCGGCGGCGGCGCGATCATCAACTTCTCCACCACCGTCACCCGCACCAAGTTCCCGACCTACGGCGGCTACGTGGCGAGCAAGGCCGCGGTCGAGGCCATGACCCTGGTCCTGGCCCGCGAACTCCGCGGCAAGGACATCACCGTCAACGCCGTGGCCCCCGGCCCCACCGCGACCTCCCTCTTCCTCGACGGCAAGGACGAGACCACGATCGAGAACCTGGCCAAGGCCGCCCCGCTGGAGCGCCTGGGCACCCCGGAGGACATCGCCGAGTCCGTCGCCTTCCTGGCCGGCCCGGCCCGCTGGGTCAATGGTCAAGTACTGTTCGCCAACGGCGGGTTGGCGTGACGGGGAGAAGAATCCAGAGATGACCTACGTGCTACAGGCGGTGATCGCCGGGGACGACCTGCTCCGCGCCGCCGCACAGAAGGTGCCGGGCGCCCGAGTGGCCTCTCTCGGCCAGGGCCTGTCCCTGCTGCCGATGACGAACGAGGTCGTCGACGCCGTCTCGGACGGCGGCACCGCCCGGTCCCTGGGGTTCTGGCGGCTGCCGGCCGGCTTCGAGAGGGTGCTCGCCGAGTGGTCCGCCGTAGGACCGGTCGCCTATGTGGAGGCCGAGTACTTCGGTGGGGCCGGCGAGCAGCGGGTCGTCGTGTGGGCCGACGGGGCACTCGTGCTGGGGCCGTTGGACGAACGGCCGTTGGGGATCAGCCCGATCTCGCAGGCCCTGCGCCGGCTGGGCGCCACCAGCGGTCCGGGCCAGGACGAGTTCACGGCCGTGGGCCTGGACCGCCATCGGCACAACGACGGCTGGATCTCCTCGACCCCGTAACTACCCCACGGCGTCCGCCACTTCCCGCCGGAACGACTCCCCGTCCCCGAACAACTCCTCGGACACGGCCCGTACGGCGTTCACCACCAGCGGAGCCACCAACTCCAGCGGTGCGCGCCCGTCGCCGACGACCGAGATCGCGCCGACCGGGCCGTCGGGGCCGCGCAGGGCGAGGCCGACGCAGCCGAGGTCGGGGAAACACTCGCCCCGGTCGATCGCGAGGCCGTTGCGCCGGCGTACGGTGCTCAACTCCCGGTGGAGCAGGTCGAGTCGGCCGATGCTGTGGGAGGTGCGGCACTCCATCGACTGCTGGTAACGGGCGTCGATCTCCTCCGGGCTGAGCCAGGCGAGCATCGCCTTGCCGAGGCCGGTGCAGTGCGCGACCGCCCGCCCGCCGACCCGCGAGGGGATGTCGACCGCGGCCCGGCCACCCACCTTGTCGAGGTAGTAGATCTCCGGGCCGTCGAGCACCGCGAGATGGACGACCATCTTCGTGCGGACGGCCAGGTCGAGGAGTTGGGGCGCGGCTGCCGCGCGCAGTGTGCTGTGTCCGATCTCCCGTCCGCCGAGACCGAGCGCGCGCGGTCCCAGCGCGTACCCGGCGACCGTGTGGTGCAGCCAGTCCAGGCGCACCAGTTGGTCGAGGATCCGGTGGGTGGTCGAGCGCGGCAACTGGGTGCGGCGGGAGACCACTTCGAGGGTGAGGTGTGTCTGGGGCCGCTCGAAGAGGTCCATGATCAACGTCACGCGCTCCATCATCGACGGTGGCAGCGCATGCCGGTCGGCCTCGTATCGCGGCTCCAGTCGAAGGGCAGACGTCATCGTCAATGCCTCTCTGCTCAAACTGAAATCAATTCTAGTTCGGCGCCTTCGTCAACGTATCAACGCCGTCGGACACAGGCCAAGAGGCGTGCACGAGTTTATTGGTACGCCCGGTCTAATCAATGCGCAAAGAGCCGCTCCCCGGTGCGTGGTCCGGGGAGCGGCTCTGCGGAGACGTGCGGTCAGCAGCCGCGCGTGAGGTCGAGCGCGATGTCCACGATCATGTCCTCCTGCCCGCCGACCAGCCCCCGCCGGCCGACCTCCTGGAGGATGGTGCGCGCGTCGAGACCGTACTGTCCGGCCGCCGTCTCGGCGTGCCGCAGGAAGCTGGAGTAGGCGCCCGCGTACCCGAGGGTCAGGGTCTCCCGGTCGACGCGCACGGGGCGGTCCTGCAGCGGCCGTACCAGATCGTCGGCGGCGTCCTGGAGGGCGAACAGGTCGCAACCGTGTTCCCAGCCAAGGAGGTTGGCGACCGCGATGAAGGGCTCTATCGGGCAGTTGCCTGCACCCGCGCCCTGTCCGGCGAGGGACGCGTCGACCCGGGTCACCCCTTCCTCCACCGCCGTGACGGAGTTGGCGACCGACAGGGACAGGTTCTCGTGCGCGTGGATGCCGATCTGGGTGTCCGGGTCGAGGACGTCCCGGTAGGCCCGGATACGGTCGCGGACGCCGTCCATGGTCAGCCGGCCGCCGGAGTCCGTGACGTACACGCAGTGCGCGCCGTAGGACTCCATCAGCCGCGCCTGGCGGGCGAGTTCGGCGGGGTCGGTCATGTGGGCCATCATCAGGAAGCCCGAGACGTCCATGCCGAGTTCGCGTGCCGTGGCGATGTGCTGCGCGGCCACGTCGGCCTCGGTGCAGTGGGTGGCGATCCGGACCGAGCGGACACCGAGGGAGTACGCCTGCTTGAGCTCGGCGATGGTGCCGATGCCGGGCAGCAGGAGGGATGTCAGGGTCGCCCGGTGGATGGCGCCGGCCGCGGCCTCGATCCATTCCCAGTCGGTGTTGCTGCCGGGGCCGTAGTTGAGGCTGCCGCCGGAGATGCCGTCGCCGTGGGCGACCTCGATGGCGTCCACGCCCGCCTGGTCCAGGGCCGCGCTGATGGCGGCCACGTTCTCGGGCGTGATCCGGTGCCGGATGGCGTGCATGCCGTCCCGGAGGGTGACGTCCTGCACATAGAGCCTGGGGGTCACCGGGTCACCTCGCTGGAGAAGCGCTGGGCGATGCGCTCGGCGACCCGCAGGGCGGCCGAGGTCATGATGTCGAGGTTGCCCGCGTAGGCGGGCAAGTAGTGGGCGGCGCCCTCGACTTCGAGGAACACGGACACCTTGGTGGTCACCTCGGAGGCGTCACCGGTGAAAAGGGTGTGGACCGGATCGCCGGCCGGGATCGGGGTGAACTGCACCTGCTGCTTGAGCCGGTAGCCGGGCACGTACTCGGCGACCGCGTCCACCATGCCCTCCACGGAGGCCCGCACCTGCTCGTGGTCCGCGTCGCCGATCAGGCAGTACACGGTGTCCCGCATGATCAGCGGTGGCTCGGCCGGATTCAACACGATGATCGCCTTGCCGCGCCGGGCGCCGCCCACCTTCTCGATCGCGGCGGACGTCGTCTCGGTGAACTCGTCGATGTTGGCGCGGGTTCCGGGTCCGGCCGACTTCGAGGCGATCGAGGCGACGATCTCGGCGTAGGGCACCGGTGTGATCCGGCTGACCGCGTAGACGATCGGGATGGTGGCCTGGCCGCCGCAGGTGACCAGGTTGAGGTTGTCGACATCGTTGGCAAGGTGCTCGTCGAGGTTGACCGGCGGCACGACGTACGGGCCGATGGCCGCGGGTGTGAGGTCGACCAGCCGTTTGCCGTACGGAGCGAGGCGCTTGGCGTTCTCGACGTGTGCCTTCGCGGACGTGGCGTCGAAGACGATCTCGATGTCGTCGAAGCCGTCCATCCGGATCAGCCCGTCCACGCCCTCGTGCGTGGTGGGCACCTTCAGGCGCGCGGCGCGGGCGAGGCCGTCCGAGTCCGGGTCGATGCCCACCATCGCGGCCATCTCCAGGGTGTCGGACAGCCGCAGCACCTTGATCATCAGGTCGGTCCCGATGTTCCCGGAGCCGATGACGGCCACCTTGGTCTTCGTCATCCCTGTTCCTTCGAAGAGTCCGATGAGTCGGATGAGTTGGCTGATTCCACTGCGTCGGAGAACGTCGCGGTCACGGTGCCGAGGCCCGACATCTCGGCCCGTACGGTGACTCCCGGCGGGGTGGGCACGAGCGGCCCCAGCGCCCCGGAGAGCACGACCTGCCCGGCCCGCAGCGGATCGCCGAACTCCCGCGCGGTGCGCGCCAGCCAGAGCAGCGCGGCGAGGGGATCGCCGAGGCAGGCGGTGCCGTCGCCCTCGGACGCCAACTCCCCGTCGGCGTACAGCCGCATCGTCACGTCCCGGGGTTCGAAGGCCTTCAACTCGACCCGCTCACCGCCGAGTACGAACAGTCCGCTGGACGCGTTGTCGGCGACGGTGTCGGTGATCGCGATGTCCCAGTCGGCGACCCGGCTGTCCACGATCTCCAGGGCGGCGACGCCGTACGCGACGGCGGACCGGACCCGCTCGATGTCGAGATCGTCGTCGTCGAGATCGGCCGCGAGGACGAACGCGATCTCCGCCTCGACCCTGGGCTGCAGCAGCCGTTCGCTCGGCACGGCCGGCAGCGCGCTGACGTCCATGTCGGCGAGGAGCACCCCGAAGTCGGGCCGGTCGACGCCGACTTGGCGCTGCACCGACTCGGAGGTCAGCCCGATCTTGCGGCCGACGACCCGTGCTCCGGCCGTGATCCGGTCGGCCACGACGCGCTGTTGGACGGCGTAGGCGAGGCTGATGTCGGTGGCGCCGAGCAAGTCCCTTACGGGAGCGCACGGTTGACGGTCACGGGCCGCGCGCGTCAGTCGTACGACCGCCTCGGCCACCGCAGCCTCGCGGTCCGCCACGGCCCTCGGTTCCCAAACGTCTGTCATTCGCATCCTCAACTCGTGATGGTCTCCAGCCTGGGCATCCGTCCCCCTTCACGGGCCCGCGCGTTCCGCTCACCGGGACTCGATCCGGGTGTGGACAAATGGTCTCGCTGAGCGAGATGACCGGTCGGAGCCGGGGAGTTGGCTCGATACCGTCGCCCGCACATTGCTTGAGGTTGTGGCGTTGAGCCGCGCTCGCCGTCGAGAACGTCAGCACACCTGAGGAGGTCATCTTGGCCAGCAACGAGGACGTCTACGACGTGATCGTGGTCGGGTCGGGCGGAGGTCTGGTCGGTGCCTATGCCGCCGCCTCGCGCGGACTGCGCACCCTCGTCATCGAGAAGACCGACCGGGTCGGCGGCACCACCGCCTACTCCGGTTCCGGTCTGTGGTACCCCGGCTCGGCCCCCATGCGGCGGGCCGGGCTCGACGACAGCGTCGAGGACGCGCGGACGTATCTGCGCGACAGTGTCGACGACGAGTCGCGCGAGCCGCTCCAGGAGGCGTATCTGCGGGCCGGCGTCCAGCTGATCGACGAGCTGGAGCAGAACCCGTGGTTCCAGTCGTTCGAGCACCTGCCGGTGCCGGACTACTATCCGTCGGTCGCCGGCTCGTCCCCCACGGGGCACACGATCTTCCCGCCGAAGGTCACCGTCGCCGAGCTCGGCGAGCACGCCAAGCTGGTCCGCGCCTGCCTGCCCACTCAGCGTTGGGGGCAGGACGAGGGTCCGGTCCTGAGCGGTGGCCGCGCGCTGATCGGCCGGACGCTGGCGGCGTTCCTGGAGACGGGCCACGGCACGCTCCGCCTCGACACCGCGTTGGAGAGCCTGGTCGTCGAGGACGGCCGGGTCGTCGGTGTCGAGGCGGTGAGCGACGGCGAGCGGGTCACGTTCCGTGCCACGGGCGGGGTGATCCTCGCGGCCGGCGGCTTCGAGCGCAACCGCGAGCTGCGCGAGAAGTACCAGCCGGTGCCGGAGCGCGGCAGCGAGTGGAGCCACGGCGCCCCGGGCAACACGGGCGACGCGCTCCAGGCCGGCATCGCGGTCGGCGCCGACACCGACCTGCTCGACGCGGCCTGGTTCACCCCGGGACTCGTGTGGCCGGACGGCCTGCCGCTCTTCCACACGGGCACCCGTGGCGGAATCTGGGTCAACGCCGCCGGCGAACGCTTCGTCAACGAGACCCGCCCCTACGACCAGGCGGGCCGCGAGATAGTCCGCCTGCACGCCACTTCGGGCGTCTCGCACATCCCCGCCCACTGGATCATCGACCAGCGCCAGCTCGACCGGGACGGCTTCGGCGGCCCGTACGACGAGCCGGTCCGCCCCGAGTGGTTCGAGTCGGGCGCGCTCAAGAAGGCAGACACGCTTGAGGAGTTGGCGCAGCTGATCGACGTACCGCTGGACGCCCTGCGCAAGACCATCGAGGAGTACAACGGCTACGCGCACAGCGGGGTCGACGAGACGTTCCACCGCGGCGAGACGCCCTGGGACCAGATGGCCCAGTACGTCCTGGGCTTCCCGGGCCATCCCGAGCTGAACCACCCGGCGCCGCCGCCCACGACCGAGTGGCCCAACCCGATACTGCCCCCGCTGGACACTCCGCCGTACTACGTCGCGACCATCCTCCCGGCCGACATCGGCACCAAGGGCGGCCTGAAGATCGACGAACACGCGCGGGTGCTGCGCCCGGACGGCGGCCCGATCGCGGGGCTCTACGCGGCCGGCAACACCGCCGCCGCGATGACGGGCCGCGTGTATCCGGGTGCGGGGGCTCCCGTCGGTTCGAGTATCGCGTTCTCGTATCTGGCCGTGCTCGACATCGCGGACACCGAGGACTGACACAACGTCAAGTGCCCGGAACACCAAGGGTGTTCCGGGCACTGTCATGAGGTTCTACGGAGTGAGGAGCAGCCGTGCGGCCAGGCGCATGGTGGTCTCCGCCTCCTCGGCGGAGAGCTCCTCGGTGAGCACGGCCACGAACAGTCCCCACCAGCCGTAGATGAGCAGGCGCGCCCTGCTGCGGTCGGTCGCCGTGGCCTCGCGGACGCCGCCGCCGAGCAGGCGCAGGATGGCCTGGCCCAGGGCGCTGTCGACGAGGTCCGCGCGGGCCGGGACGATGCTCGTGTACTCGTTGAACGACGACAGGGCCACCGCCGAGGCGAGCAGCGGGCTGTCCAGCAGCTTCACGCTGAGCGTGATGAGGAGTTCCGCGATCTCGGCGGCGGGATCCGAGTCCTCGGCGGCGACGGACGTGTTCCCGTGGCCGCCGACGAACTGCTCGATGTGCCACTCCAGGACCGCCATGAACAGATACGGCTTGGACGGGAAGTAGCGGTACAGGGTCGCGATGGCGACGCCGGCCTCCTTGGCCACGTCGTGCATCTGGACGCTGGCCAGTCCCTCGCGGGCGCCGAGTTCGGAGGCGGCGCGGAGGATGCCGACCCGGCGGGCGGCCTGGCCGCTCGACATCGGGGCCGCCGGTTGCCGTCCCTCAGCGGGTCTCGCCACGTCGTCCCCCCGGTCGTTGGGTGCTCCCGCCGACGCTCAGGACGCCTCGGGGCGGGTCAGGAAGGCCAGGACCGCGCTCTCCCAGGCCTCCTTCTGCTCGATCATGGCCCAGTGGCCGCAGTCGGGCAGCACATGCAGTTCCGCTTTGGGAATCGTACGCATCGGGATCAGCGCGCTCTCCAGCGGTGTGACCCGGTCGTCACGGCCCCAGGTCAGCAGCGTGGGTGCGGTGATCTTGTGGAGGGCGGCCCAGATGGGCTGGTCGGAGTGGGCCTGGGCGGCCTGCATGGCGGCCATGGCCTGCCGGCCGTAGATCCGCCGGGAGGCCTCCAGGGTCGCGGGCTCGGTGGCGCTCGCCCAGCGCTCCTCGATGAGTTCCTCGGTGAGGAGGGACGGGTCGTGGACCATCGACCGCAGCCACTGGAGCAGGTTCTCGCGGGTCGGGTTCTCGGCGAACTCGACGAGCAGATTGAGGCCTTCGCTGGGACCGGGCGAGAGAATGTTTCGACCCACCCCGCCGATGGTGACGACCCGGCGGAACAGGTCCTTGTGCGCGACGGCGAGTCCGGCGGCGACGAAGCCGCCCATGGAGTTCCCGATGACGTCGACGCGTTCGAGGCCGAGGCCGTCGAGAAAGCGCAGGACGGCTTTCGGGGCCGCCATCATCGGGTTCTCGTCGGTGGGGTCGCTGACCCCGAAGCCGGGGAATTCCAGGGCGAGGCAGCGGAAGTGCTTCGCGAACAGGGGGAGATTTCCACGGTAGTTGCGCCAGCCGGTCACGCCCGGACCGGAGCCGTGCAGCAGGAGCAGGGGTGGCCCGTCGCCCGCCTCGTGGTAGCGCAACGTGCCCTCGTCGGTGTGCAGTTCGCGCAGGGTGTCCTCAGCGGTGAGTGTCATGGCGGTGCGTGGCCTCCGGTCGCGGGGTGACAGGCGACAGTCACCGTGCCACCGCGTCCCTGCCGGGTGTCGTACTCCTCCCGATCAGTGGGACGTCCACGACTCCTGGTCCGCCCGTCTCATTAGCGTCGGACCGCAAGGACTTGACGACGGTGATGGGAGAACCCTGATGGGTGTGCGCTCACTCGGGTATGTCCGGCTGGAATCCAGTGACATCGAGAAATGGAAGGTGTTCGGGGCGGATTTCCTCGGCCTGATGCCAGTTGAGGGCGGCGACCCGGAATCGCTCTACTACCGGATGGACGACTATCCGGCCCGCATCGTGGTCTCCCCCGGTTCACAGAGCGGAATGACCGCCCTCGGCTTCGAGGTGATCGACGAGCGGGAGCTGGCCAGGCTGGTCGCCGACGTCGAGAAGACCGGCATCAAGGTCACCGCCGGCACCGACGACGAGGCCGCGGAGCGCCGGGTCACCGGCTTCGTCAAGTTCAACGACCCGGGCGGCAACCCGGTCGAGCTGTTCTACGGCGCGATCCTCGACCACGTTCCGGTGCAGACTCCCCTGGTCTCGGGGTTCCTGACCGGTGACATGGGCTTCGGGCACGCCATCCTCTCCGCCGAGGACGCGCGCGGGACCTTCGACTTCTACGTGAACGTCCTCGGCTTCATCGAGCGCAACACGATGCGCTCGCCGGGCGGTACGACCTGGTTCATGGGCTGCAACCCCCGCCACCACACCCTCGGCGTCACTCCGGCGCCGGGTCCCGGGCGGCTGCTGCACTTCATGGTCGAGGGCAAGACGCTGGACGACGTGGGGCGTGCCCTCGACCGGGCCGCGAAGCTGAACGTCCCGATGATGCACTCGCTGGGCAAGCACACCAACGACCGCATGGTGTCGTTCTATGTGTGGTCGCCGGAGAATTACGCCGTCGAGTTCGGCTGGGACGGCCTGAAGGTCCCGGAGCCGGTCCCGGTCTACGAGATCACCGACGGCGCGTTCTGGGGCCACCACTTCACCCCGCCGCCGCAGCCCGCCGGCTGACCCGAGCACGCACGACAAGAGCCCCACGGTCCACGACCGTGGGGCTCCTCCGTGTCAGCGCTCGACGGTGACGGCCCGCTCCGGGCAGGCCAACTCCCCGTCCCTGGCGGCCTGTTCGAGTTCCGGCGGCACCTCGCCGTCGTAGGGCAGCGCATAGCCGTCGTCGTCGAGCCGGAACACCTCCGGCGCCGCCGCCGCACACCTCGCGTGCCCGGAGCACAGCGAGGAGTCGATGGTGATCTTCATGCACAACTCCGTTCTACGGCTTGTTCGTCGAGCCCGCGTCGACGGTGAACTGGAGGCCGGTGACGTAACGCGACTCGTCCGAGGCGAGGAACAGGACGGCGTTCGACACGTCGCGCGGCTCGACGTACGGGGCGAGGGGGTTCATCGCGACGAGCGCGAACAGCGGCTCCCGCGCGGCGAGTTCCTCGATCGGCATGCCGACGGTGATGCCGGTGTCGCTGACGCCGGTCGGGTGCACGGTGTTCACCCGGATGCGGTGCGGGGCGAGTTCGTTGGACAGCGCCTTCATCAGGCCGACCACACCGTGCTTGCTGGCCGTGTAGTGGGCGTACGGCACATGGCCCCGGATGCCGGCCGCCGAGCTGGTGATGACGACGGAGCCGCCCTGCCCGGCCTCGATCATCCTGGGTACCGTGGCCCGCACCGTGTTCCAGGGGCCCTTGAGGTTGACGTCCATGGTGACGTCCCAGGCCTCCTCGGACAGCTCCCAGGCGGCACCGATGCTCATCACGCCCGCGTTCGCCACCACCGTGTCGAGCCGTCCGAACTCCTCCCAGGCCGCGTCGGCGGCGGCCCGCAGCTCCACCACCGAGCGCACATCGGCCTGCAGGGCGATGCAGCGGCGGCCGGTCGCCCGCACCAACTCCGCGGTCTCCTCCAGCTGTTCCTTCGACGCCAGCGAGTAGGGCAGCTCGTCGCTGATGTCGTGACACACGTCGGTCACGACGACATCGGCTCCCTCCTCCGCCAGCCGCACGGCGTGGGAACGCCCCTGCCCCCGGGCGGCCCCCGTGATGAGCACCGCCTTGCCCTCCATGCGACCCACGCCAACTCCCCTTCGTTCAGCGGACATTCAGATCCTCGGCGGCCTCGCGCAGGGCACGCAGCCGGGTGTCGAGGAGTTCACGCTCGGCCTCGTCGCCCGCGCCGAGTTCGGCGAGCCGGCGGACGGTGAGGCCGATCTCCTCCTGGAGCCGGCCGTACGCCTCGTCGCGGGTCAGCAGGTCGAGGTCGGTCCAGTCGGAGCGCTCGGACTCCGGGCGCCTGCTCATGCGTCGAGGTTGTAGAGGCGGCGGGTGTTCAGCTCGACGATCTTGTGCACCTCGTCGTCCGGTACGTCGGCGAGAACCTCGGCCGCGTAGGCGCGGCTCTTGGGCCAGTAGGAGTCGGAGTGCGGGTAGTCGCACTCCCAGGTGATCTTGTCGACGCCGATGTGGTGGCGTACCTCCACACCGAACCGGTCGTCGATGAAGCAGCCGTGGAAGTGCTTGTGGAACAGATCGGAGGGCCGCACGGTCTGGTTGACGTTCTGGTAGAAGCGGTGCCGCTCCCAGGTGCCGTCGGCGCGCTCCAGCAGATACGGGATCCAGCCGATCCCGCCCTCGGACAGACCGATCTTCAGCCGCGGGTGGTTGTGGAGGACCGGGGAGAACAGCAGGTCGGCGGCCGCGTACATCGAGTTGGTGGCGAACAGGGTGATCGTCACCGCGAAGGGTGCCTCCGGGGCGGTCTTGGGCGCCGCGCCCGAGGTGCCGAAGTGCAGGCACAGCGGCATGTCGGTCTCCTCGGCCGCCGTGAACACCGGGTCCCAGTGGTCGGTGTGGAACGACGGCAGGCCCAGCGGGACCGGGTTCTCCGGGAACGAGATCGCCTTGGCGCCCTTGGCCGCCGTACGCCGGATCTCGGCGGCGCAGGCGTCCACGTCCCACAGCGGCAGGATGACCAGCGGGATGAGCCGGCCGGGGGCGGTGGCGCACCACTCGTCGATCACGAAGTCGTTCCACGCCTGCACGCAGAGCAGGGCGAGTCGGCGGTCCTGGCCGTCCAGGAAGATGGTGCCGGCGAAACGCGGGAACGACGGGAAGCACAGCGCGCCCCACACACCGTCCAGGTCCATGTCGCGCAGCCGGGCCTTCGGGTCGTAGCAGCCCGGGATCATCTCGTCGTAGCGGGTCGGTTCGAGGCCGAACTCCTCGGGCGACTTGCCCGCTACGGCGTTCAGGCCGATGTAGGGGTAGATGCGGCCCTCGTAGTTCCACACCTCGGCCGGGGCCTGGCCCTCTCCACGTGCCTGTTCCACGATCCGCGGACCGGCCTCGCGGTACTTCGCCGGCAGGCGGTCCGTCCACAGGCGCGGCGGCTCGATCAGGTGGTCGTCGGTCGACAGCAACTTCATCCACGGCTGCAATGGCATCGATGCGCTCCCTCGAATCTCATGGACTCTCTAGCACCGGCCGAATTGTGTGCACTGTTCAGGTCCCACTGAACGGAAACCGGCCAGCAGTCTGGGGACTTGATACCGATCATGGATCACGAACAGCACCATCGGACAGTATTCAGGCTACTCTTTTATCTCCGGCGGAAGGAGCCCCAGGATGGGCCGAGTACAGGACAAGGTCGTGTTCATCACCGGGGCGGCGCGCGGACAGGGCCGCGCCCATGCGCTTCGGCTGGCCGCGGAGGGCGCCGACATCATCGCCGTCGACCTGTGCGAGGACATCGCGACCAACGCGTATGCGCTGGCCACTCAGGACGACCTGGACGAGACAGTGCGGCAGGTCGAGAAGCTCGGGCGACGCATCGTCGCGCGCAAGGCCGACGTACGGGATCCGGCGGCGCTGAAGGCGGCCGTGGCGGAAGGCGTGGCCGAACTCGGGCGGCTGGACGCCGTGGTGGCGCAGGCCGGCATCGCCCCGCTCGGCCCCAAGCAGGGCGTGCAGGCCTTCATCGACGCCGTCACCGTCGACTTCAACGGTGTCGTGCACGCCGTCGAGGCCGCGCTCCCGCATCTGCCGGACGGCGCCTCGATCGTGGCGACCGGGTCGATCGCGGCCCTGACCCCGGCGACCGTCGACAGCCCGACCAACGGGCCCGGCGGCCTCGGCTACTCCTTCGCCAAGCGCCAAGTGGCCTCGTTCGTCCACGACTTGGCGACGGTACTGCTGTCCCGGCGGATCCGGGTCAACGGCCTGCACCCGACCAACGTCAACACGGACATGCTCAACAGCGACATCATGTACCGCTCGTTCCGGCCCGACCTCGAAAACCCGACCCGTGAGGATGCGCTGGAGTCCTTCCCCGCGACGACCGGGATGGACATTCCCTACGTCGAGCCGGAGGACGTCTCCGACATGGTCCTCTTCCTGGTCTCCGACGAGTCCCGCTATGTCACCGGCATGCAGATGCGGGTGGACGCCGGCGGCTATGTCCGCAAGCGCCCCCAACTCCCCACGTTCTGACGGCTTTTGGTTCGAATGGCTTTTGCTAGGACGTGAGGCCCAGGACCACCTTGCCGGTGGTCCTGCGCTCGGCGACCTCGGTCAGGGCGCTCGCGACCTCGTCGAGGGTGTGGACGCGGGAGACCAACGGGCGCATCCCGTCCCGGACCATCGCGGCCAGGGCACGGTCGGCGGCGGCCACGGCCTCCGGGGCGTACTGACGCACCGTGCGGATCTCGAAGCCCCGCACGACCAGATCCTTGAGCAGCACCAGGTTCAGCGGGATGCGGGGGATCTTCCCGTCGGCGTACCCGACCGTGACGAACCGGCCGCCCCGGCGCAGCGCGCGCAGGGCGGCCTCCGCGTGGTCGCCACCCACCGGGTCGATCACGAGGTGCGCGCCCCCGCCGCCGGTCAACTCCCTTGTACGGAGCTTGAGATCCTCGTGGACGTAGTCGACACCGGCCTCGGCGCCGAGCTTGCGGGCGACCGTCAGCCGCTCCTGGCTCGACGCGGCGGCGACCACGCGCATACCGAGCCGCGTCGCGATGTCGACCGCCGCCGAACCGACCCCGCCGGCCGCGCCGAGCACCGCCACCCACTCCCCCGCGCTGCCCTGTCCGACGGTGACGAGGGAGTGGTAGGCGGTGGCGTACGTGACGTGGAACGCGGCGGCGTGCACCATGTCGAGGCCCTCGGGGACCTGGCGCAGGCTCGCGACGGGCACGACGACCTGTTCGGCGAAGGCGCCGGTGAGCACCGCTCCGGCGACGGGTGAGCCGACGGGTGGGCCGGAGACGTCCGGCCCCAACTCCGCGACCACACCGGCGAATTCACTGCCCGGTGTGAAGGGCAGTGGTGCGGGCACCTGGTAGCGGTCGGCCACGAGCAGTACGTCAGGGAAGTTGACCGCCGCCGCGTGGACGCGGACCAGTACCTCGCCGGGTCCGGGCCGAAGATCGTCGAGTTCGACGACCGAGAGGCCACCGGGCGGCCCGTACTCCGTGCAGCGTGCGGCCTTCATCGGGTCCTCTCCACTGTCGGCATCGCCGGGTCGCGGGGCAGCCCCAGCACCTGCTCGGCGATCGTGTTGCGCTGGATCTCGGCCGTGCCCGCGCCGATCGACGAGGCGCGGGTACGCAGGAACCCCCATACCCAGCGCCCGCGTTGGACGGCATGCGGGTCGCGACGGTCGAGGATGCCGTACGGTCCGAGCAGGTCGAGCGCGAACTCGTGCAGTTCCTGCTCGAAGGTCACTATGGACAGCCGCGCCGTCGAAGAGGCGGGCCCCGGCTCGCCCTTGGCCATGATGTCGGCGATGGTGCGCATGCCGGTGAGCCGCATGACACGGACACGGATCTCGAAGTCCGCGAGCCGGTCCCGGACGATCGGGTCGGCCGTCGCCCCGCGCTCGTGGGCGAGTTCGATCAACTCGTCCAACACCCGTCGGTACAGGGCCGCTTGATTCATCGCCCCGGCCGCGCGCTCGTGCCCGAGGCTCGTGCGCACCAGCGGCCAGCCGCCGTTCTCCTCGCCGATGCGGTCGGCGACCGGGACGCGGACGTCGTCGAAGAAGATCTCGCAGAAGTGCGCGTCGCCGGTCAGGTCACGCAGCGGCCGTACCGTCACTCCCGGGGCGTGGGCGTCGATCAGGAGGTAACTGATGCCGTCCTGGCGGGAGTCGGGCGGTCCGGTGCGGACGAGAGTGAAGAAGATGTCGGCGATGTCGGCCGAACTGTTCCACACCTTCTGCCCGTTGACGACGTACTCCGCACCCTCGCGCCGTGCCGTCGTGCGCAGCGCGGGGAGGTCCGAGCCCGCCTCCGGTTCGGAGTAGCCCTGGGCCCACACCATGTCGCCTCGCAGCATGGGGCGCAGATGGCGCTCCTTCTGCTCGGGCGTGCCGTACTTGATGAGGGTGGGGGCTGCGATGCCCAGTCCGGTGCCCAGGGGGCCGGGGACGCGGGCGCGTGCGTACTCCTCCTGGTAGCTGACCTGGCGTGCGAAGGACAGGTCCATGCCGCCGTACTCGCGGGGCCAACTCGGGCCCGCGTAACCGGCGTCGAAGAGCGTGGCGAGCCATTTCTTCTGCCAGGCCACGCGCTCGACGGGGTCCTTGGGGCGGCGCCCCGGGTGATGATCGGTGAGGAAGGCCCGTAGCCGGGCGCGGAATCGGTCGTCCGACTCGCCGGTCCCGTCCGCTGTCATCGCGGGGCCATGCGGATGGCGCCGTCGAGGCGGACGGTCTGGCCGTTGAGGTACGGGTTCTCCAGCATCTCCACGGCGAGGCGCGCGAAGTCGTCCGGGTCGCCGAGGCGCTTGGGGTGCGGGACGGAGGCGGCGAGGCCGTCGCGGATGTCGGCGCGGAGACGGCCGAGCATCGGGGTGTCCATGATGCCGGGGGCGATGGTGTTCACCCGGATCTGCCAGCTGGCCAGGTCGCGGGCGGCGACGAGGGTGATGCCGTGGACTCCGGCCTTGGCGGCGGTGTAGGAGGTCTGCCCGATCTGGCCGTCGAACGCGGCGACCGACGCGGTGAGCACCACGGCTCCGCGGTCACCGTCGATGATCTCGTTACCGGCGAGGCGGGCGGCGGAGAGGCGCAGGACGTTGTAGGTGCCGATCAGGTTGACGCGTATGACCTCGGCGAAGGTGTCGAGTTCGCCGGGGTTGCGGTCGCGGTCGATGATCCGGGTGCGGTCGCCGCCGCGACCCGCGCAGTGCACGACGAAGCGCAGGGTGCCGAGTTGCTCGGCCGCGTCGAGGGCGGCGGTGACCTCGGCCGGGTCGGTGACGTCGGTGCGGACGAAACGTGCGGCCTCGCCGAGGTCGGCGACGGCCTTGACGCCCTGTTCCTCGGAGATGTCGGCGAGGACGACACGTCCGCCGCGTTCGGTGATGCGCCGCGCGGTGGCCAGGCCGAGCCCGGAGGCTCCGCCGGTGACGAGTGCCGCTGAACCGTCGATGTTCACACCCAACTCCTCATGGTCTTCGTGGTGTTAAAGGCCCAGGGACTTGCTGATGATGAGCTTCATGACCTCGCTGGTGCCGCCGTAGATACGCGTCACCCGGGCGTCCGCGTACAGGCGGGCGATCGGGGATTCGAGGATGTAGCCGTAGCCGCCGTGCAGTTGGAGACAGCGGTCGACGACGCGGCCCTGTGTCTCGGTGCAGAACAGCTTGGTGCGGGCCGCGTCCACGGGGTCCAGTTCGCCCGCGACGAGTGCGGTGATCGCCGCGTCGAGCAGGGCTTGCGCGGCCGTCAACTTGGCATCCAGCGCGGCGAGTTCGAACTTCGTGTTCTGGAACTGGGCCAGTGGCTTCCCGAACACGTTCCGGTCGCGGACGTAGGCGACGGTCAGGTCGACGGCGGTACGGGCCTGGGCGACCGCGCCGACCGCGATGGCCAGACGTTCCTGGGCGAGGTTGCGGCCGAGGAGGGTGAAGGCGGCGCCCTCCTCGCCGAGGAGGTTGGCAGCGGGCACACGGACGTCGTCGAAGGCGAGTTCCACGGTGTCCTGGACGGCCAGGCCGATCTTCTCCAGCTTGCGCCCGACGGTGAAGCCGGGCATGTCCTTCTCCACCACGAGGAGGGAGAGCCCGGCACGCCGGTTGTCGGGGTCCACGGTGGTGCGGGCGACCACGATCACCAGGTCGGCGTGGTGGCCGCCGGTGATGAAGGTCTTCGCCCCGTTGAGGACGAAGTGGTCGCCGTCGCGGACCGCCCGCGTGGTGATGCCGGCGAGGTCGGAGCCGGTCGCGGGCTCGCTCATCGCGATCGCGGTGTACAGCTCGCCGGAGGCCAACCCCGGTAGCCAGCGCGCCCGTTGCTCGGAATTGGCCAGGCCGGTGAAGTACGGGACGACGATGTCCAGGTGGGTGCGCAGACCGCCGAGCGTGACGCAGGCGCGGGCGCACTCCTCCTGGATCACGGCGTTGTAGCGGTAGTCGTCCTGACCGCCTCCGCCGTACTCCTCCGGGATCGCCGTACCGATGATGCCGAGCTTGCCCAGTGCGGTGAACAGGTCCCGGGGGACGAGTCCGGCGCGCCGCCAGTCCTCGTACGACGGGAGCACCTCGCGGGCGATGAAGTCACGGACCAGCAGACGGAAGTCCTCATGGGTCTCTTCGAACAGGGTCCGGCGCATCGGATCTCCTTCGGCTCGACCTATTCAGTATACCTAATTAGCCTCGCCCGACACAGCCCGATGCGGCGGACATGTACAGCAGAACGCCCCCGTGGGCCCGAAGGCCGCACAGGGGCGTCGCTGGTCGATCGTCAGGAGATCAGTGCCACCAGGGGATCAGCGCGTCCAGGTGGCGGCGCATCCGATGCCGGGCAACTCCGGCGTCACCCTCGACGATCGCGTCGAGAATCCGCTGGTGGACGTGCTGGACCTCCTCGGCCGCCGTGTCACCGGGCAGCGGTCGGTCGTGGCCCGAGGCATGGCGGCGGAACAGCTCGGTGATGATCGACAGGAACAGGGACAGCACCGGGTTGTCGGAGAGCGCGGCCAGTTCGGTGTGGAAGAGGTCGGCCTTGCGCGGGTCGTCGGCGGGCCCCTCGGTGCTCCAGCGGACGGCCTTGCCGAGCCGTTCGGTCACCTCTTTGTCGCCCTCCGCGACTCTCGCGGTGACCCGGGCGACGATGCCGAGTTCGATGGCGTTGCGCACGATCCGCAGGTCGTCGGCGGTGACGCCCTGGTACTCCAGGAACAGCGCCATGGTGTCGATGCTGGCCTGCGGTTCGGGCTCGGTGACGATCAGACCGCCGCCCGGTCCGCGGCGCATCCGGGCGACCGAGTGGTACTCCAACAGCCTTACGGCTTCCCGCAGTACGGCCCGGCTGATCGAGTAGCGGGCCAGCAGGTCGGCCTCGGAGCCGAGCACCATGCCGGTCTGCCAGCCGCGCGCGGCGATGTCGTCGTGGATGCGGGCCGCGACCACCTCGGCGAGCTTGGCCCGCGGCCCCTCGACCAGTTCGGGCTCCACGACATTGCCCGCGATCCGCTGCCCGCGCCGCACCCGGTGCTTCTCGATCCAGCCGGCCACCGACTCCAGATGCGCGGTCAGCTCCGTCTGCGCGCGGGCCCCGTCGTCGGCGATCACCGCGTCGACGACGGCTTTGTGCGCACGGTGCGAGGTGTCCTTCGCCGCGTGCATCTCGGTCTTGGAGACACGGCGGGAGGTGTGCGCGTAGCGAGCGGTGAGCCGGGTGAGCACGTCGACGAACAGGTGCAGCACCGGGTTGCCCGACAGCTGGGCGAGTACGGGATGGAGGGGGTCCTGCGAGTGGACGCCGGGGTCGTCCCAGTGGTCGAGTTCGGCGTCGAGCGTGGTGCGCAGGGTGTCGATGCCCTGCTCGGTGATGCGGTCGGCGGCGAGTCCGGCGGCGATCGGTTCCAGCAGAAGGCGGGCCTGGAGCAGGTCGGTGACGCTCGTGCCGACGTATTCGAGGTAGATCACCATGGCGCGGGTGGCCGGTCCCGCGTCGGGTGCGCAGACGATCAGGCCACCGTTCGGGCCGCGCCGCATCCTCGCCACCTGGTGGTGCTCGACGAGCCGTACCGCCTCGCGCAGTACCGCCCGGCTCACCCCCAGCCGCTCCCTCAGGTCCACCTCGGAGCCCAACGACTCGCCCACCGGCCAGCCCTGGCGGATCACGGTCGCCTCGATACGGCGGGCGGTCTGCGCGGCCAGCTTGCCGACCGGGACACCGGTCTCGCCGTCGGCGGGCTCGCGGTCGACGGCAGTCGCCATGGCCAACTCCTCTGGGGCGGATATTGCGGATCCCCAGTCTATTCGTCACCTGGGCCGGAGGCGTGCCGTTCGGGTACCTGGAACCTAGATGAGGCCACTTTTTCTCGCTTCGGGCCCTGGCAAGTGGGTGATCGCCATGGTTAGAGTAGCCTCATTTATGGGCCGCGGCACGAGAACAGGGAGCCGACAGCGATGCGACTTGAGTCCACGCCCGAGCTCGAAGCGTTCCGGCGGAAGGTGCGCGCCTTCGTCGCCGAGCACTCCCCCGGCATCAAGACCCATACGGGGGTGCGCGCACCGGAGCCGGAACTGATGCCGGCAATCCGGGAGTGGACGGCCAAGCTGTACGAGGCGGGCTTCCTCGGCATCGACTGGCCGGCCGAGTACGGCGGCCGGCCCGACGCGCACCCCCTCGAATCCTCGGTCGTGGCGGAGGAGATCGCCCGCGCCCGCACCTGGCAGCCCATCGGCGCCGCCTCGCTGGCCTCGGCCGCACTGCTGGAGTTCGGCACCGACGCGCAACGGGCGCGCTTTCTGCCCCGTATCCGCTCCTGCGAGGACGTGTGGTGCCAGCTGTTCAGCGAACCGGAGGCGGGCAGCGACCTGGCGGCGCTGCGGACGCGGGCGGTCCGCGAGGGCGAGGGCGACGACGCCGTGTTCGTCGTGGACGGACAGAAGGTGTGGACGACCAACGGCCAGCACGCCGACATGGGTTATCTGCTCGCACGCACCGACCGCGAGGCCCCGAAGCACAAGGGCATCACGGCGTTCGCCCTCGATCTGCGCAGCCCGGGCGTCGACATCCGGCCGTTGCGGGAGATCACCGGGACCACCGACTTCAACGAGGTGTTCCTGGACACGGTCCGCGTCCCGGCCGCGAACGTGATCGGGCGGGTGAACGACGGCTGGCGGGTGGCGATGAGCAGCCTCGGCCACGAGCGTTCCGGGGTGGCGGCGCGCGGTGTCGAACTGGTCGCCGTACTCGACGACCTGCTACGTCTCGCCGCGCGCACCTCGGTCGACGGCGGTCCCGCGCCGGACGACTCCGCGGCCCGGCAGGCGATCGGCGAACTGGCCACGCGGGTGCAGGTGAACGCCGCGCTGATCGGGCTCGCCCAGTCCCGCATGCTGCACGGCACGGAAGGGCCCGTGGACTCCCTTCTCGGCAAGATCTTCTTCAGCGAGCTCAACCACGACCTGGTCGACTTCGGCCTGAGCCTCCAGGGCACGGACGGGCTGCTGGTCGAGGGTGACGAGGACGTCGTGGCGGATGGCTGGTGGCAGGACGCGCATCTCTACTCGCGGGCGTACACGATCGCCGGCGGGGCGAACGAGGTGTTGCGGACGCAGGTGGCCGAGCGGGGGCTCGGGCTGCCGCGGGAGCCTCGCTGACCCGTTCCGGGGATTGAATGAACCACTCGGTCAATACAGTCGCCGCATAATTCTTCAGCGACCTCTCGAAGATTGATTGTACCGATCGGTCGACGTATGGTTCCGTCAGATGCGGGGCCGACGAGAGGACGACAGAACCATGACCGAGAGCGTGGCCGGAACCGACGTCTCCGAGGAACTGCCGGAGTACCCGTCGCCCCGATCGGGCGAGTGCCCGTTCGCGCCGCCGCCGGGCCTGCTGAAACTGCACGACTCGGGCAAGGCGCTGGTGCGGGCCAGGACGTGGGACGGCACGACCCCCTGGGTCGTCACGACCCACGCGGCCCAGCGGCAGCTGCTGACCGATCCCCGGCTCAGCGCGAATATCGGTGCGCCCGGATATCCGCACACGACCGAGGCGATGAAGGCGCACGCGGCGCATATCCAGCCGTCGATCAACAACACCGACGGGGCCGAGCACACGCGGTGGCGGCGGATGCTGACGAGTTCGTTCACCCGGCACCGGATGGAGAAGATCCGCCCGGAGATCCAGCGGATCACCGACGACCTCATCGACAAGATGCTGGCGGGCCCGAACCCGACCGAGCTGAACGAGGCGCTGTCACTCCCGCTGCCGTCGCTGATGATCTGCGCGCTCCTCGGGGTGCCGTACGAGGACCACGACTTCTTCCAGGAGCACGCGGGTGTGACCAACGCGCGCTTCAAGACGCCGGAGAAGGCGGCGGAGAGCACGGCGACCGTGCGCCGATACATCGCCGGGCTCATCGAGGGCAAGATGGACAACCCCGGCGAGGACGTCCTCTCCGACCTCGGCGCGCGCATCAAGGCGGGCGAGCTGTCCATGGAGGAGGCCGCGCCGCTGGGGCACATCCTGCTCGTCGCCGGGCACGACACCAGCGCGAACATGATCACGCTGGGCACCGCGCTGCTGCTGCAGAACCCCGGCCAACTCGCGGGCCTGCGCGAGCACTCCGACGACGCGAAGTATGTGACGAGCACGGTCGAGGAGCTGCTGCGTTACCTCACCATCCCGCACCTGCTGGCCCGCCGGGCCGTCCTCGACGACATCGAGATCGACGGCGAGATCATCCGCGCGGGCGAGGGCGTGATCGCTTCGCTGCCGGCCGCCAACTGGGACCCGCAGGCGTTCCCCGACCCCGAGAAGCTCGACCTCACCCGCAGCGCGGCCCACCACCACGCGTTCGGCTGGGGCCCGCACCAGTGCGTCGGTCAGCAGCTCGCCCGCATCGAACTCCACGTCGTCTTCAGCACGTTGTTCCGCCGGATCCCGACGCTGCAACTCGCCTTAGATGTCTCGGAGTTGAAGTTCAAGGAGGACTCGCAGGCGTACGGCATCTACGAGTTGCCCGTCGCCTGGTGACAGCTGACGGTATGTGACGGCTCAGGAGTGAGCGGCGGTCGCGGACAGGGTGACCACGCGGTCGAACCGGCTGTCGAGATCCTCGTCGCCATGGTGCACCACGAGCAGGCCGCGCCCGTGGGTGTGCTGTTTCAGCGCCCGCAGCACCAGGTCCCTGCCGGTCTCGTCGAGGTTGGCGAACGGCTCGTCGACGAGGTACACGTCCGCCTCCTCGCAGAGGAGCGCCGCGACCCCGGCCCGCTGTCGCTGGCCGGACGACAGCTCCGAGGGGAGCTGGTCGGCCACCCCGTCGAGCCCCAGGGCCGTACGCACCCGTACGTCGGCGACCAACTCGCGGACGGGCAACGGGGGCAGGTTGACCGGAGCGGTCAGAGCGGCCACGCGGGTCGGCAGCATGACCATCCCGCGGTCGGGGGCGAGCGTTCCGGAGATGATGTGCAGGAGCGTCGTCTTGCCGCAGCCGTTGGGCCCCCGCAGCAGGACGTGCTCGCCGGCGCCCAGTTCGAAGTCGTCGATCGTCACGTCCGCGCCGTCGTCGTACCCGACGCGGGCCGCGTGCACCAGCACCGCGTGTCCCTCGTCGTGGTACGGCGACATGGCGGAGGCACGCAGGGCGGTGATGCGCCTGAGCACGGCGGTGTTCCGGCGGGCCTGCGGAATCATGTTCACGAGCTCGAAGATTCCGGTGACGGCCCGCCACAGCGAGTTCACGAAGGCGAGGAAACTGCCGAACGTCATCCGGCCGGCGAGCACGAAGTACGCCCCGGTGATCATCGACGTGGTGTCGGACAGGTTCATGACGAGGTCGCTCAGCGTGTTCTGTTTCTGGGTGAGCCGGAAGTTGGTGAAGGTGATGCCGAGGAAGCCGCGCAGCGCCTTCCTGTTGGCGGCCCGGGTGCCGGACAGGAGTGCCGGCAGACCGCGCAGTGCGTGGAAGGACTCCAGGGTCCGGGACAGCGTGTTGACGTACTGCGCCTCCGCCTCGCGCTCCGGTTCCGTGTTGTCCTCGATCCGCTTGGCGATGCGGTTGCTGACGTACACCAGCGGCGGCACGATGACGAGCAGGATGAGACTGGCCTGCCACGACAGGTACAGCAGCACGCCGATGAAGACGACGGACGCGACCGCTTGCTTCGCGATGCGGACGCAGACGTCGACGGCCGGCAGGACCCCTTCCTTGACGTCGTTGTGGACCCGGCTGACGAACGAGGCGTTGCCGGCCTGTGCCATCCGCCGTCCGTCCTGGTCGAGCGCTCGGTCCAGCAGTTCCATCTCCAGGTCCAGCGTGAACGTGTTCTCGAACCCCTTGCGCCAGCGCGCCACCCAGTAGCCCCCGAGGCTCAGGGTGAGGCCGAGCAGGAGGTAGCAGGCGGCGAGTACGACGAACCTGTGGAAGCGGCCGGTCAGGATCGCCTGGTCGAACAGGGCCTTGAGGAGCAGGGGATGCACCAGGGCTTCGGTCCCCCCGAGGACCGCCTCGATGAGGACGATCATCGAGAACTGGGTCCGGTGGCCCCTGAGAGTGAGCCACAGCTCCTTCACCGTGACACCTCGTCCAGCAGGAAGTCGGCGGTGCCGCCGTGGTTCAGGCGGTGGAGCACCCGCAGGATGCCGGCCGAACCGGTCAGGTAGTCGGTGGAGCAGCGCAGCAGTCCGTCGCCGGGCGAGCCCAGCGGCACCGCCTCGCTGTGTGGCGCCACCCCGAACCGCTTGTCCGGCTCGAACAGGAACAGCCGCCACACGAAGTCGAGTTGGCGCACCGCGATGTTCCGGTACGCGGTGTCACCGGTGATCGAGACCGCGTCGAGAAGAGTGTCGGCGATCCCGGACATACCGAACGAGAACCCCGGCAGCACGGCCTGCCGGACGTCCAGTGCGCGCAGGACGGTCCGTGCGGAGTCCAGGTCGCCGTAGCGCAGGAGCACTCGGGCGACACCGGCGGAACCCACCTCGACGTAGGGCTCCGCGGTGCCGTAGTGGTCGAACGTGACATTGCCGTCGTCGTGCCGCTCGGCGTGTGCCATCTCCCAGGCCAGTGCACCTCGGCCGAGGTTCAGACACCACTCGTCGCCGGTGATCTGGTGCATGCGCAGCAGGAACATCGCGACGCCTGCCTGGCCGAAGCCCAGACCGGTGAACGGTTTCTCACTCGTGAACTCGTTCAGCCAGTGGACCCGGTCGCCGTCGTGCCGGGCGGCCTCGCGCAGCGCCCGCGCGCAGTCCCGCGCCGCGGCGAGGTGATGTGCGTCGCGGTCGCGGAGGTGGAAGCGCAGGTTCGTCATTCCGACGCCGGCCAGGCCGTAGTAGAAGGTGGGGTCGCCGGACTCGTGTGCGTGCCGGTTGGCCTGCGTCAGCAACTGCCTGGCCTGCGTGGGGAATCCGAGTGTGTCGGTCGCCCAGGCGATGCCGGCCAGTCCGTTCATGAGGCCGGCGGGGTACTGGGCCGGGTCGATGTCGGCCAGGTCGTCGCGCAGTCGCCGCAGCCATTCCGGCCGGAGCGGGACGCCCGAGGCGTTCAGCGCCCACAGGACGCCGCTCGCGCCGAAGCCGAGGCTCAGGGGGTTGGTGACGTGGGCGAACGGGTCGACGGGGAAGAGCGTGGGCCGGTCGGTGTCGGCGACGGCGTCGATGAAGGCCGCCAGTCCCGCCTCGGTCTCCGCCAGGCCGAGTCGTTCCTCGACGACCGGCCGCACCGGCACGGCACGGACCTGGTCGACCAGGTCGTCCTCGTGCTCCAGTTCGCGCAGTACGTCGGTGAGCGTGACCCGCGCCCGCGCCAGGTCCGTGAGCAACTCGTGGATCCGCGACGGCCAGCCGAGGCTGTCGGTGAAGATCCGGTAGCGGTCCAGGATGTCCTCGCGCAGGTACGACAGGGCCGCGACCGGGAAGATGAAGTAGGCCATGGTCATGGCCAGGCCGAACTGGTCGTCCTCGACCGCTGTTTCGGCGAAGCGGCGCCGGAAGTTGCTGAACCCGGGTGTGTACAGCTCGACCGGTGCCTCCAGGTGCGGGTGCTCGGGATCGGTCTCCGTCAGGCGGCACGTTTCCAGGTCGACGATGGTGACCTGGAGGGTGTCCGGGTCGATGAGCACGTTCGCGGCGGTGAAGTCGCCGAGGATCACATTGCGGTCGTGGGCTGCCTGGAGCGCACGGGCGAGTCCTCGGAAGACGGCGAGGAAGATCCGCAGGAACTCCTGCGACTGCGTGACGCCACCGGGTCCGAGGCGGGCGAGCGGGTTGCGTTCGAGCAGCATGGAGCGGATGTCGGTGCCGTCGACGAACTCCTCCGCGATGAAGTGGTGTTCCCAGTGGCGGAACGTGGTGATCGGGACGGGGAACGAGCCGACGTCGGCCAGTCGGTTCAGGAACACCCACTCGCGGTTGAGGATGTCCACGGCGTCGTGGTCCTGCCGCGGGTCGACGTTGGTGTACGGGCGGGCCTCCTTGAGGACCACGACACGGTCGTCGTTCGCCGTGTCCTCGGCGGTGTACACCCCACCGCTGTTGGAGAACTGCAGCGCCCCGGTCACCCGGAAGCGGCCCGCGAGCAGGCCGTCCTCATCGGGGTCGGCCGGGGGCTTCCAGTCGGTGAACGGCCATGCCACCCACCACGGTTGGGCGTATCCGGGGCGTCGGTCGTCGGCGACCGGCCCGTCCGGCCCCGTGATGTGGGGCACCGGCCGGCCCAGCACGTCGACGGAGTGGGTGTCCAGGAACTGCCCGTACCGGAAGTAGAGCGCCTTGCAGTCGCGGTACCGGAGGTCCGACAGTACGTACGGGCCCTCGGCGCCGTCCAGGACTTCGGCGAGGTCGGCCAGACACGACCGGAACTCGTCGTCGTCCCGCGGGTAGACCGTGACGAGTTTCCCGCCGCTGCCCCGCGATATGGCCTTCGAACTCAGCATCTCGAAGACGGTGAGATCGAGAGCGATCTTGAAGTCGATGTCGTGCTCGGTCAGATAGGCGATCACCGAGGCGGCGACCTCGCGCACGTTGCGCTGGTTCGCCGACACGTGGATCTTCCACCCCTGCTCGGGCAGGTTCGCGTTGTGCCGGTAGCTCCACCAGATGCCCTTGCGGACGAATCGTGACCGCACCCGGTCGTCGAGGGAGGCGAGGAAGTGGTCTGGATGCGGCTTGTAGGAGACGTCGAGCGGGTCGAAGAACAGGGAATCGTTCCAGCAGAAGGGGAACCGGTAGACCCATCGTTCGTTGATCATGTCTGCCTCTGTGAGTGTGTCCGAGGAGCCTGGCGGGCGGTCGGCGAGGGCGCGCCGGGGCGGCGCGAACCATGCGGGGCGCGGGGCGCGTGCGCTGCCCGCATGGTTCACGCCGTCAGATCACCGGCTGCAGGCACCTCTCAGGCGGGTGCCCCGCAGCAGATACCGCTCAGGCGGGGTTCCTGCAGCACGTGCTGCTCAGGCTGCTGGTGATGCTCAGCACCAGAGCGCTGCTGTTCTCCGTCCGCGGTTCGATCGTCTGCAGCTTCAGAACGCTCATGCGGGTCACTTCCTCGGTGGTCGAGAGCGCTGTGACGCGCTCTGGGGATGGAACAGGTACCGACCGGTCGGCTGGGTCAGTCAACGGCGCGCGCCGGTCGCGTACATCAGGGAAAGCACCCCGTATTCCGGGTGCGCCGCCCCCAGGAACACGCGCTCCCCGCCGACTCGAATGGTGGTGGTCCTGCCCCGTGTCGCGGGGTCGCCGCAGCCGGTAGCGTGACTCGTTTCGGCCTGGTCGTGCCCCCGTGCGCCAGGTCGTCCTCGCCCGGGCGGGAGGCACCGGATCCGGTCCGCTGAACGGAACCCGAGGCGACAGCCGGACGACGGTGAATCACGCTGACTGCGGACGACTCGACATCGGGGGATTGTTGATGCGCACACGCGGATGTCAGCAGGTCCGGTACCTGACGGGGGAATCGGCCACCGGCTCCCCGGACTCACGGCACACGTCGTCGGACGGGGGCGGCACGAAGGCCGCCGGCCGGATCCGTCCGGACGAGGGCGGGGCCGGCTCGCGCGGCGAATTCGTCGGCCGGCGGGCCGAGATGCGGCAGGTCATGACAGCGCTGGCCGCCGCGCGCTCGGGGCGTGGCGGCACGGTCTTCGTCACCGGCGAACCCGGCATCGGCAAGACACGGTTCGCGGTGGAGGCTCTCCGCGCGGCTTCCGCGGCGGGCATGATCACCGCGCGGGGCCGGGCCGGTACGGTCGGATCGGTCGTGCCGTACCGGCCGCTGATCGAGGCCCTGCTGTCCCTGTCCCGGGCCGGCCTGCTGCCGGACCCGGACGAACTGGGCCCCTACGGGCCGGTGCTCGCCCACCTGCTGCCGGGAGGCCACGCTCCCGGCACCGCCGTCGTGTCGCACCTCATGGTCGCCGAGACCCTCCTGCGTGTGCTCGCCGCGGCCGGACGGGAGCACGGACTCCTGCTCGTGCTCGACGATCTGCACGATGCGGACACGGAGACTCTGGCGGTCCTCGAGTACGTCCTCGACAACCTCGCGGAGCAGCCCGCCGTACTGCTGCTCATCGCCGGTCGTGAGACCTGCGTGACGACCGATCTGGCCACCCGGGCATGTCAACGGGGTGCCGCGTCGACCCTCGAACTGCGCCCGCTGGGGCGCCCGGACGTGCGCACCCTGGTCGTGGCCGAGCTGGGATCCGCCCCGGGCGCGGCCGACGCCGAACTGGTCGACACCGTGGTGGCCGACAGCACCGGGATCCCGCTGATCGTCGAGGAACTCCTCCATGGCATGACCCTGCACACCCCGGACGACTCCCGGAGGCTCCCCGTCCCCGCCGCGGTGGCCCGCAGTGTCAGGTGCCGGACCGGCCGGCTCGACCCCCGCGGACGCAAGATCCTCGGGATCGCGGCCCTCTTCGGGCAGCGCTTCCCGCTGTCCGCGCTGCAGCGCGCGGCCGGGTGCGACGATCGTGAACTGCTCACGGTCCTGCGGGCGGGAGTCGCCTCGTACCTCCTCGAACCGGACAGGTCGAGTCCCGACTGGTACGCGTTCAGACCCCGGCTCGCCGCACAGGTGCTGTTGGAGGATCTCGGGCCGACGGAGCGCACCGGATACGCCCGGCGCGCGGCGAACACGCTGGTCGAACTCCATCCGGGGCTGCCCGGCGAGTGGTGCGTCCAAGCCGCCGACCTGTTCGAGCGGGCCGGGGACACCGGCGAGGCCGTCTCTCTGTACTGCGAGGCGGCGCGACGCGCGATGACCGGGGGCGCGGTGGAACGGGCGGTGGCCCTGCTCACCCGGGCACAGCGGTCGGCCGATGCCGGGCTCGCGCCCGAACTGCGTGCCACGGTGCTGGAGTTGCTCCTGCAGACCGTCTCGCGTGCGGCCCGGTTCGACGCCGTACCCGGGCTGACCGCCGATCTCGAAGCACTGGACGGCCACGAGATTCCCGCCGCGCGCCGGGCCGGCCTCCACGCACGGCTGGCCGATGTCACCGCGGCGGCGGGCAGGCCCACCGACGCCCTCCGGCAGCTCGACGTCGCCCGGCGGCTGCTCGGCCCCTCCCCGGCCGCCGCGCACACCGCGCCCGTCGATCTGGCCTCGGCCCGCGTGGAGCTGAGCCGGCCCGCGCCCGACCGGTTGCGCACGGCCGCCGGATACGCCCGCCGGGCGGCGGACGCGGCCGAGCGGGCCGATCTCCCGGATGTGCTCGGCGGGGCGCTGCTGCTGCTCGGGCGCCTGGCCCCGGAACACGACGAGGAGGCCGCCTCGGCCCACTTCGCGCGCGCCGGTGCGATCGCCGATCTGCACCGGCTCCCCGACCTGCGGGTGGCCGCCGAAGTGCATCTGGCCCGGAGCGCCCTGCGGCGCGACGGACGGCCGGCCGGGCTCGAAGAGGCCCAGCTGCGGGCCCTGCGGATCGGTGTGCTCCCGCTGGCCCACGAGACCGGCTGCGTCCTCGCGCTGGAGCAGGTCCGACGGGGCGAGTTCGAGGCGGCCGGCCGGCGGATCCGCGAAGGGCTGGCCGCCGCGACGCGACTACGGCTGCGTCCGGCCGTGTCGATGATGCGGTTGGCCGAGGCCGTGCGGTGCGCACACCAGGGGCGGCGCGCCGAGATGGAGGAGGCGCTGGACCGGCTGGCCCCCGGCGTCGACGACGCTCCCGGTGTGCGGCCGCTGTCGTACGGGCTGGCGCGGGGGTTCTGCTCGCTGCTGGAGGAGAACCATGAGGCCGCCGAGCAGGAGTTCGCGCAGGCTCTCGTGTACGACCGGGAGAACCCCGGAGTCGGCGAGTTCGGGGCGTACGACCTGTACGGCGTGATGCTGCTGCGGGGTGTGCTGGCCGGGCGCGCGGGCCGACGGCACTGCGCGGACGTCACCCGGGCCGGTGGTGGCACGCGCTGGAACCGGCAGTTCATCGGGGCGGCGCACGCGGTGCTGCTGGGCCGCGAGGGCAGGCCCGCCGAGGCGACCGCCGCCGCGACGGCGGCGCTCGAAACCGCGGCACCGTACCCGCCGGCCCGCAACCTGTGCCTGCGCCTGGTCTCGCGATCGGCGTACGAGGACGGCTGGGGCGAGCCCGTCGCCTGGGTACGTGAGGCGGAGGAGTACTTCCACGGCCTCGGCGTTCCGGCGGTCGCCGCCGCCTGCCGGAGCCTGTTGCGCGGCATGGGCGCGCCGGTACGGCAGCGGCGTACCGGCACCGAGCACGTACCGTCCGATCTGCGCCGGTGCGGGGTCACCGTCCGGGAGTTCGAGGTCGCCCGGCTGCTCGTCGAGCGGATCGGCAACAAGGACATCGCCGACTGGCTGCACATCTCGCCGCGGACCGTGGAGAAACATGTGGCGAGCCTGCTCCGGAAGACCGGTCACCCCGACCGGGCCGCTTTCGCGACCGCCGCCCGCGGCCAGGCGGCCGAGCGTCCGTACGAGCTACGGCGCGTCGCAGGCCCGCGTCCGGCGATGCCGGGCTTCGGCCACTGGCAAGGGAGTACCGAGGTCGGGTGAGGAGAGTCCGGACTGCGGTCGCGGGACAGACGTCACGGAAGCAGTTCGATGATCGTGGCGTTGGCGGTGCCGCCGCCCTCGCACATCGTCTGAAGGCCGTAGCGCAGGTTCCGTTGGCGCATCCGGGCGAGCAGGCGGGTCATCAGGATGGCGCCGGAGCCGCCGAGCGGATGGCCGACCGCGATGGCTCCGCCCAGCGGGTTGAGCCGCTCGGGGTCGGCCCCCGTCTCGGCCAGCCACGCCAACGGGACCGGTGCGAAAGCCTCGTTGACCTCGTACGCCCCGATGTCCTCGATGGACAGGCCGGACCTGCGCAGCACCTTCTCCGTCGCGGGGATCGGACCCGTCAGCATCATGATCGGGTCCGCGCCGCTGACCGCGCCCGAGTGGTAGCGGGCGATCGGCTTGAGGCCCAACTCCCTTGCCCGTTCGGGAGTTGTGATGAGCAGCGCGGCGGCGCCGTCGGAGATCTGGGAGGCGTTTCCGGCGTGGATCACACCGTCGTCCTTGAACGACGGCTTGAGTTTGGCGAGGGTCTCGACCGAAGTGCCGCGCCGCAGGCCCTCGTCGACGGTGAACTTCGTGCCGTCGACCTCGATGGGCACGACGTGGTCGTCGAAGATCCCCGAGTCGATGGCCGCGGCGGCCTTGGCGTGCGACTCGGACGCGAACTCGTCGAGGCGGGTGCGGCTGAGGCCCCAGCGCTCGGAGATCAGCTCGGCGCCGACTCCCTGGCTGAACTGGAACCCGTCGTAGCGGGCCAGGACGGCGGGTCCGTACGGCTGGCCGGTGGTCCGGTGCGAGCCCAGCGGGACCCTGGTCATGGTCTCCACTCCCCCGGCCACCACGAGGTCGTACTGCCCGGCCATCACGGCGTGCGCGGCGGAGTCGACGGCCTGTTGGCTGGAGCCGCAGGCACGGTTGATGGTCACCCCGGGGACGTGTTCGGGCCAGCCCGCGGCCAGTGCCGCGAACCGGGCGATGTTGCTCGACTGGTCGCCGATCTGGGTGACGCAGCCCCACATCACGTCGTCCACGGTGCCGGGGTCCACGCCGGTGCGTTCCACCAGCGCGGTCAGTACGTGCGCCGACAGGTCGGCCGCGTGCACGGCGGCCAGGGAGCCGTTGCGCTTGCCGATGGGCGTGCGTACGGCGTCGACGATGACGGCCTCGGGCATGGCAGGGTCCTACCTTTCAAGGGTGG
>NZ_JAEQAZ010000270.1 GCF_016654115.1 Streptomyces sp. MBT53
CCCCCGCACCCTCTGAAAGCTGGGGTCTTTTCTAACCGTTCATCGACCATGACAACGGTTAGATTCACCCCCACACCCCAGCAGGCAACCACCCCCAACAGCCCGGAGACCGCCGCATGACCGCCCTCGCCACACCGCCGGCGCTCACCGCGCGCCCGGCCAGGTCCCCGCGTCTGCTGCGCTGGCTGGTCCGGCTGCACCGGCCGGCCCTGCTCTCCTGGATCGCCTTCGTGCTCGTCGTCGGCGGCCTGCTGCTCTGGCTGGGCGGGCCGCTCACCGACGCCTCGGCCGAGGCCTGGAAGCAGTACCGCGCCTGCGGAACGGCCAGTTGCGTGTACGACGCGGGCGCGATCGGCCGCTACAAGGACTGGTACACGTACACGACGATCGCCGTCGTCGCCGTACCCGCGCTGGTCGCCGCCTGGTCCGGTGCCGCGCTGGTCAGCCGCGAACTGGAAAGCGGCACCGCGCAGTTGGCGTGGACCCAGGCGGTCTCCCCGGCCCGCTGGCTGACCGCGAAGCTCGCCGTCCCGGCCGTACTGGTCACCCTCGGCTCCGGACTGCTGGCGGGACTGCACCACTGGGCCTGGTCCAACAGCCAGGGCCGCATCGACACGGCCAAGAACTGGTACGACCTCGGCACCTACGCCGCCAACGGCACGGCCACCACCGCGATGGCCCTGGCCGGCCTGGCGAGCGGCGTCCTCTGGGGGCTGTACAAGCGCAACTCCCTCGGCGCGCTGGTCGGTTCACTGGCGAGCACCGGCTTCCTGTGGAGCGTCGTCGCCATCGCGACACCCCACCTGTGGCCCTCGGTCACCACGGTCAGCAGCCTCACCCACAGCGTCCCGGCGGGCTCCGGCATCGTCGTCGACCAGGGCCTGGTCACCTCCACCGGCAGGCACCTCTCCGGCCACCTGTGCGGCAGCACCACCTACGGACCCTGCAAGACCGCCTACGCCAAGCTCGACGCCGTCAGCTACTACAACGACCACCACCCCCAATCCCACTACTGGCCACTCCAGTTGACCGCGACCGCGATCATCCTCGCCGTCACCGCCGCCCTCACCGTGACCGCCTTCCGCCTCCTCGAGCACCGGACCGGTTCGGCACCCGCACCCAAGGCAGCCGCCGTATGACCGCCATGGCCATGAGCCCCACCACCGCCCGACCGCAGCGGGCCGTACTGCGGCTGCACCGGCCGGCGTCGATCGTCTGGGGCGCGTTCGTGCTGCTCGCCGTGAGCGCCCTGCTGTGGGTGCATCTGTTCCGGGCGCCCTCCGCACGGCACCCCGTCGACCCGTACTTCGTCATGACCGACGTCAACAACGTCATGAACTTCCTCGGCGAGCTGCTCAGTTACACCTCCGTCGCCGTCGCAGCCTGGGCGGGCGCCGCCCTCGTCGGCCGTGAACTCGAGAACGGCGCCGCACGCTTCGCCTGGACCCAGTCCCTCACCCCGGCCCGCTGGCTCACCGCCCAACTCGGCGCGGCGGCCCTGCCGTTGACCGGCGGCACCACCCTGCTGGGCCTGGTCTACGCCTGGGTCTGGACCGCCGACCAGGACGTCCTGGTCACCGACTGGTCCTACGACCGCGTCCTCGTCCCGGCCGGTCCGATGGCCGTGGCCCTGCCCCTCTTCGCCCTGGCCGTGGGCGCCCTCGCCGGAGTCGCGACCGGCCGCGCGCTGCCCGCCCTGGCGGTGGCCGCCGCCATCACCTGGACGGCCCGCTCCTTCTTCGGCAGCGAGTGGGACACCGTCTGGCCCGTCCGCCGCTACTGGCCGGTCGAGCTCAGCGGAACCGCCGCACTGCTCCTGCTCACCGCGCTCGCCCTCGCGGCCGCCTACGCCCTGCTCGGCCGCCTCACCAACATCAAGGGAGCCGCCGTATGACCGCCCTGGCCACCGCAGCGACGGCGCGCCCGAGACCGGCCCGCGCCTGGCGCGCCATCCTGCGGCTGCACCAGCCCGCCCTCGTCGTGTGGGGAGTCTTCGTCGCCGTCGTCTCGGCGGTGCTGCTGTGGGCGTACGGACCAGGAGGGAACGCGGCCAATGCCGCGTGGCGGCAAAAGTGCACCGTCGACCTCTGCGACGCGGACTACTCGATCGACGGCTACCACCTCGCCTACCGGTTCAGCGAGGCCGCGGTCGGCTTCCTGCCGGTCCTCGTCGCCCTCTGGGCCGGCGGCCTGCTGATCGGCCGCGAACTGGAGAACGGCACCGCGGAACTCACCTGGACCCAGGCGGTCAGCCCGGCCCGCTGGCTGGCGGCCAAGCTCGCCGTCCCGGCCGCACTGCTCACCGCGGGCACCACCCTGCTCGTCCTGCTGCACCGCCTGCTGTTCGACGCGCACCAGGTACCGGAGGGCTGGAACTGGTCCGACAGCGGCACCTTCGAGACCAACGGGCCGATCGCCGTCGCGTTCCCGCTGCTCGGTCTCGCCCTCGGCGCCCTCGGCGGTCTGGCCGTACGCCGCGCCGTGGCCGGCCTCGCCGTCGCCGCCGTGACGACCCTGATCGCGAGGACCCTCGTCCTCTGGGCGAGCCCCCACCTCTGGCCGTGGAAGTCCGCCGTCAGCTCCCTGCCGCACGGCTACCCGCCGAAAACGGCGGCCATCTACGGCGACAAGGGCGCCGTCACCGCCACCGGCGCCCACATCCCCGACCCGTGCACCGGAGCCGGCAAGGCGTGCCCGGCCGCCCATGACGTCGTCGGGCACTACCGGGACCTCCACCCGTCCTCCCAGTTCTGGCCCCTCCAGCTCACCGAGACCGCCTTGATCCTCACCGTCGCCGCCCTGGCCACCGCCGCCGCCTTCGCCCTGCTCCACCGCCGTACGAACACCAAGGGGACCGCCGTATGACCGCCCTCGCCACGGACCCGACCGTCCGACCCAGACCGGCCCGCATGTGGGGGGCCGTGCTGCGCCTGCACCGGGCCGCCCTGACCGGGTGGGCCGTACTCGTCACCGCCGTCTCCGCGGGGCTGCTGTGGGCCTACGGCCCCGGGGGGAGCGCGGCGTACACCGTCGCCGAGGTGCTGATCGGCTGGGTCCCCTATCTCGCCGCCGCCTGGGCGGGCACCTTCGTCGCCCGCGAACTGCAGCGCGGCACCGTACGCCTCGCCTGGACCCAGGGCGTCACCCCGAACCGCTGGCTGGCCACCAGCCTCGCCGTACCCGCCGCGCTGCTCACCGCCGGCAACACGGTGCTGGTCCTGCTGCACCGGCTGGTGTCCGACGCGCACCAGGTACCGGAGGGCTGGAACCCGTGGAACGACGAGACCTTCACCGCGAACGGCACCCTCGCGATCGTCCACCCCCTCCTCGGCCTCGCCGTCGGCACCCTCGCGGGCTTCCTCCAGCGCCACGCGGTGACCGCGGCCGGCCTCGCGATCGCCGCCATGGGCCTCGCCCTCACCACCCTCGGCTTCGCCCGCCCGCACCTGTGGCCGACGGCGGCCCACGTCGGCAACCTGCGCGGCGGCCACTACGCCGGCAACCGCCCCGCCTCCGACTTCTGGCCCCTCCAACTCGTGGAGACCGGCATCGTGGTGGCCGTCGCCGCACTCGTCCTCGGCACCGCCTTCGCCCTGCTGCGCCGCCGCACCTCCTGACCGGATCCCGCCTCACGGTGGCTCCCAGGCATCCGTTACGTTCGTTTCGGTGGCGTAGACGTCCGGGAGCCGCCCCCCGATATCCCGCACGCCATGTCGCCGTAACCATTGGTTCAGACGGGCTTGCGACGCTCGGCGAATGAAGCCCGTCGTGCCAGAGCCTTCGCCGCCTCCCGAGGTGAACGGGAGCAACGGCGCCGTCCTCCCGCTCCTTCCGGCGCTCTCCGACGCGCCCGTATCGCCGGTGGCGCGGAACAATGGGCACATGAGCAGCCAGCCCAACGCCCAGGCACAGGTCCAGCACGCGCAGCCCTCCGTGGGCTCCATAGCCGCCCACCGCCCGCACACCGTGTCGGCGGCGGTCTCCGATCTGGAACCCGACATCGACGCCGACCTCGACGAGTACGAGGAGTCGCCGTACGACGGGCCCCAGCTTCCGCAGGGCCGCTTCCTGGACCGGGAGCGCAGCTGGCTCGCGTTCAACGAGAGAGTCCTGGAGCTCGCCGAGGACCCCAACACCCCGCTCCTGGAACGGGCGAACTTCCTCGCGATCTTCGCCAGCAACCTGGACGAGTTCTTCATGGTCCGGGTGGCCGGCCTCAAGCGCCGTATCGCCACCGGTGTCGCCACCCGCTCCGCGTCCGGCCTCCAGCCGCGCGAGGTGCTGGAGATGATCTGGGCCCGCTCACGCGAACTGATGGCCCGGCACGCCGCCTGCTACCACGAGGACGTCGCGCCCGCGCTCGCGGAGGAGGGCATCCACCTGGTCCGCTGGAACGAGCTGACCGAGAAGGAACAGGCCCGCCTCTTCACCCTGTTCCGGCACCAGATCTTCCCCGTGCTGACCCCGCTGGCCGTCGACCCCGCGCACCCCTTCCCGTACATCTCGGGCCTCTCGCTGAACCTCGCGGTCGTCGTCCGCAACCCCGTCACCGGGCACCGCCACTTCGCGCGCGTCAAGGTGCCGCCGCTGCTCTCCCGCTTCCTGGAGTCCTCGCCGGGCCGGTACGTCCCCCTGGAGGACGTCATCGCCGCCCACCTGGAGGAACTCTTCCCGGGCATGGAGATCCTGGAGCACCACGCGTTCCGGCTCACCCGCAACGAGGACCTCGAAGTCGAGGAGGACGACGCCGAGAACCTGCTCCAGGCCCTGGAGAAGGAACTCATGCGGCGCCGCTTCGGACCGCCGGTGCGCCTGGAGGTCGAGGAGTCCATCGACCGCGAGGTGCTCGACCTGCTGGTGCGCGAACTGAAGATCAGCGAGGCCGAGGTCTACCCGCTGCCGGGCCCGCTCGACCTCACCGGCCTGTTCCGCATCGGCTCGCTGGACCGGCCCGAGCTGAAGTACCCCAAGTTCATCGCGGGCACCCAGCGCGACCTCGCCGAGGTCGAGACCGCGTCCGCGCCCGACATCTTCGCCGCCCTGCGCAACCGGGACGTGCTGCTGCACCACCCGTACGACTCGTTCTCCACGTCCGTCCAGCGGTTCCTGGAGCAGGCGGCCAACGACGACGACGTCCTCGCCATCAAGCAGACCCTGTACCGCACCTCCGGCGACTCCCCGATCGTCGACGCGCTCATAGAGGCCGCCGAGGCCGGCAAGCAGGTCCTCGTCCTGGTCGAGATCAAGGCCCGCTTCGACGAGCACGCCAACATCAAGTGGGCGCGCAAGCTGGAGGAGGCCGGCTGCCATGTCGTCTACGGCCTGGTCGGCCTCAAGACCCACTGCAAGCTGTCGCTCGTGGTCCGCCAGGAAGGCGACACCCTCCGCCGCTACAGCCACGTCGGCACCGGCAACTACCACCCCAAGACGGCCCGCCTCTACGAGGACCTCGGCCTGCTGACCGCGGACCCCCAGGTCGGCGCCGACCTCTCGGACCTCTTCAACCGGCTCTCCGGGTACTCGCGCCGCGAGACCTACCGCCGCCTGCTGGTCGCCCCCAAGTCCCTGCGCGACGGCCTGATCGCCCGGATCAACAAGGAGGTCCAGCACCACCGTGCCGGACGCCCCGCGTTCATCCGCATCAAGGTCAACTCGATGGTGGACGAGGCGATCATCGACTCGCTCTACCGCGCGTCCCAGGCCGGGGTCCCGGTCGACGTGTGGGTGCGCGGCATCTGCGCGGTGCGGCCCGGCGTCCCCGGCCTGTCCGAGAACATCCGCGTACGGTCCATCCTCGGCCGCTTCCTCGAACACTCCCGCGTCTTCGGCTTCGGCAACGGAGGCGAGCCCGAGGTGTGGATCGGCAGCGCCGACATGATGCACCGCAACCTCGACCGACGGATCGAGGCCCTCGTCAGGGTCACCGACCCGGCCCACCGCGCCACGATCAGCCGGCTCCTGGAGACCGGCATGTCGGACACCACCTCCTCCTGGCACCTGGGCCCGGACGGCGAGTGGACCCGGCACGCGACCGACGCGGAAGGCCAACCCCTGCGCAACGTCCAGGAGATGCTCATAGACGCCCGGAGGCGCCGGCGTGGCACAGCAACACCTTGACCCGACGGATCCCACGGCCCGTGCCGTGACAGGTGACGCCCTCGCGGGCTACCTGCGCGGCCAGGCCACGGAGTTCCTCCGCGCACTGCGACTGCACCGGGAGACCGGCGGCGGGCAGAACGGCACGGAGGAGTCCGTCGACGCGGCGCGCGCCCTGCGCCACTCGGCCCGCCGGATCAGCGGCAGCCTGCACACCTTCCGGCCGCTCCTGGACGCCGACTGGTCCGAGGAGATGCGCCCCGAACTGGCGTGGCTGTCGGGCACGTTGGCGCTGGAGCACGCGTGCGCGGCCCGGCTGGAACGGCTGCTGCTCGCCCTGCACCGGCTGTCGGGCTCGGCCGTGTTCCCCGCCCAGTCGGCGGCCTCGGCCGTGGGCGGCCGGGTCACCGGCGCCGGCCGCGGAGTCCCGGCACCCGCGAGCGGCCGGGGCGTCGGAGCGACCGCACCGGCCACCGCCACCGCCGAACGCGGCAACCTCACCGTCGGCGCGGCCAAGGCGGGCGCCCTGCTGGAACGCCAGCTCACCCTGGCCCGGACCCGGGCCCACTCCACCGCCCTCCAGGCCCTCGGCTCCTCCCGCTTCCACGCGGTCGCCGACAAGGTCGCCGTACTGGCCAGCGAGGTCCCCCTGACCCCGGCCGCCGCCGGCGCCGACCTGCGCCCGCTGGCCGCCGCCGCGGGCGAGCGCCTGAACGACGCGGTGACCGCGCTGCCGCTGGTCACCGCCGGGCACCCGTACAACGCGGAGGCCCTCATCCACGGCCTCTCCCCCGACCCGGCCCCGCACCCCCAGGACGGCCCCTGGCACCAGGTACGGCTGCTGCTGCGGCTGCACCGCTACGCCGGTGAGGTCCTGCACGGGGACGGCCCGCCGCTGGACGTACGCCTGCTGGCGGCCGGCCAGGCCCTCAATCTGCACCGGGACGCCTCGGAGGCCGCCGCCGCGGCGGCGTCGGCGGCCCGGACCCCGCGGATCGCCCCGGCGACCGCGTACGCCCTCGGGGTGCTGCACGCCGACCAGCGGCACGAGGTGGAGGCGGCCCGCTTCGCCTTCCAGCAGTCGTGGCAGAAACGGGTGGCGGGCACCCCCTGACGCCCCGCACCAACCCGCGCGGAGGAGACGGTGAACCTTCAGTGACTTCCTCGACGAACGACACCACCGTCCAGGCGGCCGGCTGCGCCCTGTGGCGGCACCGGTCCGCCGGAGATCTCGAACTGGCGCTGGTCCACCGGCCCAAGTGGGACGACTGGTCTTGGCCCAAGGGCAAGCTCAAGCGCGGCGAGACCTTCGAGGAGGCGGCCCGCCGCGAGGTCCTGGAGGAGACCGGCCACACCTGCCGGCTGGGGACACGGCTCCCCTCGGCCCGGTACGTCGACCACCACGGGCGGCCCAAGGAGGTCCGCTACTGGGCGGCGGAGGCGACCGGCGGAACCTTCGAGCCCAACGACGAGGTCGACGTCCTCGTCTGGCTCAGGCCGGACGAGGCCCACCGGCGGCTCACCCACGAGCGGGACCGCGACCTGATCTCCCTCGTGCTCATGGCCGTCGGCACGGACGAGGACCCACTCGACTGACCGCGTTTCCTGGGCTGCCGTGCCGCCCACCTCGCGTTACGTTGCGGAGGGACGGCCGCAGCAGGGCCGTCGCCCGACCGAGGGACCGCCCGCTCGTGGACGCATTTTCGGGCCCGCCGCACCTGGCACAGTCCGGAATCAGCTCGTGTCCTCGACGTGAGCGTTCCGTGACCTAACCGCACCGCCCACAGGGGTTCACCCTCCGTTCACTTATGCCCATAGGCGCCTTCACCTGTTCTGCCTAATTTCGGCCTTACGCGATGCGAGCTGCGACCTGGGGGTCGCTACCCGCGTCACCCACGTCTTCGCACGCCGCCGGAATTCAGGACGGCGGCTCTCGGAAGGAATTCTTTCAAGTGAAGCTTCAGCGCATGAACCGGCGGGCCCTCACCCTCGGTGCTCTCGCGGTCTCCGGCGCCCTGGCCCTCACGGCGTGCGGCTCGGACGACAACGGCGGCTCGTCGAACAGCAGCTCCTCGGCCACGAACAACGCCAGCTCGGCCGTCTGCGGCGACGCCAAGAAGGGCCAGCAGCTGCTCGCCGACGGCTCGTCCGCGCAGAAGAACGCGATCGACGCGTGGGTCAAGGCGTTCAGCACGGCCTGTGGCGTCCAGATCAACTACAAGGGCGGCGGCTCCGGCGCCGGTGTCACCTCCTTCAACCAGGGTCAGCTGGCGTTCGCCGGTTCCGACTCCGCGCTGAAGCCCGAAGAGGTCACCGCCTCCAAGCAGGTCTGCTCCGGCGGCCAGGGCATCGACCTCCCGATGGTCGGCGGCCCGATCGCGCTCGGCTACAACGTCCCGGGTGTCGACAACCTGGTCCTGGACGCCCCGACGCTCGCCAAGATCTTCGACAGCAAGATCACCAAGTGGAACGACGCGGCGATCAAGAAGCTGAACCCGTCCGCGACGCTGCCCGACCTCAAGATCCAGGCGTTCCACCGCTCGGACGAGTCCGGCACCACGGACAACTTCACCAAGTACCTGATCGCCACCACCCCGGACAACTGGAAGTACTCCGGCGGCAAGGCCTGGCAGGCCAAGGGCGGCCAGTCGGCGGCCGGCTCCGCGGGTGTGGCCGCGGGCGTCAAGCAGACCTCCGGCGCCATCGGCTACTTCGAGCTCTCCTACGTCGCCGACGGCGTCAAGGCCGTCAGCATCAACACCGGTGCCGCCGCCCCGGTCGCGCCCAGCACCGACAGCGCCACCAAGGACATCGCCGCCGCCCAGGTCATCGGCACGGGCAACGACCTGTCGTTGAAGCTGGACTACAACACCAAGGCCGAGGGCGCGTACCCGATCACCCTGGTGACGTACGAGATCGTCTGCGACAAGGGCAACAAGGCCGACACGCTGCCCGCCACGAAGGCGTTCCTCTCCTACATCGCCAGCGAGGACGGCCAGAAGGTCCTCTCCACCATCAACTACGCGCCGATCCCCGACGCGATCATCACCAAGGTTCGCAGCACCATCGCGAGCATCAGCTAGTCCGAGTGTGCGGCCGGGTCCCCTGGAACGGGACCCGGCCGCACACTCGGACTA
>NZ_JAEQAZ010000271.1 GCF_016654115.1 Streptomyces sp. MBT53
TATCGAACAAACGGAGGAGGTTGACGCCCTCTCTGCGCCGAACCACACGAGACAGGAGCGACCCCCGTGCCCTCGCCCCGCCCCACGCCCTCCGCCGGCCGGTCCGTGCAGGACGGCGTCCGCCCCCGCTCCCGGAACTGAGCACTCGCCATGACCGGCGAGACCGTCGTCACCATCACCGGAAACCTGGTCGCCGACCCCGAAATCCGGTTCACCGAGCAGGGCACGCCCGTCGCCCGCTTCCGGGTCGCATCAACCCCACGGGTCTACGACCGCCGCAGCGGCCAGTGGACCGACGGCGAATCACTCTTCATCACCTGCACGGTGTGGCGGCACGTCGCCGAGCACGTCGGCGAGTCCCTGCAGCGCGGCATGCACGTCATCGTCCAGGGCCGCCTGCGCCAGCGCACCTACACCGACCACGAGGGCATCAGGCGCACCGTGTTCGATCTCGACGCCGACGACGTCGGACTGAGCCTGCGTCACCGCATCGCCTACACCGACAGCACCCTGCCGTCCGCGCTGGCCCGACCGCCCATACCCGCACCGCCCCCAGCAGTACAGGGCGCGCCGGGACACGAGCGGCAGTCCCGTCCCCAGCGGCACGGCGGCTGGTCCCGTATCCGCTGACGTCCCTGGAGATCCCCGTGTCCAGTGGCAGCTCCCTGTCCCCGATGCCGGAATTCCGGCCCGCCGTCAAGGAATCCCGACCGGTCCGCCTGGCCTTCGAAGGCCCGTCCGGGTCCGGCCGCACCCTGACCTCCCTTCTGGTCGCCGCCCAGCTCGGCGAACCGATCGCGCTCATCGACACCGAACGCGGGATGGCGGCCAAGTACGCCGACCAAGTGCCCTTCCACACCCAGGAGTTCACCCGCTACGACCCCATGTCGCTCTTCGCGGCCCTCGCCCACGCCGCCGTGGGCGGCTACTTGGTACTGATCGTCGACACGTACAGCGCCTTCTGGAGCGGTGCGGGCGGCATGCTCGACAAGGTCGACGGCGAGGCCCGGGCCGGATACGGCGGCACCAACGCCGGATGGTCGAAGCACCGGCCGGTGGAACGCGCCGTCACCGAGGCCCTGGCCGCCTACCCCGGGCACGTCATCGTCACCCTCAAGGCCCGGACCGACACCGTCATCGAGAGCGACAGTCACGGCCGCCAGTACGCCCGCCGGATCAGCGTCCGGCCCGAGCAACGAGCCGACATCGAGTACGACTTCGACGCGGTGGGCACCCTCGGCCCGGTCGCCACCGTGCACTTCGGCAAGAGCCGTATCCCCGCACTGGCCGGAGAGGTCATCGAACAGCCGGGCGAGGACCTCGGCCGCACCATCCTCGCCTGGGCCGACGACGGCGCTCCCAACTGGCCCCAGCGGTCCTTCATCGAGCGCGCCCGCGACCCGCACGCCACCGTCGACAGCCTGCGCGAACGCTGGTCGGAGATCGTCACCGCCCGCGCCGCGGGCATGGCGGCACTCGACCTCCACGACCAGCCCATCACGCTCGCCGAGCTCGTCTCCAGCCGCGGCAGGCACCTGCGCGCCCTCGGCCCCGAACCCCAGCCGGCCCAGCCGGCCCCACCCGTCTGAACACCCCGGAAAACGACATGAACGACAGCCAGACCGCACGGCAGCAGACCACCATCCCCAGCAGCCTCGGCCACGACTTCGCCGACACCTGGTGCGGCACCCTCACCGCCGACATCGCCCCCCTCCTGAACTGCGAGGAAGTAGACGTGCTCGCCAGCCTGCTGCGCACGCTCGGCGCCGAACAGGCCGCCGACGAATGGATCGACGCCCACGCCGTGGCCGACACCGAGCCCGCAGACAACCACTACCGCGACCCCCACGACCCCGAGGCGCTCTCGGCCGACGCCTTCCGCTGGCACCCCGGCCTCGAAGAGACCTGACACCGTGGCCCACGAACACCCCGTCGCGATGAGCCCCTGCATCAACTGCGGGCGACCGTTCCTCTACGACCCGGAGCGTGTGGTGTCGGTCCTGGTCGACACCGAGACCGGCTGGTACCCCGAACCCGGCCGACGGCATCACGCGGTCCGCGAACCGGCCTGCCACTTCTGCGTCCGGGCGGCGAACGTCGAACGGCGCAGGCGAGGCCTTCCCCTGGGCTACGAGGGCGACACCTACGCCGACCTGATCCGGCGCCAGACCCACGACGAGTGGCGGAGCTGACCCTCATGCGCCGCTCCCCCGCTCCCCGGACGCTCCGCACCACCACAAACCACCCTCACCACCCTGCTGGAAGACACCTCATGAGAAGCCGCGCCCGCACACCGGATGCCGCCTCCGCCGCCCCGGACGAACGCATCCCCTTCCACACACACACACACCGACCGCCCCACCCCCTGCCAGGCCGACCCGGCGCTGTTCGCCTTCGAAGAGGTCGCCGACCCGCTCCAGCGGAACAAGACCATCACCAGAGCCAAACGCGCCTGCTCCGGCTGCCCCGTCGTCCGGGACTGTCTGAAATGGGCGCTGGCCAACCCGTCGCTGACCCGCAGAGGCGTGTGAGCGGCGACCACCCCCGGCAAGCGCGGCGAGCTGCGCAACCGGCTGGTGCGCCGCCTCGGTGACGACTGGGTCGGGGCCGTCGCCGACCAGGACCGCCGACGCGAGCAGCAGCAGACGCCGCGCACCGTGCCGCCCACGGCCCGGGAGCAGAAGCCCGCCCTCCTGGAGCTGGAGCTCATCCCCACCCGGCCGCAGCCCTACGAGCCGTGGCGTGAACCCCTCACCCCCCAGCGCCGCGCGCACAACTGGCGCCTCCTCGAACTCGCCCTCACCGGCAAGGCCCCCCGGAGCGCCCGCCGCAATCCGCCGAAGCCGCGCAGCACCCCCTGACTGCCGGTCGCCCCCTCCCCCCAGGAGACGTCGATGCCCACGCCCGCCTTCCCGTCCTACGTCGCACCGGTCCACGCCCGGCACGGCTCCTACTCCCCGCGCTACGGCTGGCTCCTCAAGACGCATCTGGCCGTGCAGGACAACCCGCGCGTGTTCGCAACATCCCGCGCGATCGTCGAACTCGGGGCCGGCAAGAGCGCGGTGGCCTCCATGCGGTTCTGGTCATCGGCGTTCAAACTCACCGACGAACTCCGCCGAGGCCACGGCGCAGCCAGCGACGTGACGCCTACCGCCAGAAGCCGGTGGCTGCTCCACGAGGACGGCGCCGACCCCTACCTGGAGCAGGACGGCAGCCTGTTCCTGCTGCACTGGTGGCTGCTCGCTCCGCCGTGCCTGGTGCCCGCCTGGTTCTACACCTTCTGCCTGTCGCCGTACGCCCGGCTTGAGCCGGGCCCGCTGCGGGACGGAGTGCTGCGCGCGGCCGCCGCGGCGCACTGGCAGCGGCTTCCCACCGCCGGCGCGCTCCACCGCGACATCAGCTGCCTGATCCGCATGTACACCACGGGCAGCCCCCATGAACAGCCGCGCGCCACGCTGGAGGATCTCGTCGACCGCCCGTTCAGTGCCCTGGGCATGATGAGCGTCGCCCCCAACGGCATGGTCCACCTGAGCCCCTCGGCCGGCGCCCGGGCACCGGCCGCCGTGGTGGCGTACGCCTGCCTGGAGTACGCCTCACGGACCACACCCGGCCCGGGCAGCATCTCGCTCGGCCGTCTCCTGCACGACGACGCCGGGCCCGGACGCGTGCTGCGGCTCCAGGCGCGCAGTCTCCGGCACGCGCTGCAGGCCGCCGCGACGCGGCACCCGCAGCTGGCCCTGGCGGAGACCGGTGGCACCGAGGTGCTCACGTTCAACCGCCCCCCGCTCGCCCTGGGCTGGGACGTCCTCGACGAGAGCTACGGACGTGTCCGGCAGCGCCTCGGTGTCCACCCCGAGCAGGACGCCCCACGGATCCCGGCGGGGAGCCGCGAGGAGGCCCCGCGTGTCTGAGCCGAACCTTCCGCAGCCCGACAGCGCCGTCACCGCGTCCGCCATGGGCCGTGCCCTGCACGCACTGACCACGCTGCTCCCGGCTCTCGGGGAGGGGGGCCACCAGCTCAGCATCTCGGTCGAGCGTACGGACGGCATGGAACTGAGCGCCGACCTGTACGTGTCTGTCGAGCCGGGCGCGTGGCGCGTGGATCAATCCGCCGAGGAGTACACACGGTTCTTCGTGCTGCTCACGTTCTCCCTGGAGGGCACCACCGTGCGTGACGCCTCCCTGGTCGCCATGACCGCCGACGCCGGCACACGCGTGCGCGGATGGGACGTGCAGGACGGATGGCTTCACCCCATCGCCCGGACCGAACTCCAGAAGGTCACCACGTCCTTCCCCGCAGACGACGCCTCGCCCTATACGGCCGGACACGCCCCCGTACTGCCACCACCCCCCGAGGCCAAGGCGTAGCCCCTCGGACGCCGCCCACGCCTCGTCACTTCGAACAGCCGGCAGTCGGCCGACTCCCAGGCCAGTCCCTGATGTGACCTGCCGGTCCACCGTCAGGTCACCGGACAGCACGGTTCCCCATCCCTGTCTCTTTATCTCGGATCGACTCTGCGTAGTCGCTTCTCGCTACCCCGCCTCACGGAGCACCATCATGATGAACCGCCCCAGCAACCGGGCTGCCGCGCCGGAGGCCCACGACGACGCCGTGTTCCGCCCCGCCCTGATCATCGGCAGGCATCCCATCCACGGGGTCCTCGCCGACGGCGATGTCGACGACGTCACCGTCCTCTGGCTGGAACGAGCCGGATTCGTCTACGACGAGGACCTCGGGGTGCACCGGGTGCCCGCCGGCGCCTCCTCGAACGCCGAACAGGACTGCGTCCAGCGCGCGATGACCTCGCTGTCCGGCCGCTTGTCCGTCGCCTACCTCTCCGACGACCTGGCCGCCGAGGCCGCCGGGTTCTCGCACCAGCACTTCCCGCCGGAATGACCGCAGGCGCCATCCCCCCTGACGCCGACCCGGACAGCGTCCGCTGCCGCCACTTCGCGCCAGGCCCTCTTCCTTCTGCACGCTCTCGGAGGCGTCACATGCCCACCTTCCTTGAACAACCCGCCAACGGTCCGAAGGGCCCGGACGGTCAGGGCTGGAACCGGCTCAGCCTGAATGCCCACGGCGACCGGCTGCATCAGTGCGGGTGGCAGCCGAGGCGTTTCGCGGCCCTGTTCGAGGCGTTGACCGGCCGTCAGCAGTGGGGCGGGTTCGGGCGCTGCTCCGTCGGCCGTCCCAGCTCATGCGGGACATGCCCGGTGCAGCTGCGTCGCCTCGCGCGCGAGGGCGGAATCACCTGGCCCGACAGGATGCCGCTGCTCCTGGCCCGCGTGCGGCCGTCGCCGCCGACCCCCGGAGCCCTTTTCGCCGACCCGAGCGTTCTGGCTCGTGCGCAACCACCCCGCCGCGGACGCCGCAGTGGTGCTCAGCAGGAAGCTCGGCGCCGGCGTGCGGCACGAGCTGTACGGCGGGCCCGGCAAACCGCGTCTGGCCGTCGTGACCTGCCGCGGATCCTGCGCCCATGAGGTGTACCACCTGCAGCACCTGGCCGCCGACCTCGACGACCGGGCCGACGCGGTCGGACCGTACGCCGAGATCCCCGAGCAGCTGCCCGGTGTGCCCCTCACCCGATTCGCACAGACCAGCACCAGCAGCCTGATCCACCGAGACCGCTCCCGCGACTACGGCTCGTCCACCGTCGAGCTCTGCTGGGACGTGCCGTTCGACGAAACCACCGCGACCGCGCTCGTGGCCCACACCGTGCGCCTCATCGCCCTCTGAGTCGCAGCGCGGGCCCTCGATTCCCCGCGGGCCGCGCATCCACCCCCACCCACAGGTCCCACCACTGCACGCCGTCTTCCCGTGATCACGCTCGGGCACGGCTCTTGGAGAAGATCCCCATGGAACACCCTGCCGGCTCCCCCGCGTCGGCCAGCCCCGTCAGCCCCGGCCACGCCGGTCGCACCGGTCGCACCGGTCGCACCGGTCGCGCCGGTCGCGCCGAACTGCTGAGGAATCCGGCGACCGGTCGCCGCGCGCGCGAAGCCGGCGCCTGCGTCCCCGACCTGACCGCCGTACGCACCCGGCTCTGGACACCGTCCCCCGCTCACGTCCAGGTGCTCGTCTCGGCCGCAGCCCGTCCGGGCGAGGAGTGAGGCCCGCCATGCCCACTGCCACCGCGTACACGCCGCCGCTGCTCGGCTTCACCGCCGACGACGACCTCGACACCGTCATCAACTGGGGTCTGGGAGCGGACTCCACCGCCTACATCGCACGGATGCTCACCGACCCGGCCGCCCACGGAATCGACCTGGCCCGTACCGTCGTCCTCTACATGGCCACGGGCAGCGAATGGCCCGAAACCCGGCTCCTGGTCGACGAGTTCATGCTCCCGCTGTTGCGCGAGAAGGGCGTGCGCTTCGTCCAACTGGCGCGCAACGGACACCTCCAGGCCGACGGCTTCACGGTCCTGGACGACTCCCGGCGACCCGAGCGGCTCTTCGCGCGTGGGCCGTGGACGCTGTGGGACGACCAGGAGTCCGTCGGCACGGTGCCCCAGGTGGCCGGTACGCGCAAATGCAGCCTGTGGGCGAAGGGCGACGTCGGCGACTGGTGGCTCACGCAGGTCTTCGGCGGCCGGCCGTTCCGGCAGATCATGGGCTTCAACGCCGACGAGGAGGGCCGCCGTTTCGGCGACCAGGCCGCCTCGAAGATGCCGGGCCGTACCGGGGAGTTCCCCCTCATCGACTGGGGCTGGCACCGGCAGCGGTGCGAGGCCTACCTGCTGGAGCGGTTCGGTGTGCACTGGCCGAAGTCGTACTGCACCTTCTGTTTTATGTGGAATCGGGCGGGTCTACCCTGCAGTCATGGCCCCCATCCCGTGGGGCAAGTTCCCCACTGTTGCAGAGCATCAACTGGCCCACCGGTGGCTGCAGTTCATGGCGAACATCGGCCGGGCGCCCAACACGATCGACGCCTACGGGCGGGCCGTCGAGGACCACCTGCGGTTCTGCGCGGCGGACGGCACGGACCCCGTGCTGGCCCGCGCGGATACCGTCGCCGCGTGGATCAGGAACATGTTGGACCGGCCCCTCACGCAAGCATCGACACGATCTCGCCGGAGTGAGACGGGTCTGGCGAACGCAACCATCCAACAACGCCTGGTCGCGGTCCGGTCGTTCTACGAGTACCTGGTGGAAGACGGCCTGCGCGAACAGAACCCTGTCCGCCGAGGGCAAGCGGGCCGTGGCGGCCGAAGGCCCCGTCAGGGCCTCGTACGGCATGTCGAGCAAGCTCCCTGGATCCCCAACGAGGATGTCTGGCAACGGATCCTGACCGTCTGTGCAGTGAATTCGCTGCGCAACCGGCTGATGGTCACCCTCGCCTACGACGGGGCTCTGCGCCGCGAAGAACTCGTCCAGCTCGACGTCGAGGACTTCGAGCCCGCACACCGTCTCATCCACCTGCGGGCGGAGACCACCAAGTCCCAGAGGGCCCGGGAGGTGACCTTCGGCAGCACCTCGTCGCAGCTGTTCGTGGCTTACCTCCGCGAACGCCGCACGCTGTTCGGCCGCATCGACGGACCGCTGTTCCGGTCGGTGTCGAACCGCAACTACGGTGCCCCGCTGGGACCTTCCAGCTGGTCGAAGACCGTCGAACGCATCGCCCGAAGCGCCGCGGCCACGCGACTGTCCACCCACACCTTCCGGCATCTGCGGCTGACCGACCTGGCCCGCGCCGACTGGACCCTCGACCAGATCGCCCAGTACGCCGGCCACCGCGATCTGGCGACCACCATGCGCTACATCCACCTGTCCGGCCGTGAACTGGCCGCCCGTTTCCACCGCGCCAACACCACCATCCACGCCGACCGCGAGCGGCTGCTCGCCTCACTGCTGGAGGAGCGATGAACCCAGCCGACACCGGCCCGGCTCCCGCCGGGGCGATAACACCTGAGGCAGTGCTCGACCTGATGCGCCCGGTCGACGAAGCCGTACGTCCATGGCCCCGCAGGACCGGCCGCGCCACACGCAACCGGATCCTCGACGCAGTACGCGAGCGCGGTCTCTCCTACCGGTCGTGGGACGAAGCCACCTGGGCAGAAGTCTCCCGCACCGCCGGCCCGGCCCGTCTGCACATCGCCGCCCTCGGACACCTTCTCGGCGGCCATCACCGCCTGCACCACACCGCCGGAATCAAGCACATACACAGGCTCGCGGACCTGGTCTTCGGGCCCGGAGCCACCGGGCCCGCACTGCGCGAGGTCGAACAGACGCTGAGTTCCTGGCAGACCTCCCCGCACCTGCTGGAGTGGCAGGTCGGCAACGCGGTCCTCGACGCCCTGCTCAGCGCCGGAAGCCCCCGCCTGGAAGACCTCACCGACACCGTGTTGCGCCAGTTGGTGGCCGAGTACGACAAGGCGGCCGGCCTCAACAGCCGACGCCGCGGGCTGATCAAGCTCTCCCGGGTGCTCGCGGGCAAGGGCATCATCCCCGCCCCGCTGCACAGCAACGAAGGCAAGGCCGGCCCCCGCTCCGACATGCTCTCCACTGTCCCGGCCGAATGGGCCGAATGGGCCCTGCGCTGGAGGAAGTTCTCCACTCATGAGCCCGGCACCATCCGCTCCATGTTCTCCGTCATCCTGATTGCCGGACGCTGGGCAGCGGAAAAGCACGCCGACGTCATCGCGCCGGATCAGTGGAGCCGGGACATGGCGGCCGAGTACGTCGCCGACACCATGCACGCCACCGTCGGCCAGTGGGCCGGCCACAACCGCAACCGCAGCCGCTTCGGGCAGCCCATCTCGCCCGGCGGCCGGGCAGCGAGGATCGACAGTATCCGCGGGTTCTTCTGCGACCTCATCGAATGGGAATGGATCAAACCGCGCTTCGACCCACGCCGGGTGATGAGCATGCCCCTGTCCCTGCGCGCCCAGATGGGGCCGAACCCCAGGATCATCGACGACCCGTCATGGGCCAAGCTCATGGCCGCCGGGCTGACCCTGAACGCCGAGGACCTCAAGCCCTACGGCTCCGGCCGGGCCCGAAACGCCGGCTGGAAGTCCACCTACTACCCCGTCGAGATGGTCCGCGCGATGGTCGGCGTCTGGCTGTTCGGCGGCTGCCGCGTCGACGAGATCCGCCGCCTCGAACTGGACTGCGTCACCTGGGACCAAGGCACCGACGACACCACCGGCGAGCCCTTCACCATCTGCCTGCTGCACATCCCGCAGAACAAGACCTCCCGGCCGTTCAACAAACCGGTCGACCCGATCGTCGGCCAGCTCATCGACGCCTGGAAACTCATCCGGCCGCCCCAGCCCGACCTGATCGACCGCAAGACCGGGCAGAAGCGACCCCACCTGTTCTGCCACCGCGGCCAGCTCGTCGGCAAGGACTACCTCAACCACAACATCATCCCCGTCCTCTGCCGCAAGTCCGGCGTCCCGCAGACCGACTCCCACGGCGCGCTGACCAGCCACCGCGCCCGCGCCACCATCGCCACCCAACTCCTCAACGCCCGCGAGCCGTTGACCGTCAACGACCTGCAGCAATGGCTCGGGCACAAACATCCCGCCAGCACCCGCTACTACGCCGAGATCCTGCGGCGCACCCTCACCGCCGCCTACAAGAAGGCCGACTACTTCGCCCGCAACGTCCGCACCATCCAGGTCCTCATCGACCGCGAGTCCATCCTCACCGGAGCCGCCGCCGGCGGCGAACAACCCTGGAAGTACTACGACCTGGGCGAGGGCTACTGCAGTTACGACTTCTTCGCCAAATGCCCCCACCGGCTGGCCTGCGCCCGCTGCCCGTTCTACGTCCCCAAACAGTCCGCCCGCGGCCAGCTCCTGGCCGTCACCGACGGCATCGACCGCATGCTCGAACAACTCGATCTCACCGAGGACGAACGCGATGCTCTCGAAGGCGACCGCGAAGCACTCACCGCGCTCGCCGAACGCCTCGCCGACACACCCACACCGGCCGGCCCCACCCCCAGACAGCTCGGAACCACCGACGGGTTCGTGCCTCTGACTCACGTGCTGAACAGCATGCCCGCCAGGAACGATCCCGTGTGATCTAGCCGGACCGGTCAGATCGTTGCCGTTACGTCGTCGGGGTGCTCCCCGGTGACCAGGAAGACCACGCGCTTGGCCACAGCCACCGCATGATCCGCGAAGCGCTCGTAATACCGGCCGATCAAGGTGACGTCGACAGCCGTCTCCACTCCGTGGTTCCAGCGGTCGTCCAGCAGATGGTGGAACAGCAGGCGGTGCAGCTCGTCCATACGGTCGTCGTCGCGCTCCAACTGCAAGGCATCATCGAGGTCCTTCGTGATGATCACTTCGGCGGCCTGCGCCATCAGCCGCTGCGAGAGCTGCCCCATCTCCAGAATCGTCCGATGCAGGTCACGCGGCACCGTGAGATCGGGAAAACGGAGACGGGCGAGCTTCGCCACGTGCTGAGCAAGGTCCCCGGAGCGCTCCAGGTCAGCACTCATCCGCAGACTCGTGACGACGATCCGCAGGTCGGTCGCAACCGGCTGCTGACGCGCGAGCAGCTCAATGGCCCGGTTCTCCAGGTCCCGCTGCAGGTCATCGACCTGCTCATCGCCAGCGATCACGCTCTCGGCGAGCTTCAAGTCGCCATCCAGCAAGGCAGTCGTCGCCCGCCCCATGGCGGACCCGACAAGCCGGGCCATGTCCACCAGGCCGTCACTGATCGCATCGAGTTCCTGGTGATAGGCGTCCCGCATCGCGCTCCCTCTCCCCTGCCGCACTGCTGCTCATTGGAGTGATCACCAGCCTGGGCCAGAACGTCCCAGCCTCCACAGCCACCCTATCGGCCGCGGTCCGCGACGCTCACTGACCCGCAGACCACACCGCCCTCCTACTTCCACAAGCACACCAAGAGAGGTCACAGCCCTGTCTCGATTCTCAATAACTTGTCGTTTCCCCGCTTCGATGGGCGCGCTGCCCGCCCACATGGAGCGTCTGCGCTCCCACCCGGACATCGCCGGCGAGGTCCTGCGCCTGGAGTACACGGCGATGAGCCTCAACCCGAACGCGAAGCTGTACGGCCGCAAGAGCCTGCTGGAGTTGTTCGACCCGGCCCAGCCGCGGGACCGGGCGTGTCTGGAGGCGTTCGAGCGCGAGCTCGACATGCCGTGGGCGCTCTACCACGTGCGTCGTCTGTTCCTGCTGTCCGAGGACGGCAGGCGTCGCCCGGTGAAGCGCTCCACCGAGCGCGTTGACGTCGGCCGGCCTCAGCAACTCGCCCGGCGGCTGATCTCCGTCTCCGGGCGGCACCGCGTCGAGGTCGAGCACGACCCGGTGTACGGGCGGGCCCGGGCCTGGGTCCGACCTCGCGCTCAGGGCTGGCCGATGGCGGAGGAGCTCTTCACCACCGCCCCCGCCCGTGTGATCGACAAGCAGGACAGGAACTTCGAGCAGGAGTGGGATGTCCTGATCTCGGGCTCCGCCGCTCAACTCCGTTTCGCCTGAACGATGTTGTTCTCGCCACCTCGCCCGGAACGGCTCGTCATGCCCCTTTCCCGGCACGTCTGTCCCGATCGTCCATTTCTTCTTCCACGCAGTGCTGTACCTCGCGACGCCGTCCGGCGCTGACGTACGGACTGCCATGCAGGCCGGACTGCTGGGCTGCATGACGACCCCCGCCCAGGGCAACGTGATCCCGCCCGGCGCCCTGTATGCGTGCGACAACGGCAAGTTCGGCAGGGGCTGGCCCGGCACCGAGCGCTGGTTCTCATGGTTGAGGGCGACCGTCGACCGCTACGGTCCGGACCGCTGTCTGTGGGCGGTGGCCCCCGACGTCCCCATGGACGCCGCGGCCACCCTCGCCGAGTCGATGCCGTGGCTGGCCCGGATCCGTACCCTGGGCGTCCCCGTCGCCTTCGCCGCCCAGGACGGCAGCGAGCACGACCTCGTCCCCTGGGGCTCCTTCGACGTGCTGTTCCTCGCCGGCAGCACGGTCTGGAAGACCAGCCCGGCCGCCCACCGCCTCGCCGTGACGGCCCGCGAGCGCGGCCTGGCCGTCCACATGGGCCGCGTCAACTCCCGCCGGCGGCTGCGCCTCGCGCAGGCCTTCGGTTGCAGCAGTTGCGACGGCACCTACCTCGCCTTCGGGCCCGGCACCAACCTCCCCCGCCTCCTGGCGTGGATGTACGAACTCCACGCCAACCCACCCCTGTTCGGAGACACACCATGAGAAGGGGACCTGGCTGCGCTGCGTCAGCACATCGATCAGGGGCAACCCTGCTCGCCGTTGGGGGTATCGAGGCCCACCGCCCCGCTTTCCGGAGAAGACATGTCGGCTCGTTCCTCCTCCCACCCGCCCCTTTCACCTGTCCTGACCTCGTAGGATCTGCTCGGATCACAGGCGTCCGGAGGCGCCGGCCGCGTACACACTGGCGTTCCGTACTCCCGGCGGGAGAAATTCTCGGATCCCGCAGCTTGCCAACCGCGACATTCTATATCTAGTATCGAACTATAGAGGTCGCCGGCACACTCCACGGCCGGCCACCGAGCCCGCACACCGAAAGGAGGCCACCATCATGCAGGCTGACGGCACCCGCCAGATGCAGACACCCACCGCTGCCGGCTACGGCGACCTCCTCCTCTCCCTCCGCGCAACCAGCTCGCGCGGCCTACCGCCCCTCACCACGCCTTCCTGGAGGAAGACGATGACCGGCACCGACGAGAACGAGCTCCTGGACGCCAAGCAGATCCACGACGAGTTCGGCCTCAGCCCCTCCCGCCTGAGCGAGCTGTACCGGGACCGTGCCACCACCGGATGCCCGGACCCCGACGAGGTCAAGGGCCGGCTGCGCCGGTGGAAGCGCGGCACCATCGGCCCCTTCCTGTCCGCCTACCGCGCGGCGAAGACGTCGCAGTCCCCCGTCCGCCACAGCCTGCTCACCGGCCCCCGCGACCGGCTGATGCCGACGTCGGAAGTGGCCAAGGCACTCGGCCACAAGCGGACCGTGACCCTGCTCGGCTGGCTGCAGGACCGGCCCGACTACTTTCCCGAGCCCGATGTCGTCGAGACCACCGACGGCGGCCGCCTCCGCCGCTTCTGGTACCTCGGAACCGTCGCCGACTGGATCGCCCAGCGCCCCGGCCCGGGCAACACCCAGAGCAAGTCCCGCCCGCCGGCGGCCGCTCCGGTCGAGGACGGCGACCCGGAGGAACTGCTCGACACCAAGCAGGCCGCGCCGATGCTCGGCTACAGCAACCACCTGGAACTCAACCGCGCCATCGCCCGCGGCGTCCTGCCCGAACTCGCCAGGCCGGACGATGTCCTCCGCAGCGACAGGGGTCTGACCAGCAACCGCTACAAGCGCCGGCGGGTCGTCGCTCTCGCCCGCGCCCGCCACCAGCTCCCCACCAGTTCCGAACTCGCGCAGCGCCGCATGGAGGCCGCCGTGCAGGCCCTGCGCACCTCCGCCGACCCGGACGCGGTCACCGTCGAGGCCCTCGCCGAGGCCCACCCCGGCCACGGCAGCACCCTCGCCTGGAACAAGACGATCGACGAGGCCCGCAGCACCACACAGGCGGGCTGACGCACAAGAACACAGGGAGCGCGCCGTACGGCCGCTACCCTGACGATGTACGGCACCCGGCTGTGGGCTTCCTTCGTGTGCCCCGGCGGGCCGGGTGTGTCGGCCGGTGGTCGGGGGAGGCTGTCAACCTCCCGCCCGGGATCCTCGTATCCCGGGCCGGCCACCGCTCACTCCGTCCGTCACGTGCCCGGCAGACTCGAGGACTTCACCCCGTCCAACTGCTCGATGGCGCTGACGCGACCGCACGGGGATCGTCCCCCCGCTGCCGGCGTCGACCGGCACCACTTCGGGATCAGCAGAGCGGGGACCGCGTCGTACGCGGCGTGCACGAAACCGACCACGCCCGACCAACCGATCCGGCAGCACCAGCTCAGTACCGCGGTCTCGTGGCCCTCCTGGATCGGGCGCAGTGTGACTGAGCGGGACAGTTGGCCCGTTCGCCTTTCGTGGGGACGCCGATCCCTCCTGCTGGTCCGTCTGAGCTGGGCGTTAGCCTCGGCGCATGAGTGCTGTGCGGCCTTCGAACGTGATCACGCGTAACCGCGACGGAGTGATCTACGCGTACGTGTTGGACTCCAGCGCGCTCGGCCCTGTGAAGCCTGTCGCGGTGTTCCAGCCGCGGTCCGGGGACGAGGTCGTGGAGTCGGCAGTCTGGCCCGGTCTGGAGCGAGTCGTGTACACGACCCTCAACAGCGTCGTGTGCCTGACGCGTTCCGGTGACCTGGTGTGGGCGTCGGTCTTCGAGCCGCGTTCTGACCGGCCCTATGGTCACCGGCCTGGCTGTGCGCTCTCCTGGGACGGCCGCAGCGTGTGGGTCTACCGGCCGGACGCGATGGCGGGACGCGTGGGCGCAGACCAGTGGGTCGTGCACGACGCCGGCAGCGGGACGGTCTTGGCCCGCAGAGAGCTGGAGACTGTCGGTCACGGTGCCTTCCAGTACGTGCATCCGGTGGACGGCAGCATCTACCTCAACGTCGGTGAGGGCCAGGACGGCTCCGTCATCCTCCGGGCCGCAGCCGGAGCTGCCGACGAGCCGGAACTCGTGACCTATCCGTGGTCGGACCGCTGCCTGATCGACTTGGCACCGGACGGTCAGCAGTTCATGACCGTCGACCACGGGCAAGCGGATGTCTCCTTCCACCGCCACCCCAGCGGGGACGTGCTCTTCACCCTGCCTGTCGAAGCCTTCGGATACGACCCGGAGGAGACGTTCGTGGAGTGGAGCGGCGGCTACCTGACCGAGGACCTGGCCATCGTCACCCTGGGCGGCGAGGGCCAGAACGAGGAGGAGTGGTTCCGCTACCATCTGGTCGACGTCCACACAGGCACGCCCATCGACGAGATCACCGTCGAAGTGACCAACCCGTACGAACTGGTGCCCCTGGGCGACGGTTCCTGGCTCACCGGCGCTCTCGACGACCACCCCGTCCGCCGGAAGCAGCGGAGCGGCACCTGACCGGGCCGCCCCCGACTGAGCAACACAGTTGTCCAGCGGGGCTGGACTACGACGCTCAGTCACAGGCAGTCCCTCCGCCCCTCACGGGTCAACTGGCCACGGTCATCACCGGTATACCGCGCAGCAGCAGCGTCCAGCCCGTGGTCGGGCCGACCACAGGCCCGACCACGG
>NZ_JAEQAZ010000272.1 GCF_016654115.1 Streptomyces sp. MBT53
CGCCCGCCCCCGATGTCCACACCCACCTCCGTCGGCACCGGCATCCGCAGCGCCAACGCCCTTACGGCATCCCCGAGTCCACGCTCCGCCAGCACCGGCGGATGGATCCCGCGCACCAGATCACGCAACTCACCCAGCGCCTCGGCGGACGACTGCCGAGCCCGGGCCAGCAGCTCCCGCGCCTTCGCCGGATTCTTCTCCAACAGCGCCTCGATCGTCCCGAGATCCATCCCCATGGCCACCAGCCGGGCCTGCGCGCCGTCGTGCAGATCCCGCTCGATCCGCCGCAGCTCGGCCGCCGAGGAGTCCACCGCGTCCCGCCGGGTCTCGGTCAACACCCGCACCCGCTCGGCGAGTTCACCCTGCCCCGGAGCGAGCACAGAACGCGTCAGCAGGAAGTGGACACGCAACAGGGCGGGCGTGAGGAAGTAGGAAGCGACGAGCAGCGCGACACCCAGCAGCCCAGCGAGCAGGGCACTGCCCTGCCCGCTCACCGGCACGAACCCGTACCACCACCCCACATACGTCCCGTCCGTGAACACCCGCCACAGCCCGAAGGCCAACGCGAACCCCTCCAGCGGATAGAACACCAGGGCAGCGGGCACCAGCGCGGTGACGAACCCGGCGGTCATGTCGACGAACAGCCAGCCGAGCAACCGGAGGGTGACCTTCCAGGACTTCGCCCCGCTCGGCTCCACCGGAATCCGCACCCCGCACCACTCCACGGCGAACAGCCGCCGCCGATTCGCGTGCGCCCGCACGCCGGCCAGCACCCAGGGCGTGGTGATCAGCCCGATCCCCACAGGGACGAGCACAAGGGAGACAAGCGTGAGAACGAAGAGGACGAGCGACCCGTAGAGGGAGATGAGAGCGAGAGCGAGGCCGCGCAGCCCGGCCGTGACGACTGTACGGGCCCTGTTCGTGTCCATGGGCCCAGTCTCACGGAGCACGGCGCCAAGGTCACGGGGCCCGTCCACCGTGATGGGGGTGTCGCTACCAACACCGGTTCCCTGCGTCCTTTGCTTTTAGGGGCGCGGGGCTGTATCAATTTGCGGCTCCGCCGCGTGGGCGCGCCCAGCCCCCACCGACCCGCAGCCAACGAACAACCCCTACAACGCCACCCCAAGCACCTTCGCCTCCACAACAGGGTCAAGCCCCACCCCCGGCCGATCCGGCCGCTGCGGCGCAACCCCACCGATGCCCCGCAACCAACTCCACGTATCAGCCACCGTCTCTTCCACAGGACGACAGCTCAACCCAGTCGCCACTGCCCGGGACACATCCGCACTGTGCAGCGCGTCATACCCCTCACTCCCGGCAGGAATCCACACCGGCAACTGAGTCCACGGCTCGATCCCGGCCCCGAGCACGACCTCCGGCTCGGTCCAACGCAGCGACGCCACCCCACCAGTGACCCGCACACACGCGTCCAACAAAGACCCCATCGTCGCGTGCCCCTGCGGCGAGATCAGGTTGTACGCCCCGCTCGACTCCCGCTCCACCGCCCCGAGGACCCACTCCGCGAGGTCCCGCACATCCACGTACTGAAGGGCAAGCCCCCGCGGCCCCGGCGCCAACACCGGCCCACCCCGCGCGACCCGCGTCAGCCACCACGGCAGCCGCCCGATGTTCTCGTACGGTCCGAGAATCAGCCCCGCCCGCACGAACACCGACCGCTCCGCCCCGAACGCATCGAGCGCGGCCAGCTCCCCGCCCCGCTTGTCGCGCGTGTAGTCCGTCCTGTCGGCGTCGGGCGCGGCGCCCTCGACGACGGGCGCGGACTCGTCGTATCCGGCGGGCGGCGCCCACGCGTACACCGAGCAGCTCGACACATACACATACCGGCCCACCCGCCCGGCGAGCAGCCGCGCAGCGTCGTGCACCGCGCGGGGCGCCGCCGACCAGGTGTCGACGACGGCGTCCCACTCGCCCCCGGCCAGCGCGTCGAGCCCACCGGGCGCGGTGCGGTCACCCCGCAACGCCCGTACCCCGGGCAGGGCCTGGTGCCGTCCCCGGTTGAGAACGGTCACCTCCCAGCCCCGCCCGAGGGCCGCCTCCACGACGGCCCGTCCCGCGAACTCCGTACCGCCCAGCACCAGAAGTCTCATGCCGACGACTCTGCCCGCGCGGCACACGGAACGGAACGCGAATCTGCCGTCAGCAGATGATCAACGCGCGGTCGGCGGCGTGTACTTGTAGCCGACCCGGCGCACCGTCTGGATCGCCTTGCGGTGCTCGGCACCCAGCTTGCGGCGCAGCCGGGCGATGTGGACGTCGACGGTACGGCCGTCGCCCACGTGCCCGTAGCCCCACACCGTGGTGACCAGCTGGTCGCGCGTGTGCACCCGGTTGGGGTGGGCCACCAGATGGGCGAGGAGTTCGAACTCCAGGTACGTGAGGTCGAGTTCCTCGCCCTTGAGCTGCGCGGTGCGCTGCACGGTGTCGATGCGGACGAGCGGTTCGGCGTCGACGCTGATGTCCGGCACGCCGTCCGGCAGGACGTCGGGGTGCCCGGTCCGGGCGAGGAGGTGCGGGCTGTCGGCCGGGATGAGGACGAGGTACCCGACCATCGGCGGCTGCCCCGGCAGGGTGGGCAGCGTGTGCGGCGGCGCCGGCAGCCAGGTGGCGCCCGGCGGCAGGAACTCCGCGACGTCGATCACCTCGTCCCGGTCGACGGCACGCAGATGGTTCCGCGTGCCGGTCGGGGCGGGGGAGGGCGCCGGGGCGTCGAGGGTGGCGGAGGACAGTGAACGGATGATCGCCATGAGAGGTCAGCTCTTTCGCGCGAGAGGTTCGTCGAGGGACGTACATCGAGTCGCGCAGGCCGGAGGCCGAGGGTGTACGGCTTTAGAGGGCCGGCGCGTTCATCGCGCGACAACACACCCGGTCGAAGTCATGGTGCTGACGGGAAGGCCAGAAGGGCTCCAGGTCATGGCGACCCGTCGCTCCGCACTTCTGGTAGTTGCCCATGGGCCCATTGAAGCAGACACACGCCCGCAACAGGACCCTCCTCTCACAGCTTGGACGCCCCCTTGGCGGGAAATTGACGTCCGGCCCCTCATCCCACCAGCCGTCTGTGCCAGGTCAGCGGCTTGACGTCGATCGCCTTGTCCGGATCTCCGTCCCAGCCGGCGGACAGCCCGGCGGCCCGGAGCGCGGCCAGCACCTCGTGCCCGACGGCCGTGGTGGTCTCGGCGGAGCCGTCGAACCCGCCGTAGTGCAGAGCGAGTCCGTGCCCTTCGGCGGCGTGCTCGGTGACCTGCTGGTGGAAGAAGACGAAGCCGCGCGCACCCTCCCGCTCCGCGCCTATCTCCGCGAGGCCGCAGCCCCGGCAGCAGGCGAAGTTCTCCCGGGCGGTGACACCGCTCGCGTCCAGCGCCTCGAAGGCACGGCTGAGCCGCTCCGGGTCGGTGACGCCCTCCCAGGCCGCCTGCTCGGTCACACGCTCCATCCACAGCCGGTCCACCAGCCGCGCGGCCTGCGCACGGGAGACCGGCCGCTCGTCGCCCTTCACGAGGTGGTCCTCGGCGATCTCGGTCAGCGTCTTCCGGTCGTCGTAGCCGCAGCGCAGCCGTGTCCTGACCCGCTCCTCGACCTTCTCCCGCACCTCGTCCGGGAGTTCGGGCACCTCCTCCCGTGGGCCCAGGTCGACCGGCTCCCAGCCGACGCCCGCGTCCCAGTCGGCCGTCTGCCGTGCCCAGGCGGTCAGCAGCTCCGCCACGCGCACGGGATCCGTGAGGTTCGTGCCGTAGAACTCGGCCTCGCTCAGGCGGTGTTCCAGCCGGTAGTCCCCGCCCTTCTCGTGCCACACCTGCGCGAACACGTCAGGGAGGTCGGGTATCCGCTGCACGATCAGGAAACGGTCGCCGTTGCCCCCGATCCGCGCCACCAGCTCCCGCAGCCGTACCACCGAAGTCCGCGTGTACGTCTGCCTGTTCTCCGTCTCGACCTTGATGTCGAGACCCTCGTCGATGCCCTTGAGGCCCCCGTCGATGTCCATGGATCAAGACTGGCACGCGCCACTGACAACGCGAAGAGGCGCCCACCACGATGGTGGACGCCTCTTCCGCGAGTGCGGGGCGGATCAGACCTGGCCGGCCTTCTCCAGGGCGGTGCAGCACGTGTCGACGATGAGGCGCGTCACGAGGTACGGGTCGACGTTGGCGTTCGGGCGGCGGTCCTCGATGTAGCCCTTGCCGTCCTTCTCGACCTGCCACGGGATACGGACCGAGGCACCGCGGTTGGAGACGCCGTAGGAGTACTCGTTCCACGGGGCGGTCTCGTGCAGGCCCGTCAGACGGTCGTCGATGCCGGCGCCGTAGTGCTTGACGTGGTCGAGGGGCTTGGAGCCCTCGCCGAGGGACTCGCACGCGGTGATGATCGCGTCGTAGCCCTCGCGCATCGCCTTGGTGGAGAAGTTGGTGTGCGCGCCCGCGCCGTTCCAGTCGCCCTTGACCGGCTTGGGGTCGAGGGTCGCGGAGATGCCGAAGTCCTCGGCGGTGCGGTAGAGCAGCCAGCGGGCGATCCACAGGTGGTCGGAGACCTCCAGCGGGGAGACCGGGCCGACCTGGAACTCCCACTGGCCGGGCATGACCTCGGCGTTGATGCCGGAGATCGCGAGACCGGCCTTGAGGCAGTTCTCCAGGTGGGCCTCGACGATCTCGCGGCCGAAGATCTCGTCGGCGCCGACACCGCAGTAGTAGCCGCCCTGGGGGGCCGGGAAGCCGCCCTCGGGGAAGCCCAGCGGGCGCGCGCCGTCGAAGAACGTGTACTCCTGCTCGATGCCGAAGATCGGCTCCTGAGCGGCGAACTTGGTGGCGACCTCGACGAGCGCGGCACGCGTGTTGGACTCGTGCGGCGTCATGTCGATTTTGAGGACCTCGCACATGACAAGGATGTCGTCGCCGCCGCGGATCGGGTCCGGGAAGCTGGCGACCGGCTTGAGCACGCGGTCCGAGGAGTGCCCCTCGGCCTGGTTCGTGGACGACCCGTCGAAGCCCCAGATCGGGAGCTCGGCGCCCTTGGCGTCGTCGGCCAGAATCTTCGTCTTGGAACGGAGCTTGGCCGTCGGCTGGGTGCCGTCGATCCAGATGTACTCAGCCTTGAAGGTCACGGGCCACATCCTTCGGGGTGGGTCATTCGTCGCACTTGCGGGTGCTGCGGCGCAGCGGCACTGGAGCGCCGCGATTCATGCCGGGCAGCCTGTCAACATGCGATTTCCCGATCATTGCCCAAGTGTGAACCCCGTGTTACCTGGCCATGCTGTGGCGCGATTCACCCCACCAGGGCCCGCCTCGCGGTTCGCAGCCGCAGACGGGGCCGGCCGGACGGCTCGTATGCGATGGGGTTAGCCCTCGCTCCGCGCCCGCCGTGCATGCCCGGCCCGGTCCAGCCGGTCGACCAGGGCGCGTACGTCCGTCGGGTGCATGCCGTTCCGGTTCGCGAACCGGGCGCTGCGCAGGCCGAGTTCGACCGCGACGGCCCGGGAACAATGAAGGGGAGCGACCTCGGCGTCCTGGTACGCGCAGGCCGGCGAACTCGCCCGGGCCGGGCACCGCGTCCACGCCGTCGACCTGATCGGCTTCCCCGGCCGGAGCGTCCCGGCGGCCGGGCGCCGCCCGCGCACGGTGGCCGACCTGACGACCTGGCTGGACGCACTCCTGAACGGACTAGGCGTGACGTCGGCCGCCGGCCTCGGTGGTCATTCCTACGGCGGCCGGATCGCCCTGCACTACGCCCTGCACGCGCCCGACCGGATACGCCGTCTGTTCCTCCTCGACCCGACCCAGTGCTTCGCCGGGTTCGAGACGGCGTATCTGCTGCACGCGCTGCCGATGCTGCTGCGGCCCACCCCGCGCCGGGTCCGCGGGTTCCTGGAGTGGGAGACCGGGGGAGCGGCACCGGCCCCCGACTGGCTGCGCCTTCAGGAGGGGGGCGCGGGGTTCCCGTCCGCGAAACCGGTGACCGGTCCCCGCCCGGCGCCGGACGCGCTGCGCGGGCTCAACGCGTCGGTCCTGCTGCTTCTGGCCGGAAGCAGCAGGACCTATGACACGCACCTGGTGGCGACCCGGGCGGCGAGTCTGCTGCCGCACGTGGAGACCGACATCCTGGCGGACGTCTCCCTCCCCCACTCTCAGCTTCGTTCGAGCGGGGGGACCCCCATCGCGCTGCCGCAGTCCGCGCCTGAGCGACTGGGCCGTCACCTCACCGGTTTTCTCGGACCCTGAGCGTCACCCCACCTTCTGGATCAGAGCACGGCGGATGAGGAACTTGCCGGGCTCACGGACCTGTTCGAATGCGGCGTTGTTCAGCAGGACACAGCTGCCGGAGACCGAAGTCACCTTCACCGTCGTGGACTTGTTGTTGTCCAGGTTGGTGACCTTCAGCGTCGTCCCCGCCGGGAACTGGTTGCTGGAGGCGGCGGGCGCACCGGCCTCGCCGGAGAGCGTGACGGTCGAGCCGTTGCACACCTGGCTGCCGGCAGCGGCACCCGTGCCGGTGTTGCCGGTGTTTCCCGCCGGAGGGGTCGCCTTGGAGGTGGCCGTGGCCGCGGGTGCGGACTGCGCGGGCTGTGCGGCCTGGGAGCCCTGAGCCGACTCCCCAACCGTGCAACCGGACGCCTTCTGCTGCACCTTGATCTGCGCGATGACCGCCTCGCGGTTGGCGATCCGCGCCGCCGACTGTGCGTCGGGATTGGCCTTCTGGCCGGCGATGAAACTCTGGTTGTTGCCGAGGGCGGTGGCGAGCCCCTGGCAGACCGTCGAGTTCGGCGCGGACAGCGTCTTGGCGTTCTGGGCCGACGACTGCGACGCGTTCGACGTGGTGGCGAGAGCGAAGGCCCCGCCTCCGGCGACCGCCGCGGCGGTGACCAGCAGCGCCAGCTTCTTCTTCGTGCTGGCAGTTCTCCTGCGCGACATGCGCGTCTCCTGTGGGGTAGGGGACCGTACGCCGCTATGTACGGGATACCGAACGATGTAACTCATCCGACACAGAAGTCACTGAAGTGACGTACGCCACACGGGAGTTGTGGATCATGCGCCGCGCCCCCGCTACCGGGAGCTACCGGGACAGGGCCTCCCGGACGGCTTCGTCACTGCGCGCGACCACCGCCGTACCGTCGTCCGCCGTGATGATCGGCCGCTGGATCAGCTTGGGATGCGCGGCGAGCGCCGACACCCACCGCGCCCGCGAACTGCCGTCCCGCGCCCACTCCTTGAGCCCCAACTCCTTCGCCACGGGCTCCTGGGTGCGGGTGATGTCCCACGGTTCGAGCCCGAGCCGCTCCAGTACGTCCCTGATCTCGGCCTCGCTCGGCACGTCCTCCAGATAGCGGCGGACGGTGTACTCGGCCCCCTCCGCGTCGAGCAGGCTCACGGCGCTGCGGCACTTGGAACAGGCCGGGTTGATCCAGATCTCCATGGCGCTCACGGTACGCGAAAACCCGTCTTCCACCTGCGTCACAACGCCCTCAACAGCCGTTGTGGCCAGGGCGTTTGTCAGTGGTGGGCAGTAGAATAGAAGCAGTGTTCGAGGGTGTCGCCGGGGGGTCCGGACGGCGCCCTGACCGCGACAGGAGGATGTCCGTGCCCGCTGCCGCACTGAAGCCGAAGCCGCTGCCGACCCAGTCCACCGCGAAGCGTTCCGTCCAACTCGACCTGCCCTACGTGCCCGTGGCGAAGCGGCCGTTGCCGCCCGGCCGCCCGCGGGAGTGGTACGTCACGCACAACCGCCGCCTCAAGGCGATGCGGCTGGCCATCGCCCTGCTCGACTCGGGCGTCTACGTCCCGAACCAGGCCCGCAACGAGACGATCCGCAGCACCGCCGAACTGATCGGCGTCCACGCGCCGTCGGACACGACGTGTCACATGGTGCGGGCGCTGATGCGGTACAGCCGCTGAACCCTGCTTCCCGCGCGCCGCTCGTTCCCAGGGGTCGCTGGGGCGGGTGGCGCGCTGCCTGGAGGAGCGACTCGGCGATTCAGAGCCCGAGGTGGCCGAGGTTGCGGCGACGCAGCTTCTTGCGCTACGGCAGGTCGAACGGGAGTGGTGCGTCCATCCGCAGTTCGCCGTCTGTGAACCAGTGCGTTGCGTCTGGCAGCTGGGACTCCGTCAGCGGCTCTTCGTCCGTCCACAGGTCGTCGGCGGAGAACCACGACGTTGCGTCCGGCAGGCACGAGCCTTCGGTGAACAGGAACTCCGGCTCGGGTTCGGACTGGAGTTCCGTCCGCCGAGGGGAGCCCATGGTGAGATCGGCCAATCGGGCCATGTTGGCCTTCAGTTTCTTGGCGTTGCTGCCGCGGACCGCCTCGCCGAGAATCTTGGTGGTGTCGTCGAACAACTTGAGCGGGGAGGGGCCGAGGGCGTACTGCCACACCGACACGGCCATCTTCGTCCTCTTGTCGCAGTTGCGCGTCGCCACGGTGACTCCCTTGCGCCCTACGGCTTCAGGGTTCGAAGTCTCCAGCGTGGCGTAGGAGGCTACGTCGAGTGCAAAGGCCGTCATTCGTTCACCCGGCAGGACCCCGTCCTTCGCGCCGCACGGGTTCACCCCACCTGCTGCTTCCCTGAGCGTCGCATCGGTGAACTCCTTCGAGAGCAGGTCGTTCGCCACTTCCCTGGCCACCCGCGCCAGTTGCCTGAGCTTTGCCCGTTCCTTCTCAGAGAGAAGGGGCTTCGGCGCGAACGGCGTGCGCGTCTCGTCGCGTTCGAAGACCGCTGCCCCGGCGACCGAACGACGCCTGCCGCGAACCTTCCTCCTGATGCTGTACGTCAGCTCGCCGTGTGCCTGCTGGAGGCCACGCACCTTTGGCGCGACGACGTCGTGGCGGCCGTCTTCCAGGCACTTTTCGAGTTCTCCGGCGCGAAGGCGGAGCTCTCTGGCGGCTTTGTTCAGCTCGGCGGGGGATGTCTTCGGGCTGCGAGGGCCCATTTCCCTATTGAAGTTCATCTTCATGGACACACACTCCGGAAAGCCGCAGAAGCCGTGTCTCGACGATACTGCTCAGCGTGGCGGGATCAACAGCCCTGTAATGCAGACGAGTTGAACGAATCCGGCAGTCAGCCCGCCGACAGCTCCTTCTCCACCGGCGTCCGGAACCGCGGCGTCACCCGCGTCGCCCCCACCCACCCCCGCAGC
>NZ_JAEQAZ010000273.1 GCF_016654115.1 Streptomyces sp. MBT53
CACGCTCGGCCGGGCCGCGTGGTCGGCCGCGGTCGCCGGCAGTGCCGCCGCGCCGACGAGAGCGCCGGCAGCCAGCGCGGCTGCGGCCAGACGACGGACGGACACGGAAGGTGAAGAGGTCACGGGTTCCCCCAGCATGGTGCGGGCACCTCCCTGGCATACGGCTACGGCCGTACCCCGGGCTGTGCGGTGTGCGGGTGGCGGCCTGTTGGCCGCACACCCACACCTTCTCCGCCGCACCGACGGGATATGAGCGATACGTGAATCGCGTTACGAGTCGGTCGCATTTCCGTGATTGTCGCCTGTACCGTCCATTTATGCGCGTGATGCACCAGGTTGACGCCCCGAGTTGTTGGGGGCGCTGACCCGAGGTCCGTGATCGCCAGGGTGCGCCACCCCAGGTCCACCGGAGGCGTCACCCGAAAGTGGGTAACGGCCGGGGTATCGATTCCCGTGCGTAGTGCGGGGAGTTCTACGTCCGCTCGGTCATTGGTAGTAGCAGGTCTTCGCCGTTCCTGACGCCGGGTCGCCGAAGACCGCGTTGGTGCACGGGGTGCCGCCCGTGAAGGTGCCGTAGAAGTACTGGCCGCCCGTCCCGTACGCCACCTCGTGGGTGCCGGAGAAGGTGCAAGTCCCGTTCTCCGCCGCGCAGTTGGTCCACGTGGTGAAGGACGGTGGGGCGCCGATCAGGTAGCAGGACTTGGCGGTGCCCGGGATCGGGTCGCCAAAGACGGCGTTGGTGCACGGGGTGCCCGCCGGGAGCGTGGCGTAGCGGTACGCACCGGCGGCGCCGTACGCGACCGTCATCACGCCGGAGAAGGAACAGGTGTTGTTCTCCGACGCGCACGGGGACCAGATGTCGGCCGTCGGGGGTGCTGTCTCCGCGTAGCAGGACTTCACCACTCCGATCGTCGGGTCGCCGAACACCGCGGTGGTGCACGGTGTCGAGCCGGTCGCCGTCGTGTAGTTGAAGCGGCCGTTCGCGCCGAAGGCGACGGCCGATGTGCCGTTGACCGCGCATGTTCCGTTCTCCGCCGCGCACTGGGTCCAAGTGCCGGGCAGGGCTTGGGTGGTGGAGCCCACGGCGCTTCCCGTTGTGGTGTACGCGGCCACGTAGTCGACGCTCAGTGTGCCGCCCGAGGACGTCGCGGCGCTCGGGCTGGTGCAGCCGCACGCCGCGTTGGGGAACGCGCCGCCCATGGCCAGGTCGAGGATGATCGACTGGTTGTGGTCGAAGGCTGCCTGCCAGGTGGCGGTGCCGACTTGGGCCTCGGTGACCGTGTAGTAGGCGCTGCCGTCCAGGTAGAAGGTGATCGTCTCCGCCGAGGTGTTCGTGCGGTCGAGGATCATCGAGTACGTGTGGAAGCCGCTCTGGCAGCCGGGGCAGGCACGCAGGCCGCTGCTGATTCCGGTGCCCTCGTTGCAGGGGCCGCCCGGGGAGGTGCCGCAGTGGATCGTGCCTGCCACGTCGGAGAGGGCGTTGACGTCCTCCATGATGTCGATCTCGCCGTTCTCCGGCCACTGGCCGGGGCCCAGCATCCAGAACGCCGGCCAGTAGCCCAACCCGCTTGCGGGGCTGGGCTGTTGGATGGACGCGGTGACTTCCAGCTGGCCGCCGGCCGGTGCGCCCACGTTCGCCGTCGGGGTCTGGATCCGGCCCGAGGTCCATGAACTGCCGGAGCCCAGCGCGGTGATGTCCAGGTTGCCGTTGCCGTCGAGGTGGGTGTTGGCGGTCGAGTCGGTCATCGTCTCGATCTCACCGGTGCCGAAGCTCGAACCCGGACCGGTGTCGAACTTCCAGTCGGCCGACGAAGGGGCCGATCCCGCCGACCCGTTGAAGTCGTCGCTGAAGACGGTCGACCAGCCGGAGGGTGCTCCGGGGGCGGCTGCCGTCGCGGGCTGGGCGGTCGTGGCGCCGTAGAGCAGCGCCACGACCGGGGTCAGGACCGCCAGCCAGATCACTTGCCGCACAGGCAAGGGTCGTCCGGTCGTACTGGTCTTCCGCAGTCTGAACATCGTCCGTGATCCGAACATGGTCCGGCCTTCCTCGTGAGACTCGTGAGGCTTGCGCAAATCGTGCGACCCGTGCGACCCGTGCGACTCGTGCGACTCGTGCGACTCGTGCGACTCGTGCGATGAGTGCTACTGCACGTAGCAGGACTTCGCGGTCCCGGAGATCGGGTCACCGAAGACCCCGTTGCTGCACCCGGTGGACCCGGACACGGACCGGTACACGTACCGCCCGGCCGCCCCGTACGCCACCTCGTGCGTGCCGGAGATGCTGCAAGTCCCGTTCTCCGCCGCGCAGTTGGTCCACGTGGTGAACGACGGCGGGGCGCCGATGAGGTAGCAGGACTTGGCGGTGCCGGAGGCCGGGTCGCCGAACACGGCGTTGGTGCACGCCGTACCGCCCGGCAGCGTCGCGTAGCTGAACGAACTGCCCGCGCCGTACGCCACCGTCATCACGCCGGAGAAGGCGCAGGTGCCGCCCTCGGCGGCGCAGGAGGTCCAGACGTCGGTCGCGGGCGGGGCCGTCTGGCCGTAGCAGGACTTGGCCGTGCCGGAGATCGGGTCGCCGAAGACCGCGTTGGTGCAGGGCGTGGAGGCGGTCTCCGTCGCGTAGTTGAACCTGCCGCTCGCGCCGTAGGCCACGGCGGTCGTGCCGCTGACCGCGCAGGTGCCGTTCTCGCTCGCGCACTGGGCCCAAGTCCCGGGCAGGGACTGGGCAGTTGAGCCGGTGCCGCCACCGCCACTGCTGCTGCCGGAGGTGAACGCCTGGAAGATGCGGGCGAAGTCGCCGGAGTTCTGGCTGACGCCGCTGCACGTGCTCTGGGCCGAAGTCGAGCCCGCGCAGCCGCCGTTGTCGCGGTTCTGCGACCAGTACGACGTCAGGGCGATGCCCCGCGAGGCGTCGAAGGCCTCCACGCTGCGGGCGTTGTCGAGGGTGAAGACCTCGCCGGCGCTGTCGTTCTGGCCGATCATCGGGGTGTTGCCGAGCTTGGCGTACGCGGCGGAGGTGGAGATGCCGAACGCGCTCGCGACCTGGCCCGCCGCCGCGTCCACCGACGTGTTGGCCGCGTTGCCCATGTCGGTGCCCGAGGAGCCGTAGTCCATGGTCATGAGGTTGACGACGTTCGGGGTGAAGCCGTTGGCGCGGGCGTTGTTCAACACGTTCACGCCGTCGCCCGAGAGGCCGCTGGGGAGGGCGGGGAGGGTGACGGAGATCGAGAGGCGCGGCCGTTGTTGGCGGCCCAACTCCGCACCTGGGCAAGGGCTTTGTCGCGGCGGTCGATGCCGGCGGAGTTGGTGAGGGAGGCCGACTCGATGTCGAAGTCGACGTGCGAGAGGTTGAAGGTGGTGATGACGCCCTCGATCTGCGCTGCCGCCGCCTCGGGGCTGGAGCAGGAGTCGCCGATCTCGGTGAGCGCGGTGTCGGAGGTGTAGCCGCCGAATGAGACGGAGACGTCGCCGCCCTGGCCGCGGATGCCGTCGATCTGGGACTGGAGGGCTGACTGACCCGGCACCTGCCACTGACAGCCGGGGCCGTCGACGAACGCGGCCGTGAAGTACTTGGTGCCGTAGTTGTTGGCCACGTCGGTGAGGGAAACGTTTCCCGAGCCCGCGTCGAAGTACGGGGCGAAGACGTGGGCAGGCCAGGCGTTGGGAGCCGAGGCCGCCGACGCGGGGGCCGCCGAGGTGAGCCCGGCGGCCGCGAGGGCGCCGGTCAGCAGGGCAGCGGAAAGAAGGGAGCGGGATCTCGATCGGGTGCGCATGCGGCGTCCTCCAGTGGGGAGTGAATCGATTCAATCCCTGATCAATATTGGTGCAGACCAATTCGATGTGTGGGCCCAGGGAAGCAGCGTTGACAGGGACCAGTCAAGGCAAGGGCGGGTCAAGAGAAACGGGGGCCGTGCGCGGATGTCGTGACGGGCACGGATTGGTTGCGGGAGAGCGCACGTCAGCCCCAACTGCCCTGCTCCCCCGGCACCATGGCGTCCCATGGGGGACTTGAGCGGGGACCGGGATCGCTACGTCGACTTCCTGCGGGCGTGGGCGATCGTGCTGGTGGTGTTCGGGCACTGGCTGATCACCGGGCTGGTGCGGGAGCCCAACGGGGCAATTGAGGTACCGGAGTTGCTCGCGACCGTGCCCTGGACCCAGTGGCTCACCCTGGGCTTCCAGATCATGCCGCTGTTCTTCCTGGCCGGCGGGCACGCGGCCGGTGGCTCCTGGGAGCGGGCGCGGACCGAGGGCCGTACCGCGACCGGATGGGTGGGGCAGCGAGCGCTACGGCTGCTCCTGCCGGCCGGGGTGTACAGCGGGCTGGTGCTGGTCGCCGTCGCGATCTGCGCGGCGGCCGGGGTGGACGCCGACACCCTCGCGCTCGTCGGGTGGGCGATGGCCATGCAGTTCTGGTTCCTGCCGGTGTATCTGCTGCTCAGCGCGGTAACTCCGGTGCTGCACACGGCACATCGGCGGTGGGGGCTGCGCGTGCCGGTGGTGATGGGGGCGGTCGCGCTCGTCGCCGACACGCTGGTGGTCACCGTGCACGCGCCCGGCGTCGGACTGCTGAACTACGTGCTCGTGTGGGGCGTCGCCTATCAACTGGGCTTCTGCTGGCGGGACAAGCTCCTCGCCGAGCGGTCCGCACTGCCCGTGTTCATGGCCGTGGGCGGTACGGTCGTCTTCGCCGCGCTGGTCTGGCTCGGGCCCTTCCCCGTGAGCCTGATCCTCGTCACCGGGCAGAGCCCCAGCAACACCAATCCCCCGTCGGCGGCCATGCTGGCGTGGGCGGTTGGGCAGGCCGGGCTGGCGCTGTTGCTCGCGCCCGCGCTGCGGCGGTTGCTGGAACGCGCTCAACTCTGGCGGCTGGTACGGCCGTTGGGCGGGGCCAGCATGACGCTCTACCTGTGGCACATGCTGCCGGTGCTCGTCGTCGCCGGTGCCTTCTATCTCACCGGGCTCGCACCGGAACCCGCTTACGGGTCGGGGAGTTGGTGGGTGTTGCGGGTCCCGTGGCTGGCTTTGCTCGGGGTCGTGCTGGTGGGGGTCGTAGGGGCGTTGCGGCCGTTGGAGCGCGGGCTGGCACAGGTCTACGAGTGGACGCGGCCGGGTGATCTCGCGCGCAGGCCTTGGGCGTTGTGGTTCGGGCTGGCGGCGAGTGTGAGTGCGCTGATCTGGTTCGCGGGGCATGGGTTCGCCTACGGCGGGCGGTTTCCGGTGCTGCCGGCGTTGGGGCTGGTGGTGGGGGTGGGGCTCGTCATGGCGACGGGGCGGAGTGTGGTGGACCGGGGTGTGCGGCTTGGCGTCTGAGGGGCTTGCGTTGGCTTGCGTTGGCTTGCGTTGGCTTGCGTTGGCTTGCGAGTGCGGGCACGTTGCGGCTGGTCGCGCAGTTCCCCGCGCCCCTTAGGGAGTTGCCCTGGCCGGCATCGAGAAGGCGCGCCCCTTAGGGGGGTGTCCTGGCCGGGATCGGGACGGCGCGCCCCTCAGGGAGGTTGCCCTGGCCTGGATCGCGAAGGCACACCCCTCAGGGGATTGCCCTGCCCGGGATCGCCAAGGCACACCCCTCAGGAGGGTTGCCCTGACCTGGAACGCGAAGGCACACCCCTCAGGAGGGTTGCCCTGACCTGGAACGCGAAGGCACACCCCTCAGGAGGGTTGCCCTGACCTGGATCGGGACGGCACGCCCCTTAGGGGATTGTCCCTGCCCGGCGCCGAGAGGTTGATGGGGCGGGGCGGCTTGCGCCGTCCCGCCCCATCAGCACCATCAGTCCCATCGGACGCCAACCGTGCTAGTGCCTACCGCACTTCGACACATCGATCCGGACGATCTGCGGGTCGTGGTCGCTCGCCTGGTCCGCGAACTCCGCGTTGATGTGGACGACGTCGTAGTTGAACGACGTCACCGCGGGGCTGGTCAGGATGTGGTCCAGGGTCTGGGAGTTGCCGTCGTAGACGTAGGTGTAGCGCTCGGCGGCGGGGAGGGTGGTGATCAGGGGCTTGAGGACCTTGTCGGCCGTCAGGGTGGTGACTGTCTGGGAGAACTCGTAGTCGTTCAGGTCGCCGAGGACGATCGCCTTGGCGTTCTTGTCCGCCGCGAGCAGGGACTTGACGAAGGTGTTGACCTCCGCCGCCTGGGCCGCGCGCTGGGTCTCGGAGCTGCGGGCCGGGGGCTGGTAGCGGCCGTGGATCGGCTGGTCGCCGCCCTTGGAGATGAAGTGGTTGGCGACGACGAAGACCTGCTCGCCCTGGAAGGTGAACTCACCGACCAACGGCTTGCGGCTGTCCTCCCAGGCCGCGTTGGTCGGGTCGATACGGCCCGGGGAGTAGGTGAGTTCGACGCCATGGCGGGTCTTCACCACGCTCGTGGCCGTCGTCGCGTCGCCGCCCTTGTGGTCGGTGAAGGAGACCCGCTTGGGGTTGAAGAGGAAGACCTGGCGGATGTTGCCGCCGGGCTCGCCGCCGTCCGCGTCGTTGGTCGGGGAGATGTAGCGCCACTTGTACGCCGGGCCGCCGGCCGCTCGGACCGCGTCCGTGAAGCGCTTCAGAGTGCCCTCGGCCGTCACCGTGCCGTCGTTGGTCGCGCCGTTGTCGTCCTGGATCTCCTCCAGGGCCACGATGTCAGGGGAGTTGAGGTTGACCGCGACGCCCTCGGCGAGCCGGTCGAACTTCTCCTGGGTGTCGAGCGCGTCCAGGTTCTCCACGTTGTACGTGGCGACCGCCAGCTCGTCCTTCTTCTGCTTGCGGGTCACTTCCTGCTTCAGGCCGTTGTCGACGAGGGTGCCGAGCTGGGTGGCCTGGACGTTGTAGCCGCCGTAGGTGGAGTAGTCCAGGGGGCCTGTCGTCACACCTGACAGCTCGTCACCGACGTTGGCCGCGGGGAAGGTTGACGTCGTGTCGAGCGACATCACCTCGATACGGCCGGTGTTGGGCTGGTCGTAGGAGGAGTACAGGGTGCCGCCGCGGGCCGTTGCGTTCTCGTCCGGCTTCACCGTGACCCACAGCTCGCCGTACGCGTCGCTCGCGCCGACCACGCGGGCGTCGGCGAACGTGACCCGCATGCCCTCCAGGGACTCGTAGAAGTCCTGGGCGTAGACGGTGGGTTGGAGCGGGAGGGACTCGATGCTGCCGCCGGACGCGGTGGGGATGTAGGCGTCGGGGACGGACGTGGCGTCCAGTGTGACGGCGGCCGGGAGGGCGTTGCCGCTGGAGAGGACCGTCGTCGTCGGGCCGGTGATCTCGGTGTTGGACTGGCTGGTGCTGCTCGGGTAGTACTCGCTGACCTTGCCGGTGACCAGGACCGAGTCGCCGACCGCCACCGTGGGCTTGGTGGAGCCGGTGTAGACGAAGACGGCCTCGCTGGTACGCGGGTCGGTGTCGGGGGTCGGGTCCTGGATCCAGTAGCCGAGCGAGCCGCTGGAGCGGACGCCGGTGACGATGCCGGGGACCCGGGTGACCGTCTGGCCGGAGTACGGCGAGAGGCGGGTCGTGCCCTGGATGTCGTGGACGCGGACGGTGCCGGGGTCGGTCGGCGAGCCGCCGTCGCCACCGCCGCCGTCGCCCGAACCGGGCGTCTGGCCCGCCGAGTTGACCGGGGAGGGGGTGGCGGCGGTGAAGTCGGCCGCGTTGTCGTCGGTGTCGGCGAGCGAGTCGGCGCGGGCGACCGCGGCCGTGTTGGAGGCGCCGGTGGCCGGGCCGCTGCCCTCGCGGACGACCGCGGTGCCGTAGCCCGTGAGGTCGACGATGCGGGTGTCGGCCGCGCAGTCCGCGGCGGTCTTGCAGGTGAGCGCGGTGGTGCCGGAGACCAGGGCGATCGTGCCGGTGGTGGCGCTCATGGCGATCGAGCCGCTGGCGTCGGTGGTCGGCAGCGCGGTGGTGCCGCCGCTGCCCGTCCCCTCGCCGACCAGGTAGCGGGCGCCGGGGGCGATCGCGCCGGTGAGGGCGGTGACCTGCCAGGTGGAGCCGGAGGACGGCGTACCGGGCAGGTACTGCACGCTGTAGCCCGACAGGTCGTAGGCCGTGGAACCGGCGTTGCCGAGTTCCACGAAGTCCCGGGTCAGGGTGGCTCCCGAGTTGCCTCCGCCGCCGTACACCTCGGCGATCACCGCCGCGGCCGACGGGGTGGCGTGCGCGGCGGGCAGGGCGGTGAAGGCGAACGCTCCCGCCGCGCCCACCGAGACGATCGAGTAGGCGGTGCGGCGGGCGCGGGGTCTGCGCCCTTCAGGTCTGGACACGCTGGCGGTCTCCTCGTACTTCGTGTAGCTGCCGATACCGGTGCCTGTGGGGAGTCGGCTCAAGTTACGCGCGTAGAAAGGGAGTTGCCAGAGGGCCTCGCGTTAAATCCAGGGAACAAGTGGGGGCGGGGACGGCGACCGCGGCCACGAAAGTGACCTTCCACACATAAGCCCGGTGATCGAATCCGGCAACTCGCCCCATTCCGGCCACCCTTGAGGGCTCCCAAGCCGTAAAAGGTTCACCATTCAACCGTGGCTTTTTCCGGTTTGGTCCAGTTCACTCGGGATCGTTTGCCGCGCACCATAAGTCCGTTCCGAGCACAGGGAGTGTGTAGAAGTATGTCCAATTCGCCCCATTCGTCGGAGATTCCGTTCGCGCCGCACCCGGTGAGCGCCGCCGAAGTCATCCCGGGCGATCTGATCGCCCTGACCCCGGACGACGCCGAACGCGACTGCTGGTACGTCGTGATGCACACGCTGCCCGAGACCCCGGCGACCATCCGGCTCGCGCTGCGTCCGCCGCTCGGCGGGGCCGACCGGGACGAGGTGCTCGGGCGGAACCTGCGCGTCACCGTCGCCTGCCACCGGATGGACGTCGGGGCGATCCCCCGCCTCGACTCCGACGACCTCGGGGCGGTCGAGTTCCGCGACGGCGACCGGGTGACCACCCTGCGGGTCGTCGACCCGCGCGCCGACGAGGTGTCGTACGCACGGCGTTGGGGTGTGTGGCACCGGGACCTCGACGGGGCGGCGGACGAGGTCGCGACCGATGCCGAGGTCCGCGGCTGGGGCGGTGCGGAGTCCGTCGTACGGCATCACGCGCGGCCGGAGCGGAATGCGGACGCGGTCGTGCGGGAGCCGCGGCGGGTGGTGGTCACCGGGCTCGGGGCCGTCACACCGCTCGGAGTCGGGGTCGGCGAGCTGTGGCGGGGGCTGCTCGACGGTCGGCACGGGATACGGGAACTGGACGGCGAGGAGTTCGCGGAGCTGCCCGTGCGGGTGGCCGGGACCGTACCCGTCGACCCGGCGGAGCTGCTGCCCCGGGCGGCGGCGCGGCGGATGAACCGGGCCGCGCAGTTCGCGGTGATCGCCGCGCGGGAGGCGTGGGGTGACGCCGGGTTCCTCGCGGGCGGCACCCGGGAGAGCGGGCTCGATCCGGAGCGGGTCGGGGTCAGTCTCGGGACGATCCTCGGGGACGCGTCCGTCCTGGTCGGCGGCGACCGCAAGCTGCGGGACAAGGGGCCGCGTGCCGTCTCCCCGCTCACCACCCCCATGACCGTGCCCTCGCAGGCCGCTTCCCAGGTCTCCCTCGACCTGCACATCACCGGCGAGGCCCGCACGGTCACCGCCGCGTGCGCCTCCGGCACCGAGGCGATCGGGGCGGCCGTACCGTATGCGGTCGACGGCCGCCCCGATCGCCTCG
>NZ_JAEQAZ010000274.1 GCF_016654115.1 Streptomyces sp. MBT53
ATCGTGCGGCTGGGCGGCCGGCCCGCCTACGTGAGCACCTACGCGGTCGGGCCCCCTCGGGACATCTCGCAGGAGCGGAAGAGCCGGAAACCCGCCGACCGTCCCGTCTTCCGGGCGTACGGCACGAACGGCGAGGTGTTGGCGGAGATGTCGCCGCCCTGAGGCGAGTCCCTCCCGGTGAGGGCCGCCGGCTCCGGTCCGGCCCCCGCCTCCATTGAGCCGCGCTCACGCGGTGGCGACTGTCGTTGCCAGGTGTATCGCGGTGAGGAGCGAGGCGCCCGCGATCATCGTCGTCTTCCGGGTGGCGATTCCGATGACGGCGTCGCCCACCTGGGCCGCGGCGGCTGCGCACAGGACGAGCGCGGCGGCGGGGCCCGGCCAGGCGAGGGGTGCGACGAGGGCCGCGACCCCGAGGGGTACTCCTCTGGTCGCGTACATCCATCCGTAGAACCGCTCGCCGGAGGTCGGCGTACCGCTCTCGCTCAGGGCGGCCGGGCGGATGCCTCCCACCAGTGCGAAGACGATGCTCGCGAGCGCGCCGACGGCGTTGGCCGCCAGGAGGATGTTCACGAGGCGTACTCGGTGGACGGTTCGGTGCCGTAGCGCGTCCAGACCTCCGCGACGGCCTCGCGCGACAACGGCTGCCCGGACTCGACCATGGCCTTGAGGTCGCGGAAGTACTGCACGTACAGGTCGGGGGTGAAGGTGTTGAGCATGACCGCCGTCTCGTCGGTCACGTTGGCGAAGGTGTGCGGGGCGCCCGGCGGGACCATGACCCAGGTGCCGGCTCCGGCGTCGTAGTCGTCCTCCCCGACGGTGAACCGCACGCTGCCCGAGAGGACGTAGAACCCCTCGTCGTGCTGTGCGTGGCGGTGCTGCGGAGGGCCGGCGGTGTGCGCGGGGACGGTGATCTCTCCCATTCCCAGGCGGTGTTCGGTGTTGCTGCCGTCCTCGAGGATCCGGATCGTCGACGGGCCGTTGACGATGAGTTCGCCTTCGCCGGGACGGGTGATCGACACCTTGGCCATGAAGTCTCCCTGACTGATGGGGTTGTGGGGTTGCCAACGGCCAGGACCCTAGGGGTGGTTCGGGCACGCATGCAAGTAGACTCTTAAAAAAATAGTTGACTACAATTCAGGGAGTGCACCCGCTATGCTGACGGTCGGCACGAAGGGATGATCATGGTCGAGCGGAGCCGCCCGAACGGGCTCAGCAACACGATGGAACGCACCAGGACGGCGATCGTCACCGCCGCCCGCGACCTCGCCGACACCGGAGCGGAGATCACGATGCCGACGGTCGCGGCCCACGCACGGGTCTCCGAAGCGACCGCCTACCGCTACTTCCCCGACCTGCTCACACTCCTGCGCGCCGCCGTGATGACGCAGGACCTGGTCGAGATCCTGCGCTCACGGACGGACAGCGACGACCCGGTCGAACGGATCGGCCAGGCCGCGGAGGTTCTCGGCCGGGCGGTGCTGCGCAGACAGGGTGCCGTCCGGGCGGTCGTCGCCGCGACCATCGCGAAACCCTCGGCCTCCAAGGACCGCCCGGCCCACCGCTTCGGCCTCATCGAACACGCCCTTGCCCCATGGGCCGACGGCTGCGGCCCCGCAGACCGCGCGACCGTGGACCAGCTGGTCCGCGGCCTCGCCCTCGTCATCAGCGCCGAGTCACTGTTCACCCTGCTCGACCTCTGCGACCTGCCCCCCGACGAGGCGGTCACCGCGCTCGTGACCACGGCACGGCAAATGACGGCGGCGGCCGTCGCGGCGGTTTCCACGGGCCCCGCCACCGACTGATCAACCGCTGAGCAGGGACCGGCTCAGCCGTCGGCCAGGACACTCCCGGTCACGCCGCCCGGCACGACGGAACCGCGCAGGGCGCCGGCGACGACACCCCCGGCCCAGTAGAACTGCGCGAACGGTGGAGCCACAGAATGCAGGAACCGATCCAGGACCGGCCCGGTCGCCGTCGGTCAGGGCGTACGCCTCGCCGGGCAGGACGACAGCGCTGCACCTGCGGGTGAGCCGCCCGCGCACACGGTGGAGGGGGAAACGACAGCCCGTAGAACACAGGGCGGACGTTGACCAGGAACGCGGTCAACGCGACCGTCGCCGGGGAGTGACCGCGACGGGCAGATGCACGAGGAGGAACCCGAAGGAGCCGGCGTGGACGACCGAGGTGATCAGGCTCGCGCGCCACCAGGGCAGGCCAGCATGGGTGACGAGCACCCCGAAGGCGAGGCCGAGCGGGAGTAGGCCCAGATCCACGGAGGTGGAGGCGGCTCACTCGCGAACGTCGGCACCCTGACCTCGGTCAGGTTCCACGTCTGGCGGTAGGCCGCGATCCTCGGACCTCGACCGGTCCGCTCAAGGCCTCTCTCTGTCGGCCGGCATCACGAACCCCGCCCCTGTCCGGAAGCTCCGAGCCTCCCGCGCAAACCGGCGGACGTCTCCTTCCTCGGTCTCCCGATTTCGCACACCCCCACCATCCGGCGGAGCCGCCACTGCCGCCGGGCCCCACTCCCAGGGAACAGGGGGCCTCAGTCCACCGACGTCTCCAGCGGTGTCGGCGGGGCCGTCACCCTCTTGGCGAGGAACTCACGCATGCGGTCCTCGACTTCGTCGAACTGCCGGCCCGGCGCCGCGAAGCCGCGGAAGAGGGTTCTGCAGTACTCACGCGAAAGAGTCTCCGCGTCCCATTCGCCGTCGAGCTTGACCCATTGGTAGGTGTGGTTGTGCATGTTGAGGAACTGGAGTGTGGCCAGCCTGGGGTCCAGCTCGCGGAACGAACCGTCCTCCATGGCCAGCATGAGAAGCCCCTGTACAACGTTCTCGAACTCCTGGCGCTGGCCCAGCAGTCGGGCCAGGTTGGCACCGTCCAGGTTCCGGTAGTCGTGCTCGTAGACCCAGACGTGATCGAGCCGGGCGAGGATGTTCTCCACCAGTGTCTGCGACAACATCCGCAGCTTCAGCACCGGGTCGGCTTCCACCTCCGCGATCCGGCGCACGGAGGCCAGCAAGGGTCGCATGACCCGGTCCTGGATCTCGACAAGAAGGTTCTCCTTCGAGCCGATGTAGTAGTACAAGGCACCCTTCGCGAGCCCGACCACGGTGCCCAGCTCGACAATGCCGGTCGCCGCGTACCCCTTCCGTGCGAACAGGGCCGCGGCCTTGTCGATGATGTCCTGCCGTCTGACCTCGTATTCCGGGCCGTGTCCTGGTGGTCTCCCCATAAGGCCTCACCCTAAGCCGTCCCGTCAACGGCCGACCTTGCCGACATGACCTTGCGCCTTGTCCCTTGCCTTCGGACACGCGAGACACCGGGTCCCGGGGTCCTGCCCGGCCGAGGCCACGACCCTCGCGAGCGCGAAGTTCGCTTACGCGGCCCCGCTCGACGGCCTGGTCCCGAAGTCCGCCCGCGACGGCTTCAATCCCGCCCCCCTCGACACCTGCACGTCGGCGGGAAGACGTACTGCCTGGTCCGCCTGACGACGGGTGATGCATCGGAACCAGATATCCACGCCCCGATATTGGAGGACGGGGTGGCCACGCTGCCAGCACGGCGCCCAGTTACGCACTGACCGTCCTGCGACCGAGCACGCGTGGTCAAAGCGGGCCGCTGCCGCAACACACGCCGGCCGAAGGAGCAATCGTCAATTGGGTGTAGCTCCTTTGGAGGGACGGGCTGAGCTGGGACGTCGGTACCTGGCGCACTACCCGTGCTCGACGAGGGTGCCCCTCGTGGGAGCGCCGCAGGCAAGCACGGCGGCCAGGCCGAAGAGCGGCCGGGCGGTCCTCGGTGATCAGCGGTGGGACAACCGCAACCGCCGGAAGGATTGCGCCTAGGACTCCGCTGCCACGGCCGCCTTCGCGATCGGCGCCGCGGGCGTCGACCGGGCGGCCTCCCTGGAGGGCTGCGAGGTGCTCGCGGTGAACGGGGCACGGCGGGCGCTGCGGACGCCGGAGTTTCGTCGTCCAGGAGAGTTCCCCGGCCGCGAAGTCGACGGCGTTCGCCGGTGCGGGCGGTGCATCGGACGGGTACGCATTCCTTACGAAACGCTCGCGGGCCTGTGCTGTCGCTGGCTACGCTGCCGGAGCCGAAGGATGTGCGACAGCACCATGTGGTCGGGGGACACAAATGGCTGATATTCGCGTCGAGACCGTTGCTCTGGACGCCGCCGGGAACCGTCAGATCGCCAGTCGCACCAGGACCAGCGCACCGCTGGCCGACCGGGCGGCGGAGCTGGAAGAGGCCATCGTGCAGGCCTCGGCCATCGCCCAGAGCTCCCTGTCCCAGGTGCCGCGTCGCGACGGTTGGCAGGTCACGGGCATGGAGGTGACCTTCGGACTGACGCTCGCCGCGGAAGCGGGGGTGATCCTTTCCAAGGCGTCCGCGGAAGCGTCTTTCGAGGTCAGCCTCACGGTCGAGCGGGTCCCCGAGCCATGAGCGGCACCGGCTTCTGGGTCGACCTGTACCTGTCGGAGCAACGGCTGGGCGGCGGCTTTCTGGTGGTGCACCGTCATGTCCTGACGGCGTTCCACTGTCTGCGCGGCTCGGTGGCCGAGGGCGGGCGGGTCGACGTCGTCCTAGCCGACGGCACCCGCCTCGCCGGTGAGGTGCGCCAGTGCGACCCGCCGGCCGACCTGGCCCTCGTCACGGTCCTCGACGCGCGCCAGGTGACCGTCCGGATCCCCGGCGCGGGCACCGCTCTCAGCGGCGATGCCTGGCACGGCCCGTACCGGCCCACGCGGGCGGACGCGCATCTGCTGGGCACGGTGGACCACCCCGGGCTGGAGTACGAGTTGACGAGCGGCGAGCAGGTCCGGGCGCTTCAGCTGGGGGCGCGTCCAGAGAGGCTGGACGACTATGCCGGGTACTCCGGCGGTCCGGTCGTCAAAGGAGTGCCGGACGGGCCCTCCTCCGAAATCCTCGGCATTCTCCAGGAGCAGCTGCTGGAGAGGCTCACCCGGGACCGTGCGGTCGGAGTCCTCTTCGCCATGACGATCGCTGAGGCGATGCGGCGCTTCGAGGTCCTCAGCGTTGAACACATGATGGGCTCGCTGGGCCATCCGATCGATTCGCTCTCCGGCGACCACGAGCGGTCCGCGGACGGCATCCCGCACGACCCGGACGATCTCGTCACACTCTTGTCCGACGGGATCGAGGCGTGGGCCAAACGCACGAGCCTCGACGCATCCCACATTTCGGAGCTGAAGTCCGCCGTCGAGAAGGTCGTTCTACGTCAGCTGGGCGGTGACCCGGTATGACCGACCGCTGGCAGGAGGCGATCACCCTCGCGGAGACCGTCCTACGCACCGGTTCCCCGGACCGCCTGCGGATCCGGGCCCTCACCCGCGAACTGCGCGGTGACACAAGGCTGTTGCGGCATCCCGGCATCGGCAAGGACGTGGCCCACCTGGCAGGGCTGCTCGAAGCGCTCGGCCTGGTCGACGAGGCCCGCGCGCTCCTGGAACAGGTGGCCTTCCGCCTGGTCATCGATCCCGAGGCACTGTCGTTGCCCGCGCGGGTCCGCAACCAACTGGCGGTCGCGCTGGCGGACCGTGACTACCTCACGGCGGCGGTCACGGTCCTGTCGACAGCCGTCGGCCCGGGGGCTCATGACCCAGGTGCCAACGGTACGGCCGGCCCCGTACCGGACGGCGTCGAGGCCCAGACCCTGGCGAACCTCGCGGCACTCAAACTGCGCCTCGGCGATCTCACGGGCGCCGAGGGCGACGCCCGGCGAGTCCTCCCCGGCTTCGACAGTCATGACCACGCGTCGGCCGAGCAACTGGACGTCCGGCTGCTCACGGAGTCGGTGCTGGCCGAGGTGGCCCGCCGCCAGGGCGACCACTTCTCGGCGGACCAGTTGGTGAACGCCCTGGCTCGCACCGCTCGGCAGGTAGTGCGTCGGCGCGGCGGTGATCATCCCGCCTCGCTGTCAGCCCTGGTGGCCCTCGCCCGCGCTGAGTTAGCCTCCGCGTTCGCCGCGGGCGACGAGGAACGACTGGAGAAGTCGGCCGACGTACTGGAGATCGCGGCGCAGAAGACCGCCGCGACACTGGGCCCGCAGCACCCGCTGTCCCGGTCGGCGCTGCTCAACCTCGCCGCCGCGGAACGCGCCGCCCCCGAGGTGACCGGAGGACAGACGCACGTCGAAGCGGCCGAGGCCCTGATCCGGGCGAGGCAGGAGCCGACCGCGCCGCCGGACACTCGTACGTTCGAATGGACCCCGCTCCGCCTGCCTCGCGCGGTGCGGGGCCTGAAGAACCTGCCACCCGAAGTACGGCTCTACGGCCGGGTCGACCTGCAGAAGCTCGCCAGCGAGATGGACGATGCCCGGGGCGCGGCCCAGGAGTTCGTCGGCGTCCTGGCCGAAGCCGTCGTGCGCAACCCTCCCGGATCCCGCGTCGTCCTGCGCGTACTCGTCCGCAAGGTGGTCAAGGACCTGGTCCAGGGCAGCGCGGTCGCCCCCGACAGAGACTTTGTCCGCAGGCAGGGGCTCGACCAGGTCGTCGAGTACGGCCGTAACCTCGGACGCCAGCTGTCCTTCGTCCGCAACCACTCCCTCGACATGATCGGCAAGCTTCTCCAGGCGGCGACACTCGTCTCGGACCGGAACCGGGCACGTGTCCTCGACCTGGCCAACTCCCTAGTGCGCGCGCTCGACCGGGACCTGGCCCTCGAACTCGTCCGCACCCTCGACGCCGACCTCGCGGCGGACCTGGTCCGTGCCTTTGACAGCGGTCTCGATGCCGAGGAGGTACTCGACCGGATCCACGACCTCGACTACCACGGAGTGCTCGACCGCACCCGGATCCGCACCCTCGACCTCGCCCAGGCTCTCGCGGACGCTGAGCTGGAAGTCAGGGAACTGGCGGACGACTTCGAGGGCGCGGACGTCAGCGGGGTTGGCAACCTCGAGGTGGACACCTTGGGTGGGCTGCGCTGGAACGAAGAGACCCGCTGGCCGTCGAGATGGGCCGAGGACATCCGGCGCTCATCGATCGAAACCTCGCCCGGGGTGTTCGTCGTCGATGAAACCCTCTTGGGGGACGTGGTCAGGACGTCCGGGACCGGCCTGTAGGAAGGACATGGGGAAAGGGCGGGTCTCCGGTGGGTGACCGAGACGCTTTTGGGTGCGGCTCTCTTGTGGTGAGCTGGTGATGCCGCGCGCCGTTGCCGTTCGTGGTCGGACGGCGGATCGCCGCGTTACAGGACGTGGTCTTGGAGGCGGCGATGGTGTCGTGGCTGGAGGAACTCGATCGGCGAGATCCTGTCCGGCGACGAGACGATCTCGGTTGCCGGGGCGGAAGCGGACGCGGGCGGGGCGGAGACGGAGGAGCACCATTTGCCGGCGGGATCGCCGGTCGGGTGCGGTTGGTGCCGCAGTGGACGCCCGGGCTGGTCGTGGGGGCGCTGCCGCGTTCGTACCAGGACATCGTCGAGGGGCTCGCGGATGCGGTGCATCCGGTGCGGGCGCATCACATCTGTGGCGCGCTGGGCTTGTCGACGGACAAGAGCAAGGCGGAAGGCTTCCCGTCGAGACTGAAGCGGCTGATCGAGCGGGGCTGGCTGACGGAGGCGCAGCCGGGACTGTTCGCGTCGCAGCCCGCGGTGACGGCGGGCGCGGTTGCGCCGGAACAAGGCGGCACAGAGGGCTCGCACCGCCGCGCCGGCGTGGGGTCGGGCCCTCGTCCCCAGCGCCGAAGGTGCCACCCATTCATCCGCCCGAAAAGCGAGAGCCCGATGACCGCAGGCTGTGCGGCCGCCGCGACGGCTGGCGTTCGACCAGGCAGAAGCCCGTGACCCGCAACACCGCCGGTGCTGGGTGTTCCTGATCGACGGCGCCGAGCACCAGCTCGACTTGATCCATGCGCAGGCCGCCCGACGGGGCGTCACCATCCAGGTCGTCCTCGACATCGTCCACGTGATCGAGAAGCTGCGGTCGGCCTCGCGATGCTTCCACACCGCCACCGATCCGGACGCCGAGACCTGGGTCGGCACCCAGGCCGCCCGGATCCTGGCCGGCGACGCCCTCGGCGCCGTCACCGGCATCCGCGCACAAGCCGACCGGCTGGACCTGTCCCCAGACCAACGGGCCGCAGCGGACCGGGCCCGCCGCCACCTGGAGAACAACGGCGCCCATCTCCACTACGACCAGGCACTCGCGGCCGGATGGCCGATCGCCAGCGGCATCGTCGAAGGCGCCGCACGTCATCTGGTGGCCGACCGACTCGAAATCAACGGCAGCCGGTGGACGGTCCCCGGAGCCGAAGCCGTCCTGACTCCGCGAGCCCTCATCAGCAACGGCGACTTCCCGCAGTACTGGATCTTCCACAGGCACAGAGAACGCGAACGCCTCCACCCCCGGCCCGACCAGCACAACTACGAACTCCTGGCCTGACCGGCAAGCTCACTCCACGAGAGCCGCACCCAACGGAGATTGAGCGCTGGTGGCTTGCTCCCATGGTCAGCGGAGTGAGGCCCACAGGTCGTCCTGATCCTCGGGATCGGGCTGGTCGGGGTGGAGCATCGTTCGGACGCAGCGTTGCAGTCCCGTCTCGTGGGATCCCCCGGAATCGGCCATCCAGGGCAGGTCGTCCATGGCGTGGGCGCGTTCGTCGGTAGCGAGGTCGTCGACGGTGGTGCGCAAGTCGTCGGGGGCGGGTTCGTCGGTGAGGCAGAGCCAGCCGATCGCGGCGGCCAGGCGGACCTCGGGTGCTTGTGTTCGGTCCCGCCACTGTTCCCGCATCCATGTGGTGGTCGGCGCGTGGGGGTGGGTGCGGGTGGCTTCGGCGGTGGCGAGGACCAGGGCGGCGCTGACCTTCGGATCCTCCTCGGCGGCGAGCCGGGCACGGAAGGAGGCACGGACGGCGCGGTCGGGGTCCGAGACGGTGGCCAGTGCGTAGGCGGCGTCGATACGTATCGACG